>NZ_JASIST010000004.1:84334-282468 GCF_030063265.1 Pseudarthrobacter sp. PH31-O2 | reverse complement strand
ACCCTCCCTCACATCCCGCGACCCACCCGCCAAGGGACGTCGGAACCGGTGACTACCGCTACGGGCCATTCCCGGGCAACTGTGGATAACTCCTGCACGGTTACCTGAATGGGTTCACAATTCCAGCATGAGAATGCGAACGGAGCTTCCCGGGCCACTCGGCACAGCACCCTTCACTGTCGCTGACGCCCGGTCCTGGGGAGTGCCCAAAAACAGACTCAGACAGTCGGATATCCGGCAGATCAGCAGGGGTCTCTACCGGCCCGTGGAGTGGCGCTTCGAGTTGGAAACGGCGGCTCGAGCATTGTCCGTCGCGTCGCCGGGTGCCTGGATCTCACACGTCACAGCCGCCAGACTTCGATGTCAGCTCTTGCCTCCCTGGCTCTCGGACTCTGAGGAGCTCCACCTAAGCAAGCCGCGGGAGCTGCCCGAGGTCCGCCGCAAGGGCATAGTCGGGCATACGGTTCTCGCTTGGGACGACGAGGTCGAAACAGCGGACGGCATCCGGATCAGCACCCGGCCCCGGACGTGGCTCGACCTCGCCCGGCGGTTGAGCCTGCCCGAACTTGTCTGCATGGGAGACGAGCTCGTGCGTATTCCCCGGGTGGGCCTGGAAGGACGGAGCGAACCCTTCGCGACCATGGATGGGCTGCGTTCGATGCTGAAACGCCACCCGAATCTGCAGGGAATCGTCCGTGCCCGGGCGGCACTTGACCTGATGCGAGTGGGATCCGATTCAGGTCCGGAGACGCTGTTGCGCCTTGTGATGTGCGACGCCGGGCTCCCGGAGCCGGAGCTCCAGCTCCTGCTCCGCCCGGAAAGACCGGGCTCCCCAACAGCGGACCTTGGCTATCGCCGGCGTCGGGTGGCAGTGCAATACGACGGCGGTCACCATCTGCTCCCTGCCCAGATATTTAGCGACCGTCGTCGTGACAAAGCGTTCGAGGCAGCGGGATGGACGGTGCTCGTCCTGACAAGAGATGACCTTGCGGACGGCTTCGCCGTCGCCACCGCCAGGATTAAGCGACTCCTCCGCAACGCATACCTCAGCCCGTCCTCTGCTGCCGGCTTTTCCAGCGAAGACTGAAGGAGCGCTCCGCCGATACCTGCATAACGTGAGGGAGGATCGGGCTGGAAACGACCGGAAGTGAGGGAGGATCGGGCTGGAAGCGACCGGACGTGAGGGAGCGCCTCCCGGACACTCCCGGACACTCCCGGACACTCCGGACACACGAACGCTCCCACACCAAAGGTGCGGGAGCGTTGTCGGGGGGCGAAAGAGCGGGGCTTAGCGCTCCACGTCTCCGCGGATGAAGGCCTCGACCTTTTCACGGGCAAGGTCGTCGTTGAACTGCTCCGGCGGCGACTTCATGAAGTAGCTCGAGGCGGAGAGCAGCGGGCCGCCGATGCCGCGGTCCATGCCGATCTTCGCGGCACGGATGGCGTCGATGATCACACCGGCAGAGTTGGGCGAGTCCCAGACCTCCAGCTTGTATTCCAGCGACACCGGGGCGTCGCCGAAGTTGCGGCCCTCGAGGCGGACGAAGGCCCATTTGCGGTCGTCGAGCCACTGGACGTAGTCCGACGGGCCGATGTGGACGTCCTTGGCGGCGAGCACGGCTTCGACATTGGACGTCACGGCCTGCGTCTTGGAGATCTTCTTGGACTCGAGCCGGTCGCGCTCCAGCATGTTCTTGAAGTCCATGTTGCCGCCGACGTTCAGCTGGTAGGTGCGGTCCAGGGTGACGCCGCGGTCCTCGAACAACTTTGCCATCACGCGGTGCGTGATGGTGGCGCCGATCTGGCTCTTGATGTCATCGCCCACGATCGGCACGCCTGCGGCGGTGAACTTGTCCGCCCAGGCCTTGGTCCCGGCGATGAACACCGGCAGGGCGTTGACAAAGCCAACTCCGGCATCGATCGCGCACTGGGCGTAGAATTCGGCGGCCTCCTGCGATCCGACCGGCAGGTAGCAGACCATCACATCGACCTTGGCGTCCTTGAGGGCCTGGACAACGTCGACCGGCTCCTCCGGGGACTGCTCGATGGTCTCGAGGTAGTACTTGCCGAGTCCGTCGAGGGTCGGGCCGCGCTGGACGGTAACACCGGTCGGCGGGACGTCGGCGATCTTGATGGTGTTGTTTTCGCTGGCCAGGATGGCGTCGGACAAGTCCAGGCCCACCTTTTTGCCATCGACATCGAAGGCGGCGACGAACTCGACGTCGTTGACGTGGTACTTGCCGAACTCCACATGCATCAGCCCGGGAATCGTGGCCTGTGGGTCGGCATTGCGGTAGTACTCAACGCCCTGGACCAGTGAAGTGGCACAGTTACCTACGCCGACGATTGCAACACGAATCGGATGTGAAGACACGGAACTCCTTTGAGGACAACTTCATGTGCCCGGCGCGGAAGTACTCTGATGCACGACGGCGGCAACGGGCACGGCGCCATACGGCGCCCTTAGCATTCTAGTCAACGGCGCGGCGGCCTAAGTTGTTCCCGGCCGCCGCACCTTCCTTAGCGCCTGCAGGCGAGGCAGGCTACTTCTGCGCCCACAGGTTGATCTCGGACTCGACGGCGAACTCGTCGATCGCGCTCAGCTCTTCGGCGCTGAAGCCGAGGTTGTTGATCGCCGCCAGGGTGTCCTCCAGTTGCCGGACACTGGAGGCGCCGACCAGCGCCGATGTCACGGCGGAGCCCTTCTCCTGCGGACGGAGGATCCAGGCGATGGCCATCTGGGCGAGGGACTGGCCGCGGCTTTCGGCGATCCGCTGCAGGCCCCGCACCCGGTCCAGCTTCTCCTCGGTGATGCTGTCTTCGGCCAGGGACTTCTCCTGGGCGGCGCGGGAACCGGCCGGGATCCCGTTCAGGTAACGGTCGGTCAGCATTCCCTGGGCCAAGGGCGAGAATGCGATGGAGCCGGCACCGACCTGTTCGATCGCCTCGTACAGGTTGGGGCTGCCGTTTTCGGTCCAGCGGTTCAGCATGGAGTAGCTCGGCTGGTGGATCAGCAACGGGGTGCCGAGTTCCTTGAGAATCCGGGCGGCTTCGAGGGTCTGCTCCGGGGTGTAGGAGGAGATGCCCGCGTAGAGGGCCTTCCCGGACCGGACGGCGTGGTCCAGTGCGCCCATGGTCTCTTCCAGCGGCGTTTCCGGGTCGGGACGGTGGCTGTAGAAGATGTCCACATAGTCCAGGCCCATCCGGGTCAGCGACTGGTCCAGGCTCGCGAGCAGGTATTTACGGGAACCCCATTCGCCGAACGGACCGGGCCACATGTTGTAGCCGGCCTTGGTGGAGATGATGAGCTCGTCCCGGTAGGGCGCGAAATCATCTTTGAGGTGGCGGCCGAAGTTGGTTTCGGCCGAACCGGCGGCCGGGCCGTAGTTGTTCGCCAGGTCGAAGTGGTTCACACCCAGGTCGAAGGCCCGGCGCAGGATGGCCCGCTGGGTCTCGAACGGCTTATCATCCCCGAAGTTGTGCCACAGCCCCAGGGAGATGGCGGGGAGCTTCAGTCCGCTGCGGCCCACACGGCGGTACGGCATGGAGTCATAACGGGTTTCTGCTGCAACATAAGTCATACGTTCAATCCTGTCCGATTTCGAGACGACGGCGGCACTGTGGCCGGGGAGGGCGAGCTGGCCGTCGGCGAGGTGTACTGCGTCCTCGGTGGCCAGCGAGATCGAGGCGCCCGCAACACTGAGCCGGCGCGGTTCGGCGGAGAAGTTCATGGCGACCTCCACACTGCCGCGGCGCAGGCGGAGCCAGCCTTCGGCCTCGCTGAAGGCGACAGCGGTGTCTTCGAAGCCGAGTCCGGCGAGCTCAGGCGTCGTGCGCCGCAGCGAGATCAGCTTGCGGTACAGCTCCAGCAGACGGGCATGCTCACCCGCGGCGGCTTCGGCCCAGTCGAGCTTGGAACGGGTGAAGGTTTCCGGGTCCTGCGGGTCGGGGACGACGGCGGGGTCCCAGCCCATCCGTTCGAACTCCCTGATCCGGCCCTCCGCAGTGGCTTTGCCGAGTTCCGGTTCGGGGTGCGAGGTGAAGAACTGCCAGGGTGTGGTGGCGCCGTATTCCTCACCCATAAAGAGCATCGGCGTGAACGGCGAGGTCAGGGTCGCGACGGCCGCCAGCGCCAGCTGCCCGTATCCCAGCGTTTGGGACAGCCGGTCGCCGGTGGCCCGGTTGCCGATCTGGTCGTGGTTCTGGCTGCAGACCACCAGGGCCGCGGGATGCACCACACCGGTGTTGATCGGTCGGCCGTGGTGCCGCCCACGGAAGCTGGAGTAGCCGCCGTCGTGGAAGAACCCGTCCACCAGGACCTTGGCCAGGGCTTCAATGGACTCGAAGTCGGCGTAGTAGCCGGTGGCTTCGCCGCTCACGTTGACGTGCACCGCATGGTGGAAGTCATCGCTCCACTGGCCGGCCAGGCCGTAGCCGTTGATGCCGCGCGGGTAAAGCAGCCGCGGATCGTTGAGGTCCGATTCGGCGATCATGGTGGCAGCGCGTCCGGTTTCGGCGGAGATGCTGTCCGCAAGCGCACCGAACTCCTCCAGCAGGTGGACGGCCCGCTCGTCCTTGAAGGCATGCACGGCGTCGAGCCGAAGCCCGTCGACGTGGTAGTCCCGCAGCCACATGGCGGCGTTCTCCAGGATGTAACCGCGCACCACGTCGGACCCGGAACCGTCGAGGTTCACCGAGTCGCCCCAGGTGTTGCCCTCGCCCGATTTCAGGTACGGACCAAAGCGCGGAAGGTAGTTCCCGCTGGGTCCGAGGTGGTTGTAAACCACGTCCTGGATCACACCCAGACCGGCAGCATGGGCCGCGTCCACGAACCGCTGGTACGCGGCAGGGCCGCCGTAGCCCTCGTGCACGGCGTACCAGAGAACGCCGTCGTAGCCCCAGTTGTGGGTTCCATTAAAGCCGTTCACCGGCAGCAACTCCACAAAATCAATACCAAGCTCCGCCAGGTAGTCCAGCTTGCCGGCCGCGGCGTCCAGGGTGCCTTCGGGGGTGAAGGTCCCGATGTGGAGCTCGTAGATCACCGCTCCCTGCAGCCCGCGGCCCTGCCAGTTTCCGTCCGACCACGTGTGGCTGCCTGCGTCGAAGGTCCGGGAGAGCGAGTGCACCCCGTCGGGCTGCCGGCGGGACCGGGGGTCCGGCAGCGGTGTGGTGTCGCCGTCGAGCAGGTAGCCGTAGTCGACCTCCCCGCTGGCCGGGGCGTCGGGTGCGGTCCACCAGCCGTCAGCGGCATCGGCAGGTGCCCGGCGGGTCATCGGGTACTGCCGACCGTCGGCCAGCAGCGTCACGGCGGCCGGTTCCGGCGCCCAGAGGTCAAAGCGTTCATTTCCATCGGCAGGCAAAGTGATCACAGCTTTCCGTTCGCTTTTCGGAGGTTACGTCAGTGCTCGGCGGGAACCAGCAGGGCGACCGGGTAGCGGCCCAGGATGGCTGCCAGTTCCACGGCACCCGGGCCGAACGTGGCGCCGGTCAGTTCGTCGGTCATGGCTCCGGGCAGGTCAATGGCGGTCTCCCGCCAGCCGCCTTGCTGCTCCAGGGTGCGGGGCAGCCGGGTGGCGAGCGTCACCGCGCCCGGTCCCGCCGCTGAGCCGCGGTCAAAGCCGACCAGATGCCCCGCAGCCGGCCCTGCAGCCACCACGGGGCGGTACCCCGTGAACAGCCCGGGCCGGTCGCGGCGCAGCCGCAGCGCCCTCGAGGTGACCAGGAGTTTCGCCGCGTCATCGGTGTACGACGCCGGACGTTCGCCCGCGTCCAGCGCGGCCAGTGCGGCACGCCGCGCACCGTAGTCGAAGGGCCGCCGGTTATCCGGATCGGTCAGCGAGCGGTCCCAGAACTCGGTGCCCTGGTAGACATCGGGGACTCCCGGCATGGTCAGCTGAACCAGCTTGGCCCCAAGCGAATTGACGGCACCATAGGGATTCAGGAGCTGCACCAGGGATTCCAGTTCCGCCACAACCTCAGGGTTGTCAAAGGCCGCGTCGACGACGGCGGCCAGCTTCACCTCGAAACCCGCGTCCGGATCCAGCCAGTCGGTGGAGTTGCCGGCCTCACGGGCGGCCTTCAGTGCATAGGACTGCAAACGCTCACGGTCCGCGGGCCAGGCTCCGGCAATGGCTTGCCACAACAGGTTGGCCAGCGGTCCGTCCGGCAGCGGTGCAAGGTCCTGAAGCCGGGCCAGGGCAGCCCGCCATTCCGGTGCCAATTCGGCAAGCACAGAGATCCGCGCGCGGGTGTCTTCGCTGCGCTTGGTGTCGTGGGTGCTCAGCGTGGTCATGGACAACGGGAGCTCCGCCTGCCGGCGCGCCATCCGGTGATGGAATTCTTCCGCTGCGAGGGAGAACTCGGTAGGGTCGGCGCCGACCTCCGTCAGGGTGCCCAGCCGGGTGTAGCGGAAGAACGCGGTGTCCTCCACCCCCTTGGCCATGACCATGCCGGAGGTCTGCTGGAAGCGGCGCCCCAGCTCGGCATCGGGCTCCGGGCCCGCGTCAAGCAGCAGCGGGAGCAGCATCGCAATAGCGTCGGCGAGGTCAGGACGCCGGCCGGCTGCGAGTTCGCACGCTTCCGCCAGGACGTCGGCGCCCACGGGCAGGTAGCTGCGGTAAACGGGGAAAGCGGCGATGATCTCGGACAGGGCGTCGGCGCTCTGGTCTGCCCTGAGACCGGTACCGGCCGGGACCAGCCGGGCCAGCCGAAGCATCTCGGAGTGCAGGATCCCGTCCGTGATCCGGCGCTTGGTCCCCCGGATCATGTCCTCGTAGTCCGCCGCCTGGCCGCCGCGCAGCCCGGTGTCGAGGGCGTCGAGGTCTGCCTGCCCGGCGGGGTCGACGAAGAGCCGGTCCACGTCCGCGAGGGCGTCGTACCCGGTGGTTCCGTCGCAGTCGAAGCTGGCCGGAAGCTGCTCTCCGGGCTCGAGGATCTTCTCGATCAGCAGGTAGCTGCCGCCGGTCACTTCGCGGAGCCGGTGCAGGTAACCCTCCGGGTCGGCCAAGCCGTCCGGGTGGTCGATCCGGAGACCGTCAACCAGGCCCTCGCGGAACCAGCGGACAATCTCGGCGTGGGCCTCATCAAAGACCTCCGGGAGCTCCACCCGGATGCCGGCCAGGGAATTGACGGCAAAGAACCTGCGGTAGTTCAGTTCGTCGTCGGCCCGGCGCCAGCCGATCAGCTCGTAGTGCTGCCGGTCGTGCACCTCGCGGGAGTCATCGGCAGAGGAGTCACCTGCGGTATACGTGCCTTCGGCAAGCGGGAAGCGGTGGTCGTAGTAGCACAGCTCCCCGTCCTTGATCTCCAGCGCGTCAACGTCGGAGTCCTCCCCGAGGACTGGGATCCGGATCCTGCCTGCCCCAAAGTCCCAGTCGACGTCGAACGCCGGGGCGTAACGGGACTGCTGTCCCTCCTTGAGCAGGGACCACCACCACGGGTTCTGGGCGGGGGTTGCGACGCCGACATGGTTGGGCACGATGTCAACGAGCACACCCATGCCGGCGTCCCGCGCCGCCTTCGACGCCGCGATCAGACCCTCGGCGCCGCCGCGGTCAGGGTCGATCGCGGCGGGGTCGGTGACGTCGTAGCCATGGTCCGATCCCTTTTCGGCGGTGAGGATCGGCGAGAGGTAGATCCAGTCCACGCCGAGCGATTTCAGGTACGGCACGGTCTCGGCAGCATCCTGGAGGGTGAACCCGGGCCGGACCTGCAGCCGGTAGGTGGAGACAGGAGTCCTCATTCGGCGGCAGCCTTCGAAGCGCTGGTAGCGGCGGCTTCCTCCTGGGACTCCACCATTTCCTCGAGGGCGTCCTCGTGCTCGGCCATGGAGGCCAGCGACGCGGCTGCGGAGTAGTCCACTTCCACCTCGGGACCGGAGTGGGCGCGGAGCACCACCATCGACTTGGCCGCGAGCTTCACCACCGCACCAGCCTTAAGCGGCTCCTCGGTGTCAGCCTGGTCTGCGGTGTCCACAAGCACGTCCCAGAACCGCGAGTACTCCGTGGACGGCAGTGCGAAGTCCACGTCGTCGTCGTGGGCGTTGAAGCACAACAGGAAGCTGTCGTCGGTGATGCGGCGTCCGCGGGAGTCCTGCTCCTGGATGCCGTCTCCGTTGTAGAACACACCGATGGTCCGCCCGAAGCCGCTGTCCCAGTCCTCCGGGAGCATTTCGGTGCCGTCCGTTTTCAGCCAGACGATGTCCGGGAGCTTCTCGCCCTCGCCGCGGCGGACCGGGCGGCCGTCGAAGAAGCGGCTGCGCCGGAACGTCGGGTGGTCGTGCCGGATCTTGTTGACGACGGCGGTGAACTCGACCAACGGCTGGTCCATCGCCTCCCAGTGGATCCAGCTCAGTTCCGAGTCCTGGCAGTAGGTGTTGTTGTTGCCCTGCTGGGTGCGGCCCAGTTCGTCGCCGTGCAGGAGCATCGGGACGCCCTGCGAAAGCAGCAGGGTGGCGATGAAGTTGCGCTGCTGGCGGGCGCGGAGGGTCAGTACGTGGTCGTTGTCCGTGTCCCCCTCCTCGCCGCAGTTCCAGGAGCGGTTGTGGGATTCGCCGTCGTTGTTGCCTTCGCCGTTGGCGTCGTTGTGCTTTTCGTTGTAGGAGACGAGGTCGCGCATGGTGAAGCCGTCGTGGGCGGTGACGAAGTTGATCGAGGCCACCGGGCGCCGGGCAGAGCTTTCGTACAGATCCGCCGAGCCGGTCAGACGGGACGCGAATTCACCCAGGGTGGATGCCTCACCACGCCAGAAGTCGCGGACCGTGTCGCGGTACTTGCCGTTCCATTCGGTCCACTGCGGCGGGAAGTTGCCCACCTGGTAGCCGCCCGGGCCGATGTCCCACGGCTCGGCGATCAGCTTCACCTGGGAAACAATCGGATCCTGCTGGATGAGTTCGAAGAAGGTGGAGAGCTTGTCGACGTCGTAGAACTCTCGGGCCAAGGTGGAGGCGAGGTCGAAGCGGAAGCCGTCGACGTGCATTTCCGTCACCCAATAGCGCAGGGAGTCCATCAACAGCTGCAGGGAGTGCGGGTGCCGGACGTTGAGGGAGTTTCCGGTTCCGGTGTAATCCATGTAGTGCTTCTGGTCGTCGTCAACGAGCCGGTAGTAGGCCTGGTTGTCGATGCCCTTGAAGGAGAGTGTGGGGCCCAGGTGGTTCCCTTCCGCGGTGTGGTTGTAAACCACGTCCAGGATCACCTCGATGCCGGCCCGGTGCAGATCGCGGACCATGGCCTTGAACTCCTGGACCTGGTGCCCGACGTCGCCGGAGGAGCTGTAGGTGTTCTGCGGCGCGAAGAAGCCGATGGTGTTGTAGCCCCAGTAGTTGTTGAGGCCCTTTTCCTCGAGCGTGCCGTCATTGACGAACTGGTGCACCGGCATTAGTTCGATTGCGGTGACGCCGAGCTTCTTCATGTGATCAATAACCGCCGGGTGCGCGACGCCGGCGTAGGTGCCGCGCTGCTCTTCGGGGATTTCAGGGTGCAGCTCGGTCAGGCCCTTGACGTGCGCCTCGTAGATTACCGACTGGTGGTAAGGGATCCGCAGCTGGCGGTCCCCGTCCCATTCGAAGTAGGGGTTGATGACCACACCGTGCATGGTGTGGGGCGCCGAATCGCTGTCGTTCCGGGAATCGGGGTCACCGAATTCATAGGTGAAGAGCGCCGGATCCCAGTCAATCTGGCCTTGGACTGCTTTGGCGTAGGGGTCCATCAGCAGCTTGTTGGCGTTGAAGCGGTTGCCGTTTTCGGGTTCATACGGGCCGTGGACGCGGTAGCCGTATTTCTGTCCGGGCTGGATGTGCGGCAGGTAGCAGTGCCACACATAGCCGTCCACTTCGGTCAGCTCAACCCGGGTTTCGGTCAGGTCATCAGCGAGGATGCACAGCTCCACCCGATCGGCGCGTTCGCTGAACAGGGCAAAATTGGTTCCGGTGCCATCAAAAGTGGCTCCCAGCGGATATGCCGTTCCGGGCCAGACTTCCATGTGTACTCCTCGTGCGTGGCGAAAATTCTCTAGAAAGACTACTTGTAAGTAAGGTTACTATCTGACGTGGCGCACTCAACGCGCGGTTATATTACATCCTCGACATAACCTCCCGCACGGCCTCCGCAACGTTCGACGCCGTCACCGGCCCGCCGCCCGATGCCAGGCTCCCGGCCCGGCCATGGACGCTGGCTGCCAGCGCCGCGATGGCGGCCCAGCGGTCGGCGGCCGGAATGCCGCGGCGCGCGAAAGCCCCGGCGTGCTCCGACAGCTGCGCCAGGAGGCCGCCGAGAACACCGGCCAGGACGTCTCCGCTGCCGGCCGTTGCCAGCCACGGTGTCGCTTCGGACTGGCTGAAGACGGTCCCGGACGGTGCGGCGACGAGGGTTGTGGCGCCCTTGAGCAGTACCGTGGCGCCGGTGAGGCCGCTGGCCCGCCGGACGGCCGCGAGCGTGGCGCTTTCCACCGCGGAACGGCCGGCTCCGTCGCCGTATCGCGCCAGCAGGGCGGCAAGTTCGCCGGCGTGCGGCGTCAGCACAACGTGCGGGGCGAGGGTCCGCGGCAAAGCAGGCAGCGCCCCGGCATCCGCGACGACCGGAAGGCCGGCGGCGGCGGCGTCGCTGACGCGCTCCAGTTGCGCGTGGGCTTGCTCATCAAGGCCCGGGCCCAGGAGCCACGCCTGGACGCGGGCATCAGCGACGCTGCCGGCGCCGCAGACAACTTCGGGGCAGGAACGCCGGACCAGGTCGGAGACCTCGGGCGGGCCGAGGTAGCGCACCATGCCCGCCCCTGCGGCCAGCGCGCCGCGGCAGGCCAGCACGGCGGCGCCGGGATAGCGCGTCGATCCTGCCACGACACCCAGGACACCGCGGGAGTACTTCTGGGAGCGCCGTTCCGGATACGGCAGGAGGGCGGACAGATCCCCGGCTTCGAAACGGCGCAGGGCCGGCTCCGGCAGGACATCGTCAATGCCGATGCGGACAAGCTGCACGCGGCCGGCGAAGTCCGCGCCGGGATCGGCCAGCAGGCCGGCCTTGGCCGCCCCAAAGGTCACAGTGAGTTCGGCGCGCAGCACAGGTCCGCTGACTTCACCGGTATCGGCGTCTACGCCGCTGGGGAGGTCGCAGGCCACCACGAGTCCGGGCCGCGACCCCGCCAGCTGCTCGAACAGCGCAGCGGCAGGGCCGCGGAGCCCGCCGCGGGCGCCCGTGCCAAGGACCGCGTCGATCACGACGCCGGAACCGGCGGCGGCCAGCGCGGCGGCGGCGATGTTCTCCGACGACAGACGCAGCACCCGGCCGCCTGCCGCTTCAAAGGCGGTGAGTGCCCCCGGATGGGCTTCTCCCCCCGTCAGGACGGCCGTCGTCCGCATTCCCCGGCCCGCAAGCATGGCTGCCGCGAACAATCCGTCCCCGCCGTTGTTGCCCTTCCCGGCCAGCACCGTGACGCTGGCGCCATAGAGCCGGCTGCCGCGGGACCGGAGCTCGCGGACTACCGCGTTGGCCAGCCCGTAGGCGGCCCGCTGCATCAGGACAGCGCCCGCGCGGGGTGCCCGGCTGGCGTGGAGAAAGCTCTCTTCAGCCGCACGAATCTGGTTTCCGGTGTAGGCGCTGATCATCGTTTCAGTCCGTTCGCGGTGCACTCGCTGCGGGTAGTCCGGTTCTGGTCAGGCGGGTAACGCTCAGCTTTCGGCGATGACCGTCGCCGTGGCAATTCCGCCGTCGTGGCTCATCGACAGGTGCCAGCGTTTAACGCCCTTCGACTCCGCCACGGCAAGCACAGTTCCTTTGACCTGGACGGTGGGCCCGTGCTGGTCAAGACCGATCCAGCAGTCCTGCCAGTTCATGCCGGCCGGAGCGCCGAGGACCTTGGCCACGGCTTCCTTGGCGGCGAACCGGGCAGCCAGGGAGCGGGTGTTCAGTTCGCGCTCCGCCGGCACAAACAGCCTGTCACGCAGCCCGGGGGTGCGCTCCAGCTGCCGGCCGAACCGTTCAATGTCTACGACGTCTACGCCAATGCCAACAATCATGGCGCTATTCTACGGTCACGCTCTTGGCCAGGTTGCGAGGCTGGTCCACGTCGTAACCCTTGGCGGAGGCCAGGGCAAGGGCAAAGATCTGCAGTGGAACGGTACTGAGCAGCGGTGCCAGCAGCGTGGGGGTTTCGGGGATGTAGAAGACATGCTCGGCGTATGCCTTGACAGCCTCGTCGCCTTCTTCCGCGATGACGATGGTCTTGGCGCCGCGGGCCCGGACCTCCTGGATGTTGGAGACAACCTTGGCGTGCAGCGAGTCGCGGCCGCGGGGCGAGGGAACCACCACAAACACGGGCTGGCCCTCTTCGATCAGGGCGATCGGGCCGTGCTTGAGTTCACCGGCGGCAAAACCCTCGGCGTGGATGTAGGCGAGTTCCTTGAGCTTGAGCGCACCCTCCATTGCCACGGGGAAGCCGACGTGGCGGCCCAGGAACAGGACGGATTTGGCGTCCGCCATGGACTGGCCGAGTTCCTTGATCTGTGCTTCGTTGTCGAGGATCTGCTGGATCTTGGCCGGGATCTTGTTCAGGTCCGCGAGGATGTCCTTGATCTCGCCCTGGAACTTGTTGCCGCGCAGCTGGGCCAGGTAGAGGCCCAGGAGGTAGGCGGCGGTGATCTGCGCCAGGAAAGCCTTGGTGGAGGCGACGGCGATTTCCGGCCCGGCGTGGGTGTACAGCACGGCGTCGGACTCACGCGGGATGGTGGACCCGTTGGTGTTGCAGATCGAGACCGTTTTGGCGCCCTGTTCCTTGGCGTAACGGACGGCCATCAGGGTGTCCATGGTCTCGCCGGACTGGGAAATCGAGACGATCAGGGTGTTCTCGTCCACAATCGGGTCGCGGTAGCGGAATTCGTGCGAGAGCTCCACCTCGGTCGGGATCCGGCACCAGTGCTCGATCGCGTACTTGGCGACCTGGCCGGCGTAGGCGGAGGTGCCGCAGGCGAGGACGATGATCTTGTTGACGTTCTTGAGCAGTTCCGGATCTACCCGGAGCTCGTCGAGGGTCAGCTTGCCGTTGATGTCCGAGCGGCCCAACAGGGTCTGCAGGACGGCATCCGGCTGGTCGTGGATTTCTTTCTCCATAAAGGACGGGAAGCCGCCCTTTTCCGCCGAAGCCGGATCCCAGTTGACGTGGTATTCCTTGCCCTCGGCCGGGGCGCCGTAGAAGTCGGTGATTTCCACGGTGTCTGCGGTGATGGTGACGATCTGGTCCTGGCCGAGTTCGACGGCGCGCCGGGTGTAGTCGATGAACCCGGAGACGTCCGAGCCGAGAAAATTCTCGCCGTCACCGAGTCCGACGACGAGCGGGGAGTTCCGGCGGGCTGCCACCACAACATCGGGCTGGTCCGCGTGGACGGCGAGGAGGGTAAACGCACCTTCCAGGCGCTGGCAGGCAAGCTGCATGGCTTTGGTGAGGCCGCCGTTGGCGGGGTCGCCCTGGAGTTGATTCCGGTAGATATCGCCCAGGAGGGCCGCAGCGACTTCGGTGTCCGTCTCGGAGAGGAAAGTCACTCCCTTGTGCACGAGTTCCAGCTTGAGTTCGGCGAAGTTTTCGATGATGCCGTTGTGGATGACGGCCAGCTTGCCCCCGTCGGAGAGGTGCGGGTGCGCGTTCTGGTCCGTCGGACCGCCGTGGGTTGCCCATCGAGTGTGACCGATGCCGGTCAGCGAGTCAGGCAGCGGGTTGGCCTCAAGTTCGGCGATCAAGTTGCTCAGCTTGCCCGACTTTTTGCGCGATGAAATGGTTCCGTCCGCCACTACGGCGATCCCTGCAGAGTCGTAGCCCCGGTATTCCAAGCGCCGCAGTCCCTCAAGGACAACGTCCAGAGCATTGTGTCCAGTATTTACCCGGCCAGCGGAGTGGCCCACATATCCAACGATTCCACACATGGACACAAGCCTAGCGGGTTTCCCGGGCCCCCGGCGTAGGATCAGCAGCCAGCCCGCAACCTGCCTGCCGCGCGGCGGTCCGCTGACGGCCCATTTCGCTCTCGGCCCGGCGAAGGGCAGAATCTCTAGGGTGACTTTGCAACGCAATGATGCGAACGGCGACGGCGTCTCCCCGTTCGTGGAGCTGGACCGGCAGACCTGGTCCCGGCTCGCTGCCCAGATGGAGCAGCCCCTCAACCGGGAGGACGTGCTCCGTCTCCGTGGCCTCGGCGACCCCCTGGATATAAAGGAAGTCCGCGAGGTCTATCTCCCCTTGTCCCGGCTGCTGCATTTGTATGTCGAGGCGGCAGGCCAGCTCCATGCCGCGACCACAACATTCCTGGGAGAGCAGACCCAGCGCACGCCGTTTGTGATCGGCGTCGCCGGCTCGGTCGCCGTGGGCAAATCGACAATCGCCCGGGTACTCCGCGAGATGCTCCGCCGGTGGCCCGGTACCCCCAACGTGGAGCTGATCACCACCGACGGTTTCCTGTACCCGCTGGCCGAACTCAAGCGGCGGCAGCTCCTGGAACGGAAGGGATTCCCCGAATCCTACGACCGCCGCGCCCTGCTCCGCTTTGTCAGCGAGATCAAGGGCGGGGCCGAAGAAGTCCGGGCACCCTGGTACTCCCATGTAACGTACGACATCGTCCCGGGCAAGGAAGTGGTGGTGCGCCGCCCCGATGTGCTGATCGTTGAGGGGCTGAACGTGCTGGCGCCGGCCAGGCCGCGCCAGGACGGCCGGCAGGGGCTGGCGCTGAGTGACTTCTTCGACTTTTCCATCTATGTTGACGCCAAAACCTCCTATATAGAGGAATGGTACGTGGACCGCTTCCGCACCCTTAGGACCACGGCGTTCGCGCAGCCGGAGTCCTACTTCCACCGCTATGCCACGCTCTCGGATGCCGAGGCGGAACAGACTGCCCGGGATATCTGGAAACGCATCAACGAACCAAACCTCGAAGAGAACGTGCTCCCCACCAGGGGCCGTGCACAGCTGGTCCTCACCAAGGACGCAGACCACTCCATCCGCCGTATGCTGCTCCGCAAGGTGTAGCACACGTGTGCCATGACGGTTCGGCCGCGCCGCAGCCGGCACCGGAGTCAGCCGCCGGCCCCGGCAGGCGGGCTTTCAGCCGGCTCCTGCTGGCCGGCTCGGGCCTCGCGGTCCTCAGCGCCTGCGCTCCCGAAGGGATCCGGCCGCCGCCGTCCGTGTCGGCAACGCCGCCGGCAGCCACCGGGGGGACGGTTTCGGCGACGGCTGCGGCAGGGATTCTGCCGGACAGTCCCGCAGCCACCGAGCCAACAGCAGCAGCTCCGGCCCCGGCCCCGGCCCCCGCGGTGTCCACTGCCGCACCCCCGGCCCGGCACTCACTCACCGACCCGGCGAGCCCGTGGGTCATCGTGAACAAGCACCGGCCACTTTCCCCCGCCGACTTCGCTCCGGCCGGCCTCGTCCAGCCGCGGGTGCGCCTGGCCACCTCCGGCGAAGCGGCGCTACTGAACAGCACGACGGCGGCAGCAGCGGAAGAGATGTTTGCTGCGGCTGCGGCCGACGGCATCTCCATCACCCTGGCCAGCGGGTACCGCTCCTTCGCCACCCAGATCGCGACTTATAACAAGTGGGTGGCTGCGGAGGGGCAGGCCGGTGCGGATACCGCCTCCGCCCGGCCGGGCTATTCGGAACACCAGACGGGCTGGTCCTTCGACATCGGCGACGGCAGCGGGCAGGACAGCTTCACCCCCGCATTCGCCACGCAACCGGCAGCACTTTGGGCCAAGGCCAACGCCCATCGGTTTGGTTTTGTGGTGCGCTACCCGTGGATGTTCCACGAGCGAACCGGCTACTACTACGAACCCTGGCACCTGCGCTACGTGGGCGTGGAAGCGGCGGTCGATATGAACACCCGGGGCGTTGCGACTCTCGAGGAGTACTTCGGCCTCGAAGCGGCGCCGGGCTACCGGTAGGCCGGGTGCCTGGACCCGAGCTCCGGAGCGGCCGACCGACACGCTACGGGAACTAACCTCCCTGATACGGGGTGTTCACACAGGCGGGCTATTTTGAGGACATGCTAACCGGGTTCAAGAACTTTATTCTCAAGGGCAACGTCGTAGACCTTGCCGTCGCAGTCGTCATCGGCGCCGCTTTTGGCGCCGTGGTAACGGCACTAGTCCAGAGCGTGCTGATGCCGTTCATTGCAGGCCTGGTGGGTTCGCCCAACTTTGACAGTTTCGCCGTTGTTACCTTGAACGGAAATGACATCAAGTTCGGTGTGCTGCTGACCGCGATCGTCAACTTCCTCCTGATCGCGGCAGCTATCTACTTTGTTGTCGTCGTCCCCATGAACCACATGATCGAACGACGCAACCGCCGCCTCGGCATCAACGCCGACGTCAAGGCAGAAGCAGCCGAGGATCCCCAGATCGCCCTGCTCACCGAGATCCGCGACGCGCTCCAGAGCGGGCGCGCCAGCTAAAGGCGCCGCACGCAGTTGTGGCGTGTCCCCCGCGGGGGACACTCCACAACAGCGTGCGGGAAAGCTCAGTCGGCGACGAGCTCCAAGGCCAGCTCGGTCCGGACCACCTGGGCAAGGCGCTCCGCGACGTGCTGGGCCGTGTCCTGGGACTCCGCCTCAACCATCACCCGGACCACAGCCTCGGTGCCTGAGGGGCGCAGCAGGACCCGTCCGGTGTCTCCGAGCTCGGCCTCAGCCCGCGCAACGGCTTCAGCCACTGCGCCGTCGCCCTTGACCCGCGTGCGGTCCACTCCCCTGACGTTGATCAGGACCTGCGGAAGTTTGGTCATCACCGCGGCCAGTTCCTTCAACGGACGGCCGGTCAGTGCCACCTGGGCGGCAATCTGCAAGCCGGTGAGGACGCCGTCGCCGGTGGTGGCATGGTCGGCGAAGATCACGTGGCCGGACTGCTCGCCGCCAAGGTTGTAGCCGCCTTCGCGCATCCCTTCCAGGACGTAGCGGTCGCCCACTCCTGTTTCGCGCAGGCTGATGCCGGCTTCGCGCAGCGCGATCTTGAGGCCGAGGTTGCTCATCACTGTCGCGACGAGGACGTCGTCCTTGAGCTTGCCGGAGGCTTTCAGCGCAACGGCGAGGATGGCCATAATCTCATCGCCGTCCACTTCACCGCCTTCGTGGTCAACGGCCAGGCAGCGGTCCGCATCGCCGTCATGCGCAATCCCGAGGTCCGCACCGTGCTCCAGGACTGCTTGCTTGAGCGGTCCCAGATGGGTGGAGCCAACGCCGTCGTTGATGTTCAGGCCGTCCGGTTCCGCGCCGATAACAACAACGTCAGCGCCGGCGTCCTTGAAGACCTGGGGGGAACAGCCACTCGCCGCACCGTGGGCACAGTCCAAAACGACCTTAAGACCGTCCAGGCGGTGTGGGAGGGTGCCGAGCAGATGGACGATGTAACGGTCCTCGGCGTCCGAGAAACGCTGGATCCGGCCAACATCGCCCCCGATCGGCCGGAATGGCTCTTTGCCGAGCTGTTCCTCGATGGCGTCTTCAACGGCGTCAGGGAGCTTCTGGCCGCCACGGGCAAAAAACTTGATGCCGTTATCCGGGGCAGGATTGTGCGAAGCGGAGATCATCACACCGAAGTCTGCGTCGAGATCTGCCACCAGATAAGCCGCGGCCGGGGTCGGCAGCACACCGGCGTCGTACACGTCGATCCCGGAGCTGGAAAGCCCCGCTTCGACGGCAGCTGCGATGAATTCACCACTGGCCCGGGGGTCCCGGGCGACCACGGCACGCGGCCGGGTCACGCTCGTATTACGGTCGTGGCCAAGCACCACTGCCGCGGCCTGGGCCAGCTGCATCGCCAGCTCGGCCGTCAGCAGGCCGTTCGCCAAACCCCGGACACCATCTGTTCCAAATAATCTAGACATCGGGTCAAGTTTAGACGATGGCGGGCCATCTTCCGCCCGTCGGGCCCCGCCGAGCCCGCGGCGCCGGCCGAATACCGGCCGTTGCGGAGGGCAAACGGCGAAAGCCCGCCCCGCCACAATGGGCGGAACGGGCTTTCGCGCCAGCGCAGTTTAGCGCTTGGAGTACTGCTGAGCCTTACGGGCCTTCTTGAGGCCGGCCTTCTTGCGCTCGATGACGCGGGCGTCACGACGCAGGTAACCGGCCTTCTTCAAGGTGGCCCGGTTGTTCTCGGTGTCGATCTCGTTCAGTGAACGGGCGATGCCGAGGCGCAGGGCACCGGCCTGGCCGGAAATTCCGCCACCGTGGATACGGGCGAAGACGTCATAGGCGCCATCAAGATCAAGGATCTTGAAGGGCTCGTTGACGTCCTGCTGGTGCAGCTTGTTCGGGAAGTAGTTGGCCAGTTCGCGGCCGTTGATGATCCACTTGCCGGTGCCGGGCACGATGCGAACGCGTGCGACGGCTTCCTTGCGACGGCCAACTGCTGCACCGGCAACCGTGAGGGCCGGGCGTTCCTTCTTGGGCGCTTCTGCTTCTGCAGGACCGCTTTCCGAGGTGTAGCTGGTCAGGTTTTCCTCAGCCACAACGGCCTCGGTGGTCAGTTCTTCGTTCTGAGCCACGATTCTCCTTGATAAAAAGTTGGTTGGTGGCCAGGACTACTGGGCGACCTGGGTGATTTCGTACGTCTTGGGCTGCTGGGCTGCGTGGGGGTGCTCTGCACCCTTGTAGACCTTCAGCTTGCCCAGCTGCTGTGCAGCGAGGGAGTTCTTCGGGAGCATGCCCTTGATGGCCTTCTCCACGGCGCGAACCGGGTTGGATTCCAGCAGCTCCGCGTAGGTGACCGAGGTCAGGCCGCCCGGGTAGCCGGAGTGGCGGTATGCGCGCTTCTGCTCCAGCTTGGCGCCGGTGAGGGCAACCTTTTCAGCGTTGATGATGATGACGAAATCGCCCATGTCCATGTGGGACGCAAAGGTGGCCTTGTGCTTGCCGCGCAGCAGGATTGCGGTCTGGCTGGCAAGACGACCAAGGACAACGTCGGTGGCGTCAATGACGTGCCACTGGCGGTTGATATCGCCGGGCTTCGGGGTGTACGTACGCACGGTGTTTGCCTCGTTCTTGTTCTGGCGTTCTTGTTTTAGGCGTCACACGAAGGTGCACCTACTATCTATGCGTTACCGGAACAGAGGTGAGGGCTCTATGTAACCAGTCATCCTGAGGTCTCGACTGTGCCCACCGGGTAGTCATCCTGCAACCGGATTCCCACGTGGGCACGCATCATCGAGAAGGACACGCACAACGACTACCAAGAATAGCCGAAGACGTGTCGCTGGGTCAAAATGGGGTGTCCCCGTGCACGGTGCACGGTCAGCCCGGCCCGCCCCCGTGCTGCTCCAGTCAGGGAGTCCTAGTGTCCTTATCAGGTATTGCAGCCAGCGCCGGGCCGCTCCTCGTCATTTCCGCGGGACTGTTCGGCCTGTTCGCGGCGATGCTCTCCGAGCTGGCGATCGCTCGCTCGCTCCCCCGCCTTGGCGTATTGCCGGCCAGATGGACACGAATTACGACGTCGGCCCTGACTGGCCTATTTTGCGTCGCCCTGGCACTCCGGTTCGGTGCGGTCTGGTCGCTGCCAGCCTTTCTGGTGCTTGGCGTGCTCGCCGTCCAGCTGGCCCGCATCGACCTCACTCTCCGCCTGCTGCCAAATCCACTCGTGGGCGCCTTGCTCGTGTCCGGCTTGGCGCTCTTCGCTGTCAGTAGCGTGGCCACGACCGATTGGTTCGGGTTTCTTCGCGCAGTGGCCGGGGCGGCGGTCTTGTTCGTTGTATTCCTGAGCCTGGCGCTCGTGTCGCCGCATGGCATCGGAATGGGCGATGTGAAGCTCGCCGCTCCTGTGGGCCTCCACCTGGGTTTCCTGGGTTGGAGCCAGGTACTTTACGGCGGCGCCCTGGGCTTCGTCATCGGGGGGATTGTCTCCCTAGTCGCGATCCGGCGGCAGGTACCGGGCCGAGCGGCTGAGGTTGCTTTTGGGCCCTCTCTGCTCGCGGCGGCCCTGGGGGTTGTTTTGTTCACGTCGTAGCCCGCGAGGAGCGCTCCATTTCCCAGCGTAGGCACAGGTCCAGCGCAGGAACAGCCCGTACGTCAAGCCTTTGCGCAGCTTGCGCGCAGCACCGGCCCGAAGCGTCCTGGCACGTTCTAACGTATACTCTGGAGCTGGCGCTGGGCCAGCCGCATCTCTCTTCAGGAGTCTTTATGTTCGCTCGTCTGGCAGCAAACCTGCACACCCTCGGTTTCACGCTCCAGTCCCGCCTTCGCAACGATGAAAAGGGCGCCACCGCGGTCGAATACGGCCTCCTGGTGGCCCTGATCGCCGTGGTCCTGATCGTCGGTGTCACCGCTTTCGGCAAAGACCTGAGCGCCTTCTTCACGGGCCTCAGCGCCAAGACCACGCTCAAGTAGCCGGCCCGGCCGGACAGCTGCCTCTCGAGGCGCTGCGGTGCCTCGGTTGATTGTGGCCGCATTCCCTACGTCTGCCGAAAGAAGCAATGGAACGATCATCCTCAGAGCGCGGCGCCGCCGCAGTCGAGTTCGCCTTGATCGTTCCGTTGCTTCTTTTGCTTCTTCTGGGGGTTATCGAGTTTGGCCGGGTCTTCAACGCCCAGCTGCAGCTGAGCGCCGCCGCCCGGGAATCGGTACGGGTGATGGCCATCCAGAAGCTGCCCGGCACGGCGATCAACACGGCGATCGCTGCGGCGCCAAACCTCAATCCCCGGCTCAACGCCGGGAACATCCAGGTCACGCCGGCGTCCTGCGCCGCCGCCACGGATGTAACGGTCACCATCACCTACTCCGTGGATCTGTTGTCCGGCCTCTTCGCCGACTCTGTCCCGCTGACCGGACGGGCGGTGATGCGATGCGGCGGCTGAACAGGCAGCTGAGGAACGGGGAAGACGGCGCCGTGGCCGTGATCATGGCAATTTTTATGGTGGTGTTGCTCGGCATGACCGCAATCGTGGTGGACGTCGGCATGATCTATGCGGAACGGTTCCAGCTACAGAACGGGGCCGACGCTGCGGCTCTGGCCATTGCTCAGGACTGCGCTGCGGGAAGATGCACCAATCCCGACGCCACGGCCACGCTGCTCGCCGGGAAGAACGCCCACGACGGGGTTTCCGCCGCCACGGCCGTCATTTCCGGGAACTCCGTGACGGTCCGGACCAGCACCGCCACCCCGGACGGCGGCAGCGCCGTCCGGCACTGGTTTGCCCCGGTCCTGGGCATCAAGTCCACCACGGTAGAGGCGGAGGCAAAGGCCTCGTGGGGCAGCCCGTCAAAAGCCACCGTTTTTCCGTTCACCGCCCCCCGTTGCATTTTCGATTCGGCACCCAAAGATGTTGAGCTTTGGATCACCAGTACCTCCACCTGCACCGGCGCAGGTGGCCAAACATTACCGGGCGCTTTTGGCTGGCTAGACGCAGACGCAAGGAATGACTGCCAGACTTCCGTCGACGTCCACCAGGTCATCGGCGGCGAGCCGGGCAAGAGCGGCCCCAAGGGATGCCACATTGATGGCACCACCATCCTCCTTCCGGTCTACGCCAGCGCCTCCGGCAACGGAAACAACGTGTCATACGTTATCGACGGTTTCGCCGCCCTCAAAGTGACCGCGCACAGCTGGCCGAGCGAGCAGCGATCGGAGGCTGGCTGCAATAAGTGCACGGGCGTCAAGGGCAAATTCATTACGCTGGTCTCCCTCGCGGATCTCCAGTCTTTCGGCGTTGAGGAGCTGGACGGAAAGTCCCTCAACGCCTTCTTCGTCGCGTTAACCCTGTAGGAGCAATCAGAGTGAACAGCAGAGTCCTGGCATCGGTAGCAGCCGTCGTGCTGGCAGTGGTCGGGAGCATCCTGCTGGTCTCCTACACCAACGGCGCAGAGCAGCGAGCTTTCGCTGGAGTCCAGACCTCCGAGGTGCTCATAGTCAGCGCGGCGGTGCCCGCCGGAACCCCTTCAGCCACGGTGCTGCAGAGCGCCACGCGGCAAGCTGTGCCCGCAAAGACTCTTGCGGCTGACGCCGTGTCCGATCCTGCAGCCATCAGCGGACTCGTCACAACCGTGGACCTGGTGCCCGGTGAACAGCTCCTGCGCACCCGATTCCGGGATCCGGCCACCACGACGGACCCGGGGACTGCCACTGTGCCGGCCGGGATGCAGGAGGTGTCGATCCTCCTGGCGCCGCAGCGCGCGGTGGGCGGACTGCTCAAGGCCGGGGACACCGTGGGGATCTTCATCTCCCTCGGTGCTGGCATAACCAAACCGCCGGCGGAAGTCACGCATCTGACGCTGCACAAAGTCCTAGTCACTGCCGTCCAGGGAGCAACCGCCCCTGTCACGGAAAAATCGAGCTCCGAAGCCAGCCCGGGGGCCGCATCCGAGAACTTGCTGGTGACCCTGGCACTGACCTCGGCAAACGCGGAGAAAGTTGTCTATGGACAGGAGTTCGGCACCATCTGGCTCTCCGGCGAACCCTCAACCGCCGGGGAAGACGGCACCCGCGAACTGAGCCGCGAGGGGATCTACAAGTGAGCCGTTACGTCGTCGTGACCGATGATCCTGGCCTGCCGGGCCGGATCGGGGCAGCCGCCACGGGGCCCTTGCAGGGGGACGTCCACCGCTGGCAGGGCGGCAGGCTTCCGGGGCGCCCTGCCGACGTTCGGAGCCAGTTGGAACGCCCCGCTGATCTCGAGGTTCTGATCCTTGGCCCGGGCATGCCGCTGGAGCTGGCGCTGACGCTCGCGACGGCGTTCGACGTAGAATGCCCCGAAGTGGCGGTACTCCTGGCGGCTCAGCCGGACCCCGGCGTTGTGCTGGCGGCGCTGCGCGCCGGAGTCCTTGACCTGCTGGAACCGGAGGCCGGTGCTGCCGAGATCGCGGCGCTGCTCCACCGTGCCGTGCGTAGCGCCGCTGTGCACCGCAGAGCTGTGCCCGTGGAACAGACCAAGGCTGCGACGCCTGCCGGGCGGGTCATCGCCGTCGTCTCACCCAAGGGCGGCGTCGGAAAGACGACTATCGCGAGCAATCTCGCAGTGGGCCTCGCCAGGTCAGCGCCGCACGGCGCAGTTTTGGTGGATCTGGATCTGCAGTTCGGCGACGTTGCCAGCGCACTCGCCATCTCCGCTGAACACTCGGTGTCCGACGCCGTACACGGTCCCGCGCGGCGGGACACCATGGTGCTCAAGACGTTCCTGAGCGCCCATCCCAGTGGTCTCTATGCACTCTGCGCCCCGGACTCCCCCGACGCCGCCGAGGGACTGACCGGCGAGGACGTTGCCCACCTGCTCGGCCAACTGGCCAGCCAGTACCGCTATGTTGTAGTGGACACCGCCCCCGGCCTGTCGGACCACACCCTTGCCGCCTTGGACCAAGCCACGGATTTCATCTTCGTCACCGGTCCTGATGTGCCGGGCGTCCGGGGCATGCGCAGGGAACTGGACGTGCTGGCCGAGCTGGGGATGCATCCGCTCAAGCGGCATATGATCCTCAACGGCGCGGACTTCAAGGCCGGCGTCTCACTGCGCGATGTGGAGACTGCGCTGGGAACCAGCGTGGACGTGGTGATACCGCGCTCCCGAGCGGTCGCTCTTTCCACCAACCAGGGATCCCCCCTGCTGAACGGAGCGGTCCGCGGACCGGCCACCAAAGCACTGCAAACATTGTTGGCCCGCTTCGTCGCCCCTGCAGTCCCGCCCCGGCGGTACGGGCCCCGGCACCGGGTAGGAGCCAAATGAACCTCGCCCAGCGCCTGCAGGCTGCCCGCGACACTGCCGGACAGCAGGCCCGTTACGAAGCACCCGCACGTCCTGACCGCCCCGCACCCGCATCCTCACTGATGCCCGCCCCGGACCCGACCTCTATCCCTGCCCCTGCGCCTGGCCCTGCACCGGTCCCGGCCCCGGTCAAGAGTGCGCCGGACGCCCGCTCCGTTCGCGCGGCAGGCACCACCCAGCCGGTTCCCCCGTACGCCGCCGGGAGTCCCCGGAAACCCGCGCCGGCGGCGGCCGCCCCGGCCCGGGACGCCCTGGCGAAGTTGAAAGATCGGGCCGGTTCCATTTTGTTCGAACGGCTGGGCACCCGGCTGATTGATACGTCCCTGACCGAGGATCAGCTGCACGCGCTGGTGCAGCAAGAGCTCATCGAGGTGGTCGAGGCCGAGCAGGTGCCGCTGACCAAGGATGAAAGACAACGCCTGATCAAGGGCGTCAGCGATGACGTCCTGGGCTACGGACCCCTGCAGCGCCTCCTTGACGACGAGAGCATCACGGAGATCATGGTCAACGGCCCGGACATGATCTACGTCGAACAGGATGGGAAACTGACCCGCAGCAGGGTCCGTTTCGCCTCCGAAGCGCACCTCCGGAAGGTCATCGAGCGCATCGTTGCGCGGGTGGGACGGCGCATCGATGAATCCTCGCCCTTGGTGGACGCCCGGCTGGCCGACGGATCCAGAGTCAACGCCGTTGTCCCGCCGCTGGCCGTCAACGGGTCGTCACTGACCATCCGCAAATTCGCCACCGACCCCTTCCAGGTCCACGACCTCATCGGCTTCGGCACGCTGTCCCCGGAAATGGCCGAGCTCCTCGACGCCTGCGTCAAAGCCCGCCTGAACATCATCGTCTCGGGCGGCACCGGGACGGGCAAAACCACGCTGCTCAACGTCCTGTCCAGCTTCATTCCGGACGGCGAACGCATCGTCACCATCGAGGACGCCGTCGAGCTCCAACTGCAGCAGGACCATGTGGTCCGGCTGGAGAGCAGGCCCAGCAACATTGAGGGTAAAGGCGAAATCACCATCCGCGACCTCGTCCGCAACTCCCTCCGGATGCGGCCCGACCGGATCGTGGTGGGTGAGGTCAGAGGCGGAGAGACCCTGGACATGCTGCAGGCCATGAACACCGGCCACGATGGTTCCCTGTCCACGGTCCACTCAAACTCCCCCCGGGATGCCATCGCCCGGCTCGAAACCCTGGTACTGATGGCCGGGATGGACCTGCCGCTGCGCGCAGTCCGGGAACAGATCGCCTCCGCCGTGGACGTGATCGTCCAACTCACCCGGCTCCGCGACGGCACCCGCCGCGTCACCCATGTCACCGAAGTCCAGGGCATGGAAGGCGAGATCGTGACCCTTCAAGACGCATTTGTCTTCGACTACAGCGCCGGACTCGATGCCAACGGCCGTTTCCTCGGCAAGCCGATGCCCACCGGGGTCCGCCCGCGGTTTACGGACCGCTTCACGGAACTCGGCATAGAGCTCTCCCCCGGGATTTTCAATCCTGCTCCCGTATTGGCCCGGGCCCGATGACGAAGGCAAACTCATGGAAATGATCCTGGGATTTCTGTTGAGCTACGCGGCCCTGGGCGTTGCCGTTCTGTTCGTTGTGGCGCCGCGTAGGCCGGCCACCCTGCTCAACCGGCGGGCCGCCACAGTTCCCGGCCGGAGCACCTTAGCCGGGGGTATGGGGGCCCGGGCAACTGCAGCCGTGGAATCCCTGTTGAAGCGGCGGAACTACACTGCAGCGGTGGCGGCATCGCTGGAACAGGCAGGCCTCAGTATGAGGGCCGCGGAGTTTGTGGTGCTCGGACTGGCCGGCGCGGCCATCATCGGCGCCGTAGCGCTGGCCGTGCTAGGTCCGCTTCCGGCGTTGATTCTCCTGCTACTCTCGCCGTTCGGTGCGCGCTTCATCCTGCGGTTCCTGGCATCGCGCCGCCGAGCAAAATTCGCCGCACAGCTCGACGAGACCCTGCAGCTTCTCGCCGGTGGCCTGCGCGCCGGCCACAGCCTGCTGCGCGCCATTGACGCGGTGGCCGGGGAAGCCGAGGCCCCCACCACCGCTGAGTTCGCACGGATCATCAACGAAACGAGGCTCGGCCGGGATCTGGGCGAGGCTCTGGACGACGCCGCCCTGCGCATGCGCTCGGAGGATTTTTCATGGGTGGCCCAAGCCATCGCCATCCACCGGGAGGTTGGCGGCAACTTGGCTGACGTGCTGGACCAGGTGGGCCAGACCATCCGGGAGCGGAGCCAGATCCGCGGCCAGGTGAAGGCTCTCAGCGCCGAAGGGAAGATCTCGGCGCTGGTCCTGATGCTGCTGCCGGTGGCGATCACGGGAGCCTTGATGGTCATCAGCCCGGGGTACATGGATCCCATGGTGACCACACCGCTGGGCCTCACGATGGTCGGCGCCGCGGCAGTCCTCTTCAGTCTGGGCGGACTCTGGCTGCGCAAAGTCGTTCAGTTCAAGTTCTAGCGAAGGCCTGAGAGGAGAAGTTTCTTATGTCGGCAACGGCTAGTGCAGCTATCGGATTGATCATGGCGGCTATTGCCCTGGCAACGTGGTCCGTCGTCGGCACCCGTGTCGCCGGGAAGGATTCCATCGTGGCAAACCTGTCCCGGGGGCTTGTTCCCGCCAAGAAGCCCGTCAAAGCGAGGAACTCGGTACTGGAGTCTTTCGCCGGACGGTTCACCCCCCGGCGTCTGGTGGCAAACCTGGACCGGCAGCTCGCCCTGGCGGGCCGTCCTCCCGCGTGGCCGCTCAAGCGCCTCATGGCCGCCAAATTCGCCGCCGCGGGCATCGCCGTCGTCGTCGGGTTACTGCTGATCAGAGATGATCCCAGCGCCAAGACACTGTGGCTCTCGATCGCCGTAACCATGGTTGGCTATTTCCTCCCCGATCTCCTGATCTACAGCAGGGGGCTCGAGCGCCAGGCCACCATCGGACTGGAACTGCCGGATACGCTGGATCAGATGACCATCGCTGTGGAAGCCGGCCTGGGGTTCGATGCCGCCATGTCACGGACCGGCCAAAACGGAAAAGGACCACTGGCCGCCGAGCTGGTCCGGACCCTGCAGGATATGCACATCGGGATGTCTCGCCGCGAGGCGTACCTGGCCCTCGCGGACCGGACCGGCGCGCCGGACCTCCGTCGCTTCGTCAACGCCATCCTGCAGGCGGACCGGTACGGAATCTCGATTTCCGCGGTACTCCGGACGCAGGCCAGCGAAATGCGGCGGAAGCGCCGGCAGCGGGCCGAGGAGCAAGCCATGAAGATCCCCGTCAAGGTCCTTTTCCCGCTCATGCTCTGCATCCTGCCCGTGCTCTTCATCGCACTGCTCGGCCCAGCCGTCATTAACGCCATCGCGACTTTCAGCGGCTTGTAAGGAGACCTTCCTGCGGCAAGCCGAAAGGTTTCCGCAGGAACCCCCAGAACGCGGAGCGTGTCCGGGTGGAGGCAGTAACGTTGGGCACATGTGCATTACAAGTCCCCCAGACGACGGCGGCGCGAACACTGCCCCCTCGGGCGAGGCCACCGCCAGCGGACCCAGCCTGAAAGTCCGCGAGGCAGCCGATCCAGCAGTTGCACCCCTCGTCGACCCTGCGGCGCTCCAGGATCTCGGTACCCAGCTGGACAGCCCTTCCGCAGCCAAAGGTTTCGCCAGAGACTACGCAAAGATGTGGGATCGCCGCTACAGCTGCCTGGCGTCGGCGCTGGGGCGCCGGGACCAGGCCGGCTCCCTGGAGGCTGTGCTGAGCCTTAAAACGTCCTCGGAGATGGTTGGCGGAGTGCGACTGGCCGAGCTCGCCGCAGAACTTGAGGCTGCCATCCGAGCCGGCGACATGGACCGCGCCCGGTCCCTCCTGGCCGAAGTTGCCGAGAGCGGCAGCGACACCGTGGACGAACTGCAGTACGGCTTCATCCTCCGGGAAAACTAGCCGCGCTGGGGAGCGAGCCGATACCCCACACCGCGGATCGTCTGAAGCCAGCGCGGCTGCAGCGGATCCTCGCGCAGCTTCCGCCGAAGATTCCCGATATGGACCTCAACGGCCCGCTCGTCGGATTCACCGATATAGGCATCCGTCGGGTAATACTCGCCACGCACCACGCGGACCAGGTCAGACTTGGAGCGGACGGCACCGGCTCCCTTGAGCAAGGCATGCAGTAGATCGAACTCGCTGCGGGTAAGGCTGGTGGCCGCACCTTCCACGGTGACCGTCCTGCTGTCCGGGTTAAGTTCCAGACCGTTGTGACGCAACATGGAATCCTGCGGCACAGCCGGGGCGGCCGAACCCGCAGCGACCGCAGTGCCGAGTGGTGCGCTGATAGTGTTCTGCCGGGGCCGCCGCATCATCGCCGCCACCCTGGCACGGAGTTCGCGGGGCCTGAAGGGTTTGGTCAAAAAATCGTCGGCGCCGGTGTGCAGCGCGGTGAGTGTGTCCACCTCGTCCGTTCGCGCTGTCAACATCACGACGTACGCATCACTGAACAGGCGGATCCGGCGCAGTACTTCGAAGCCGTCGATGTCGGGCAGCCCAACGTCCAAGGTGACGACGTCAGCGTCCAAGCGACGGACGACGTCCACCCCTTCCCGGCCGCGGTCTGCCAAATGGACGTCGAATCCCGCCTGGCTCAGTACGGCTTCGATCAGGTTTCGAACGTCTTCGTCGTCCTCAACGACGACAGCGACTCCAAGGTCAGTCATGGCGCCCCTCACATCAGGTCCTGCTCCATCTTCCGACGCGGACGCGCCGGCAATGCTGATCACACCGGCCCCCACCGGCATTGTCAGGATACCCACGGGGACCCGGAAAAGACGGTTCCGGCGCAGGAATAGAAGGCCAATTCCTAAGTGTTGAGTCAATCTTGTGTGACAGGAGGTGTAAAACTGGAGAAGCGAGGAAGGAGTAAAGCTTCAGTGAGTGAACAGCAACTGGTCCGAAGGGTGGACGGCTACTTCAGTGCCTTGGGGCCTCGGGTGCGGTCGCTGGCCTGCCAGCTGCCGCTGGCGGTGGCCATGGCCGTCGTCGTCCTGGCATCACCCGCCAGCTGGCAAGGGCTCTTCAGCGATCCGGTGTTTCTTTTCGCCGTGGCACTGCACACACTGGCCCTGCTGGCATGCGTTGTGGTGCCGTGGGAACGTCTCGGACGGCTTGCCACGCTGATGATCCCACTTCTGGACCTCATCGCGATCGGGTTCAGCGGCAGCCCCGGGGGCCTGTCCAGCGTCGGCGTGCTGTCCATCCTGCCGGTGGTCTGGATCTCCAGCTCCGGCTTGCCCACAGCCGCGTGCCTGTCCATCAGCTTCTTCGGGCCGCTTCTGGCCGTCCTGCCGTGGATCCCGGCCAACGCCGCCGGGCCGGACCGGATCGCAGCGCTGCTGCTCCTGCCGGGCACGGCACTTGCCGTGTCGGTCGCCCTGCGCTTCGCCCGCCTTCGGGTGCACCAGGAGCAACGGCGAATCCAAGCCCAAGAGGCCCAGCTGCACGCCTTGCTTGCTGCCAGCAGGGAACGCGAGCGGCTTCTCAAAACCATCCTGGACACTGTCGATGTTGGCATCGTCGCCGTCAACGCCGCGGGCAGCCGCCTGCTGACCAACAGCTGGCAAACGGCGTTGGAGGAGTCCGCCACCCCTGCCGGCGCCGCGAAGGGTACGGACGAGTCACGGCTGCTGCTCACCGGGCAGGACCCTGAGACACCCCTCGCCCCGGAACGACGGCCGCTGCGGCGGGCGGCCTCCGGCGAGACTTTCGCGGACTACCTGGTGCGCTTTGGCGAACCCCCCGGCAGCCGGGTGGTCTCCACTGGCGCGCGGCCACTCAGGGACGACGACGGCGGATTCTGCGGCTCCGTCGTGGTGTTCACCGAGGTCACCGGACTGGTGGAGGCCCTCGCCGTCAGGGACGACATCGTCTCCACCGTCTCACATGAGTTCCGCACCCCGTTGACCTCGATCATCGGCAACCTGGACTTGGTCCTCGGTGATTCCGCGGAGCTCTCCACCACCACCGAGCGGCGGGTCGAAGTGGCCCAACGCAACGCCGAGCGCCTGCTGGCCCTTGTCTCGGACCTGTTGATGTCCGCGACCGCGACCGTCTACGTCCATCCGCGCCGGACTGACCTGACCAGCCTTGTGGAAGCGAGCCTCGGCTCGGCCCAAGCCCACGCCCACGCGTCCCGGGTCTTGCTGACCATGGACCTGCCGGACCCGCTCTGGGCCGATGTTGATCCGCTGCGGATCAGCCAGGCCCTGGACAACCTCGTCTCCAATGCCATTAAGTACTCACCCGGCGGCGGCAGCGTCCACGTCTCCGCCAGTACGGCGGAGGGGCTGGTGCTGCTGCACGTGGAGGATGCCGGAATGGGGATGACCGCCAGCGACGCCGAACGGATCTTCACCCGGTTCTTCCGCAGCCCGGCGGTTCGTGAGGGCCCGATCCCCGGGGCCGGGCTGGGCCTGTCCATCACCAAGGCGATCATTGAGGGCCACGGCGGTTCCCTTAGCTGCACGACGCGTCCGGGCTGCGGGAGCACCTTCACCATGGTTCTGCCCGCCGAGGCCGCCCCGCCGGCCTTCTAATCCACTGCGGGCTGCTCTCGGCGCAACGCCCGGGTCAACTCGGCCCTAGCCAGCAACCCGCTCGCCGAGGGATAGGCCACTTCCTCCAGCACCAGCGGATGCGGGGCAGCCAGCACGGATTTGGCATCACGCTGGCGGGCCATCAGCCGCTCGAAGAGCCAGTCCGGCGTCTCGATGCCGGCCCCCACGAACAGCGCTGATCCAACCAACGACCTGACCATGTTGTGGCAAAACGCATCCGCCTGGACCGTGGCCACTAATACCCCGTCGGCACCGCGGGCGAACTCGAAGCGCTGGAGCTCCCGGATGGTGGTGGCGCCCTGCCGCGGTTTGCAGTACGAACGGAAATCCTGCAGGCCCAGCAACTGGGAGGCACCCTCGTTGAGCAACCCGACGTTCAACTGTTCCGGGTGCCACAGGGTGGAGGTCCGCCCCAGTGGATCCCAAAGCGCAGGCCCGTCAGCAATCCGGTAGCTGTAGCGGCGCCAGAGCGCTGAGAACCGGGCGTCAAAGCCCTCCGGGGCGATGGCGACCCTATGGACCTCGATGGCGCCGGTGAGGTCGCCGAGACCACGGCTTAGGGAGCCGCGGAGGCGGCGGAGCAGGGCCACTGCGGGGTCCAGTTCCACGCCGCGGTTCAGGCCCGTCCACTCTGCCGCGCTGAGGTCAACGTGCACCACCTGTCCGCGTGCGTGCACCCCGGCATCGGTCCGCCCGGCGACGGTGACCCTGACGGGCCGGCGGATCAGCATCGCAATGGCGTCCTCGAGCGTGCCCTGGACAGTTCGCCGGCCGGGCTGGACGGCCCACCCGCTGAAGGGCCCGCCGTCGTACGCAAGATCCAGCCGGATACGCAAAAACCCGCCGCCCCCTCGGACGGGGGCAACGGGTTTCTGGTCGTTCATAGACATAAGTCTAGGCGAAGAAGTCAGCGAATTACTTCGCGTCCTTGGACTCTGCGGCGGCTTCCTCAGCGGCCGGAGCCTCTTCGGCAGCAACTGCTTCGGTCTCGGTGACCTCGGCGGCCGGAGCCTCTTCGGTCTCGGCAGCGTCGGTCTCAGCAACCGGGGCCGCCTTGTCGGCGTCGCGCTTGGCGGCGGAGGTAGCCTCGGCTACGACTGCCTGCTTCGCGGAAACCGGCTCGAGAACCAGTTCAATGACAGCCATGGGAGCGTTGTCGCCCTTACGGTTGCCGATCTTGGTGATGCGGGTGTAGCCGCCGTTGCGGTTCTCCACTGCCTGCGCAATGTCGGTGAACAGCTCGTGGACGATGCCCTTGTCGCTGATCAAACCGAGTACACGGCGGCGGGAAGCCAGGTCGCCGCGCTTGGCGAAAGTCACCAGGCGCTCGGCGTACGGCTTCAGTCGCTTGGCCTTGGTCACCGTGGTGGTGATCCGCTTGTGCTCGAACAGTGCGGCGGACAGGTTCGCGAGCATCAGGCGCTCGTGACTTGCTCCGCCTCCGAGGCGCGGACCCTTAGCGGGGGTAGGCATAATAGTTTCTCCTCATATGGAAGCCGTTGGGCTGCGCACCGTGGTGCATCCAGCCGGCAGGCCAAGATCTGTTTGTTAGAGCTCGTCGTCGCTGAACGCGGCGTCGTCCTCTTCAATTGCTGCGGCGCGTGCTGCGAGGTCAAATCCGGGAGGGGAGTCCTTGAGGGACAGGCCCAGTTCAACAAGCTTTGCCTTGACCTCATCAATGGACTTCGCACCAAAGTTACGGATGTCCATCAGGTCAGCCTCGGAGCGGGCAACGAGTTCACCCACGGTGTGGATGCCCTCACGCTTGAGGCAGTTGTAGGAACGGACGGTGAGGTCCAGATCCTCGATCGGCAAGGCCATGTCTGCTGCCAGCGCAGCATCCGTCGGCGACGGGCCAATCTCGATACCTTCAGCTGCGGTGTTCAGCTCGCGGGCCAGACCGAACAGTTCCACCAGGGTGGTACCTGCCGAAGCAACCGCATCGCGCGGGGCGATGGCCTGCTTGGTCTCGACGTCGACAATCAGCTTGTCGAAGTCAGTGCGCTGCTCAACACGGGTAGCTTCCACGCGGAAAGTAACCTTCAGCACCGGCGAGTAGATCGAGTCGACCGGGATGCGGCCAATCTCGGAGTCGCCGGACTTGTTCTGAGCTGCCGAAACGTAGCCGCGGCCGCGCTCGATGGTCAGTTCGAGTTCGAACTTGCCCTTCGAGTTCAGTGTGGCAATGTGCAGATCCGGGTTGTGGAATTCGACGCCGGCCGGCGGAGCGATGTCCGCGGCCGTGACGACTCCCGGGCCCTGCTTGCGCAGGTAGGCAACAACCGGCTCGTCGTGCTCGGAGGAGACCGAGAGGTTCTTGATGTTCAGGATGATCTCAGTGACATCTTCCTTGACACCCGGAACCGTGGTGAACTCGTGCAGCACGCCATCGATCCGGATGCTCGTGACAGAGGCACCGGGGATGGAGGAGAGCAGGGTACGGCGGAGGGAATTTCCGAGGGTGTAACCAAAACCAGGCTCCAGCGGTTCAATGATGAAACGGGAGCGGTTGTCGGAGACTACCTCTTCGGAGAGGGTGGGGCGCTGTGCAATGAGCACTTAGGTTTCCTTTCGGCGAGCATCCGCTATATGACGCAACACAGGTGGTGGAAAGATCGGTCTGAAGACTTAACGCGCCCGGGCTTGCCCGGACCTTTGACGGTCCGGGCAAGCACCGGTGGGGCAAAGCCTTAGACGCGGCGGCGCTTCGGCGGACGGCAGCCGTTGTGGGCGCTGGGGGTGACATCCTGGATGGATCCAACCTCAAGGCCAGCGGCCTGCAGTGAACGGATTGCCGTTTCGCGTCCCGAGCCCGGGCCCTTGACGAATACGTCAACCTTGCGCATACCGTGCTCCTGTGCACGCTTTGCGGCGGCTTCGGCGGCCATCTGGGCGGCGAACGGGGTGGACTTACGTGAGCCCTTGAAGCCAACCTCGCCGGAGGAAGCCCAGGAGATGACAGCACCATTCGGGTCCGTGATGGAAACGATGGTGTTGTTAAAGGTGCTCTTGATGTGCGCCTGGCCCAGCGCGATATTCTTTTTGTCCTTCTTACGCGGCTTGCGAACCGCGCCACGAGTCTTCGGGGGCATTTTTTCTCCTACAGAAAGTTATCGGGTGGAAGACGGGCGGTTTAGCGCGTCTTCTTCTTGCCTGCGACGGTGCGCTTCGGGCCCTTGCGGGTACGTGCGTTCGTCTTTGTACGCTGTCCGCGCACTGGCAGGCCCTTGCGATGGCGAATACCTTCATAGCTGCCGATTTCCACCTTGCGGCGGATATCTGCTGCTACTTCGCGGCGAAGGTCACCTTCAACCTTGTAGTTGCCTTCAATGTAATCACGCAGCTGGACGAGCTCGGCGTCGGACAGGTCCTTGACCCGAACGTCCGCGCTGATGCCGGTGGCAGCCAGGGTTTCGTGTGCACGGGTCTTGCCCACGCCGTAGATGTAAGTAAGCGCAATTTCCAACCGCTTTTCGCGGGGAATGTCTACGCCAGCGAGACGAGCCATAGAGGCAGTGCTCCTTGAATAAACCGGAGGTCGTAGGCAGTACACCCGCACGGTGCGTGCGGCCCCAGCCTCCGACCGGGGGTTAGCTGTCCGGGCCCATACGTCCCAGATCAGCTTGTGCTGCCTTTTATTTACTTGCGTGGGTTAGCAACCCAGGATTTCCCGAAAGGGAAATTAGCCCTGGCGCTGCTTGTGGCGCGGGTTCTCGCAGATCACCATGACCCGGCCATTACGGCGGATCACTTTGCACTTTTCGCAGATCTGCTTGACGCTCGGCTTGACCTTCATGGCGTTCCTTTGCGTGTTGCAGTGGTCAGCTGGACCGGCCTTCGGCTGTTGCCTTGGCCGTCCAGTGTTTACTTGTAGCGGTAGACGATACGACCACGTGTCAGGTCGTACGGGCTCAGCTCCACCACTACCCGGTCCTCAGGGAGAATCCTGATGTAGTGCTGGCGCATCTTTCCAGAGATGTGTGCCAGAACGACGTGCTTGTTGGTGAGCTCAACGCGAAACATCGCGTTAGGCAGCGCCTCAGTCACAACGCCCTCGATCTCAATGACCCCGTCCTTCTTGGCCATACCCTCCGCTAACTGTTGTTTGCCGCAGCCCTTCCGGTTGCACCGGAAATGACCACGGACGTTTTTGATTGATTGGCTGATGCCTCCCGGCCACAAAAGGGCACAACAGGGCAGACAACCAACAGACAACACTACGGCATTGCCGCCGAAATGTTAAATCCAGCCATCGTAGCGCACTCAGCGTCCGTATGCACCAAAGTGGCCCGCCGGAGTGCTCACGGCCCGCGCGCTGGCGATCCCGTCCAGGATCGCCAGGCGGACGACGTCGGCAGCCGCACTTTGCAGGCTGATCAGGCTCCCCTGCCGAGCCGCCTCGCTGCTGCGGTCCAGCGACAGGGCGCCGGTGGCGAGGCAAAAGACGGTGTCGCCGTCGGCCAGGGTGTGGCTGGGATACAGTGCCCGCGCCAGACCGGCATGCGCCGCCGAAGCGGTGCGTTTGCATTCGGCTTTGTCCAGGACCGCATTGGTGGCTACAACGGCAAGGGTGGTGTTGAGCGGCGGCGCAGCCGTGGCTTTCGCTTGCCGATCAGTGATCGCGCCGGAACCCTCGTAGGGCAGGCCCAGGGCGTTAACTACGGCGAGGGCCCCGACCACGACGCCGTTCTCCAGCGTGATCGAGGCTGTGCCTATGCCGCCCTTATAGGTCCCCCGGCCAATGAGGGCGCCGGTGCCGGCGCCTACGTTGCCTCGTTCGACGGCGTGCCCTTCAGTGCGGCCGGCCGCGTCCGCTGTGGCCGCGTAGCCCATGGCGGCGTCCGGGCGGGCAGCAAAGTCGCCGCCGCGGCCAAGGTCGAAGATTGCCGCCGCCGGCACGATTGGGACCAGTCCGCCGGGCACGGTTAACCCGCGGCCGTGCTCCTCGCACCAGCGCTGGGCCCCGCCGGCGGCGGCCAGGCCGTAGGCGCTCCCTCCGGTGAGTACGACGGCGTCAACGGTGCGGGTCAGGGTTGTGGGGTCCAGCGCGTCGGTTTCATGCGTTCCTGGGCCGCCGCCGCGGACGTCGACGGAGCCCGCAGTGCCGGCCGGAGCGAGCACCACCGTCACCCCGCTGAGCCACCCGGCGGCCGTCCTTTCCGTGTGGCCCACCCGGATTCCCGGCACGTCCGTGATCGAAGTGATTGCAGTCATGGGTCCATTGTGCGCGCAGCCGCCGTGAACATGACCGGCGCACATCACACGGTCCCGGGCGAACTTTGTGTAATACTGCAACCAACATTAGGTAAACGGGCACGGAAGCCTGCCAAAACAATGCTCCGACCGGGGCTTGATCGGGGTTCCGCCCACCACCTGTGTGGTGAAGTGTTGTTGATCCCCCGCCCACTTGCCTGCCATCGGCAGGCCCGGATCCGTTAGAGACCCCTATGACACGACAATTGACCGAGAGTCCTCCGGCTATCGCCCGGACTGTCGCACCGGACCCGCGCCGGGGACGCTGGTCCAACCGGACCCGCCGGGATTTTATGGTCTTCCTGGCGCTGGCCCTGCCAAACCTTGCACTGATAGCGGTGTTTACCTACCTGCCGCTGATCAATAACATCTACTACTCCACGCTTGACTGGACCCTTGGCTCCGCTTCCGCCACGGTCGTCGGCTTCGACAACTACATCAACTTCTTCACCAGCGCCGACGCCGCCAAGGTCCTGGGGACCACCGCCGTCTTTACCGTTATCACCGTTGGCGGCTCCATGGTCCTCGGTTTGCTGGTAGCCCTCGCGTTGAACTCCAAAGTCCGCGGAACCACCTTCGCCCGGTCCGCCGTCTTTGCCCCCTACGTGCTCAGCGGTGTGGGCGTTGGGCTGGTCTGGCTGTTCATCTTTGATCCCGGCTACGGCGTGCTCGCCTGGCTGCTGCGAGGCTTCGGCCAGCAGAGCCCCCAGTGGATCAACGACCCGCAACTGTCCCTGGTGATGGTCATCATCGTCTATGTCTGGAAAAACCTCGGCTACTGCGCCGTCGTCTACCTCGCCGGGTTGCAGTCGCTCCCCCAGGATGTGATGGAGGCCGCCTCCCTGGACGGCGCCAACGGTTTCCGCCGCTTCGTCAGCATGTCGGTTCCGCTGCTCTCTCCCACAACCTTCTTCCTGCTGATCACCACAATGCTCAGCTCCCTGCAGGCCTTCGACCTGATCCGGATCATGACCCCGCTGGGCAACGGCACCAGCACCCTGATTTACGAGGCATACCTGCAGGCTTTCGGTGCCTTCAACCGGGCCGGCTACTCCGCCTCAATCTCCGTGATCCTCTTTGGCATCCTGCTCATCATCACCGTGCTGCAGGTGCGGTTCGTCGAACGGAAGGTGCACTACTCGTGAGCACACTCTCGCCCGTGAATCCCGATCCCCCGGCCGCAGCCGCCTCCGGCACCGAGGCTGAGGTGCCGCGCCAGCGGCCGTTTTCCCGCGCCAACCTGGTGCAGACAATCGCCGGCGGCTACGTCCCCCTCATCCTCGGCACCCTCGTCGTGGTCCTGCCACTGCTATGGATGGTCCTCAGTTCCCTCAAGCAACCCGGTGAAATCATCACCATGGACCTCAAGCTCCTGCCGGAGAGCGTAAACCTGGACAACTACCGCGTTGCGATGACCACCGTGCCGTTTGCCCAGTTCTTCCTCAACAGCCTGATTGTGACTACCGTGGGCGCCACCGTGAAGGTGATCCTGGCCATCCTGACCGCCTACGCCCTGGTTTTTGTGCGCTTTCCCTTCAAGAACGCCATTTTCATTCTTATCCTGGTCGCGCTGATGGTGCCGCCGCAGGTTTCGATCCTGCCCAACTACATCCTGATCGCGGGCATGGGCGGAAAAAACACGCTGTGGGGCATCATCCTGCCCGGACTCGGCACCGCCTTCGGCACCTTCCTGCTGCGCCAGCATTTTATGACGCTGCCCGGCTCCATCCTGGAGGCTGCCGAGATCGACGGCGCGGGCCACTGGCGCCGGCTGTGGCAGGTCGTTGTCCCGGTCTCCGGCCCCTCCATCGCTACCGTCGCCCTGGTCACAGTGGTGAGCGAATGGAACGACTACATCTGGCCCCTTATCATTACCGACCGGCCGGAAACCATGACACTGCCCGTCGGCCTGACGCTGTTGCAGAACTCGGAAGGAAACGGCTCCGGCTGGGGCATCCTGATGGCCGGCGCCGTACTGGTCATTGTGCCCATCCTCTTGGTCTTTGCCGCCCTGCAGCGCTATATCGTCGCCGGCCTCACCCAGGGCAGCGTCACCGGATGACACAGCGCTCGAAAGTTCCCCTGCCCACAACGTCTACACCGTTCAACGAGTCAGCATCATCGAGAGGATCCACCATGGCATCGAATCTTGGCCGAAGGCACTTCCTGGGACTGGCCGGCGCAGGCGCCGGCGCCGCTGCGCTGTCTGCCTGCGGCGGCCCGTCCACCGGCGGCACTGCGGCAGCAACCACCGCCGCCGACATCGACTTCAACGGCGTCAAGCCGGCAGCTTCGATCGATTTCTGGAGCAACCACCCGGGCAAGTCCCAGGACGTGGAAAAAGCCATGATCGACAAGTTCCAGGCCAAATTCCCGGAGATCAAAGTCAACCTCGTCACCGCCGGGGCGAACTACGAGGAAATCGCACAGAAGTTCCAAACATCCCAGGCCGCCAAGTCAGGCCTTCCGGGCCTTGTGGTGCTCTCCGATGTCTGGTGGTTCCGCTACTACACCAACGGCAACATCATCCCGCTGGACAGCCTGGTCAAGCAGCTGGACATCAAGGTGGGGGATTTCCAAAAGTCCCTGGTCGCCGACTACCAGTACGAGGACAAGCAGTGGGCGCTCCCCTACGGCCGCTCCACCCCGCTGTTCTACTACAACAAGGACCACTTCAAGGCAGCCGGGCTGCCGGACCGCGCGCCGAAGACGTGGCAGGAATTTGCCGAGTGGGCCCCTAAGCTGCAGGCCAGCTCCGGCGCCCAGTATGCCTACATTTACCCGGCCCTGGCCGGGTACGCCGGCTGGACACTGCAAAATAACCTGTGGGGTTGGGGCGGCAGCTGGTCCAATGAATGGTCCATCAACTGCGATTCCGCCGAGTCGGTCGCCGCGCTGCAGTGGGCCCAGGACTCCATCTTCAAGGACAAGTGGGCAGGCGTCTCCTCCAAGGAAGCTGCCGACGACTTCGCCGCGGGCATTACCTCATCAACGATCTCCTCAACGGGTTCGCTGCTGGGGGTCCTGAAGTCCGCGAAGTTTAATGTCGGCGTCGGCTACCTCCCGGGCGGACCCAAGAACGAGAGCCCTGTGTGCCCCACCGGCGGTGCGGGATTGGGCATCCCCAGCGGCGTCAGCAAGGAGGTCCAGCTCGCAGCAGCCATGTTCCTGAAGTTCATTACGGAACCGGAAAACACGGCAGACTTCTCCGCGGCCACCGGCTACATGCCCACCCGGACGTCCGCGGACATGACCGCTGTTCTCGCTGCCACCCCGCAGATCAAGACAGCCATGGACCAGCTCGCCGTGACGCGCGTGCAGGACAACGCGCGGGTGTTCCTGCCCGGCGCCGACCAGGAAATGGCCAAGTCCGCCGCGGCGATCCTCACCCAGCAGGGCGATGTCCAGGCGACAATGACGGCACTCAAAAGCACCTTGGAAGGGATCTACACCAAGGACGTGAAGCCTAAACTCAAGAGCTAAGTCCCTCCCACCCAACTGGCTCGCAGTTGTGGCCGTTTTGAGCACTCATAACGGCCACAACTGCGAGCTACTTGGGTTAAGCGGGTTTAGGGAATCGGGACGGGCACGACGCCGAACGGTGCCAGCTTCGCCGCTCCCCCGTCCGGCGCGGACAGAACCCAGATGCCCTTCTCGTGGACCGCAACGGAATGTTCCCACTGGCAGGACCGTTTGCCGTCGGTGGTCACGACTGTCCAGTCGTCGTCCAGGACAGCGGTTTCGATGCTGCCCCGGACCAGCATGGGTTCGATGGCCAGGCACAGCCCGGGACGGATCTTCGGTCCGCGGTGAGTGGTGCGGAAGTTCGGTACGTCCGGGGCCATATGCATTTCGGAACCGATGCCGTGGCCCACATAGTCCTCGAGGATGCCCAAAGCCTTGCCGGCCACGGAGGAAACGTAATCGTCGACGGCGTTGCCGATATCGCCGACGAACTTCCCGGTCGCGAGGGCGGCAATCCCATGCCACATTGCGCTCTCGGTGACGTCGGAGAGCCTCTGGTCCTCAGGATCGGCCGTGCCCACGATAACGGTTCGCGCGGAGTCCGAGTGCCACCCGTCCAGGATCGCGCCGCCGTCGATCGAAAGGATATCCCCGTCCGCCAGGACGCGGCCGCCGGGGATGCCGTGCACTACTTCCTCGTTGACCGAGGTGCAGATGGTGGCGGGGAACCCGTGGTATCCGAGGAAATTCGATGTGGCACCAGCGTCCTTGAGGACGGCGGCGAACACAGCGTCAAGGTCTTTGGTGGTCTTCCCCGGGGCGGCCGCCGCTGTCGCGGCGTCAAGGGCCCGGCTGAGGACGAGCCCGGCCTGGTGCATTGAACGCATCTGGGCGTTGGTCTTGTATTCGATGCGTGGCTGGCCGAATGCCATCCGCAACTTCCTTTCGGTGGGGCCGGCCGCCCCGATGGGCGGATGGCCAAATGGCTGAGGCCCCTCCCGGTTTACGGGAGGGGCCTCAAGGTTCATGATCCGGTCAGGCCGACTGGGCCGCTTTGATCGCTTCCATCACACGGTCGGTGACCTCGTCGATGCCGCCAATGCCATCAACACGGGTCAGGATGCCACGCTCGGCGTACTTGGCGACGACGGCTTCCGTCTGGCCGTGGTACAGGTCGAGGCGGTGCCGGATGACGGCTTCGTTGTCGTCGGAGCGTCCGGTTTCCCTGGCGCGGCCCAGCAGGCGGGTGACAAGCTCCTCGTCGTCGGCCGTCAGCTGCAGGACGACGTCAAGCTTCTGGTCCCCTTCGGCGAGGATCCCGTCGAGGTAGTCGACCTGCGCTGTGGTCCGCGGGTAGCCGTCGAGGAGGAAGCCGTTCCCGACGTCGCCCTCCTGCAGCCGGTCGCGAACCATCTTGTTGGTCACGCTGTCCGGGACAAAGTCGCCGGCGTCCATGTACTTCTTGGCTTCGATGCCCAGCGGCGTCTCACCCTTGACGTTGGCGCGGAAGATATCTCCCGTGGAGATCGCAATAACGCCGAGGCGCTCAGAAATGCGTTCCGCCTGCGTACCCTTGCCGGATCCGGGAGGTCCGATAATCAACATTCTCGTCATCGCAAAAGCCCTTCGTAGTGACGCTGCTGTAGCTGCGCGTCAATCTGCTTGACGGTCTCCAACCCGACGCCGACCATAATCAGGATCGACGTACCACCGAACGGGAAGTTCTGGTTGGCGTTGATCAGGACCAGGGCGACCAGCGGGATAAGTGCCACAAAAGCGAGGTAAATGGCACCGGGAAGCGTGATCCTGGCAAGCACGTACTGCAGGTAATCTGCAGTCGGCTTGCCGGCACGGATACCCGGAATGAAGCCGCCGTACTTCTTCATGTTCTCAGATACTTCTTCAGGGTTGAAAGTGATCGCAACATAGAAGTAAGTGAAGAACACAATCATGGCGAAATAGAGCGCCATGTAGACGGGGTGGTCACCGCGGACCAGGTTGTTGTTGATCCACTCCACCCAGGGTGCCAGCTGCTCGCCGGGCTTGGGCTGGTTGAACTGCGAGATCAGGCCCGGCAGGTACAGCATCGACGAAGCGAAGATGACGGGAACGACGCCGGCCATGTTCACCTTGATCGGGATGTAGGTACTGGTGCCCCCCACGGTGCGGCGGCCGATCATGCGCTTGGCGTACTGCACCGGGATGCGCCGCTGGGACTGCTCCACAAAGACCACGGCGGCCACCGTCAGCAATCCGATGACCAGGACCAGGAAGAAGGTGCCCGGACCCTTGGAGGTCCAGATGGCACCCAGGGAGCCGGGGAAGCTGGAGACGATCGAGGTGAAGATGAGCAGCGACATGCCGTTGCCAACACCCTTTTCGGTCACAAGCTCGCCCATCCACATGATCAGGCCGGTGCCGGCCGTGAGCGTGATGATGATCAGGATGGTGGTCACGATGCCGGTGTCCGGGATGATCGGCAGCTGGCAGTTGGGCAGCAGTTGGCCGGAGCGGGCCAACGACACCAGGGTCGTGGCATTCAACAGGCCCAGCGCGATCGTAAGGTAACGCGTGTACTGCGTCAGCTTCGATTGGCCGGAGGCACCTTCTTCGTACAACATCTGGAACCGGGGAATAACCACCCGGAGCAGCTGGACGATGATACTGGCCGTGATGTAGGGCATGATGCCCAGGGCGAAGACGGACACCTGCAGCAGCGCACCGCCGCTAAACAGGTTGACGAGCTGGTAGATACCGCCCGAGGTCTGACCGTTCTGCAAGCATTGCTGGACATTCTGGTAGCTCACACCGGGCGAGGGGACAAAGGCACCCAAGCGGAAGATGGTGATGATTCCCAGCGTGAACAACAACTTGCGTCGCAGATCAGGCGTGCGAAAGGCCCGGCCAAATGCGCTAAGCAAGCGTCCTCCTGAGTATTAAGTAAAGTCGTGTGAGGCAGGTCAAATAAACCCAACAACCGAGTCTAACGGGTGGACGCGCCCTGCGAACAATCGCCGGACCGGGAAACGAGAAAAACTCCCGGCAGCCGGGGCCGAAGCCCCGGCTACCGGGAGTTTTCACAACGGGCAACTGCCCCGCCGCCTCCTTAGAGGGCGGTGGTGCTTCCGCCTGCTGCGGCAATCTTCTCTGCGGCGCTGGCCGAGAATGCGTGCACGGTGACGTCAACCTTGACGGTGATGTCACCGGTGCCCAGCACCTTGACGGGCTGGTTCTTGCGAACCGCACCCTTTTCGACCAGGTTCTCCACGGTGACTGCGCCACCTTCCGGGAACAGCTCGTTGAGCTTGTCCAAGTTTACTACCTGGAACTCAACCCGGAACGGGTTCTTGAAACCGCGCAGTTTCGGCAGGCGCATGTGCAGCGGCAACTGGCCGCCGGCAAAGCCAGCCTTGATCTGGTAGCGGGCCTTCGTACCCTTGGTACCGCGACCAGCGGTCTTACCCTTGGAACCTTCGCCACGACCAACACGGGTCTTGGCGGTCTTGGCACCCGGGGCGGGACGCAGGTGGTGAACCTTCAGTGCGTTCTGCTTCTCAGCAGCGGCGCCCTGTGCCTTTTCGGCGGTGTTCTTCTCTGCCATTTACTTCGCCTCCTCTACCTTTACCAGGTGCGGAACCGTGTTGAGCATTCCGACGGTCACGGCGTCGGCGGTGCGGACAACGGTGTGTCCGATCCGCTTCAGGCCGAGGGACCGAAGGGTGTCGCGCTGGTTCTGCTTGCCGCCAATGGCGGACTTGATCTGAGTGATCTCCAACTGTGCGTCGGAGACAAGCACGTTCTTAGCCAAGACTCAGACACCTGCCTTCTGGTTCAAAAGCGCCTTCACCATTGCCGGCGGAGCGATCTCGTCGAGCGGGAGGCCGCGGCGTGCTGCCACTGCTGCCGGCTCTTCGAGGCGCTTCAGCGCGTCAACGGTCGCGTGCACGATGTTGATGGCGTTGGAAGATCCGAGCGACTTGGAGAGGATGTCGTGGATGCCCACGCACTCCAGTACTGCACGGACCGGACCGCCGGCGATCACACCGGTACCGGCGGAAGCCGGACGCAGCATAACAACGCCTGCGGCGGCTTCACCCTGAACGCGGTGCGGGATGGTGCTGCCGATGCGGGGGACGCGGAAGAAGGACTTCTTGGCTTCTTCGACGCCCTTCGCGATGGCGGCAGGAACTTCCTTAGCCTTGCCGTAGCCAACGCCGACCATACCGTTGCCGTCACCGACGACGACGAGGGCGGTGAAGCTGAAGCGACGACCACCCTTGACGACCTTGGAAACACGGTTGATGGTTACGACGCGCTCTACGAACTGGCTCTTTTCGGCTTCACGGCCACCATCGCGGCCACCACGGCCACCACGGTCGCCACGGCCCTGGCCGCGGTCGCCACGCTCGCCGCGACGAGCGCCACCACGGGCGCCGTCAGCGGCAGCAGCAGGCGCAGCGGTCTCAGTTGCCGGAGCAGCTACAGCTTCAGTCACCTGAATGTCCTTTTCGTTATTTTCGGTCACAGTGCCAGCCCACCTTCACGTGCGCCGTCAGCGACGGCGGCGATCCGGCCGTGGTACTTGTTACCACCGCGGTCGAAGACAACTGCTTCGATACCGGCAGCCTTGGCACGCTCGGCGACGAGCTCGCCAACGCGCTTGGCCTTGGCAGTCTTGTCACCGTCGAATGCACGAAGGTCGGCTTCCAAAGTGGAGGCGCTCGCTACGGTCAGGCCCTTGCTGTCATCAACAACCTGGACGAATACGTGGCGTGCGGACCGGTTGACGACCAGACGAGGACGTACAGCCGTTCCGGAAATGCGCTTGCGGATACGAAGCTGGCGACGGCTGCGCTGGGCAGACTTGCTCTTGTTCGTACGCTTCTTGTTAATTGCGATCGCCATGGTTACTTACCAGCCTTTCCGACCTTGCGGCGGATGACTTCGCCTGCGTAGCGGATGCCCTTGCCCTTGTAGGGGTCCGGCTTCCGCAGCTTGCGAATGTTGGCAGCAACCTCGCCGACCTGCTGCTTGGAGATACCTGAAACAGAGAGCTTGGTCGGGGTCTCTACTGCAAAGGTGATGCCGTTCGGTGCCGTGATGTTAACCGGGTGGCTGTAGCCCAGAGCGAACTCCAGGTCAGTTCCCTTTGCCTGAACGCGGTAACCGGTACCGACAATTTCAAGCTTCTTCTCGTAGCCTGCGGTGACACCCTGGATCATGTTGGCGATCAGGGTGCGGGTCAGGCCGTGCAGCGAACGTGAGGCGCGCTCATCGTTCGGGCGGGCGACGGTCAGGGTGCCATCTTCCAGGGAAACCTCGATCGGGCTGGCCACAGTGTGGCTCAGCTCGCCTTTGGAACCCTTGACGCTGACGACAGAGCCGTCAACCTTGACCTCAACGCCGGCAGGAACGGTGATGGGGAGACGTCCAATACGTGACATTATTCTCTTCCTTTCCCGTTACCAGACGTAAGCGAGGACTTCGCCGCCCACGCCCTTCTTGCCGGCCTGCTTGTCAGTCAAGAGGCCGGAAGAGGTGGACAGGATTGCGACACCCAGGCCACCGAGCACGTGCGGCAGGTTGGTGGACTTTGCGTAAACGCGCAGTCCCGGCTTGGAAATACGACGAACGCCAGCGATTGAACGCTCGCGGTTCGGACCGAACTTGAGCTCGAGGGTCAGCTTCTTGCCAACCTCCGCGTCTTCTTCTTTCCAGGAGGCGATGTAACCCTCGGCCTTCAGGATGTCGGCAACGCGTGCCTTGAGCTTGCTGTACGGCATAGACACGGATTCGTGGTATGCCGAGTTTGCGTTGCGCAGACGCGTAAGCATGTCTGCGACGGGATCTGTCATTGTCATGGTGGGCTCTTGCCCTTCCTCATAACGGTTTCCACCGTGCTGGGCAGCCGAACAAGTTCGGAACCAGCACGGACGGACCTTTTACGTAGCTAGATTAATCTTCGGTCTTGAACGGGAAGCCAAGCGCCTTGAGCAGCGAGCGGCCTTCGTTGTCGGTCTTGGCAGTGGTTACGACGGTGATGTCCATGCCGCGAACGCGGTCGATGGAATCCTGGTCGATCTCGTGGAACATAACCTGCTCGGTCAGACCGAAGGTGTAGTTGCCGTTGCCGTCGAACTGCTTGCCGCTGAGGCCCCGGAAGTCGCGGATACGCGGCAGAGCCAGCGTGACCAGACGGTCCAGGAATTCCCACATACGGTCCCCACGCAGAGTTGCGTGTGCACCGATCGGCATGCCTTCGCGCAGCTTGAACTGCGCGATCGACTTGCGGGCTTTGGTTACCTGCGGCTTCTGGCCGGTGATCAGGGTCAGATCGCGGACAGCGCCGTCGATCAGCTTGGAGTCCTTGGCGGCATCTCCAACACCCATGTTCACAACGACCTTCACCAGACGGGGAACCTGGTTGACGTTCTCGTACTTGAATTCCTCAACGAGCGTGCTCTTGATGGAATCCGCGTACTTGGTCTTCAGACGAGGAACGATCTTGCTTGCCGGAGTCTCGAGAGTCTCAGTCATTAGATGTCCTTCCCTGAGCTCTTGGCCACGCGAACACGCACTTCGCGCTTCACGCCATCGCGCTCAACGGTCTCGGTGCGGAAACCGACGCGGGTGGGCTTTTTGGTGGACGGGTCAACCAGTGCCACGTTGGAGATGTGGATCGTAGCCTCGACGACTTCGATGCCACCGGTCTTGGTGCCGCGCTGCGACTGACCGACCTTGGTGTGCTTGGTTACGCGGTTGATACCTTCGACCAACACGCGGTTGGACTCGGGGTATACGCGCAGAACCTTGCCCTGCTTGCCCTTGTCACCGCCGCGCTCAGCCTTGGCACCGGTGATGACCTGAACCAGGTCGCCCTTTTTGATCTTAGCCATGGACTAAAGCACCTCCGGAGCCAGAGAAACGATCTTCATGAACTTCTTATCGCGAAGTTCACGACCAACCGGTCCGAAGATGCGGGTACCGCGGGGGTCACCGTCAGCCTTCAGGATCACAGCTGCGTTCTCGTCAAACTTGATATAGGAACCATCCGCACGGCGGCGTTCCTTCTTGGTACGGACGATGACAGCCTTGACGACGTCGCCCTTTTTTACGTTGCCGCCCGGAATTGCGTCCTTGACGGTAGCGACGATTACGTCGCCAATGCCTGCGTAGCGACGGCCAGATCCACCGAGAACGCGAATGGTAAGGATTTCCTTAGCACCCGTGTTGTCGGCGACCTTGAGTCGCGACTCCTGCTGAATCACTATTTACTCCTTGCGTCGCGCGGGTTCTCAGACCGAAAGTCTTCCTACGGAATGAGCCTTGCGGAACGGTTGATCGGGGTGTCTCTTGACCTGCCTGGATTTTGCCAGACCAGGCCTAAACTCCCGTGCCAAAAACATTTGCTTCCCTGATGAATCCCGACGGGTCGGGGCAGCAGGGGGCACTATGCCGTGGCACGCTTGTTTACGAGTTTGATGACAGCGCACAGAGGGCGCCATACAAACTCAAAATCTTAGCACGTTTCAGGCGTATCCCCATATCACGGCAGCGACCCCGGCGGGAAACGGAGAAACCCCCGCGCCCAGAAGGGAACGGGGGTTTCTCGACTCACAGCGAGGCTGCAGGTGTTACTTGGCCTTCTCGAGGATCTCCACCAGACGCCACCGCTTGGTAGCGGAGAGCGGGCGGGTCTCGGCGAGGAGAACGAGGTCGCCGATGCCGGCGCTGTTCTCTTCGTCGTGAGCCTTGATCTTCGTGTTGCGGCGAAGGACCTTGCCATAGAGGGCGTGCTTCACACGGTCCTCGACCTGGACAACAATGGTCTTTTCCATCTTGTCCGAGACCACGTAGCCGCGCTTCGTCTTACGGTCACCGCGCTCGTCAGCCGTAGCTGCGCCGGAAACAGTTTCCGTCACGTTCTCGTCCTTTTCACTCACTTGGTGTCCTCCTCAGTCTCAACCGTTTCAGCCTTGTCGGCCTTCTTGGTTGCAGCTTTCTTGGACTTCTTTTCTTCCTTGGCTTCCACAACCGGTGCGGCAACCTCGGCACGAATGCCCAGCTCGCGCTCACGGAGAACGGTGTAGATGCGGGCGATGTCCTTCTTTACCGCGCGCAGCCGACCGTGGTTCTCCAGCTGACCGGTGGCGGACTGGAAACGCAGGTTGAACAGCTCTTCCTTGGCCTTACGGAGTTCCTCAACGAGTCGCTCGTTGTCGAAACCGTCCAGCTGTGCGGATGCAAGTTCCTTGGATCCTACTGACATTTCTATTCACCACCTTCGCGACGCAGAATGCGTGCCTTCAACGGGAGTTTGTGGATCGCCAGGCGCAGTGCCTCGCGGGCCGTTTCTTCATCGACCCCGGAGATCTCAAAGAGAACCCGGCCCGGCTTGACGTTTGAGACCCACCATTCCGGAGAACCCTTACCGGAACCCATGCGGGTTTCGGCCGGCTTCTTCGTCAGCGGACGGTCCGGGTAGATGTTGATCCAGACCTTGCCGCCACGCTTGATGTGGCGGGTCATCGCGATACGGGCAGACTCGATCTGACGGTTGGTGACGTATGCCGGGCTCAGAGCCTGGATACCCCACTCACCGAAAGAGACCTTCGTGCCGCCCGTTGCAGCGCCGGAACGACCCGGGTGGTGCTGCTTACGGTGCTTGACTCGACGTGGGATAAGCATTTAAGCCTGTCCTCCTTCTACTGACTGCGCCGTGCCTGCGGCTCCGGCTTCAACAGCCGGAGCTTCGGCAGCAGCGGGTGCAGCCTCAGCCGGGCGATCGTTACGACGACGGCGGTCACCACGGTCAGCGCCGCCCGGGCGGCCCGGACGATCGCTGGCACCACGGCCGCGGGACGGAGCAGCAGCAGCCTGCTGAGCCAGTTCCTTGGCGGTGACGTCACCCTTGTAGATCCAGACCTTCACGCCGATACGGCCGAAGGTGGTCTTGGCCTCGTAGAAGCCGTAGTCGATGTTCGCGCGGAGGGTGTGCAGGGGCACACGGCCTTCGCGGTAGAACTCCGAGCGGGACATTTCTGCGCCGCCCAGTCGACCGGAGCAAGCGATCCGGATGCCCTTGGCACCGGCACGCTGTGCGGACTGCATGGCCTTCTTCATCGCACGGCGGAAAGCCACGCGGGAAGTCAGCTGCTCAGCAACGCCCTGGGCAACAAGCTGGGCTTCCATCTCGGGGTTCTTGACCTCGAGGATGTTCAGCTGAACCTGCTTGCCGGTGAGCTTTTCGAGCTCGCCGCGGATGCGGTCTGCTTCTGCACCGCGGCGGCCGATAACGATGCCCGGACGTGCAGTGTGGATATCCACACGGACACGGTCGCGGGTGCGCTCGATTTCAACCTTGGCGATACCGGCGCGCTCCATGCCCGTGGACATAAGCTGGCGGATCCGGATGTCTTCGCGAACGAAGTCCTTGTACCGCTGGCCGGGCTTGGTGCTGTCAGCAAACCAGTGCGATACGTGATCGGTGGTGATGCCGAGTCGGAACCCGTGCGGGTTAACTTTCTGTCCCACTTAGCGAGCCTCCTCTTTCTCCGGGGTAGCGACTACCACGGTGATGTGGCTCGTGCGCTTCTTAATCTGAAATGCACGACCCTGGGCTCGCGGCTGAAACCGCTTCATGGTCGGGCCTTCATCAACATACATTTCGCTGATGATGAGGTCACCCTCGTCAAACGCCACGCCGTCACGGTCCGCGAGGACCCGGGCGTTGGAGATTGCCGACTGAACTACCTTGAATACCGGCTCCGAAGCTGCCTGCGGGGCAAACTTCAGAATTGCCAGAGCCTCATTCGCTTGCTTACCACGAACAAGGTTGACGACGCGCCGGGCCTTCATAGGCGTTACGCGGATGTGACGCGCAATTGCCTTGGCTTCCATTGCTTTCCTTCTCTCGTCTTTGACGTAAGTGCAGGCGCCTAGCGGCGCTTGCCCTTACGGTCGTCCTTGACATGGCCGCGGAATGTCCGCGTGGGAGCGAATTCGCCGAGCTTGTGCCCGACCATCGACTCAGTGACAAACACGGGGATGTGCTTGCGTCCGTCATGTACGGCGATCGTGTGACCGAGCATGTCGGGGACGATCATCGAACGGCGGGACCAGGTCTTGATGACGTTTTTGGTGCCCTTTTCGTTTTCCCTGGCTACCTTTACAAAGAGGTGCTGGTCAACGAAGGGACCTTTTTTCAGGCTGCGTGGCATGTGTCCAGGCTCCTATCGCTTGTTCTTGCCAGTACGACGGCGACGAACAATAAGCTTGTCGCTCTCTTTGTTGGGACGGCGGGTGCGGCCTTCGCGCTTACCGTTCGGGTTGACGGGGTGACGTCCACCGGACGTCTTACCCTCGCCACCACCATGGGGGTGGTCGACCGGGTTCATGGCGACACCACGGACGGTCGGGCGAACGCCCTTCCAGCGCATACGGCCGGCCTTACCCCAGTTGATGTTCGACTGCTCGGCGTTGCCGACCTCGCCGACGGTTGCGCGGCAGCGCACGTCAACGTTGCGGATTTCGCCGGAAGGCAGACGCAGCTGGGCGAAGCGGCCTTCCTTTGCCACGAGCTGGATCGATGCGCCGGCAGAGCGGCCCATCTTGGCGCCGCCACCCGGACGCAGTTCAACTGCGTGGATAACGGTACCCACCGGGATGTTGCGCAGCGGAAGGTTGTTGCCGGGCTTGATATCAGCGTCGGCACCTGCTTCCACCGTGTCACCCTGGGACAGCTTGTTCGGGGCGATGATGTAACGCTTGGTGCCATCAACGTAGTGGAGGAGTGCGATGCGAGCCGTGCGGTTCGGATCGTACTCGATTTCGGCAACGCGGGCGTTGACGCCGTCTTTGTCGTGGCGACGGAAGTCGATCAGACGGTACTGGCGCTTGTGTCCACCACCCTTGTGACGGGTCGTGATCTTACCGGTGTTGTTACGGCCACCCTTTTTCGGGAGGGGACGTACCAACGACTTTTCCGGCGTCGACCGCGTGATTTCAGTGAAGTCCGCTACGCTCGAGCCGCGACGGCCCGGGGTAGTCGGCTTATATTTACGGATTCCCATAATTTATTTCCTCGTTAAAGTGGTCTCCGCTACGAGAGCGGACCGCCGAAGATGTCGATAGTGCCTTCTTTGAGGCTCACAATTGCACGCTTGGTGTTCTTGCGGGTACCCCATCCGAATTTGGTGCGCTTGCGCTTACCGGCACGGTTGATGGTGTTGATCGAGTCGACCTTGACGGAGAAGATTTTCTCCACGGCCAGCTTGATCTCGGTCTTGTTCGAGCGGGGGTCCACCAGGAAGGTGTACTTGCCCTCGTCGATCAGGCCGTAGCTCTTTTCCGAGACGACGGGTGCAAGCACAACGTCGCGCGGATCCTTGAGGGTGGCTGCACTCACTTGGCATCCTCCTGGTTCTTTGCCACTGCCCGGTCAGCAACGAATGCTTCGTAGGCAGCCTTGGTGAAGACAACGTCATCGGAGACGAGAACGTCGTAGGTGTTCAGCTGGTCTGCGTACAGAACGTGAACATCCGTGAGGTTACGCACGGAGAGTGCAGCAACGTCGTTGGCGCGCTCGATGACAACGAGCAGGTTCTTACGCTCGGAGACACCTCGCAGGGTTGCCAGTGCTGCGCTGGAGGACGGCTTGGTGCCGGCTACCAGTTCAGCGACGACGTGGATGCGGCCGTTACGGGCGCGGTCAGAGAGAGCGCCGCGCAGTGCAGCAGCAATCATCTTCTTGGGGGTGCGCTGGCTGTAGTCACGCGGCGTGGGGCCGTGGACAACGCCACCACCGGTCATGTGAGGAGCACGGATTGAACCCTGACGGGCGCGGCCGGTGCCCTTCTGCTTGAACGGCTTGCGACCTGCACCGGAAACCTCGGCGCGGGTCTTGGTCTTGTGGGTACCCTGGCGAGCAGCAGCGAGCTGGGCAACGACGACCTGGTGCAGCAACGGCACGTTGGTCTGTACGTCGAAGATCTCTGCAGGCAGGTCAACCTTGACAGTGCTAGTCATTGAACTAGGCTCCCTTCACGGCGGTGCGTACGAGTACGACCTGGCCGCGGGCGCCGGGGACGGCGCCCTTGATCAGGAGCAGCGACTTCTCGACGTCAACCGCGTGGACCGTGAGGTTCAGCGTGGTGTGACGAACGGCGCCCATGCGGCCGGCCATTTTCATGCCCTTGAAGACGCGGCTCGGGGTGGATGCGCCACCGATGGAACCGGGCTTGCGGTGGTTCTTGTGTGCACCGTGGGAAGCTCCAACGCCGTGGAAGCCGTGACGCTTCATTACACCGGCGAAGCCCTTGCCCTTGGTGGTGCCAACAACGTCGATCTTCTGGCCGGCTTCGAAGAGCTCTACGGAGAGCTCCTGGCCCAGCTCGTAAGAGTCAGCATCTGCAGTGCGCAGTTCGACGACGTGGCGGCGAGGCGTGACGCCTGCCTTTTCAAAGTGACCAGCCAGCGGCTTGGTGACCTTGCGGGGATCGATCTGGCCGTAGCCGATCTGAACGGCGACATAGCCATCAGTGTCTGCATTGCGCAGCTGCGTGATGACGTTGGAGTCAGCCTGGACCACAGTGACGGGGATGAGCTTGTTGTTCTCGTCCCAGACCTGGGTCATGCCGAGCTTCGTGCCCAGCAGGCCCTTTACGTTACGGGTTGCGGTCATAGTCTCTCAGCACCTCCCTAGAGCTTGATTTCGATGTTCACGTCGGCCGGCAGGTCGAGACGCATAAGCGAATCAACAGCCTTGGGCGTGGGGTCGATGATGTCGATCAGACGCTTGTGAGTACGCATTTCGAAGTGCTCACGGCTGTCCTTGTACTTGTGCGGAGAGCGGATGACGCAGTAGATGTTCTTCTCCGTCGGCAGCGGCACAGGGCCTACTACCGTGGCGCCTGCGCGCGTGACCGTCTCAACGATCTTCCGTGCTGAAACGTCAATGACCTCGTGGTCGTATGACTTCAGCCGGATGCGGATTTTTTGTCCCGCCATGTCGCCTGACTCTCTTTCAGTTAGTGCTGCTCCAGTGAGGGCTGCTCTGTTTACTTGCGTGTTGCATGTGGCTGCCGAGGCAATTGAAGTCGTAACTACCACCCGCCGCACAAGCTGAATCCGGACAAATCCGGGTTCCTCAACCTGCCGGCGTAACCGACCCCCGCGGTCGGGCGTGTCGCGCTTTTCACGCATACACATCCGCAGTTCCATGGGGAGTGGGTTATGTTTGGTCTCCTACTTGGACCCTGACACCCGGCATTATCCGGATCGGGACGCGAAAGAGCGCTTGAACAACTCATCTAGTATGCCGGAATTTATGGGCAGAAGCGAATCGGCAGCCGCGGCGGGCGGTCCGGGCACCGCGCCAGCGGCAGTCTCTCAGCCCGGTCGACGCCGGAACGGATGGACACTCATTGCCTTCAGCAGGCAGCGTGGGGATGATGGGCAGATGACCGTGCAGGATGCTGTGGCGCTGCAGGCTCTTGCCGACCGCTTGAGCCCGGATTTCCTGTTGGGCGTCGCCTCGGCCGCCTTCCAGATCGAAGGTTCGCTGGACGCCGGCGGCCGCGGCCCCTCCGGCTGGGACGCCTTTGTCCAGAAACCAGGCAGCATCCGGGACGGCCACTCCCCCGCCGTCGCCTGCGACCACTACAACCGCACTCCCGAAGACGTCGAGCTGATGCGCACTCTCGGCGTCGACTCCTACCGCTTCTCGCTCTCCTGGCCCCGCATCCAGCCGGCGGGGTCCGGGCCGTTCAACACCGAGGGGCTGGACTTCTACGACCGGCTCATTGACCAGCTGCTCGCGGCCGGCATCGCTCCGATGGCGACCTTGTACCATTGGGACACTCCGCTGCCGCTCGAACACCGGGGCGGCTGGCTGAACCGCTCCACAGCGGAGCGCTTCGCGGAGTACAGTGCGGCCGCCGGCCGCCGGTTCGGTGATCGCGTTTCACAGTGGGTAACGCTGAACGAACCGGCATCCGTGACGCTCAACGGCTACGCCCTGGGGGTGCACGCGCCGGGCCGGGAGCTGCTCTTTGACTCCCTGCCCGCCGTCCACCACCAGCTGTTGGGCCACGGCCTCGCCGTACAGGCGCTGCGGGCCGAGGGAGTTGCCGGCGCCGTGGGTGTCACCAACCTGCACTCCCCGGTGCGGCCGGCCGGCCGGTCGGTCACGGACCGGATGCTTGCCGACATCTTTGACCTGGTCCTTAACCGGGTCTATGCGGATCCGATCCTCCTGGGGCGGTACCCGAAGGTCCCCCTGATCGCGAGGCCCTGGTTCCGCGCACTCGGCAATGCCTCCGACGACGACCTCCGGACCATCCACCAGCCCCTCGATTTTTACGGGCTGAACTATTACTATCCGGTGAAGGTCGCGACCGGACGCGGCCAGGGCGACACCCCTGCGGGCAACGTGGACGCCATGCTGAAGATGCCCTTCCACCTGGTGGCATTCCCGGAGTACCCGACCACTGGATTTGGCTGGCCGGTGGCACCGGAGTACCTGGGCCTGCTGCTCCGTGAGCTGAAAGACCGCTATGGAGCAGCGCTGCCCCCGCTGTATATCACCGAAAGCGGCGCCAGCTTTCCGGAGCCCGACCACGTCTCCGGCGCCATAGCGGATGCGGACCGGATCAAATACATCGCGGCCCATCTGGGCCATGCCCTGGATGCGACGGCGCCTGGCGGCGTCGCCGAGGACGTTGAACTGCTTGGTTACTACGTGTGGACCCTGATGGACAACTTTGAATGGGCGGCCGGCTATTCTCAGCGCTTCGGCCTGATCCACGTGGATTTTGACACCCAGGAGCGCACGCCCAAGGACTCGTTCTACTGGTATCAGGCACTAAGCCGGGCCCGGAAAGGTCGATCCGATCCCTAGCCCGCCGGCGCGGCTACTGGCGCTTGTTGGCGCGGTCGATCCGCTTCGCCCGCTTGATTTCGTGCCGGAAGTACCTCTTGGCCCACAAGCCGCCCGCGACGACAGCAAGGACAACCACGAGGAAAATGATCCATTCCATGCCGGACTCCTCTCTTCACCTGCAACGGTAGCAGGACGTTAAAAAGAACAGCCCCGCTGCAGTGCAGCGGGGCTGTTCCTTGCTTAACGGCGGCCGTCAGGCGGCCGGACCGGTCAGCGACTAACTCGGATCAGCAAGTATTACTTGAGGATCTTGGTAACGCGTCCCGAACCAACGGTGCGGCCGCCTTCGCGGATAGCGAAGCCGAGGCCGTCTTCCATGGCGATGGGCTGGATGAGCGCAACGCTCATTTCAGTGTTGTCGCCGGGCATAACCATTTCCGTGCCTTCCGGCAGGGTGATAACGCCGGTTACGTCCGTGGTGCGGAAGTAGAACTGCGGGCGGTAGTTGGAGTAGAACGGGTTGTGACGCCCGCCTTCGTCCTTGGAGAGGATGTAGACGTTAGCCTCGAAGTCGGTGTGCGGGGTGATGGAACCCGGCTTGACGACAACCTGGCCACGCTCAACATCGTCACGCTTCAGACCGCGGAGCAGGAGGCCACAGTTCTCGCCGGCCCATGCTTCGTCGAGCTGCTTGTGGAACATCTCGATACCGGTCACCGTGGTCTTCTGGACCGGGCGGATGCCGACGATCTCGACCTCGGAGTTGATGGCGAGGGTTCCACGCTCGGCGCGGCCCGTTACAACGGTGCCACGGCCGGTGATCGTGAAGACATCTTCGATCGGCATCAGGAACGGCTTGTCACGGTCACGGACGGGGTCCGGAACGGACTCGTCGACAGCTTCCATAAGGTCCTCGACGGACTTGACCCAAACCGGGTCGCCTTCGAGGGCCTTCAGACCGGAAACGCGCACAACCGGGGCGTTGTCGCCATCGAAGCCCTGAGCCGAAAGCAGCTCGCGAACTTCCATTTCGACGAGGTCGAGGAGCTCTTCGTCATCGACCATGTCCGACTTGTTCAGCGCGACCAGCAGGTAGGGAACGCCAACCTGGCGGGCCAGCAGAACGTGCTCGCGGGTCTGAGCCATCGGGCCGTCAGTGGCGGCAACCACAAGGATCGCACCGTCCATCTGTGCGGCACCGGTGATCATGTTCTTGATGTAGTCAGCGTGACCCGGAGCGTCTACGTGTGCGTAGTGGCGCTTCTCGGTCTGGTACTCAACGTGGGAGATGTTGATGGTAATGCCGCGCTGACGCTCTTCGGGAGCAGAGTCAATGGACGCGAAGTCGCGCTGCTCGTTGAGAGTCGGGTACTTGTCGTACAGCACCTTGGAAATCGCGGCCGTCAACGTCGTCTTACCGTGGTCAACGTGACCAATGGTGCCGATGTTAACGTGCGGCTTAGTCCGCTCGAACTTTGCCTTTGCCACAGGTTCCTCCTAGAACGTTTTCAAATGACTTACCCTTCGACCGCGCTTGTCGCGGCGAAACTTCAGTAAGTCTACTTGGGGGGCTTTGGATTGATGAAATTGCAGATTCAGGAACTAATACTAGTCCCTTGAGCCTGTCGGTGCTGGTGGCCGGTCCGGCGGACCGAAGCCGGCCACCTGCACCAGGTGAATTTCCGGAACCGGAAACGCACCCGAGTTTGTTGCTGCGGAAGCCTTGGAGGCTACTCGCCGCGGTTCTTCTGGATGATCTCGTCGGCGACTGCCTTCGGGACCTCGGCGTAGCTGTTGAACGTCATGGAGTACACAGCACGGCCCTGGGTCTTCGAGCGCAGGTCACCGATGTAGCCGAACATGCCGGACAGCGGGACGTGCGCACGGATGACCTTGACACCCTGCGCGTCTTCCATGGACTGCATCTGGCCGCGGCGGGAGTTGAGGTCACCGATTACTTCACCCATGTATTCCTCAGGGGTGCGGACCTCGACATCCATCAGCGGTTCGAGCAGAACGGGGTTCGCCTTGCGTGCAGCTTCCTTGAAAGCCATCCGCCCGGCGATCTTGAACGCCATTTCCGAGGAGTCAACGTCGTGGTACGCGCCGTCAATCAGCGTGGCCTTGATGCCGACAACCGGGTAGCCGGCCAGGACGCCGTCGTTCAGCGCAGACTGGATGCCAGCGTCAACCGAGGGAATGTATTCGCGCGGAATGCGGCCGCCGGTGACCTTGTTCGAGAACTCGTACATCTCGCCCTCGGACGTGTCCAGCGGCTCGATCGCAATCTGGATCTTAGCGAACTGGCCCGAACCACCGGTCTGCTTCTTGTGTGTGTAGTCGTGACGCTCCACAGCACGCTTGATGGTTTCGCGGTAAGCGACCTGGGGCTTGCCCACGTTCGCCTCGACCTTGAATTCGCGGCGCATGCGGTCCACCAGGATATCCAGGTGGAGTTCGCCCATGCCGGCGATGATGGTCTGGCCCGTGTCCTCGTTGAGGGAGACCTGGAAGGTCGGGTCCTCAGCGGAGAGCTTCTGGATGGCCGTGGAAAGCTTCTCCTGGTCGCCTTTGGTGTTCGGCTCGATCGCAACAGAGATCACGGGCTCCGGGAAGCTCATGGACTCCAGGACGATCTGGTTCGAAGAGTCACACAGGGTGTCGCCCGTGGTGGTGTCCTTCAGACCGATCGCTGCGTAGATGTGGCCGGCGGTAGCGCCCTCAACGGGCATTTCCTTGTTGGCGTGCATCTGGAACAGCTTGCCGATGCGCTCCTTCTTGCCCTTGGTGGAGTTGACCACCTGGGAGCCTGCCTCCACGTGACCGGAGTACACGCGGATGAAGGTGAGCTGACCGAAGAACGGGTGCGTAGCGATCTTGAAAGCCAGAGCCGAGAACGGCTCCTCGGAAGACGGCTTGCGCGTCAGTTCCTTCTCTTCGTCGCGGGGATCGTGACCGATCATCGGCGGGACGTCGAGCGGGTTCGGCAGGTAGTCCACCACGGCATCGAGCATCGGCTGGACGCCGCGGTTCTTGAACGCGGAGCCGCAGAAGACCGGGTACAGCTCGGAGTTGATCGTCATCTTTCGGATGCCGGCCTTGAGTTCATCGGTGGTGATTTCTTCACCTTCGAGGTACTTCTCCATCAGCTCTTCGGAGGACTCCGCTACGGTCTCAACGAGCGTTGCGCGGTACTCCTCGGCCTTTTCCTGGAGGTCCGCCGGGATCTCGCGGATCTCGTACTTGGCACCCATGGTGACGTCACCCTTGGAGTCGCCGGGCCACACCAGTGCGCGCATGTAGAGCAGGTCGACGACGCCGACGAAGTCGTTCTCGGCGCCGATCGGCAGCTGCATAACCAGCGGCTTGGCGCCGAGGCGGCTGATGATGGTATCTACGGTGAAGTAGAAATCAGCACCGAGCTTGTCCATCTTGTTGACGAAGCAGATGCGCGGGACGTTGTACTTGTCCGCCTGGCGCCAGACAGTCTCAGACTGCGGCTCCACACCTTCCTTGCCATCGAACACGGCAACGGCACCGTCGAGGACGCGCAAGGAGCGCTCCACCTCAACAGTGAAGTCAACGTGCCCGGGGGTGTCAATGATGTTGATCTGGTTGTTCTCCCAGAAGCAGGTCACGGCGGCAGACGTGATGGTAATGCCGCGTTCCTTTTCCTGTTCCATCCAGTCAGTCGTCGAAGCGCCGTCGTGCGTCTCGCCGATTTTGTGGTTCACACCTGTGTAAAACAGGATGCGCTCGGTAGTAGTGGTCTTGCCGGCATCAATGTGGGCCATAATGCCGATATTGCGGACCTTGCTAAGGTCAGTAAGCACGTCCTGTGCCACGGTGTCTCCCTTTCGGATGGACTGCACGTCCGCCGCCGGCTCGGTTGAGCCGGCGGCGTCCGGGAAGTATTACCAGCGGTAGTGTGCGAAGGCCTTGTTGGACTCGGCCATCTTGTGGGTGTCTTCGCGGCGCTTCACAGCGGCACCGAGACCGTTGGAGGCATCCAGAATTTCGTTCTGGAGGCGCTCGGTCATCGTCTTCTCGCGGCGGGCCTTGGAGTACCCAACCAGCCAGCGCAGGGCGAGGGCGGTGGAGCGGCCCGGCTTGACCTCAACCGGAACCTGGTAGGTAGCGCCACCGACGCGGCGCGAGCGGACCTCGAGGGAAGGCTTGACGTTCTCCATGGCCTTCTTGAGGGCTGCAACCGGGTCGCCGCCGGACTTGGCACGAGCACCTTCGAGTGCACCGTAAACGATACGCTCGGCGGTGGACTTCTTGCCGTCAACGAGCACCTTGTTGATCAACTGGGTGACCAGCGGGGAGCCGTAAACGGGATCTAGAACTAGCGGCCGCTTGGGGGCCGGACCCTTGCGAGGCATATTACTTCTTCTCCATCTTTGCGCCGTAGCGGCTACGAGCCTGCTTACGGTTCTTGACACCCTGGGTATCGAGGGCACCACGGACGATCTTGTAGCGGACACCCGGAAGGTCCTTAACGCGACCACCACGGACGAGCACAATGGAGTGCTCCTGCAGGTTGTGGCCCACGCCGGGGATGTAGGCGGTAACTTCAACGCCACCGTTGAGGCGGACACGTGCAACCTTACGCAGAGCCGAGTTCGGCTTCTTCGGGGTTGTTGTGTAGACGCGGGTGCAAACACCGCGGCGCATCGGGCTGCCGTTAAGCGCGGGGGCCTTGGTCTTCTTGACCTTAGGCGTGCGGCCCTTGCGGACCAGCTGGTTAATCGTAGGCACTCTCGTGTTCTCCGTTTTATCCGGAGCGGCCGTTGGCGGCCGCTCTCTTGTCGCTGCGCCCCGCCGCTCGAGCTTTGAAGTTCTCTCCAGAGCAGCTGAGGCGAAGCCTTAATAGTCGGGCCGCACGCCGGGATCCGCGGACTAATGCCCACCCTTGCCCCTAGGCATGCGAAAATGTGGCATACGTTGCACAAGAACCCTGCAAACCGGAAACGTCGTCCTGGCCCAGCCTTTCAGCTGTAACCGGCGCACTCATCCACTGCCACAATAACAATTAGTTTCAAGTCTAACACGGCCCGCTGCCAGCCCTTAATCGAACCCAGCAAACGCAAAGGCCCCGCCTCAGCTCCGCTGTTAGGCGGAGCGGTGACGGGGCCCGGCGTCGAACTGGCGGCTTAGCGGAAGTCGCTGCCCAGGTCGTAGTCATCCAGCGGGATGGCGTGGAACTCAGGAGCTCCGTCGCCGCCCAGGGAATCGTAGGAGAAGTCACTGAACGCGCTGGGGCCGGTAAACAGATTGGCCTTTGCTTCTTCAGTGGGCTCCACCGTGACCTCGGTGTAGCGCGGGAGACCCGTGCCGGCCGGGATGAGCTTACCGATGATGACGTTTTCCTTCAGGCCGAGCAGCGGATCGCTCTTGCCTTCCATGGCCGCCTGCGTCAGGACGCGGGTGGTTTCCTGGAAGGAAGCTGCGGACAGCCAGGACTCGGTCGCCAGGGACGCCTTGGTGATGCCCATCAGCTCGGGACGGCCGGAAGCCGGCGTCTTGCCCTCGGACACAACACGGCGGTTGGCATCTTCGAAGCGGCTGCGCTCGGCGAGCTCGCCGGGCAGCAGATCCGATTCGCCGGACTCGATGACAGTGACGCGGCGCAGCATCTGGCGGACGATAACCTCGACGTGCTTGTCGTGGATACCGATGCCCTGGCTGCGGTACACACCCTGGACTTCGTCCACCAGGAACTTCTGCGCGGCCCGGGGGCCCATGATGCGCAGAACCTGCTTGGGGTCGACCGGACCGTTGATGAGCTTCTGGCCGACGCTGACGTGATCGCCGTCTTCGATGAGAAGACGTGAACGGCGCAGCACCGGGTAAGCGATCTCTTCGGATCCGTCATCCGGGGTGATGACCAGGCGCATCTGGCGCTCGGACTCTTCGATGGTGATCCGGCCGGCTGCTTCAGCAATCGGCGCGACACCCTTCGGAGTACGGGCTTCAAAGAGCTCCTGGATACGGGGCAGACCCTGGGTGATGTCGTCGCCGCCGCTGGAGGAGACAGCACCACCGGTGTGGAACGTACGCATCGTCAGCTGGGTACCCGGCTCACCGATGGACTGTGCGGCGATGATGCCCACGGCCTCTCCGATGTCGACGGTCTTACCAGTGGCGAGCGAACGGCCGTAGCACAGGGCGCAGGTGCCGACGCTGGACTCACAGGTGAGTACGGAGCGGACCTTGACCTCGGTGATGCCGGCGGCGAACAGTTCGGCAATAACAACGTCGCCGCAGTCGGTGCCGCCCGCTGCCAGAACCTTGCCCTTGGAGTCAACGACATCCACGGCCAGGGTCCGGGCGTACGCGCTGTTCTCAACGTTCTCGTCCAGGACCAGCTCACCGTTGGCGTCAGCCACGGCAATGGCGGTCATCAGGCCGCGCTCGGTGCCGCAGTCTTCTTCCCGAACGATAACGTCCTGCGAGACGTCCACCAGACGGCGGGTCAGGTAACCCGAGTTGGCGGTACGCAGTGCGGTATCGGCCAGACCCTTACGGGCACCGTGCGTGGCGATGAAGTATTCCAGCACCGACAGGCCCTCGCGGTAGGAGGACTTGATCGGACGCGGGATGATCTCGCCCTTAGGGTTAGCCACCAGGCCACGGATACCCGCGATCTGGCGAACCTGCATCCAGTTACCACGTGCGCCCGAGGAGACCATGCGGTTGATGGTGTTCATCGGCGACAGGCTGTCACGCATCGCCTGGGCGATTTCGTTGGTTGCCTTGTTCCAGATCTCGATCAGTTCCTGGCGACGCTCGTCGTCGTCGATCAGGCCCTTGTCGTACTGTCCCTGGATCTTGGCAGCCATGGTCTCGTAACCGGCGAGGATCCGCGGCTTGTCCTTGGGTACCTCGATGTCGGAGATGGCGACGGTAACGCCGGACCGGGTGGCCCAGTAGAAACCGGCATCCTTCAGGTTGTCCAGCGTTGCCGCCGTGATCACCTTCGGGTAGCGCTCTGCGAGATCGTTGACGATCGTGGACAGTTCGCCCTTGTCCGCAACGTTCTCCACCCACGGGTAGTCCGCGGGCAGGGTCTCGTTGAAGAGGACCTGGCCCAGGGAGGTCTGGACGAGCACGGTCTGACCCGGCTCGTAGCCTTCCGGAGCTTCCCAGCCGGCGTAAGGGACAAAGCCCTCCAGCCGGATCTTGACCTGGGAGTTCAGGTGCAGCTCGTGCAGGTCGTACGCCATGATGGCTTCCGACACCGAGGAGAAGATCCGGCCTTCGCCAGCTGAACCGACACGCTTGGTGGTCAGGTGGTAGAGACCGATGATCATATCCTGCGACGGCAGGGTCACCGGGCGGCCGTCGGACGGCTTCAGGATGTTGTTCGAGGACAGCATCAGGATCCGGGCTTCCGCCTGGGCTTCGGGGCTCAGCGGCAGGTGCACTGCCATCTGGTCGCCGTCGAAGTCGGCGTTGAAGGCGCCACAAACCAGCGGGTGAAGCTGGATTGCCTTGCCTTCAACAAGCTGCGGTTCGAACGCCTGGATGCCGAGACGGTGCAGGGTGGGTGCACGGTTCAGCAGCACGGGGTGCTCGGTGATGATCTCTTCGAGGACGTCCCAGACCTGCGGGCGGTAACGCTCAACCATCCGCTTGGCCGACTTGATGTTCTGCGCGTGGTTGAGGTCAACCAGGCGCTTCATCACGAACGGCTTGAAGAGCTCCAGCGCCATCTGCTTCGGCAGACCACACTGGTGCAGCTTCAGCTGCGGGCCGACGACGATGACCGAACGGCCGGAGTAGTCAACGCGCTTGCCGAGGAGGTTCTGGCGGAACCGGCCCTGCTTGCCCTTGAGCATGTCGGACAGGGACTTCAGCGGACGGTTGCCCGGTCCGGTGACCGGACGGCCGCGGCGGCCGTTGTCGAAGAGGCTGTCAACGGCTTCCTGAAGCATCCGCTTCTCGTTGTTGACGATGATCTCCGGAGCGCCGAGGTCAAGCAGGCGCTTGAGCCGGTTGTTGCGGTTGATCACGCGGCGGTAGAGGTCGTTGAGGTCGGAGGTCGCGAAGCGGCCGCCGTCCAGCTGGACCATCGGGCGCAGTTCCGGCGGGATCACCGGGACCGCGTCCAGCACCATGCCGAGCGGGCTGTTGTTGGTCGTCAGGAAGGCGTTGACCACCTTGAGCCGCTTCAGGGCGCGGGTCTTGCGCTGGCCCTTGCCGTTGGCGATGATGTCCCGGAGCATGTCCGACTCGGCCTGCATGTCGAAGTTCTCAAGACGCTTCTTGATCGCCTCGGCACCCATGGAGCCTTCGAAGTACATGCCGTAGCGGTCACGCAGTTCGCGGTACAGGCCTTCGTCACCTTCGAGGTCGGCGACCTTGAGGTTCTTGAACCGGTCCCAGACCTGCTCGAGGCGCTCGATTTCAGCATCCGCGCGCTTGCGGACGTTAGCCATCTGGCGGTCGGCGGAGTCGCGGGCCTTCTTCTTGTCGGCAGCCTTGGCGCCTTCGCCTTCGAGACGGGCAAGCTCGTTCTCGAGGTCGCGGGCGATCGTGGCGATGTCGGAGTCGCGGTTGTCGATCAGCTGCTTCTTCTCGATGTCGTGCTCAACCTGGAGGTTGGGCAGTTCTTCGTGGCGGCTGTCGGCGTCGACGCTCGTGATCATGTAGGCGGCGAAGTAGATGACCTTTTCGAGGTCCTTCGGTGCCAGGTCAAGGAGGTAGCCCAGACGGGACGGAACACCCTTGAAGTACCAGATGTGCGTGACCGGGGCGGCCAGCTCGATGTGGCCCATACGCTCACGGCGCACCTTGGCGCGGGTGACTTCAACGCCACACCGCTCGCAGATGATGCCCTTGAAGCGCACGCGCTTGTACTTACCGCAGTAGCACTCCCAGTCGCGGGACGGGCCGAAGATCTTCTCGCAGAAGAGGCCGTCCTTCTCAGGCTTGAGCGTGCGGTAGTTGATGGTTTCCGGCTTCTTAACCTCGCCGTAAGACCAGCCACGGATGTCTTCCGCGGTGGCGAGGCCGATCTGCATGAGGCCGAAGGAGGATTCGCTGGACATATGGTCCCTGTTCTCTCTTGTTCTCTAAATTCTGAAGTCTTGGGTTACGGGAAGAGGGAGGTGCCGACGGCGGATGGGGACCACCCGCCGTCGGACGCCTGCTAAACCTCTTCTACGGAACTGGGCTCTGCACGAGACAGATCGATGCCCAGTTCTTCCGCAGCCGTGAAGACTGCGTCATCAGAGTCACGCATTTCAATTGTGGTTCCGTCCGTGGAAAGAACTTCCACGTTCAGGCACAGCGACTGCATTTCCTTGATCAAGACCTTGAAGGACTCAGGAACGCCCGGCTCGGGGATGTTCTCGCCCTTGACGATGGCTTCGTAGACCTTCACACGACCGTGGATATCATCCGACTTGATCGTGAGAAGTTCCTGAAGCGTGTAAGCGGCACCGTAAGCTTCGAGCGCCCACACTTCCATTTCACCGAAGCGCTGGCCACCGAACTGTGCCTTACCACCCAGCGGCTGCTGCGTGATCATGGAGTACGGGCCGGTGGAGCGCGCGTGGATCTTGTCGTCCACCAGGTGGTGGAGTTTCAGGATGTACATGTAGCCGACCGAGATCGGATCCGGGAACGGCTCGCCGGAGCGGCCGTCGAAGAGGCGGGTTTTGCCTGAGGAGTTGATCAGGCGGACGCCGTCGCGGGTGACGTTGGTGGAGTCGAGGAGACCGGTGATTTCCTCTTCCCGCGCACCATCGAAGACCGGCGTAGCGACAGTGGTCTGGCCACTCTCGCGCGGCAGGTTCGGCAGCTGCTTGACCCACTCGGGCTCGCCCTCGATCTTCCAGCCGGTCTTGGCAACCCAGCCGAGGTGCGTTTCCAGCACCTGGCCGACGTTCATACGGCCCGGAACACCCAGCGGGTTCAGGACAATATCAACGGGGGTACCGTCGGCAAGGAAGGGCATGTCCTCGATCGGAAGGATCTTGGAGATAACACCCTTGTTGCCGTGACGGCCGGCAAGCTTGTCGCCGTCGGTGATCTTGCGCTTGGCAGCGACGTACACCCGGACCAGCTGGTTGACGCCCGGGGGCAGCTCGTCGTCGTTGTCGCGGTCGAAGACGCGGACACCGATTACAGTGCCCGACTCACCGTGCGGAACCTTCAGGGAGGTGTCACGCACTTCGCGGGACTTCTCACCGAAGATGGCGCGCAGCAGGCGCTCTTCCGGGGTCAGCTCGGTCTCGCCCTTCGGGGTGACCTTTCCGACCAGGATGTCGCCTGCTTCAACCTCGGCACCGATGTGGATGATGCCGCGCTCGTCCAGGCCGGCGAGGACTTCCTCGGACACGTTGGGGATGTCACGGGTGATTTCCTCGGCACCAAGCTTGGTGTCGCGGGCGTCGATCTCGTGCTCCTCGATGTGGATGGAGGAAAGAACGTCCTCAGCCACGATCCGCTGGGACAGGATGATGGCATCCTCGAAGTTGTGGCCTTCCCATGACATAAATGCCACGAGCAGGTTCTTACCGAGGGCCAGTTCGCCCTGGTCCGTTGCCGGGCCGTCAGCGATGATGCCGCCGACTTCCAGGCGCTGGCCTTCGTTCACCAGAACGCGGTTGTTGTAGCAGTTGCCCTGGTTGGAGCGGGCGAACTTGTTGATGCGGTAGTTGGTTTCCGTACCGTCGTCGTTCAACACGATGACCAGCTCAGCGGAGACCTCGGTCACCACACCTGCCTTCTTCGCGATGGTGACGTCACCGGCGTCGACGGCTGCGGCACGCTCCATGCCGGTGCCGACGAACGGCGCCTCGGAACGGACCAGCGGCACGGCCTGGCGCTGCATGTTGGCACCCATAAGTGCGCGGTTGGCATCGTCATGCTCGAGGAACGGGATCAGGGCGGTAGCCACTGACACCATCTGGCGCGGGGAGACGTCCATGAACTCGACCTCGGCGGCGGGAACCAGCACGGGCTCGCCTCCACCACCACGGGCACGCACGAGGACGGTATCCTCGGCGAACTTCTTGTTCTGATCGAGCGGAGCGTTGGCCTGTGCAATCAGGACTTCAGCTTCGTCATCGGCCGTGAGGTACTCGACCTCGTCGGAGACGACCCCTTCAGCCACGAGGCGGTACGGGGTTTCGATGAATCCGAACGGGTTGATCCGCCCGTAGGACGCCAGCGAACCGATCAGGCCGATGTTCGGGCCTTCAGGAGTTTCGATGGGGCACATACGTCCGTAGTGGGACGGGTGAACGTCTCGGACTTCCATGCCTGCACGGTCACGGGACAGACCGCCCGGGCCGAGTGCGGACAGGCGGCGCTTGTGGGTCAGACCCGAGAGCGGGTTGTTCTGGTCCATAAACTGGGACAGCTGGGAGGTTCCGAAGAACTCCTTGATTGCTGCCACAACGGGACGGATGTTGATCAGGGTCTGCGGCGTGATGGCCTCGACGTCCTGGGTCGTCATCCGTTCGCGGACAACGCGCTCCATCCGGGACAGGCCGGTGCGGACCTGGTTCTCGATGAGCTCGCCGACGGCGCGGATACGGCGGTTGCCGAAGTGGTCGATGTCATCGATCTCCACACGGAGCTCGTGGTCCTGGCCGTCGCGCTTACCCGTGAGGGTCTTCTCACCGGCGTGCAGGGCAACGAGGAACTTGATCATGGCGACGATGTCTTCAACGTGCAGCACTGAGGCTTCCTTGTCACCAAGGGAGCGGTCGATGCCGAGCTTGCGGTTGATCTTGTAGCGGCCAACCTTGGCCAGATCGTAGCGCTTGGAGTTGAAGTACAGGTTGTCCAGCAGGGACTGGGCAGCCTCGACCGTGGGCGGCTCGCCCGGTCGGAGCTTCCGGTAGATGTCCAGCAAGGCATCTTCGCGGGTTTCGGTGGCGTCCTTCTCCAGCGTCGCGCGCATGGAGTCGTACTGGCCGAACTCTTCGAGGATCTGGCCTTCGGTCCAGCCGAGGGCCTTCAGCAGCACCGTGACGGACTGCTTGCGCTTACGGTCGAGGCGAACGCCGACCTGGTCGCGCTTGTCGATTTCGAGTTCAAACCAGGCGCCGCGGGACGGGATGATCTTCGCGGTGAAGATGTCCTTGTCGCTGGTCTTGTCGGCGGTGCGCTCAAAGTAGGCGCCCGGGGAACGGACCAGCTGCGAGACAACAACACGCTCGGTGCCGTTGACGACGAAGGTGCCCTTCTCGGTCATCAGCGGGAAGTCACCCATGAACACGGTCTGCTGCTTGATTTCGCCCGTGTTGTTGTTCATGAATTCGGCCTTGACATACAGCGGAGCCGAGTACGTTGCGTCCCGGTCCTTGCATTCAGCCATGGTGTACTTCGGATCAGCGAACTCCGGCTCCGAGAAGCTCAGGGACATGGTGCCCTGGAAATCCTCGATCGGGGAGATCTCTTCAAAGATGTCCGACAAACCCGAGGAGGTGGCGACGCTGAGGTCGCCTTCTTCGACGGCTTTGGCGACGCGTGCCTGCCAGCGTTCGTTTCCGACCAGCCAGTCAAAGCTGTCCGTCTGCAGGGCAAGCAGGTTCGGAACGTCAAGAGGTTCGTGAATCTTTGCGAATGAGAGCCGGCGGGTTGCACCGTCGGTACTGTCGGCATTGATAGCGGTTGCAGCGTTGTTTACATTAGAGGTGCTCGAGGCGACCAAGAGGGATCCTTCCACAGACCTTCAGGCGTTTTCAGATCTCCCCCGCTATGCACCCTGCGGAGTGACTCCGCAGTGCTACCAGTCCGGTTCCGCTATATGACCCGGGACCCGCGCTGGCCATGGTGGTGCACGTTGTAGACGGCACAATGATGGCGCAGCTGCCAGGCTAAGCCCACCGCTATATGAAGGCTGAAGGTAAACAGGGAAGACGCAAATATCTACGATACGGCAAAGCAACCTACTTGTCTACCCCACTTCGCCCGCGATTGCAAGCACTGGACCCGGCTCCCGGCTGGGGTGTCCACCCCCTGTGCCACAGGCCGCCGGATGGCCCCGTGACTGGGGTCACGATAGCCTTGCTGTACAACGTTCACGATTGGAAGAGACAACCATGAGCCACTCTGCAGACAACAATGATGTTGTCATCCTCGCCGCCGCCCGCACCCCCCAGGGGCGCCTCAACGGCCAGCTCGCAAGTTTCACGGCCGTAGAACTCGGCGCACACGCCATCCGGGCGGCCCTGGCCGCCAGCGGTGTAAAGGCCGAGCAGGTGGACTCTGTCATCATGGGACAGGTGCTGCAGGCCGGCGCGGGCCAGAACCCTGCACGGCAGAGCGCCATCGCGGCCGGAATCGGCTGGAACGTTCCCAGTGTGACCATCAACAAGGTCTGCCTGTCCGGGCTAACTGCCGTCATCGACGCGGCCCGAATGATCCGCAGCGGCGACGCCGCCGTCGTTATAGCCGGCGGCCAGGAGTCGATGTCCCGCGCGCCGCACATCCTCCCCGGTTCCCGGCAGGGCTGGACCTACGGGTCCATCCAGGCCCTGGATGTTGCAGCGCACGACGGCCTGACCGACGCTTTCGACGGGCAATCCATGGGCCTGTCCACCGAGACCAAGAACCTTTCGCTGGGCATTGACCGCAGCTCCCAGGACGAAGTGGCGGCAGCGTCCCACCAGCGCGCCGCGCGGGCCGCCAAGGACGGTGTGTTCGACGGCGAAATCGCCCCCATCAGCGTCAAGCAGCGCAAAGGCGAGCCGATTGTCCTGGCCTCGGACGAGGGGATCCGGCCGGACACAACTGTCGGCTCACTGGCGGGCCTGCGGGCGGCGTTCGTCACCGACGGCACCATCACGGCGGGCAATTCCTCCCCCCTGTCCGACGGCGCCTCCGCCCTCGTGCTCTCCTCACGGAAGTTTGCCGAAGAGAACGGCCTTGAGTACCTGGCCGTCGTCGGCAAGCCCGGGCAGGTGGCCGGCCCGGACAACTCGCTGCACTCCCAGCCCGCCAACGCGATTGCCAGCGCGCTGCAGAAAGCCGGCTGGTCTGCCGCGGACCTGGACTTCATCGAGATCAACGAGGCTTTCGGTTCGGTGGCCGTGCAGTCGCTCAAGGACCTCGGCTACCCGCTGGCGCAGTGCAACATCCACGGCGGCGCGATCGCCCTGGGCCACCCGATCGGCGCCTCCGGCGCCCGGCTGGCCCTGCATGCGGCGCACGAGCTGAAGCGGAGAGGCAGCGGCAAGGCTGCCGTGTCGCTGTGCGGCGGCGGAGGCCAGGGCGAAGCGCTCCTGCTGTTCCGCGACTGAGTTCGGTGAGTGAGCCCACCATGACCGATCCAGGCGCGGCGGCGGACGCTCGTGGCGGCACCGGCCGGGAGCGGTTCCTGGCGGACGCCGCCGCCCGTGGCCTCAGCATCCGTCTGGTGGAACGCCAAGCCGCGAAAAGCCTCGAGGAGGCGGCCGATATCCTCGGAATTCAGCCCGCGGATATCGTGAAGTCCCTTGTGGTCAAACACAAGGACGGCAGCTTCCTCTTTGCGCTCATCCCGGGCGACCGGCAGATTTCCTGGCCCAAGCTGCGCGCGCTGCTTGGTGTCAACAAACTGTCCCTTCCCAGTGCGGAGGTCGCCCTTGGCGCCACCGGCTACGAACGCGGCACGATCACCCCGCTGGGAAGTACCAGGCCATGGCCGGTCTATGTGGACCGCAGCATCACCGGGCGCAGGATTGCCCTGGGCGCGGGCGAGCATGGCTACAGCGCGTTTGTGGACGCCGATGCCTTCGCCGCCGCCCTCGACGCCGTGGTCGCGGACATCTCCGAATTGAACGAACAGCATGCCGCGGCGCGGCACGTGCCGGCGCGGGATCTAGCCTGTCCGGGTTAAATCGCCCGGGTCGACGCAGGCCGGCTAGGCGGTGACGGTGAGTGCCGCGCCGTTGACGGTCAGCCGCCAGTTGTCCTGGCTGAACACCGAAACGTCCAGGGTGCCGTGATCCACAACGTAGTCGATAATCCGCTGCCGGATCTCCTGCTGGCTGTTGGAGAGTACCGGAGCCGCCATGACTGCCGGGAAGTTGCCGCCGCCGCTTTGCCGGTAGTTGTTGATGGCCAGCGCGAATTCCTGGTCCCGCCGAAGGACCTCGCCACCGTAGCGCAGCCCGGTGATCCGCTCCCCCACCGGTTTGGCAAGGTCGATCTCGTAGTTCAGTGCTGCGTCAAGACCGTAGACAACGTCGTAGTTGTAGTCCGGCGTCCCGCCCGGCGCCATCGCGGTGGCAGCGTTGGTAACGTCGGCGGCGCGTGCCGGGCTGCTGAACACCGGTTTGAAGTACCGCGCGGACCACTCCAGATAGTCCCGGACCTGAGCCCCGGTGACCTTGACGGAGAGCAGCGTGTTGTCGAAGATGTACAGCCCGGCAACGTCCCGGATGGTCAGCGGCCCGGCTTTGACGTCCACCGAGCGGGAGAAGGCCGCAGCGATGGAGAGCACCGGCAACCCGGCGGACGGGCCGCCGGCCAGTTCGGCCTTGATGGTGCTGGCCTGGACATAGTTGATGGCATCGATGGCCGCCGAGTCCTCCCAGCAAGCGGTGGCGGTGTTCAGCGGCGCCGTGGACGTGCCGATGACTTCGTTGACATACTTTACAGTCGCCTCGTGCCCTGCCTGGACGGCGCGCACAACGGCGGGATCGGCATCGACCGTCTTGGCGTCCAGCAAGTGCGAGTGGGCGGCGGTGACCGTCCAACGGCCTTTGTCCTTGGCCACTTCCAAATCCATTACAGCCACGCGCATGCCCCACTTCAGCGGCTCCGTCAGCAGTACCTGCCTTCCGGTGGCCTTGTTGGTGACAAAACGTTCCGGGATTTCCAGGTGCGCGTGCCCGACCAGGATAGCGTCGATGCCGGGGACCTCTTCGGCCAACTGCGTGGAGGCGTTCTCCGGGAACGGCAGCGCATCGCCGTAGGACGACCCCGGGGTTGCGCCCGAGTGGCTGGTGACGATAACGACGTCGGCTCCGGCTGCCTTGAGCTGCGGGATAACCGTCCTGGCTTCCTCCACGATGCCGTTGAAATCCAGTTTTCCCTGGACGTTGTCGCGGTCCCAGAGGGCGCAGCCGGGGGTGACAAAGCCAACCAGGCCCACGGTCAGCCAGCCGTTGTTCGTCTTCACGCGTTTGAGTACGTAGGGTGTAAAAGCGCGTTTGCCGGTAGTGGCGTCGTGGACGTTGGCGCCAAGCAGCGGGAAGTTCAGCTGGCTTTCCCAGGTCCGCAGCAGCGGGATGCCGTAGTTGAACTCGTGGTTTCCCAGGCCAACGGCGTCGTAACCCACCGCGTTCATGGCCAAGGCCATGGGATGGGTGACCGTCGCCGAGATGGGGCTGATCTTGGCGAAATAGTAGGCCAGGGGTGTGCCCTGGATGGTGTCGCCCGCGTCGATGGTAAGCGTGTTCGACGCTCCCCGTTCGTCCCGCATCGCCTTGATCAGGGTGGCCGCCTGCGCGATGCCGATCTTGTTCCCTGCGGTATCCGCATAGGGGACGTTCTTGAAGTAATCCCAGTTGAACACGTTGTTGTGCAGATCGGTGGTGCCAAGCACCGTCAGGTTGAACGTCTTCCGGCCCGCTGCGGGGGCTGCCTGGGCGGCCGGGGCTCCGGACAGGGCCGCAGCCGCCGCGCTGCCGCCCACCAGGGCTGCAGTCAGCATGGTCCGGCGCGAAAGCGAGTGATGGGGATCGGTCATTGTGGGGACTCCTCAGCGTTGGCGGCCTGTTGGCACAAAGCCACAGTCTAGGCGCGCATTCACCCGCGAGAACAGGGATTCCACAAACTCTTTGGGAAGTTCACCTGCCGTTGATGTCCGCCCGGAACGCAGGAAACCCCGCACACCGGGGTGCGCGGGGTTTCCCGGAGCGGAACGGGAACACGAGGTTCCCGGCCAGGTCCTGAAGCGGCGGGTTACTTGAGGGTAACGCGGGCACCGGCTTCTTCGAGCTGGGCAACAGCCTTCTCGGCAGCTTCCTTGGTGACACCTTCGAGGATGGCCTTCGGTGCGCTGTCAACAACGTCCTTGGCTTCCTTGAGGCCCAGCGAAGTGATGGCGCGAACTTCCTTGATGACTGCAATCTTCTTGTCGCCCGGGTGCTCCAGGATGACGTCGAATGCGGTCTGCTCTTCTTCTTCTGCAGCACCACCGGCAGCGGGGCCAGCAACGGCAACGGCAGCGGCCGTAACTTCGAAGGTCTCTTCGAAGAGCTTAACGAACTCAGAGAGCTCGATGATGGTCAGTTCCTTGAAAGCTTCAATGAGCTCTTCGTTGGTGAGCTTCGCCATGGTGTGGCGTCCTTCCTATAGTGGTGCTCGGCAGCCCGGGGGCTCGCCTTCGCACCGGAGTCTGGTTTGAAAGAGAGTTAGTTCTCTTCGGGGGCTGCGGCGTCAGCCGGAGCTTCGGTCTCTACTGCTGCATCTGCGGGAGCTTCGGCCGGAGCTTCGTCAGCGGCGGGCGCTTCGGCTTCGGCCGGGGCACCGTTCGCTTCTTCAAGCTTGAGGCGCAGAGCATCGATGGTGCGTGCAGCGGCGGCAGCAGGAGCCTTGAGGATGCCTGCAACCATGGCAAGCTGGCGCTCACGGGACTCGAGTGCTGCCAGGGCAGCTACCTCGCTGGCGTTCAGTGCCTTGCCCTCGAAGTAACCGGTCTTGATAACCAGCTGCTTGTTGGCCTTGGCAAAATCCGTCAGGCTCTTGGCAGCGGCAACTGCGTCACCCTTGATAAACGCGATTGCAGTGGGGCCGGCGAGCTGGCCGTCGAATGCTTCGACACCGGCTTCCTTGGCTGCAAGGGCGGTCAGGGTGTTCTTGACGACCGAGAACTTGGTGTCCTGGCCGAGAGAAACACGCAGCTGCTTGAGCTGTGCAACGGTGAGCCCGCGGTATTCGGTCAGGACAGCGGCGTTCGATTCCTTGAAATCGTTAGTGATCTCAGCTACTGCTGAAACCTTGCTAGGCGTTGCCATAACCCTCCTTCCGGGGATAGAGCCGGTAGTTCCCGGTCCCCGCTCAAAAGAGCTAAAAACTAAAAACGCCCCGCGCAGATGCACGGGGCTTGTCTCGACGCAGTCCATGACTGCGGAGCTTTGCTTCGTTCACCTGCGCCGGCCGCCCTATGTTCAGGGTCCTTCGTCTGGAGATTCACTGGTTCTCCCGGCGCAGCTGCAGAAGTGAGCCTTGCTTGGGAGAGTGAATGTCCAACAACCGACGGTCTTTGGTCCCCCCAGCCTACGCGAAACCTGGCCCTTGCTCCAAATCGGCGACGTCGGACGGTTCAGCTGTTGCTGGGGCCCAAATCCGGAAGTTCCTTCTGCCAGATCCCGGTGACTCCGGCGGTGGTGAATCCCAGCTGTTGGTTGACCGTGAGCAGGTAACGGTTTTCCGGTGCGTTCCAGGTGTACAGCACCCGGGCGTCCGGGAACTGTTCGGAGAGCCGCTCCATGTTGGCGACCTTGATCAGCAGGCCCAGTTTGTTGCCGCGGTGCTCCGGGAGGACGACTGTGTCATCTTGGAAGACCACATCGGGCCGCAGTGCCAGGACGCTGATCGTGGTCAGACCGACCAGGTCACCGCTGCCCAGACGCTCGACGGCGGTGACCACTGTCCGGCGGCCCTGCGCAATGGCGACATCTTCCGCTTGCCGGAGGATTCCGCCGTCGAACACCATGCTTGAATCATCGACACCGGGCACGCCGTCTTCGCCCGCGTTGTTTTCCAGTGCCGCGACGGCCTCAAGCCACTGCTCCGGGCACCGGTCCGTCCAATGGTGCAGCCGGTAGCGTCCTGCGTTCGCCTCCTCGGCCTCGGTTCCCAGCTCCGCCACGAGCTTGCCGTCAAGCGGCAGCGCGCAGGCACTGAACTGCTCGATGTGCTGCAGGGCATAGCCGCTGTGGCGGGCGAACTCGACTTCGCGGCTGTTGTCCGGGACGAACCCGAAGCCCGTGCCCGGCACCAGTTGCCCGGCTTCGCTGTCACCGAGCGAGGAACTCGGATGGTTCGTGTCGACCAGGATGGTGTGCCGGCCCTCGTCGCGGGCGAAGTGCTCCGCAGCTTCAAGCAGTTGCCGGCCCACGCCCCGTCCTTGGAATTCGGGCAGGATGTCGAGCGCGAATTCGGCCAGGTCGAGGTTGTCCGCGAGCGGCAGCGCGATGTCCACAGTACCGACGATTTCCCCGCTCACCTTGGCAACGAGAATGACCTGGCGCTCGTACGGGTCCGCCATTTCCAGCAGTTTTTCCTGCGGCAAGTAGGCGAGATCATCGCTGCCCCACGTCTGCATTCGCACCTTGCGTCCCACTTCGACGGCGGCAACGAAGTCGGAGGCATCCGACCCGTCAAGCGAATCGGGGATCCACAGCTGTTCAATCCGTACTTCATTTGCCATTGCGGCCATCATCCCCAGCGGTTCTGCCATCCGTGCGTGCCGGAAACCCGGCGATAACCGGGCAACCACGGCCAGCATATGCCGCTTTGGGCCGCTGTTCCATCAATACCGGTCCACCAGCGACGCGCGCCGGGCCCTGGCCGTTCGTCGTGGAATGCAGGAAAGACCGCCCCGCGGATGCGGGACGGTCTTTCCGTCGTGTGCTGTAAGGCTGGTGAGGATTAGACCTCGGTCAGGACCTTGGTGACGTTGGGGTCAACCGAGATGCCCGGGCCAAACGTGGTGGCGACGGTAGCCTTCTGGATGTACCGGCCCTTGGAAGCGGACGGCTTGAGGCGAAGAACTTCTTCCAGAGCGGCGGCGTAGTTCTCGGCCAACTTGAGGGCGTCGAACGAAACCTTGCCGATGATGAAGTGCAGGTTGGAGTGCTTGTCGACGCGGAAGTCGATCTTGCCACCCTTGATGTCGTTGACGGCCTTGGCGACGTCAGCGGTCACGGTGCCGGTCTTCGGGTTCGGCATCAGGTTACGCGGACCCAGGACCTTACCGAGGCGGCCAACCTTGCCCATAAGGTCAGGGGTGGCGACGGCGGCGTCGAAGTCGGTCCAGCCGGCTGCGATCTTTTCGATCAGGTCATCGGAACCAACGAAGTCGGCGCCGGCTGCGATTGCTGCCTCAGCCTTGTCGCCCGTTGCGAAGACCAGGACGCGGGCTGTTTTACCCGTGCCGTGCGGCAGGATAACGGTGCCGCGGACCATCTGGTCGGCCTTGCGAGGGTCAACACCCAGGCGGAAAGCTACCTCAACGGTGGCGTCGAACTTGGACGGGTTGGTGTCCTTGGCCAGCGTCACTGCCTCAAACGGCGCGTAGAACTTCTCCGCGTCGATTTTGGCTGCGGCTGCCTCATATGCTTTGCTGCGCTTTGCCATGCTGCTTATTTCTCCTTGTGCAGTTGTGGTCTGCGGACCGCGCTGGGCCCTGCCACAGTTGGGACTCCGGCTCGATAATCCGTGCCGGGCTTCCAACATTCAAATGTTTAGGTGGTGCCGGTTGCCCGGCGGTAAAGGCATTTAGCCTTCGACGGTGATACCCATGGAGCGGGCGGTGCCGGCGATGATCTTCGCGGCGCCTTCAAGGCTGGTGGCGTTGAGGTCTTCCATCTTGGTGGTGGCGATCTCGTTGACCTGGGCCTGGGTAAGCTTCGCGACCTTGACGGTGTGCGGGGTAGGCGAACCCTTGGCGACGCCTGCAGCCTTTTTGATGAGCTCTGCAGCCGGCGGGGTTTTGGTGATGAACGTGAATGAACGGTCCTCGTAGACCGTGATTTCAACCGGAATAACGTTGCCGCGCTGGGCTTCCGTCGCAGCGTTGTACGCCTTGCAGAATTCCATGATGTTGACACCGTGCTGGCCAAGCGCAGGACCGATCGGCGGGGCCGGGTTAGCGGCACCTGCCTGGATCTGCAGCTTGATGAGGCCGGTGACCTTCTTCTTGGGAGCCAATGTAGGGTCCTTCTCTCAATTACTTCCTGGGACACAGGAGCGTGCCGCAGCTTGGTGGCCGCCATGGCGAGGCGGCCGGCCGCCCCTGGCTGCTAAAGCGGGCAGCCCGGGACGAATTCTGTGGGAACAGCTAGATCTTGCTGACCTGGTTGAAGGCCAGCGTGACCGGCGTCTCGCGCTCGAAGATGGAAACCAGCACCACCAGGGTCTGGGAGTCCACCTTGATTTCGGAGATGGTGGCCGGGAGGGTCTCGAAGGGGCCCTCCTTGACGATGACCGACTCGCCGACCTCAAAGTCGACGTCGATCTGCGCCGCAGCGTGCTTGATGGGCTTGCCCTTCTCGGCCTGCTCTTCTTCGAAGACCGGCGCGAGCATGGAGAAGACCTCATCGAGGCGCAGCGGGACCGGGTTGTGGGCGTTGCCCACAAATCCGGTGACGCCCGGGGTGTGGCGGACGGCGCCCCAGGAGGCATCCGTCAGGTCCATCCGGACCAGGACATAGCCGGGGATCCGGACGCGGTTGATGACCTTGCGCTGAGCGTTCTTGATCTCAACGACTTCCTCCATCGGAACCTGGATTTCGAAGATGAAGTCTTCCATGTCCAGGGTCTGGATGCGGGTCTCAAGGTTGGCCTTGACGCGGTTCTCGTAGCCTGCGTACGAGTGGATGACGAACCAGTCACCTTCCTGGCGGCGCAGCTTGGCCTTGAACTCATCGGCCGGGTCAACCTCTGCAGCGGCCGCAGCGGCTGCCAGCGCGTCGGCCGATTCGTCATCGGATCCGGCTGCTTCGTCGCTGGCAACGGCTACCTCGTCCGAGTCCGCCTCAGCAGACTCTTCCGCAGCGGCTTCCCCGGCTTCTGCTGTGTCAGCGGCCTCGTCAGCGACGTCGGATGCGGGCGCAGCAGACGCGGCCTCGGACAGTTCCCCGGTCTCCACCGCGGCGTCCTGGCTCTTATCCAGCTCAGTCTCAGTTACCTCGAGCTCCTGCTCAGACACTTGGTCTCCTGCTTCCTCATTGCCTAACATGCCTATTTAAATGACTCAATTCCGCACACCCCGCAGAACCGCCGGAATCCCGGGGTAAGCCACGAAGTCTGCGGACCGGTCGCCTTAGCGGTCCGTGGGGCCTGTGCCGCCGAAGACCCAGCCAACGCCGACCCCGAAGGCTAGATCCAGCACTGTGGCGATGAGCATCATAATGACGACGAACACCAGCACCACAAGCGTGTAGTTGATCAGTTCCTTGCGGGTCGGAGCGACAACCTTCTTCAGTTCGCCGATGACCTGGCGGACAAAAAGCGCGATCCGGGCGAAGAAACCTGCCTTGGGGGCATTCTTGGCGGGGCGGCCACTGGAGCTGCCTGCAGCCGTTTCGGTCACCTGGATCTCACTCATCCTCGCAATGTCGGATACCCGGCCCTGAACTGAACCATGGTTGCTGCGCTTGTTCCGGAGAAACCGGAACAGCTTGCGCAGGGCAGACAGGACTCGAACCTGCAACCTGCGGTTTTGGAGACCGCTGCGCTACCAATTGCGCCACTACCCTATGGATCAAAAACAAGCCCCCGGCCTGTTTCCCCAGACTTCGCTGAGGCGCAGGCCATCGTCGTGTTTTCAACACCGGAGAACCAGTCTACGCAACAACTGCGTCTACGTCGAACCGGCCCCTTCGGACCGTGCGTCCGGCCGGGAGCAGTTGAGCAAAAAGCCGCGACCACGACTTTCCACGCTGCAGTCACACTTCCGCACGGGCACCTCTGAGGATCCGATGAACAGCATAGAGTAGATTCCGTCGAATCCCACCCGCAGCCGCCGAAGCTGCAAGCGAAGAAATGGACCCGCGATGCCTGCCGCCCGCATTTCACAGCGTATTTCCGCCATAGCCGAATCCGCCACATTGGCTGTTGATGCCAAGGCGAAGGCGTTGAAGGCGGCAGGCCGGCCGGTCATCGGTTTCGGCGCCGGGGAGCCGGACTTCCCGACCCCCGATTACATTGTGCAGGCGGCAATCGAAGCCGCCAGCCAGCCCAAGTACCACCGGTACTCCCCGGCCGCCGGCCTGCCGGAGTTGCGGCAGGCCATCGCGGACAAGACGTTCCGCGATTCCGGCTACCGGGCAGAGGCGTCCCAGGTGCTCGTCACCAACGGCGGCAAACAAGCCGTTTACAACACCTTCGCCACGCTACTGGACCCGGGCGACGAGGTGATTGTCCCGACTCCGTTCTGGACCACCTACCCGGAAGCCATCCGGCTCGCGGGCGGCGTCCCGGTCGAGGTCTTCGCCGGACCGGAGCAGGAATACCTGGTTGCCGTGGAGCAGCTGGAAGCGGCAGTTACGGACCGCACGAAAATACTCCTTTTTGTGTCCCCTTCCAACCCCACCGGCGCCGTGTACTCGCCGGAACAGGTCCGGGAGATCGGCCAGTGGGCAGCCGCCAAGGGACTCTGGGTGGTCACGGACGAGATCTACGAGCACCTGACCTACGACGGGGTGCCATTCACCTCGATTGCCACGGCCGTCCCTGAACTGGGCGACCGGGTGGTCATCCTCAACGGCGTGGCGAAGACGTACGCCATGACAGGCTGGCGCGTCGGGTGGATGATCGGCCCCGCCGACGTCATCAAGGCCGCCACGAACCTGCAGTCGCATGCCACGTCGAACGTCTCCAACATCCCGCAGGTTGCGGCGCTCGCCGCGGTGTCCGGTCCGCTGAGCGCCGTCGACGAGATGAAGCTCGCCTTCGACCGGCGCCGCAAAGCCATCGTGGCCGGACTGAACGCCATCGAGGGCGTGGATTGCCCGACGCCGAAAGGTGCCTTCTACGTCTACGCGGACGTCCGTGCCCTGCTTGGCAAGGAATTGCCGTCCGCAAACGGACCCGTCCGGCCGTCCACGTCCGCGGAGCTGGCGGCACTGATCCTCGATGAGGTGGAAGTGGCTGTGGTTCCGGGTGAGGCCTTTGGGCCCTCCGGGTACCTACGCCTCTCCTACGCCCTGGGCGATGAGGACCTCGCCACAGGCGTCGCCCGCCTGCAGGACTTCCTCGGCCAAGCCAAGTAAACAACCCTCCCGCACTTCCGGCGGGCGAATCACGAACGCTCCCGCAGCCGCTGCCGGCCGCTGCGGGAGCGTTCCCCGACAACCCGCCGAAACTGCGGGAGCGTTCCCCGACAACCCGCCGAAACTGCGGGAGCGTTCCCCGACAACCCGCCGAAACTGCGGGAGCGTTCCCCGACAACCCGCCGAAACTGCGGGAGCGTCGGGTTTGTGGGATTAGAGGAGCCTGCGCTCGGCGGCCCAGCGGGTGAGTTCGTGCCGGTTGGAGAGCTGGAGCTTGCGCAGCACGGCCGAGACGTGCGTTTCCACCGTCTTGATCGAGATGAACAACTCCCTCGCGACTTCCTTATAGCTGTAGCCCCTGGCGATGAGCCGCATCACTTCGAGCTCGCGGGCTGAGAGCCTGTCCAGTTCGTCGTCGGCAATGTCGGCCGGGGCGGTGCCGAAAGCATCGAGCACAAAGCCGGCCAGCCGGGGCGAGAAGACGGCGTCGCCGCCCGCCACCCGACGCACGGCGTCGGAAATTTCCTTCCCGGAGATGGTTTTGGTGACGTAGCCGCGGGCCCCGGCCCGGATCACCGACACAACATCCTCTGCCGCGTCGGAGACGCTCAGGGCCAGGAACCGGGTACTGCCCAGCAAGGGAGCTGAACCGGCCAGCACCTCTCGGCCGCCGCCGCCGAGCCCGCCGGGCAGATGGACATCCAGGAGCACCACGTCGGGGCGCACCGCCGCGATCACCGCGATGGCTTCTTCCACAGTCCCAGCCTCGCCGGCGACGACAATGTTCGGGTCCAGGTCAGCTTTCAGGCCGGACCTGAAGATGGCATGATCGTCCACAATTACTACCCGGATCCCCGGTCCGGGACGTTCCTCCGCGCTAATGCTCACTGTGTTGCCTCTCCGTTGCCGTTGGCGGCCGCAGCGCCCGTGGCTGCTCCCGCCGCCAACGGAAGCCTCAGCCGCACCTCGGTGCCGTCTTCGTTGCTGCTGATGGTAGCGGTGCCGCCATGGCGGTTCATCCGGCCGACAATCGATTCACGGACCCCCAGCCGGTCAGCAGGGACGGCGTCCGGGTCGAAGCCGGGACCGCGGTCCTTCACGAAGACCTCCGCCGCGTCGTCGGCGACCTCCAGATACACGGACACGGCGCCGCCGCCGTGCCGGGCAGCGTTCAGCATCGCCTCTCGGGCGGCCTGGACGAGCGCCTCGTGGCGTTCGGCCATGGCGCAGTCCCCCACAGAGACCACTTCGACCGCGCGGCCCAGGGCGTCCTCCACGTCCGCCGCGGCGGCCCTAATACGCTCGGACAACTGACCGGATTCCCGGCCCGGATCCCGGTACAGCCAGCCCCTCAACTCGCGTTCCTGGGCGCGGGCAAGCCGGACGACGTCGGTCTCGTTGCCGGCCCGCCGCTGGATCAGGGCCAGGGTCTGCAGCACGGAGTCGTGGAGGTGGGCGGCAATCTCGGCCCGTTCGGTGGCGCGGACCCGCCCGGCCCGTTCCGCCTCCAGGTCGCGCCAGAACTTCAGCCCCCAGGGCAAGAGGACCAGCGCCACGCCCCCTAGCACCGCCACCGAGGCCAGCAGCGCAAGCCAGGTCTGTTCCCACGACCCGGAGCCGGACACCATAACCAGGACGCCGGTGACAACAAGTGCCAACCCGGCCGCAAGACGTGCCCAGCCGCCGGCCTGGTCCGCTTTGGTCTTGTCCACAAGGCCTGCCCGGCGGGTTTCATCCAACTGCATCCAGGCGATGGCCGCGCCGCACAGGATGGCCGCAACCGGGACGAGGGTCCCGAGCGGAATGTCAACGCCGAGCAGACGGGCAATCAGGATGCCGGCGGCCAGCAGCAGGCCCGACCCAAGCAGGATCTCCTTGCCGTAGCGCATTCCGGTGATCCTGCCGCGCCACCACCCGGCTGGAAACTCACCGTCCGGCACGCTCACAGCGGGAGCAATGGGCGACACCGGCTGGCGGGCGCTGCGCCTGGCGCTTTCATCAGCGGTGGGAACCATGATCCAAAGCCAGGCGTAGAACGCCACCCCGGCACCGCCGGCGAGCGCGGCAACCGCCATACCGATTCGGATCATCCGCACCGGCCAGCCCAGATGCCCGGCGAGGCCGGCGCAGACCCCGGCGATCACCCGGTCGCTGCCGCGGACCAGCGGCGGGCGGGAAGCGGCTGTTGTCATAAGGCAATCCAAACACGGATCAGGGTTTCCCTGCCGTGTTTCCGGCCCGAACCGGGGTCGACTCAGGGGCAGTTCAGGGTGTTCCCCAGTAGAACGGAATCGTGGCGGACGGCAGGATCGAAGTATGAATCCGCACCCTGAGCACCCCAATGAAGGAAACGCCCCTGCAGGCGGTGCCGCAGAAGAGCCTGCGGCGCCGGCCGCGGAGACCTCTGCCGGCACTGCCGCCAACACCTCCGCGACCGCGCCGCTGGAGGATTCGGCCGGTTCCGGGGCCGGCAACCCGCCTCCTCCGCCCTACGACTACGCGCCAACACCTCCTCCGCCTCCGCCCTACGACTACGCGCCAACACCTCCTCCGCCTCCGCCTTACGACTACGCGCCAACGCCTCCGCCGGCCGGCAGCCCGCCGCAGGATTTCTTCGACTGGATCCGGAGCCACGGCGTCCACCGAGGCCGCGAGCGCTGGGTCGGCGGGGTGGCAAGTGGCATAGCCCGGCACTTCGGCGTCGACCCGTTGATTGTCCGCGGCATCCTGATAGTGCTGGCAATCTTCGCCGGCGTCGGCGTCCTGCTCTACGGCATCGCGTGGGCACTCCTGCCCGAACCGGACGGGCGCATCCATCTGCAGGAAGCCGCCGCGGGCCGCTGGTCATCCGGCATGACCGGGGCCCTGATCACCACGGTCGTCGGCTTCCCCAGCCTGGGCAGCGGCGCCTGGGGCTGGGACCGCTACGGCGCTGGCCCCTTCCTTTGGACAGTTTTTTGGGTCGGCGGCGCCATCTACCTCATCTACTACCTCACGCACCGCAACAAGTCCCGGAACGGCGCCACCGGCCTGTCCGCTGGCCATCCGGACGGTGACCCGGCGGTCCACACCGCCTACCCGCCAAAGCAGGCAACGCCCGCGGTACCGGCAGGGGTGGCCCCCTTCGCCGCAACCGGCTACGGGGCCTCGGAAACACCGGCCCACAACGGCGAGTCAACGCTGCCGGCACCGGGCTGGGGCACACCCCAACCGCCGGGTGCAACACGCCCGTTCCGTGGCGGCTACCAGCCGGTGCCCGGGCCCGTCCAGCCGGGCAAACCCCGGAAGCTGGGCCCGGGCACTCCCGCCGTCGCGGTGACAGCCGGCCTTGCCCTGCTGGTGGGCGGCGGTATCAAGATCCTCGACGTCGCGAACCTCATCAACCTCGGTACCTCCAGCAGCGCCGTTATCTGGGCCAGCGCCGCCGTGGTCCTGGGTCTCGGCATCCTTATCGCCGGTCTCAGGGGCCGCACGTCGGGCAGCCTCGGGTTCTTGGCAGCGCTCGCCCTGGTCGTCGGCGGAATCTTCAATGTGTTGCCCAACGGCGACCGCTTCCGTCCGCAGAATGCGGACTGGTCACCGGTGAGCATCGAGCAGGCACTGGGAGGCTTCGACATCACGGCCGGCACCGGAACCGTGGACCTTACCGGGCTCTCGCTCAACCCTCCGTTGAAAACCGACCTTGTGGTCCCTCTCGACGCGACAGCAAGCAACCTCACGGTGGTCATCCCGGACACCGTTCCGGTGGAAATCCAGGCAGACATGACCATGGGCAACCTCAATGAGGGCAGCCAGAATCACAGTGGCATGACCACTCGGCAGATCGATTACAACACCGAAATGCCGGGGGCGACCCTGATCGTCAAGATAGACGGCACCTTCAGCAACGTCACCATCAAGGAAGGTAATTGACATGAGCAGCTATGACGCACCGGCCGGCAGCCCGGCAGCCCCGCCTCCGCCGGGAGCGCGGGAACCGCAGGTGGAATCACCGCCCCGCGTGGGCACCATCGTCTGGGGCTTGATAGTGATGGCACTGGCCGCACTTATCATCGTTTCCGAGCTGCGCCTCGTGTCGCTCAACGGCAGCTACGTGGTGATCGGCCTGATGATTGGCGCCGGAGCCGCTCTCGTCGTCGGCGGGCTGCTCTCATCGCGCGGACGTGACAAAGCCACCCCGACAAGGAAGTCTTGAACCATGGAAAAATTCTTCAGCACCGTCAGGGGCCTTGGGCTCAAACGCGGCCCGCAGCGTTGGCTGGGCGGAGTCTGCGGAGGCATCGCCGCCAAACTGAACGTGGATGTTGCGTTCGTCCGGATCGCCTTTTTGCTCGTCGCGCTGCTGCCTGGACCGGCTTTTGTGCTTTATCTTGCGGCCTGGCTTCTCCTCCCGGACCAGCGGAACGCCGTCGTCCTTGAGACGTTCCTCGCCAAGCGCTCGGGACGACCCTGACGCCGTCCCCGCGAGGAAACGCAGTGCCCCGGCCGGCCGGCCGGGGCACTTTCCCGAAGTCACAGGTTGTGTCCTGCCCCACAGGCGCCACTAGACTCTAGGTGAGCTCAGCGTGGCGCTCTTCCTGAAAACCTACGAACCAGGATTTGAGCCGAGACATGAAAATTGGAATCCTCACCAGTGGCGGCGACTGCCCGGGACTGAACGCCGTCATCCGAGGCGCCGTCCTGAAGGGCATCGCCGTGCACGGCCACGAGTTCGTGGGGTTCCTGGACGGCTGGCGTGGCGTCGTCGAAGCAGACACCATCGATATCCCCCGCAGCATGGTCCGCGGCATCGCCAAACAGGGCGGGACCATCCTGGGGACGTCCCGGACCAACCCGTTTGAAAACAACGGCGGACCCGAGGTGATCAAGGCCAATATGGACCGGTTGGGCATCGACGCCCTCATCGCCATCGGCGGGGAAGGCACGCTGGCGGCCGCCAAACGCCTCACCGACGCCGGCCTGAAGATCGTGGGCGTCCCCAAGACCGTCGACAACGATCTCGACGCCACTGACTACACCTTCGGCTTCGACACCGCCGTCGAAATTGCCACCGAGGCGATCGACCGGCTGCGGACCACCGGCGAGTCCCACCACCGTTGCATGATCGCCGAAGTGATGGGACGCCACGTGGGCTGGATCGCCCTGCACGCCGGCATGGCCTCGGGCGCCCACGCCATCCTGATCCCGGAGCAGAAAGCCTCGATGAAGCAGATCGCCGACTGGGTTGTCTCGGCTCGGGACCGTGGCCGCGCGCCGCTCATTGTCGTGGCCGAGGGATTCGTCCCGGATGACCAGGAAACGCCGCACTCCGAACGCGGGCTGGACACCTTCGGACGTCCGCGCCTTGGCGGGATCTCGGAAAGGCTGGCCCCCGAGCTGGAAGCCATGACCGGCATCGAAACCCGTGCGACCGTCCTGGGCCACATCCAGCGCGGCGGTGTTCCCACCGCATTCGACCGTGTCCTGGCGACCCGGCTGGGCATGGCCGCGATCGATTCGGTCGTCGAAGCGCGCTGGGGCACCATGGTGTCCCTCAACGGCACCGACATCGTCCATGTAGGCTTCGACGCCGCGCTCGGTAACCTCAAGACCGTCCCGCAGTACCGCTACGACGAGGCCGCGGTCCTCTTCGGTTAGGCCCCGGGCCCCGGCGCGCCGGTGGGTAGGGTGGAGTCATGACACTTGAGCCCGGTTCCGTCGACATCATCCAGCTCGCGTGGGCCCGTTCCCTCGGTCTGGACGACGGCGCGTTTGCCGCTGCGGCGGGCGAACGCATCACGCGGGCAGACGACTCGGCCCGCGCCGTCCGGTTTGTCCGGCTGTTCGGCAATTCTGCATTCGTGGGACCACAATGGGCGCTGGACGCCGCCAGGGGGCTAACCGACGGGGAGCTGGCGCAACACGGCACGCTGCTCGCCCTCACCCGGGAGCACGGAGGCCACGGTCTCGGCGCCACGGCACTTTTTTTCGCAGATGATCTGCCCCTGCAACAACCCGCTGAGGAGCTCACCGTCTCGCCGGGCAGCCCGGAAGCTGTCGAGCTGGAATCCGCCTGCCCGCCGGATGACGTCAACGAAGTAGGCCTCGCGGACCTTGAGCACCGTTTCACCATCATGCATGTGGAAGACGGCCGCAAGACCCCGGTGGCCTGCGGTGCCTACACCGAGTGGGAAGGCATCCTGGCCCAGATGGGGGTGCTGGTCGCCCCGGACTGGCGCCGCCGGGGGCTGGGATCACTGGCGGCCTCCATCGCGGCTCATGAGGCACTCGCCTCAGGGCTGACGCTGCAATGGCGTGCCGAGGTCAGCAACAAGGGCGCACTGGCCATCGCCCGCAGCCTGGGCCTGGCCGCCGGCGGCATCCAGACCAGCGTGCTGCTGGGCTGATCCGGAAGCCGCCGGGGTTGGAGCGTTAGCGCTGCTTTGCCGGCGCCTGCTCATCTGACGAAGCCCCCGCCGGAGCGGTTGCGGGCCTGCCCCAGCCCTGAACCGGCTGGGGCTTCGCGAAGAACAGCGCCACCGCCGCGCCGAGCAGAATCACGGCAGCGGGAAGCATAATGGACTGGCCCATCGCCGTCGAGAATCCCTCGCGCAGGGCCTCAGGCAGGGTGCCGCCAAATGCCATCGGGCTGGCGCCGGCGGGAGCTGCCGGCAGCTCCGATGCCAGGCGGGACTGAATGAGCACTGCAATGGCAGCGCTGCCGAGGACGGCCCCAATCTGCCGGGTGGTGTTGTAGACCCCGGAACCGGCACCGGCCTGGCGGGGCTGCAGGTTTCGGGTGGCGGTCGAACTAAGGGGCGCCCAGATTCCGGCGTTAGCGAAGCCCAGCACAGCGCTCGGCAGCAGGAACAGCCAGATCGGCGTGTCCGGGTGCATCAGGGAGGAATTCCAGAACAGCGCCACGGACATCAGAACCAGGCTTGTGGCGGTGATGTACTTCGGATTGACCCTGTCGATAATCTTCCCGACGACGGGTGCCAGGCCACCAGCGATCACGGCCATCGGAACCATCATCAGGGCAGACTGGGTGGGCGTCAGCCCGCGGACAATCTGGTAGTAGAAGATCAGCGGCAGGGTGAAGGCCGTGACGGTAAAGCCGACGGTGGTGATGCTGATGTTCGCGAGCGAGAAGTTCCGGTCCTTGAAGAGGGACAGCGGCAGCAGCGGCTCGCCCTTGTTGATCTTTTGCCACCAAACGAAGACCACCAGGACGGCGATTCCCGAGATGATTAGGCCCCATACCGTAATCGGCCCGGTGATGGTCCCCCAGTCGTACGTCTCACCTTCCTGGATGCCGAATACCAGCAGGAACAATCCGACGGCGCTGAGCACTACACCGGGGATGTCGAACTTGTGCGGGTGGGTGCTCAGGGCCGGCACGTACCGCACGGCCAGGACAAACCCGACGATGCCAACCGGAACGTTAATAAAGAAGATCCATTCCCAGCCCAGGCCGTCGACGAGGACGCCGCCGAGGATCGGGCCGACGAGGGTCGCGATGCCTGCGGTGGCGCCCCAGACGCCCATCGCGGCACCCCGCCGGTCCGGTGCGAAGATCCGGGTGATCACCGCCATGGTCTGGGGTGTCATGAGTGCGGCGCCGAAGCCCTGGAACACCCGGGCCACGATCAGCATCTGGACGTCGCCGGAGAGACCGCACCAAAGGGAGGCCAGCGTGAAGACGACCAGGCCGGTCAGGTAGAGCTTCTTGGGGCCGAAGCGGTCGCCCAGCCGGCCGGTGATCAGCAGCGGCACCGCGTAGGCGAGCAGGTAGGCGCTGGTCACCCAGATTACCGAGTTGATGTCCGCGTTCAGGCCTTCCATAATGCGGGGGTTGGCCACCGAGACGATGGTGGTGTCGATCAGGATCATAAAGAACCCGATAACGAGGGACCAGAGTGCCGGCCACGGCCTGGCTACAGTTTCCATGTGGTTCCTTAGTGCTGGTGGTGATGCCTGGGGATGTCTGAAATTATTCGTCGAACGCGGAGCCGGGGGTGGCTACCAGGTCAGCTGGCCGGTTCCGAGCTCCTGCTGGAGGCTCCGGATCCAGCCGGTCTCTGCGCGCAGCATGACCTGCTGGTACTCCATGTCGATCCAGTACTTGCGGTCGACCTGCTGCGCCCGGACCCGTTCTTGCGCGGCGGAGAGGAAGTCGAGCTGCTCCCGGAGCCCGATAAGGCGCCGGTCGAGCAGTTCGATCACGACGCCGGCACGCAGGTTGTACGCCTCCGAGACGGCCATCGGGAAGGACGGATATTCATTGACGGGAGTAGCGAGCATGTCCTGCAGCCGCAGGGTCAAAGCCTCCCGGCCCGCCCCGGAAATCTCGTAGGTGGTGCGTTCCGGGCGGTTGCCTTCACGGTCGGTTCCGGTCGCGGCCACCAGCCCCTGCTCTTCAAGCCGCCCGACTGCGTGATAAAGCGTTCCCGGACGGACCTTGACCAAACGGTCCTCATGCCGGGCGACCAGGAGCTGGTACATCTCGTAGGGATGCATCGGTTCTTCTGCGAGCAGGGAGAGTGCGGCAACGCCCAATGGTGTCAGCGGCGTGGCTCGAGGCATGGTGCGGGGTCCTTTGGTAATGGCGGCCGGTGAGCCCGAAACACTATTCCAGCACGACTATTCCACATGGAGTATACGGGCGCAACAGTGTTGGGAATCCCGGGAACCGGATCAGCCCAGCAGCGCCAGGATGTCGTTGCGCTCGAACATTTGCGCGGCCGCCCGGGCCGATGGCGTCCCGGCGTCGGGGTCCGCCCCGGCGTCGACCAGCACCCGGGACACCTCCGTGTAGCCCTTGAACACGGCCCCTGCCAGCGGCGTCTGGCCTCGGTCGTTGGCGGTGTTCGCGTCTCCGCCGTGCGCCAGGATGAGCCGGACGGCGTCGGCGTGGCCGTGGTATGCCGCAAGCATCAGCAAGGAATCCCCCGCCGTGTTCGTTAAGCCCGCCGGGGCCCCGGCGGCGAGGTAGCTGCCAAGAGTGGCGGAGTCACCCTGCCGGGCAGCGTCAAAAAGTCTGTGTGCCAGCGCCAGGGTCTCTTCGTCAGGCACGGAGCTTCCCTCAGTCATCGAGTCCCCCGCAGGAAACCGGTCTGCCGTCCTACAACCTGTCCGGCGTCGGGAGCCACAATAAGTTCCTGCGCCGCGGTGTAGGGCTCTTCGCCGTCAAGTACTGTCAGCACGTCCTCCGGCGAGACCGAGCGTTTGACCACTGCCAGGGCCACCGGCCCCATTTCATAGTGCTGGGCTACGGAGGTGACGGTGCCCACCTTGCGCTCACCGGCGCGGACTTCGCTGCCGACGGCGGGCATGGTGTGCTGTGATCCGTCGAGCTGCAGGAACACCAGCCGGCGCGGCGGGTGGCCCAGGTTATGCACCCGGGCCACTGTTTCCTGGCCCTTGTAGCAGCCTTTGTTCAGGTGCACGGCGGTGCGGAGCAGGTCGAGTTCGTGCGGGATGGTCCGGTCGTCGGTTTCGGCGCCCCAGCGGGGCCGCCACGCCGCGATGCGCAGCGCTTCGGCCGCCCAGACCCCCGCGAGCGGGCGTGCCCCGACGGTGGCTTCAAGTTCCCCGGCCGGGACGAGGTACTCGAACCACGGCCGTTCGAGCCCCGGGTGGGAATCCTCCCCCACCACCGCGTACGAGTAGCCGCCGGCCCCGACATGGGGCCACGGGTCTTCCCAGACCAGCAGGCCGGAGAACTCAGGTACCCGGCGGGTGGTACCCAGCACGGCCCAGTCCGCGGATGCGTCGATGATCTCGACCCGGAGCATAAACTTCATTTTGTTCAGCCACTCGGCCAGCGGCGCGGCCTCGGCCGCCTCGACAACAAGCCAGGTCGTGGCACCGTCGTCCACGACCCGTGCGTCGAATTCGATCCGGCCCTGCACGCTGAGCAGCAGCAGTTCACTGGACTGCCCCGGCCCAAGGGTGGTCAGCTGCTGGGAGGAGAGCGTGTTAAGCCAGCTCAGCCGGTCCGGCCCGGCAACGGTGACGACGCCGCGGTGGGACAGATCCACAAGGGCGGTCCCGGCAGCCAGGGCCCGCTGTTCGCGCAGCGGTTCGCCGTAGTGGGAGGCGACGCCGGCATCAGCCCCGACGGCCTCGACGGCGCCGGGCCGCTCCAACAGGGGGTTTTTGGTAGTCATATGTAGTAGAAGTCCTCAACGCTTAGCGGTATTCCGGATTTTCGAAGTCAAACCTGGTGCCGGCCTTCCAGGCCTCGGGCAGGTTCCCGTAGGCAGGAATGCCGCCTGCATCCTTGAGGATCCGTGCCAGATGCAGCAGGTTCCAGGTCATGAAGGTGGTGTTGCGGTTGGTGAAGTCACTTTCCGGACCGCCGGAGCCTTCGTCAAGGTAGCTCGGACCCGGTCCCACGGCACCTATCCAGCCGGCGTCGGCCTGCGGCGGGATGGTGAAGCCGACGTGCTGGAGGCTGTAGAGGACGTTCATGGCGCAATGCTTGATCCCATCCTCGTTTCCGGTGATGAGGCAACCGCCGACCTTGGGGTAGAACGCCCACTGGCCCTGCTCGTTCAGCTCGCCCGAGTGCGCGTAGAGCCGCTCAATCAACTTCTTCGTCTGCGAGGAGTTGTCGCCGAGCCAGATGGGTCCGGCCAGCACCACAATGTCCGCGTCCCGGACGGCCGGATACAGTTCCGGCCACTCATCGGTCTGCCAGCCATGCTCGCGCATGTCCGGATAGACGCCGCTGGCGATGTCGTGGTCCACCGTCCGGATGACCCGGGTGCTGACGCCGTGTTTTTCCATGATGGCGCGGCTGACGTCAATCAGGCCCTGCGTGTTGGAGGTCTCGGGGGACCTCTTGAGGGTGCCGTTGAAATACACGGCCTTCAGGTCGCTGAAATCGGCAGTTGTTTTGGGTATGGCATTCACTGTGATGCTCCCTGCGGTCGTTCCGGACAACTGACTTTCAGTGAGAGATCAAAGCCGGGCTTTTCCGCCGGCAGGCACCGTGCGCCGCCGATCAGCTCGCTTTGTGCAGGATGGCGGATGCGTGCGCCGCCAGGCCGCTTCCCCCCGCAGATCCCTTGCCCGAGGCCACGTCCCAGCGCCACAGCAGGTTGCCTTCCACCAGGCCAAAGATCCGGGTCGCGGCGGTGTACTCCTTGGAGTGGCTGCCGCGCATCACCATGTCGGTGCTGAGCTGGATCTGCGGGCCCTTAATTTGGCCGTAATACAACTCGGAAATCCCGCCGGGATGGGAGATCGAGACCGAGATATCGAAGCCGCCGTCGTTGTTGCGCAGGGCCTCGACTTCGTCGGCGCTCTTGAGCACGGGAACGATGTCCGCCGGGATCAGCCCGGGGCCGCCATCCTCCTCGCGCTGTTTGCGTTCCAGGGCCCAAAACCCGGTTTCGACAGTGAGCGGACGCAAGGTGGTGCCGGCGTCGTCGGTCAGCCAGCTCTCGGCCCGGTACTGCAGGTACGGCAGGCCGTTGTGGGTGAAGGACACGTGTTGCCGGAAGTGCTCGGAATCCTCTTCCCCGGCGCCCAGCCTGCCCTCACCCTCCCACTCACCTATGAGCCAGGACAGCGGAACGATTTCGGGTGTCAGATCGGTCGGTATTTCAATCGGCACAGCAGCTACCCCTGGAAACGAAGACGGCTAGTGGTTCTGGTGTCTACTTCTGGCCCTTGAAGAGGCGGTACACAACAAAGCCGGCGAACCACGCCATGGCCACGCTGGCAACGCCGAGCAGTACAAGGAAGAAGATTTCAAATGCAAGTACGGACATGATGCCATCCTAGCGCGTTAGTAGATGAGTAGTTTGTCTATGAAGTAAGCCAGCGAACCGACGGCGGAGACCGGGCCCAGCCCCATTCCGAGGGCCGCCGCAAAGCTGAGAGATTCGCCGCGAAGGATCACCAGGCGGCGGAAACTCATCAGCACGGCGCCCACCACCACCCCAACGACCGCGGCCGGCAGCACCGCGATGTCGGAAAAGACGAGGCCCGCGAGCGGCCCGGCCAGCCCTGCACCGACGATGCCCAGCGGCGCCACAACCCTGTCCGGCCAGCGGATCAGGCCGGCCAGCAGGGCAATCGCAGCGCTGATTGCCGCGACCAGGAGCATTTCACGGACGCCGTTGAATCGGGAGCACGCGATCCAGCCTGCGCCCAGGCAGGAGAGCAAAACACCGGCGCTGGAACCGAGCGTGGACTCCAGGCGCTGCGCCTGGCCGGTCCCGCGGATCAGCTGCATCACAAAGACCGCCATCACCCCGGCCGCCATAAACGATGGCGTCCAGTCAAGGAAACCCGGGCCGGGAAGGTACGTCGCGGCAACGGCGGCGCCGGCGCCGGGCAACCCGATCAGGACGGCAAGGGTCTTTTTGGCCGGGATGCCCAGGAAATGCGGCCAGCCGACTCCGACGGCGGCGGCGGCGATCACTGCCACGGCCAGCAGCGCCGCCGCCGAGATGTACGATGCGCCGACTATCGCGGCGAGTCCGGCCAAGCCGATAACGCCGATGATCCAGGTTTTCACTGCTCACCCGACATCTTTATATCCGTCATCCGTCTTCCGATCGTCTTCCCGGTCGTGGTCGTACTTTCGCTCACCTGCGGACCCCCAATCGAGCTGATCAACGTCACCGGGCTGCGGGCCCGACGGATCAATCCTGCCTTATACGACCGTTTTGTGTCGCAAATGAACCGGACGAAGGTGACGAAAGCATGTCCGGAAAGGTGCGTTTGGGTATACTCGAACTCAGCTACAGACGCCCAACGATGCGCGGACACCCCTTGGAGGAAACATGTCGCACATCCTGCTACTGACGAACAGCACCGGCTCATCGGTGGACGTCCTGCCTGCGCTGGAATTACTGAACCACCGGGTCCACATTCTCCCCGCCGAGCCGACAGCCCTCCTGGAGACGGACCCTTGCGACATCGTCCTCCTCGACGCCCGCAAAGATCTCGTCGGCGCGCGCTCCCTGACCCAACTGCTCAAGGCCACCGGCCTGAGCGCCCCGCTGATGTTGATACTGACCGAGGGCGGCATGGCCGCCGTCTCCTCTGCCTGGGCCGTCGATGACATCGTTCTCGAGTCGGCCGGGCCCGCAGAAGTCGAAGCCCGCATCCGCCTCGGCATCGCCCGGGCCGTCCCTGACAAGGACGATGCCCCCGCCGAAATCCGGGCCGCCGGCGTCGTGATCGATGAGGCCAGCTACACGGCCCGCGTCAACGGCGCTCCGCTGAACCTGACATTCAAGGAATTTGAACTGCTCAAATACCTGGCCCAGCACCCCGGCCGGGTCTTCACCCGCCAGCAACTGCTGACCGAGGTCTGGGGCTACGACTACTACGGCGGTACCCGCACCGTGGACGTCCACGTCCGGCGGCTGCGGGCGAAGCTCGGCGCCGACCACGAGAACCTGATCAGCACGGTCCGCAACGTCGGCTACCGCCTGACCCTGGTCCGGCACCCGGAGGAAGAACTCACCGGGGCCTGACCCGGCAGCGCCGACAGCCAGCGCCTGCGGCAGCCCAAGGACGCACCAGCGCAGACGCAGAAAGCCCCGGACATCAGTCCGGGGCTTTCTGCTAACCAGTGGAGGACATACGGGTCGAACGTATCGAGGCCACCCCAGTGGTGGATCCCCCTCGCATCTGCGCTGACCGAACCGGGAATACTTCCCGACCAGGCACCGGATGACTTAACGACTATACGTAGAAGTTCCCGGATCGACAAAATCCGCCCTGCCCGGCGCCACCGTATAGCCTTGCACCATGAGTCCTGCGCATCCTGAAACCTGGCCCGTCCTCGCCGCCAAAGGAGCTGCGGATCCGCAGCTCCTGAAGGACGTCACGGCACTCGCGGCCGCCGCGGAGGAATCCGACGGCAATCCGCCGCTGTCCGAACAGACCCTCGTGACGCTGCGTGCCGCGGACACCGGTGGGAGCGTCGGCACCACAACGGCCCGGACACTCGCCCTGTACAGCCCCGATGACGGGTCCGACCCGGCGACGGCACAGGATCTCGCCGGGATCGCCGTCGTCATCGAGGAACCGGACGGCACCGGTGTGCTGGAAATCGCCGTCCACCCCAGCTACCGCAACCAAGGCGTGGCGGACCGGCTGGTCGGCGAACTCCGGAGCACCCGCGGCTTTGCTGGCCTGAAGGCCTGGTCCCATGGCAACCACGAAGCCGCTGCCGACCTCGCCGCACGCTACGGTTACGGACCGGTCCGGGAACTGTGGAAGATGCGCCTCACCAGCACGGCCGCGGAACTGCCCGCGATTCCCCTGCCGGACGGTGTAAGCCTTCGTGCCTTCGTCCCGGCGCGGGATGAGGACCGCTGGCTCGCCGCGAACCGGGCCGCTTTCGCGCACCATCCTGAGCAGGGAAACATGACGCGGGCAGATCTCGACGCGAGGATGGCAGAACAGTGGTTCGATCCGGCCGGTTTCCTGCTGGCCGTCGATTCCTCGGACCGGATTCTCGGCTTCCACTGGACCAAGGTGCACCCGCGGCACGGCGACCACCCCGCTATCGGCGAGGTCTACGTGGTGGGCGTGGCACCCGGTGCGCAGGGCACCGGGCTGGGCAAGGCACTGACAGTCGCCGGCATCGGATATCTGCAGCGTCAGGGCCTGCACGCAGTGATGCTCTACGTCGACGCGGACAACGTTCCTGCCGTCTCCTTGTACCGGCGCCTGGGCTTCACCCGCTGGGACGTCGACGTGATGTACGCGCCGCTTCAAGGGCGGTAATCCAATCGGCGGACATCACGCGTTCACCCCGTGGAAATCTGGGCTCCTCGAAAGCTGACCGCGCGGTGAATGCTTGTAAGGTTGAAGCAAATCGCGCCAGCAATAGGAGAGACCATGCAACGGGAATCTGCCCGGACGGCCACGTCCGAGGGCGCCACGTCGGAGAAAAAAGTGCGGCCGGCGCGTGCCCGGTTCGGTTCCTCCGAAGTGCCTGCCTCACGTGCCACCCAAGACCGGATCGACATTCCTGAATTTGCGCCAAATCTGGAGCCGGAGGGTGATTTCAGCCCCGACCGCTTCCTGGACCGCGAGCTGAGCTGGCTCTCTTTCAACGCCCGCGTCCTGGAACTCGCCGAAGACCCCAACCTCCACCTGCTGGAACGCGTCAGCTTCCTCTCCATCTTCGCGTCCAACCTGGATGAGTTCTTTATGGTCCGCGTCGCCGGGCTGAAGCGCAGGATCGCCACCGGGCTCGCCGTCCCGTCTCCCGCCGGCCTGAGCCCAATGCAGGTCCTCGAGCAGATCGGCGACGAGGCCCACAGGCTGCAGCAGCGCCACGCCAATGTCTATGCCGAGCAGATCCGCCCGGCCCTGGCCTACGAGCACATCCACCTGATGCACTGGGATGAGCTCGACTCCCAGGCCAAGGACCAGCTCAGCGCCATGTTCGCGGAGAAGGTCTTCCCGATCCTGACCCCGCTGGCCGTGGACCCGGCCCACCCCTTCCCCTACATTTCCGGACTTTCCCTGAACCTCGCCGTCGTGGTCCGCAACCCGGTCAGCGACAAGGAGCTCTTCGCCCGCCTCAAGGTCCCGGACCAGCTCCCCCGGCTGATCTCGATTGACGGACCGCGCGCCGGCTCGGTGCCGGGCCGGGTGGCACGCTTCATCGCTCTCGAGGAAGTCATCGCCGTCCATCTGGACCAGCTCTTTGCCGGCATGGAGGTGCTCGAACACCACACCTTCCGCGTCACCCGAAACGAAGACGTCGAGGTCGAAGAGGACGACGCCGAAAACCTGCTGCAGGCCCTCGAGAAAGAACTGCTGCGCCGCCGCTTCGGCCCGCCGGTCCGGCTCGAAGTCACCACCGACATCAACCCGAACATCCGTGCGTTGCTGATCCGCGAACTGGGCGTCGAGGAATCCGAGGTCTATTCGGTTCCGGCCCCCTTGGATCTCCGGGGCCTCTCGGTCATCGCCGGAATAGATCGGGCTGACCTGCACTATCCCAAGCATGTCCCGCACACCTCCCGGTACCTTAACGAATCGGAAACGTCCAAGGCGGCGAATGTCTTTGCGGCCATGCGGCGCCGTGACATCCTGCTGCACCACCCCTACGACTCGTTCTCCACCTCGGTGCAGGCGTTCCTGGAACAGGCGGCGTCGGACCCCAAGGTCCAGGCCATCAAACAGACCCTCTACCGCACCTCGGGCGACTCCCCGATCGTTGACGCCCTGATCGATGCCGCCGAGGCAGGCAAGCAGGTGCTGGCCCTGGTCGAGATCAAGGCCCGCTTCGACGAGCAGGCCAACATCTCGTGGGCCCGGAAGCTCGAGCAGGCCGGTGTCCACGTGGTTTACGGCATCGTGGGGCTCAAGACGCACTGCAAGCTGTCACTCGTGGTGCGCCAGGAAGTGGACGGACTCCGCCGGTATTGCCACATCGGCACCGGCAATTACCATCCCCGCACGGCCCGCTACTACGAGGACCTCGGTCTCCTCACCGCCAATGAGCAGGTAGGCGAGGACCTCTCCAAGCTCTTCAACCAGCTCTCCGGCTACGCTCCGAAATCGACGTTCAAGCGGCTTCTGGTGGCACCGCGCTCGGTCCGTTCAGGACTCATCGACCGGATCGAAACAGAGATCCGCAACGCCCGCGCGGGCCTCGCCGCCCGGGTCCAGATCAAGGTCAACTCGATCGTGGACGAAGCAATCATTGATTCCCTCTACCGGGCGTCCCAGGCCGGGGTCCCGGTGGACATCATCGTCCGCGGCATATGCTCGCTGCGGCCGGGGGTGCCCGGGCTGAGCGAGAACATCACTGTCCGGTCCGTGCTGGGCCGCTTCCTGGAGCACTCCCGCGTTTTCGCCTTCGCAAACGGCGGGGATCCGGTGGTCTACATCGGTTCAGCGGACATGATGCACCGGAACCTTGACCGCCGCGTCGAGGCCCTGGTTCAGCTAACCAGCGGGGACGACACAACATACGTGATGGATCTGCTGCGCCGCTACATGGATCCTGGCACCGCCAGCTGGCACCTCAACAACCAGGCGGAGTGGACCCGCCACCATCTCGCCGAAGACGGTCAGGACCTCGGCGACATTCAGTCCTGGCTGCTCAATTCCCGCTCGCGGCAGCGCACCTCCGGGCTGCGGTAGGGGCTCTGGCATTGAGTAGCGATGCACCGGTTGCCGACCAGAGCGACCATCCCGGCGAAGCAATTGCCGTGGTGGCGGCGGGCGCCCTGCCCTGGCGCGTCACCCCGGGTGACAAAGGCCAGCTTCAGGTCCTGCTGATCCACCGCCCGCGCTATGACGACTGGTCCTGGCCCAAAGGCAAGATCGACCCGGGCGAGACCGTACCCGAATGTGCAGCCCGGGAGGTCGAGGAGGAAATCGGGCTGACGGCGCCGCTGGGCATCCCCTTGCCCGCCATCCACTATCACGTCCCCGCCGGGCTGAAGGTGGTCCATTATTGGGCCGTCGACGTCGACGGCGCCCCGCTCCGGCCGGACGGCAAGGAAGTGGACAGCGTGATGTGGTGCTCGCCGGAGAAGGCAGCGACGCTGCTGAGCAACCCGAGCGACATCGCCCCGCTTGAGCACCTGGCGGGCGCCCATTCCCGGGGTGAGCTGAAGACCTGGCCGCTGCTGGTGGTGCGCCACGCCAAGGCCAAACCGCGCTCCTCATGGTCCAAAGCCGAAGGGGACAGGCCGCTGGCCGCCACCGGGATGCGGCAGGCGCAGGCGGTGGGCCGGCTCCTGCAGGCATGGAAACCACTGCGGATAGTTTCAAGTCCGTGGTTGAGGTGTGTGGCCACCATCGCCCCGTACGCCAAGGCTTCGGATGCGAAAGTAAAGCTTAATGAAGCCCTTACGGAACACCGTCACGGCCGCCATCCGCACAAGACTGCCGCCGCCGTCGAAGACCTCTTTGACAAACAGCGGGCCGTGGCGCTGTGCACCCACCGCCCGGCGCTGCCTACCGTGTTCGCCCAGCTCGGAAAGCACATGGGTTCCCGGTTGCGCGCCCAACTCCCGGAGGAGGAACCGTTCCTGGCCCCCGGCGAGATTGTGGTGTGCCATGTGGCGCACCACAGCGGGGACAAAGTGGTCGCCGTCGAGCGGTTCAGGCCCTTCGACGACTAAGCCGTGTGACCTGCCGCCGGTAATGCCGGCACGATGGATAAGGACCTGCGGCGACTTCTCAGTAGACTGGGAACGTGAGCATCCCAACACCCTATGAAGACTTGCTGCGCGATGTCATCGAACACGGCACGCACAAATCCGACCGGACCGGCACCGGCACCTTGAGTGTGTTCGGCCGCCAGATGCGCTTCGATCTGAGCAAAAGCTTCCCCCTGGTCACCACCAAACGAGTGCACTTCAAGTCCGTCGCGGTCGAGCTGCTGTGGTTCCTCCGCGGGGACACGAATGTGAAGTGGATGCAGGACCAGGGTGTCACCATCTGGAACGAATGGGCCGACGCCGACGGCGAACTCGGACCGGTCTACGGCGTCCAGTGGCGCTCCTGGCCGACTCCCGACGGCGGCCACATCGACCAGATCGCCGAACTAATCGCGAACCTCAAAACCGACCCGGACTCGCGCCGGCACATCGTCTCCGCCTGGAACGTCGCCGAGCTCAAAGACATGGCTCTCCCGCCGTGCCACGCGTTCTTCCAGTTCTATGTGGCCGACGGCAAACTCTCCTGCCAGCTCTACCAGCGTTCCGCGGACACCTTTTTGGGTGTGCCGTTTAACATCGCCTCGTATGCCCTGCTCACCTGCATGATCGCCCAGCAGACTGGCCTGGAACCGGGCGAATTTGTCTGGACCGGCGGCGACGTCCACGTTTACGACAACCACATGGACCAGGTTCTCAAGCAGCTCACCCGCACGCCCTATGACTACCCGCAGCTGGCGTTCGCCCGTAAGCCGGAGTCCATCTTCGACTACACCCTCGATGATTTCGAAGTGGTCGGATACCGGCACCACCCGACGATTAAGGCCCCGATAGCCGTATGAGCGACGACAATATACAGACCGCGCAGCCCGCGGATTTTTCCACCAGGCTGGCAGCCCTCACCGGGCTCGGCGTGGTGTGGGCCCAAACCAGTACCGGTGTCATCGGCCAGGACGGCGGAATGCCGTGGCGCCTGCCCGAGGACATGGCACACTTCACCCGGCTCACGACAGGCCACCCCGTCATCATGGGCCGGAAGACATGGGAATCCTTTCCGGACAAGTACCGCCCGCTGCCCGGGCGGACCAATATTGTTATCACCCGCCAGCGCGGCTGGGGCGAAACTCCGTCCGCGGCGGGCGCCACCGCCGCCGCCTCACTGGACGATGCACTCCTTGAGTCCCAGTTCGCACCGGGCAACAACATGGTCTGGATTGTCGGCGGCGGCAACATCTACGCCCAGTCCATGGACCTCGCCGATGTCGCCGTTATCACCACAATCGACGCCAGCACGGAGGGCGACACCTTCGCCCCCGAGCTTGGGTACGACTGGACCTTGGACGGAAGCCTGCCGGCCGACGGCTGGGAGACCGCCGGAAACGGCGCCCGCTACCGCATCAACGTGTGGCGCCGGACGGAGGCCTAAGCGATGCTGACGAAACCCGAACTCCTTTTTGTCCTCGGCTACATGCTGCTCCCGCTGCTCGCGCTGCTGTCCGCTGTCGTGGGGCTGACCATGATCCTGGGCGGGGACAAGATTGCCGGTGCGATCGTGCTCGTGGTGGTCACCCAGGCCTTTGCCTTCGGGGCATTTTTTGTCCTGCGCAGACGCAAGCAGAACCTGCTCACGGAGCGACAGGGCGACTAGCGGCCGGGCCCCCGACGCCGGCCGGGACCTGATGGGGAGAACACCCCATCGCCGCGCACGAGTGTTGCGGTTAGATTGGTGCCGGTTGAATACACACGCCGGAATACACCAGGTCCCGGTCGCAGCCGGTTAGGCTGATGCACGAAGAGGGGGAGCCGCTATGGCAGGAAACTTGTGGGGCGCCGACGTCGCCCAGTTGCGCACGCTTGCACAACAGTTCGGCAAGACGTCCGAAACGCTGCTCCGGCAGTCGAGCACGCTGACGTCGGCCATCAACGGCAACACGTCCTGGAAGGGAGCCGACGGCGCCCGCTTCACCTCCGAGTGGAACGGCAGCCACCGTGCCCTGATCCAAAGGACCGCCCAGGCCCTCAAGGAAGAGTCCAAGCGGCTGTTGACCCACGCCGACCAGCAGGAGAAAGCCAGTGTTACCGCCGCCGGGGCCGGCGGCGGGCCCGGTCCGCTCGGCGGCAGCCACGGCAGCAGCAACGGCGGTGGCATCGGGCCGCTGCTCGGCGGTGCAGTCGCCGGCGGCATTGGCGGCATCAGGGCCGGGATGCAGATCCAGAAATACCTCAAGGCACCGCTGACCCTCGCCAAGCATGCCGGCCAGTTCGGCTGGGTGCTGAAAAACCAGCGCGCGGATTTCGTCAAGTCCTTTGTGCAGGGCAAGCACCGGATCGGCGGTCCCGGCTTCGCCCCGCACCGCCTGATCAGCAACCCGGCCCTCGATAAGCTGCTGAAAAGTTCCGCAGCAACAAATCGGGGCCTCGCCGCCGTCGACAAAGCCTCAGACATCGTCTCGCTGCGGAACCTGGACAAGTATGTCGGGCCGCTGGGCAAATTCGAAAAGGTCTTCGCGGAGAAGCCGTGGCTTGGTGCCGGCACCAAGCTGGAGTGGCTGGGGAAGTCCGGCCTCGCGAGGGGCCTCGGCTGGGCCGGCGTCGGCTTCAGCGCCGTCGACTCGGTGCGGAGTTTCGCCGATGGCGACGTCAAGGGCGGGATGGCCAGCGCCGGCAAGGGACTCCTCGGGGTCGGCTGCTTTTTGCCGCCGCCCGCCGGGACCGTCTGCCAAGTTGCCAGCGTGGGAATAGCCATCTACGAAAACTGGGACACGATCAGCAGCGTCGGCAAGAACGTCGGCGAAGGAATTGTCAACGCGGTCCAGGATCCAGGCAAGTTCGTCAGCGATGCCGCGGATAACGTCAAAGACGCCGGAAAGTCCGTGGCCAAGTTCTTCGGCTTCGGGGATTAGGAGACTCACATGAGCGTTCAGGATCAGACACAGCAGGAGCCACGGCTCGGCATCGACGTCATCGGCTTCGGCGTGGGCGAGTTTGCCTATTTGCTCAACGTCTTCGAGGGGCCGGCGAGGGACCGTTCGGTAAGCGTTTTCCGCGCCCAGGACATGGTGGATGATCTCACCCTGTCCACGGCAGGCGCATCGTCCCTGATGGCGCGGGACATGGCCACCATTGATGATGACGGTGACCTCGGAGTCAACGGCGTCGCGTCCGCGGTGGCCACGGCCCTGGGGCAGGCAACCCGCTGGACCGAAGTTTCCCTGCTGACCGGGGACGCGATGGACAACGTGGTGCTGATCGAGGCCCCCGGAGTGGCCCTCATGCTGCAGCCGCGGCTGCTGGGCACCTGGTTCGTCTTCGCCCAGGACACCAGCATCAGCTCTGCCGAAGCGACCCTCCGCCTGGTGCGCCAGCACATCGAGCAGAATGCCGGAGGCTCTGCCTATCTCGTGTTCAAGACTCTCGATACCGAGCAGCACCTGCTGGTCCGGCGCGAGGAAGGTTCGTGGACGACCGGAGTCCCCGACTTCGCCCAGGACAAGGTCGCGGAAACCGAAGGCCTGGACGACGGCGGACTGCTCCGGGCCATTGAGGTGTCCCGTGGCCAGGCGTAGTTCGGACGTACCACCGGAACCTGGCTACACGGGAGCCCGGACCGGGGAAGACGGCCGGATCCACCGCCGGGGCGCGAACGGCGAACTGATCGCTTACACCCCGGACGAGTACGGAGTCCGCAAGGATGACGGCCATGGGCTGGTCAAACCCGTCAGCTCCTCCGGCGGCCTGCTCTTCCTCGCCGTCCTGGCCTCGCTCTTCGCCGGCGGTGTCGCCTACGGCCTGGCACGGATTGCGATTGACGGCACTTGGGAGATTCTCGGTGACATCTGGTGGACCATCCCGGTGGGAGTGCTGGTGCCGCTGGTCGCCTGGACGAGCTACGCCAAGGAGCGCCGGGCGGAGAAATTGCGCACGGTCCGCAACCTCCCCCGGCCCCTTGGGTGATCCCGGACCGGGACGCGATGACGTAACCGACTGCGCCCCGGCGCCGGCAAAGCCTAAACTGGGCTAATGACTACAGCAGCTACCCCGTCCGTTGGACTGGTCGGTTGGCGTGGCATGGTCGGCTCCGTCCTGATGCAGCGTATGCAGGACGAGGGCGACTTCGCCACCATCAACCCGGTCTTCTTCTCCACCTCGAACGCGGGAGGGGCGGCCCCATCCTTGGCCGGTCCCGCCGGGGGCGATGCCGGCACCCTCGAGGATGCGTTCGACGTCGAGACCCTGGCGAAGCTGCCCATCATCGTGACAGCCCAGGGCGGCGACTACACCAAACAGGTCCACGGTGCGCTGCGTGACCGCGGCTGGGACGGCCTGTGGATCGATGCCGCCTCCACCCTGCGGATGAACGACGACTCGATCATCGTGCTGGACCCGATCAACCGAGACGTGATCGACGCCGGCCTCTCCGGCGGCGTGAAGGACTACATCGGCGGCAACTGCACGGTCTCCTGCATGCTGATGGGCCTCGGCGGGCTGTTCAAAAACGGGCTCGTCGAGTGGGGCACCTCGATGACCTACCAGGCGGCGTCCGGCGGCGGCGCCCGGCACATGCGTGAGCTCCTGAGCCAGTTCGGCACACTCAACGCCGAGGTCAGCACGGAACTGGACGACCCGGCGTCGGCCATCCTGGAGATCGACCGCAAGGTCCTGGCGCACCAGCGCAGCAACATTGACGCGAGCCAGTTCGGGGTACCGCTGGCCGGCTCCCTGATCCCGTGGATCGACGCGGACCTCGGCAACGGCCAGTCCAAGGAAGAGTGGAAGGCCGGGGTGGAGACCAACAAGATCCTTGGTACTTCCGGCGATGAGCACATCATCATGGACGGGCTGTGCGTCCGGATCGGCGCAATGCGCTCGCACTCCCAGGCCTTGACGCTGAAGCTCCGCGAGGACCTCACCGTAGCGGAGATCGAGAATCTCCTCGCTGCTGACAACGAGTGGGCCACAGTGGTGCCCAACACCAAGGAGGCCTCGATGGCAGACCTCACCCCGGTGGCGGCATCCGGGACGCTGAACATTCCGGTGGGCCGGATCCGGAAGATGGAGATGGGCCCCCAGTACGTCAGCGCGTTCACCGTCGGTGACCAACTGCTGTGGGGCGCTGCCGAACCGCTGCGGCGTATGCTCAACATCGCCACCGGCAACCTCTAGGCGCACGCCGGTTCAGGTGCCGAGGAATCTGCGGTACTTCGCGGCCTGCAGCTCAAAGGACTTTTGCGCCGCAGGCCGCAGCCCATTTACATCGTCGAACGGCTCGGGTACGGCGGCCGGGGCCCTGCCACTGCCGGTCACACCCCAGGTGCCGACGATCCGTCCGCCGGCCACAATGGTCTTCTTGAACACGCCGTTGCCGCCCGGCACAATCTTGTTCGCGTGCTCCGGCGGCAGTACCAGCGACCGGTCGGTGTAACCGAGCAGGAACTCATCAAAGCCCGGCAGCGCGAGCACCGTGCGCGCACCGGGGACACCGTCGTCGAGCAGTGCCGCAGTCTCCGGGGAGAGCCAGTAGCTGGTCCCCTCGAAGTCCAGCTCCACCAGCTGGCCCTTGACGTCGGCCAGTGCTGCCCGGACCTCGGCGAGCGGGATGCCCGCCCACCAGGAGAAGTCACGCCCGGTGGCGGGCCCGTGGCTGCGCAGGTACCGCAGCAGCCACTCGGCGATGCCCTCGGCCCGGTCCAGGCTCCGCGACCCTGTGATCCAGTCGTCAAAAGCCACCAGCAGCTGCTGGTTGCCGGCCAGCGGTCCCTGCACCAGCACGGCCCGCTGGCAGAGGGCACCGAGCAGGTGAATGCCGCGCTGGCCGGCCGTGGACTGGCCAGCGAGTTCAAAGGCGTTAAAGAGTTCGCTCCGGCTCGCGGCTGCACCGCCGGAGACCAGCTGGAGAGCGGTTCCGGCTGCGGCGTCGACATCCGCAGCCGAGATGCGGAGCTCCCTGTGCCGCCCGGCCAGGCCGCGGATCAGCCGATCGGAGGTAATGGCCAACACCCACTTCAGGTCTTCGGGGGCCAGCACGTGCAAGGTGCCGCGCATCGGCCAGGAGCGGACGATCTCCCCCCGGTCCAGGGCGTTGCGGACATCGCCCACGAGGGAGCCCGGCACCCGCTGGCCAATCGCCCAGAGGACGGAGCGCATGTCCTGCGCCTGCATCGCCGGCATCGAGCGCACGGCCGCCGGAACGCTGCTGAATCCGGCCCCGGCCAGCCCCTGCGAGGCCAGTCGCAGCCGGCCCATGATCCCCCTGGTCAGCCGGTAACGCCGCGGTGCTCCCATACACCCCATGCTAGGACGACTGCCGGGACGTTCCCAGCCGCCTTCCAGCCGGATTCCCTACCCTTGATGGATGACCTTGAGTGAGATGTGGCCGCTGCTGCGGCCCCTGAGCCGGCGGCTGGCCCTGCTGGGCTGGGCTTCCAGCGCTGCCGGCATGACCGCCGGACTCACCGTTGCCATTGCCAGCGGGACCCGGCTCTCGCCGCTGATGAGCACCATGCAGCTGGTATCGGTGGTCGCCATGGCGGTAACCGTGGCCAGCTTCGTGACGGCAGCTTCTCTCCAGCCGCGTTATCCGGCGCATGGCGGCAGTGATTCCCGTGACGGCAGCGGCCCCGGTGAATTCCCCGATACCGTGCAGAGCTTCCTGCTCGGTTCGCTGGCCCTGCTGGCAGGGGCGGTCGTCTTCGCTTGCGCCGGTTTCCTGCTCCGCAGCGGTCCCAGCGACCAGTCCGTGGCGTTTTGCCAGGTCTTCTTCCAGGGTGCCGCCGCCTCAGGCTTCACGTTTATGTTGTTCAGCCGGGTCGTCGGGCGCCGCAGCCGGAACTGATCGGCGGCGCCGGACCCGATCCGCGCGGGAGCACTTGGGTCGAGGATTTTAGAGCTCCACGCCGATCAGCAGCGGTTCCGGATGCAGTTCAATCCCAAAGCGTTCGACGACGCCGCGGCGCACTTCGCGGGCGATCGCGAGCAGGTCCGCGGTGCTTGCCGTTCCCCTGTTGGTGATCGCCAGGGTGTGTTTGGTGGACAGCGAAGCCCGGCCGCCGGAAACGCTGTCCGGCTCCAGCCCGAAGCCCTTGCCGTAACCGGACCGGTCGATCAGCCAGGCTGCCGAGAGCTTGGTTAGCCCGTCGGCACCGGGGTAGCGCGGCGCGTCCCCCGGCAGCGCGGCGGCTACGGCTGCCGGCACGATCGGGTTTGTGAAGAAGGATCCGGTGGAGTACGTGTCCCGGTCCGCGGGGTCCCACACCATGCCCTTGGCCGCCCTGAGCCGGCGCACCTCACGGCGGACATCGTTGGAATAGGCCCGCTGGCCCACCTCAACGCCCAGTGCGCGGGCGAGCTCGGCGTAGCGGATAGGGGCGCTCATCCGGCCCAGCGGCAGTTGGAACTCGACCGTGAGCACCACATAGCGCGGGGAGCCGTTGACAGTGGTTTGTTTGAGGATCGAATCGCGGTAGCCGAACTTCAACTCCGAGTTGGTGAAGGTCTGCACGGCCTGACGTTGCCGGTCCCAGGTCCGGACGGCGGCGATGGTCTGGGAAACGTCCGCGCCGTAGGCACCGACGTTCTGGACCGGGGTGGCGCCCGTGGCGCCCGGTATCCCGGCGAGCGCTTCGATCCCGGACCAGGCGTGCAGCACGGCGTGTTCCACGAGGGCATCCCAGTTGTGGCCGGCCTGGACGACGACGGCGACGCCGCCGCAGGAGTCCTCCGCGTTGACCGTGAACCCTTCCGAGGCGATCTTCACTACGGTGCCGGGGAAGCCGTCGTCGGACACGAGCAGGTTGGAGCCGCCCCCGAGGATCAGCAATGGCTCACCGGCAGCATCCACTGAGCGGACGGCCTCGATGATTTCGGCCTCGGTGCGGGCCTCGATCAGGGTGCCGGCGGGGCCACCGACGGCGGCCGTGGTAAGGGCAGAGAGCAATGTCTGGGTCACCTGACCAGCCTAGCCGGGTATGGCCGGAGTCCCCTAAGCAGGTCGCTGGTCGATCTTCCGGGCCACCGGGGAGAGCAGGAAGCTGACCGCCAGCATCACCATCACGGCCAGCAGGGAGTGCAGGATGCCAACGTGTTCCGCGAGCAAACCCAGCAACGGGGGCCCGCAGAGGAATGCGCCGTAACCGATCGTGGAGACCACGGAAACCCGGGCGGCTGCCTTGAGGGGATCGTCGGCGGCGGCGGACATGCCCACCGGGAAGCCCAGTGAGGCGCCCAGTCCCCAGACCGCCAAGGCCACGTAGGCCACCCACGGCGCCGGCGCGAAGACGAACAAACCCAGGCCCAGCACCGCCAGGGCCGCGCACCAGCGCATCACCGGGACACGGCCAAAGCGGTCCAGGACCACTGTGCCGGCAAAGCGTCCCACCGTCATAAACGTAACGAAAAGCCCGTAGCCGGCGGCACCCGCGGCGTCGGACTGGCCGTGGCCATCGGCGAGCGCCAGGGCCACCCAGTCCCCGGCCGCGCCCTCCGCGAGAGCGAGCCCCAGCACAAGCACACCCAGCAGAAGGGTCCGCCGGTCCCGCCAGGCCTGGGCGATCTGGCGTTTGTTGTCCAGCGGAGCCTCCGGCCGGTCCGCCTCAAGCCTGATGAGGGGTATCGGCCCGGTGGAGGGGTCATCGAAGGTATCCGGTGTGGCCGGCGTGAAGCCCAGGCCGGGTTCGATCGGGGTACTGTCCGCGCGGAACCATAAAGCGGCGGTGGCCACGGAGCCGGCCACCAGCAGCCCCACACCGGCGAAGTGCCAGAACACGGGCACACCGGCCCCCGCCGCCCAGGCACCGGTGCCGGCGCCGGCGACGGTACCCAGACTGAAGGCACCATGCAGCCGGGGCATAATGTGCCTGCGGACGGCGCGTTCGACAGCAGCACCCTCGACGTTGGAGGCCGTGTTCCAGCTCGCTGTGCCGAGGCCGATGACGGCCAGCCCCGCGGCGACAACGAGCGGATTGACCAGGACGGAGGTTCCCAGGCCTGCGAGCACCAGACCGGATCCCACCGTGATGCTGCCAATCCGGATGGTCTGCTTCGACCCGAACCGCAGCACGATCAGCCCGGACGCGGAGACGGAGATAAAGGATCCCAGGGTCAGGCACAGCAGCAGGAGCCCCACATTTCCCGGGGTGAGGTCCAGTCCGTCGCGGATGGCCGGCAGCCGGGACACCCAGGTGGCGAACGCGATGCCGCTGACCGCATACGCAACAACAACGGCGTTGCGCCAGTGCGTGACCTCCGCAGTCTGGACTGTGCGCACGTTCACGGCGTCGTCATGCGCCTACGCCAGCCTGACGACGGCTTGGGCCTTCATCAGTACTTTCTGGCCGGCCGAAATAACGGTGAGGTCTACCCGGGCGGTGCCTGCGTCGGCGTCGATCGCCCCGATGGCACCGCTGATTTCGAGCACGGCGCCGGCCGCGGCCGTCCCTGTGGTGTCTGACACCGGGACCGGCTTGGTGAATCGGGTCTGAAAATCCACGACGGCGGCGGGGTCGCCGGCCCAGTCGGTGACGAGCTGGACGACAGAGCCCATGGTGAACATCCCGTGCGCAATGACACCAGGCAATCCCACGCCCGTAGCGAAGGCCTCGTTCCAGTGAATGGGGTTGAAGTCACCGGACGCGCCCGCGTACTTAACCAGGTCCGTGCGGGAGATCTCGATGTGGCGGCTGCCGATGTTGTGGCCGACCGCGAGCTCTGTGAGTATCGGTGTCATGTCTACTGTCCCTCTCCGCGGACCAGGATGGAGGAGGTGGCGGTGGCCACGGCTTCCCGCTCCGTTGCGGCGCCGGCCACCGGGGCAAGGGCGAAAATTTCCGACCGCGTAGTGATCATGGCTCCCCCGCCCATGGCACGAACGCCGTCGACGTGCAGTTCTGCCACGAGCCTGTCCCCGGCAAGGATTGGCCGGTGGTGGACGAACCGCTGGTCCGCGTGGACCACCCGGGAGAAGTCGATGCCGGAGTCCGGGTCTTCGACCAGCTGGGCGTCGGCCCGTTGGGCGACAATGATCGCGAAGGTAGGTGGCGCCACCAGGTCGCTGTGGCCCAGGGCTTTGGCCGCATCCACATCGAAGTGGGCGGGGTGGGTGGCCTTGACCGCGCGGGCGAACTCGCGGATTTTCTCGCGGCCGACGTCGTACACCTCTTGGGCAGGGTAGTTGCGTCCCTGCAGATCCGGATTGATAGTCATGGGTTCCAGCCTAGCGTCAGGCCACGGGTGGACTGCGTCGAAGACATGCAGATGCACAGAGACAGCAATTACGGTATGATGAAAACATCAAGTCATCAACTGATGTCCTCCGCCAAGTCCGCCCGCCGGATCCGCGCCGACAAGAAAGCACAGGCAGTAATGATTTCGCCGGCGCAAACCCCTCTCTACGAGATCAAGGCGAACCTGTTCAAGGCCCTCGCCCACCCGGCGCGGATCCGCGTGCTCGAACTGCTCTCGGCTGCACCGGATAACTCGGCTCCCGTCAGCTACCTGCTGGCCGAGACGGGGCTTGAGGCATCCCACCTGTCCCAGCACCTCGCTACGCTGCGCAGGCATGGGGTGGTGACTTCCACCCGAACCGCCAACGCCGTGACCTACCGGCTGGCCCATCCAACGATCGCCGAGCTCCTGGCCATTGCCCGGGCGTTCCTGCTCGACAGCCTGGCCGGTTCCAACGAACAGCTTAAACTCGCGCAGACACTTCCCAGCGAGCATCTGAAGAGTCCCACTTCATGAGCGCCGCACTGAATCAGCTCAGCAGGTTCCTGCCGTCCCGCCGGGACTATGCGGGGCTGCGTTCGTCCTGGAAGACGGATCTGTTGGCGGGAATCACCGTGGGCATCGTCGCCTTGCCGCTGGCCCTGGCCTTCGGAGTGAGCTCGGGCGTCGGCGCCGAGGCCGGACTCATCACCGCCGTTGTGGCCGGGCTGGTGGCCGCGGTCATGGGCGGCTCCCACGTCCAGGTCTCCGGCCCCACCGGCGCGATGGTTGTGGTGCTGGCCCCGGTTGTTGCCGCCAACGGCGCCGGCAGCATTGCCCTGGTCTCCCTGCTGGCCGGACTGCTGGTGGTGATCCTGGGCCTAAGCGGACTGGGCCGGGCCGTGGCCTTCATCCCGTGGCCGGTGGTCGAGGGGTTCACGCTCGGCATCGCTGCCATTATTTTCCTTCAGCAGGTGCCGCTCGCCACGGGCACGCAGGCAATACCAGGGCACAATACCGTGCTGGCTGCTTTCGAGAGCGCCTCACGGGCCACGGCGCCCACCGTCCTGCAGACGCTGGCCGTCGTCGCCGGCGTCGCCGCCGTGATGCTTCTTCTGCCGAAACTGAACAAGGCGCTGCCCGCAAGCCTGATCGCTGTACTCCTGGCCACCGTCGCCGCTGAAGTACTGCAACTGCAGATTCCGCGGATCGGCGCCCTGCCGCATTCCTTGCCCGCACCCTCGCTCCCGGCGCTGAACCCGGCCGCGCTGGGCTCGTTGCTGATGCCCGCAGTATCCATCGCGATGCTGGCCGCCATCGAATCCCTGCTCTCCGCCCGGGTAGCCGCCGGCATGGTGGGCCCCGACGGCCGGCCCTCCGGGGTATACAGCCCGGACCGAGAGCTGATGGGCCAGGGACTCGCCTCTATTGCGGCCGCGTTCTTCGGCGGCATGCCTGCCACGGGCGCCATCGCCCGGACCGCTGTCAACGTCCGCTCGGGAGCCAAAACGAGGCTCTCCGCGATCGTGCACGCCTTGGTGCTCCTGGCCATCATCTATGCGGCGGCAGCTTTGGTCGGGAAGATCCCGCTGGCGGTCCTGGCCGGGATCCTGATGGTGACGGCCAGCCGGATGGTGTCACGGCACACGGTCACCGCCATCCTGCGCTCCACCCGCGCCGACGCTTTTGTGTTCGTCCTGACAGCCGTTATTACAGTGGCCTTCGACCTCATTGTGGCCATCGAGATCGGCCTGGTCGCCGCCGCCCTCTTCACACTGCGGAAATTCGCCTCGCTCAGCGGGGTGAAGCGCGAGCAGATTCCGGCACCCCCAGAGGACGGGGACGAGCACATCGCCATCTTCAGGCTGGACGGGGCCATGTTCTTCGGCGCTGCGGAACGGGTCCTGCAGGAAATCAGCCAGGTCAAGGACATCCAGGTGGCCATCATCCGGCTGTCGCAGGTACGGATGCTCGACGCTACAGGGGCTCACACGCTGGTGGAGGTCATCTCCGCACTCGAACTTCGCGGCGTGACTGTCCTCTTGAAGGGCGTCCAGCCCCAACACCTGGAGCTCGTAACAAACGTCGGGGTCATTCGCTCGCTGCGCCACCACAAACACCTGTTCACGTCGCTGCCCGAGGCCGTGGCGCACGCCCGCAGCCACGTCCGACGGAATACCGCCGCTATCGTTTGAGGTTTTTCCGGATCGCCTGGCCGCGGACCACAATGCCGGCAAGATGCAGGATCAGGCCCAATCCGATCACGGCAAGGGAGGAGACCGCCAGCGGCTCGTTGCCGGTGCTGTTGCCGATCAGGTTCAGGACTATGCCCACGCCAAGCAGAGCCATGGCACTGAAAACCAGCACCTTGTACGTGGTTGGCGCGGACTCCCAGAATTCTTTCAGCACCGCGCCAGTCTACCGGGCCGGGCGCGGAACCGGGCTCCCGCGGTTGGTGTGCGGGCCGCCCCCGGTTCGGTTTCCCAAAAGACCCCGCGGACCACAGAACGGGGATTGGTCGCGGGGTCTGCTTGGTGCGATTGCCTAGACGGCCGGCTGCACCCCAAAGGCTACCGCGAGCTTCATGATCTTCTCGGCGCGGCCCAGGCGCGGGAGGTCCGAGCCGTCGCGGATGACGCGGCCGCTGGCCTCGAAGTCGGCCATGAAGTCGGTGGCCCAGGCGACATCCGACGGCGTTGGGCTGATGACCTCGTTGATGACGTTGGTCTGATCGACGGCGAGACAGAGCTTGCCAGTCATGCCCATCATCACCGTGATCCCGGTCTGTTCGCGCAGGATCGGGTGGTTGGTGCCGACAGTGGGGCCGTCGATGGGGCCAGGCAGGTTCCCGACCCGGCTTGCCACGACCAGCTTGGCCCGCGGGTAGGCCATCGCCTCAGGGGTGGCCGCCATACCCGTGTCGCGGCGGAAGTCGCCGGAGCCAAACGCGAGGCGGAACGCGCCCTGGGCCTTGGCGATGTTGTTGGCTTCCTCGATGCCCACGGCAGACTCGACGAGCGCGATGACCGGCGTCTTGCCGTCCATCCGGTGGAAGCTTTCGGTGACCTGGTCCGCGGACTCGGTCTTGGCCAGCATCACACCGAGTAGGCCCGGGGTACCCCGGAGACCGGCCAGATCGTCGGCCCAGAACGGGCTGGTAGCGTCGTTCACCCGGACCCAGGCACTGCCGCCGGCAGTCAGCCAGTCCACGACGTGGCCGCGGGCGGCATCCTTCTGGGACGGGTCCACCGCATCCTCGATGTCCAGGATGATGGCGTCCGCGCGGGAAACGGCCGACGGGTCGAAGAGTTCGGGTTTCATAGCGTTGACCAGCAGCCAGGAGCGGGCGATCTCAGCTGGAATGTTGCGTTGAGGCCGGACAGTCCCGGCGGTGGTGGTGGAAGTCATGGGTCTACGCTATCCGTTCGAGGCCGTCCCCAGCCAAGTATTCCGCCTTCGAGACGGACCAATACGAGCAAAGTCACAAGCTACGGGATGTTAATGTCGCCAGTTACGGGATGTTACTGCCGCGGGCCGTCACCCAAAGCCGGTACCACTCGGCCCGGGTCATGCCAGCGGCCACTGCTGCGGCATCAGCACAGGCCCGGATGCGTTCCGGCTTCGCAGTCCCGATCACCGGGGCAATCCCGGCCGGGTGCTTCATCAGCCAGCCCAGCACGATCGATTCCCCGGCGACGCCCTTCCGGGTGGCCAGCCCGGCCACCAGATGGCTGGTTGCTTCCTCCGCCGGCGACGGCGTTGTGGCCGGCGCTCCGGTGTAGAGCCCCCGGGCCAGGGAACCGTAGGCCTGCAGGGCGATGCCGTGCCGGCCGCAGTGTTCCACCGTGCCGTGCGGGAAGCTGTAGTCCGCTCCTTCGGCATGGTTGACCAGCACCGTACTCTCCAGCCAGGCGCGTTGGCGCAGGCTCATCTCCAACTGGTTGGCGATGACCGGGGTTTCGAGCCGGTCCTGCAGGACCTCGATCTGCGCCCCGGACATATTGGATACCGCCACGGCCCGGACCTTGCCTTCGGCCATCAACTGGCCGACGGCGGAGGCCACCTCGGCGGGGTCCATCAGCGGATCGGGGCGGTGCAGCATCAGCACGTCCACGTAGTCTGTCCGGAGCCGGGAGAGGCTTTCATTGACTCTCGTCAGGATCCCGTCCCGGCTCAGGTCGTAGTACGCCTCAAGACCCTGCTCGTTGAGCCGGATGCCGCACTTGGTCTGCAGCCGGATCCGGTTCCGCAGCTCCGGGGTCTGCGCCAGCACCTCGCCGAACACGGCTTCGGACTTGCCGCCACGGTAGATGTCGGCATGATCGAACAAGGTGATGCCAACCTCAAGGGCAGCGTCCACGGCCTGCGCCGCCTCGTCCACGTCGGCGGACGCGTACGGTTCCGGAGACCAACTGCCGCCCAGGCCCATGCAGCCGTAGATCAGCTCTTGGCCGCTACGATTTGCTGCCCCGCTTCCGTCCCGGGAGCTCACCGCAACCAGGCGGTAGTGCTGCCCGGCAGGAGATTCCCCTCGAGCGGCCCGCTGCTGAGCAGGACCGTCCCGGCCGGAAGTTCAACGGGCTCGTGGCCGAAGTTGGTGACGACCTGCCAGCCGCCGAGGCGGCGGAAGTGCAGGACACGGGCGTTGCCGGTTTCGAGCCATTCCAGTTCCTCCGAAGTCTGCAGTTCACGGCGCAGCTTCAAGGCCCGGCGGTAGAACTCAAGGGTGGAACCTTCCACACCGTCCTCGGCTGCGACGGCGTAACGGCTGAACCACGCCGGCTGCGGCAGGTGCGCGCCGCCGTCGCCGAAGCCGAAGGAGGTACCCTCGGCGGTCCAGGGCAGTGGCACGCGGCAGCCGTCGCGGCCGACCTCCACGCCCTTGTTCCGGAAGAAGGTGGGGTCCTGGCGTTCCGAATCGGGGATGTCCCCCACTTCCTGCAGTCCGAGCTCCTCGCCCTGGTACAGGTACGCGGAACCCGGCAGCGCCAGCATCAGCTGTGTGGCGGCGCGGGCGCGGCGCAGTCCCAGCTCGACGTCGAGTTCCCCGGCCGGGGCGCCGGCCAGCAGCCAGCCCTTGCCGTCCTGGCCCTTTGCGTGCTTACCGCCGCCCTGGGGCAGGCCGTAGCGGGTGGCGTGCCGGACGACGTCGTGGTTGGAGAACACCCACGTGGAGGAGGCACCGGATTCGGTGGCTTCGGCGAGGTTGCGGGTGATGATTTCATGGAACTCGTCAGCGTCGAAGTCGGCCTGGAGCAGGTCGAAATTGAACGCCTGGCCCAGGCCCTCGGGGCTGGCGTAGCGGCCGCGGCGGCTGGCATGGACCCAGGCTTCGGCCACGGCGGTGCGGGGAGGGTTGTATTCGTTGAAGACCTCGCGCCATTCGACGTAGATCTCGTGGACCTCGTCGCGGTCCCAGAACGGGTGCGATCCGTCGTCGAAGCCGTCAATTCCACTGTTGGCCTCGCTCAACTCGACCTTGGACAGCAACGGCTCGGTGAGGTCCTTGGTCAGGGCGTGGGCCACGTCGACGCGGAAGCCGTCCACACCGCGGTCGGACCAAAAACGCAGGGTCTTGAGGAAATCGTCGCGGATCTCGCGGTTGGCCCAGTTAAGGTCCGGCTGTTCCTTGGCGAAGATGTGCATGTACCACTGGCCGGGGGTGCCGTCCGGCTCGGTGATGCGTTCCCAGGCCGGCCCGCCGAAGACGGATTCCCAGTCCGACGGCGGGATCTCGCCGTTTTCGCCCGCACCGTCACGAAAGATGTAGCGCTCCCGGGCGTCGGAGCCGCGCGGAGCTGCCAGCGCCTCTTTGAACCATTCGTGCCGGTTGGAGGAATGGTTCGGGACAATGTCCGCGATCAACTTAATGCCGGCGGCGTGCAGCGCCGCAGACATTTCGTCGAAGTCCGCCAGCGTGCCGAGCTTGGGGTCGACGTCGCGGTAGTCGTCGACGTCGTAGCCGCCGTCGGCCAGTGCCGAGGGGTAGAACGGGGAGAGCCAGACGGCGTCGATCCCGAGTTCTTTCAGGTACGGAACCTTGGCCGTGATGCCCTTGATGTCACCCAGGCCGTCGCCGTTGGAGTCCGCAAAGCTGCGCGGGTAGATCTGGTACACGGATGCTTGGCGCCACCAGTTGGGGTCGGCGGCGAGTTCGGAACCGGACAGGGTTGCCAGCGTGGCGGTATTGGACAAGGTGGTTATCCTCCGGGGCTCGAGACGGGTTCTGGTAATTTAGATACAAGCTAAATATATTGCCTGAACAATTATGGGTCCGGATCCGGAAGAGGTCAACATTTGCAGCCGACTGCCGCCGCCACCCCCCAGCTGCTGCGCCGGGTTAACGCAAGGTCCGTGCTCGGCGTCATCCGCGCGACGGAGGTGGCCACGGGGACAGAGCTGATGGCCCGGACCGGGCTGACGCGGGCATCCGTCATTGCCGTCTGCGAAGACCTGATCCGGCGCGGCTGGATCAGCGAAGTGGACGCCCGCGGTGCGGAACAACCCGCAAACCCCCGCAAAGGACGCCCCGCCCGACGCTTCGAGCTCAATTCCCGGGCTGGTTTTGTCCTGGGCCTGGATATCGGCGCAGCCACCACCACCGCGGCCGTCGCGGACCTCCGCGGTACCGTGCTCGGACGTTCCAGCCAGAGTTTTCGGGCCGCCGACATCCCTGCTGAGGAACGGATCGGCATCGTCGACCATGCCTGCCGCCGCGCTCTGGCGGCCGCGGGGACGAGCCCGGAACGGGTACTGGCCGTAGGGGCTGGAATCGCCGCGCCGGTGGACCGCGACGGCAGGGTGCTGGCGAACCAGCAGTTCTGGAGCCTGTTCGACGTCGGTCTCCGCTCCGCGCTGCACGAGCTGCACGGCTGGACGGTTTTGCTGGAAAACGACGCGAACCTTGCCGCGCTCGGTGAACGCTGGCGGGGTTCAGGCGCCGGCGTCGATGACCTGGTGGTGCTGCTGGCCGGGGAACGGTTGGGAGCAGGGGTGCTGGAGTCCGGGCGGCTGCTCCATGGCCGCAGCGGAGCGGCCGGAGAAATGGGCTACCTGGACCTTGTGGAGGGCGTCGGCTCCAGCGACGGCATCGCCAGCCTGGCCCGGCAATGGTCCGCCGCCGAGGGCGGCTCCGGGTCCGGGGTCACGCCCGGGGTCACGGTGGGTGCGCGTCGTGTCTTTCAGGATGCCGCCGCCGGGGATGCTGCGGCGCTGGCCATCCTGGACCGGATTTGTGACCGGATGGCCCGGGTCATTGCCTCCGTGGCGAGCTTTATCAACCCCGAACAGGTGGTGATCGGGGGCGCGGTCGCTGAATCCGCCGGGGTGCTGCTGCCGCGGATCACCGAACTGCTCCCCCGGTTCACGGCCACTCCCCCGCGCGTTACCGTCTCACCCCTCGGCGGCTCGATTGTTAGTGTCGGCGCCGTCCGGCACGCCCTGGACTACGTCGAGGCGAACGCCCTGGAGCTTGAACTAGCGCAATAGCGACCCCGGGCCGAGGAGGGGATTCCCCAGTCCTGGCTCAGGATTAGGCAACGATTCGCTACTTTAGGCGAAATTTTGGTGCAAGTTGCCGTTTCCTGGTCCACGCCGTCCGTAGACTGACCTCGTCTCCCGGTCTCCCGGTCTCCCGGCCGTCTCGCTGAGCGTTCAGTGCGGCGGCAGTCTCATGAAAGTCTCCAATTGAATCTAATACGGAAGACGACTGCGCTGCTGGTGGCGCTAATCGTCACCCTTGCCACGCTGACCGCCGTGCCGCTCCCGACTGCCCTCGCAGAGCCCGCTCCCGTGGCGACGCCAACCGCGGCTGCTTCCCCGGGAGCGGCCACCACGGCCGAGCCGACTGCCGCCCCGAGTCCTGCGTCCAGCACCGCGCCCTCGACTGCGAGCTCCCCCTCGGCGACTGCCGCGCCGGCCCAGACGCCCCGTCCGGCCGCGACAACGACTTCCCCTCCGACGGTCGAGTCGCAGACCGTGACAACTCCGGAACCGTTGTTCACTGAAGTACTCGGCGGCAGCAACCCCACATCCAGCAAGCCGGTCGGGGTCGCTCCGACACCGGGCCTGAAGGGGGCAGCACCGGCAAAGGCAGCGACCGAGGCCTACTCCCTCGCCCGGAGCGGGGACATCAAGGTGAGGCTGGTTATGGTCCAGCTCGCGGACCGGAAAGCGGCGATCCCGGAGGCGGACGCCCGCGCCGCCATCGGCACCAGCAGCACCTACTGGCAGGCCATGTCGAACGGCAGGCTGTCCATGAGCGTCGCCTCGGTCGAAAACAGGTCGAGCCGGGCAACCTCCACGCAGAGCTATTCATCAATGATGAACACGATTGTCGGTGAAATCGGGTGGGCCCCCAGTGACTACACGGCGCTCGTCGTCTTCGTTTCCACCCCCACCCTCTCCGACGGAGCCTATGGCGCGGGCTGGAGCTACAGCGGGACGAGCGGACGCGTCATCATGCCGGTCCCCGCCGCCCTGACCAGAAGCGTGCTGACCCACGAATTCGGCCACGTACTGGGGCTGATGCATGCCAACCGGCTTCGGTGCGCGGACGGGGCAGTGGACACTGCCAGCAACGCCGATGGTTCGTTCGCCAACGGCACATGCAGCATTGAGGAGTACAAGGACAACCTTGACCTGATGGGTGTGTCCCAGACCAGCCAGCCGGTGGTGAGCTCCCCCATCTACGAATATGGCGGATTCGGCTCCGGCAACGAGGTCAGAAACCTCGGGAAGGTGGAGGGCAAAAATTCCTACACATTGAGGGCCTGGGGAAGTGCGGACGACCAGCGCTCCCTCAAGTTCACCGACCCCGTCAGCGGCGAGACCTACTTTCTGGAACTTCGTCTTCCGATTGGGAACGACTCGGCAACTGCAGTCAGCGGCAACCGCGGGGTCAAGGTTGTGCAGAGCTACGGTGCAGGCTCCATCGCCCTGCAACCCAATACCACGACGTTCAGCGGCTATTACAGCTATAACCAGGCCTGGCAGGCGGGCCAGACTTTCACCACCCATGCTGGGACTAAGGTAACTTTCGACTGGGTCTCCGACTCCGCCGCCGGAGTCACGATCGATGCGCTCCCGCCGGCAAAGGCTGTCCTTGTTACGCCGGGCGATTTCAACGGCGACGGGGTGGCGGACCTCATCCAGCGCAAGACCAACGGGGAGCTGTGGTTCTACCAAGGCGACGGCACAGGAAAATTCCCCGCCGGCCGGAGGATCGGTACGGGTTGGGACATCTACGACACCGTGCTTGGCACCGGAGACTTCAACGCTGACGGCAAGAATGACCTGGTGGCCAGGAAATACGACGGATCCCTGTGGTTCTACCCGGGGACCGGAGTGGTTTCCGGCAGCAGCGAGGGATATTCAGCCAGCGTCAAGATCGGCAACTTCGGCTGGGACGCCTTTGACGCGCTACTGGGCGTCCGGGACTTCGACGGGGACGGTAAAGCAGATATTCTGGCACGCCGGCCCGACGGAGTTCTGGTTCTCTATCCAGGCACTGGCACCGGTCGGCCCGGGGCGGCCCGGGAGATCGACTTTGGTTGGCAGATCTTTGATCGGCTCATCGCGATCCAGGATTTCAACGGCGACGGAACAAACGATCTGGCTGCACGCCGCCCGGACGGTACCCTGTGGCTGTACTCCAATACGGGGCAGGCAAAGCTCGTCAACGCCAAGAAGATCGGGACCGGGTGGGGCATATATGACAGCATCGCAGGTCCCGGCGATGCAAACATGGACGGCATGGCGGACATCGTGGCAAGCCAGGCAGACCGCAGCGTCTTCTTCTACGCAGGAACAGCAGGACGGGACCAGGGCTACTCCGGTGCCCGCAGGATAGGTGACTTCGGCTGGGACGCTTTCAACTACCTTGCCGCCACGAAGGACCTCAACGGCGATGGCATTGCAGACCTGCTGGCGCGCATGCCCGACGGCAGCCTTTGGTTTTATCCGGGGTCAGGCAGCGGTGACTACCGGGCGCCCACAAAAATCGGCAAGTTCGGCTGGGAAGTCTTTGATTCACTCGTGAGCGTCGGGGACTTCAACGGCGACGGAAAAAACGACCTCGTCGCCCGCATGCCGAACGGTACCCTGTGGCTGTATGCGGGCTCCGGGCGGGTAGACGGCACAAGCTCAGCGTTCTCCGGCGTCCAGAAAATTGGTGAGTTCGGCTGGGATTCCTTTACCTCATTGACCGGCACCGGCGACCTCACCGGCGACGGGAAAAGCGACATTCTGGCCCGCAAAGCCGACGGCTCACTGTGGCTCTACGCAGGCTCCGGCAGGGTGAATTCCACCAATAACGGCTACCTTAGCGGCCGGAAGATCGGCAACTTCGGCTGGGAGGTATTTGACCAATTGCTTGGCGTCGGTGACTTCAACGCCGACGGCAAGAACGACGTCGTTGCCCGGACTGCCGACGGAGGCTTGTGGCTCTACGCCGGGGATGGTACTGGCAGATTGCCGACGTCCCGGCGGATCGGAACCGGGTGGGATGTCTTCGACACAGTGCTCGGTGCGGGTAACCTGAACCGGGACAATTTCGCTGACCTCGTCGCCCGGCGCCCCGACGGTTCGCTGTGGGCCTACTCCGGAACGGGTATGCAGCCCAACGAGGGATATCTTGGCCGGGCATTTGCGGCAGCGTTCTAGGCCGCCAGGCTATTCGCTGCAGGCGGTGAAAAGCCAGTAGCTCAAGAAGGGCCCGACCCTTTGAACTGCTCCCCGAAAGTTGGACTGAAAATTCAGTCCTGACATACGGGGAGCAGTTTTATGTTTAAGGGCAGTTCGTTGCCTGAGGGACAGCGCGGGGCCCGCCGGCTCAGCTCAAAGTCGCCAGCGCGGACGCGATCGGTACGGCCCCGTCGCGGAACTCAATCGTGCGGTGGATGGTCGCCGGCAGAGCCAGCACCGCGGCAGCAACAAGGGCCACGTTGTCCCGCGCAGTGGAGTTGCCGTCGGAAGTGTCGGACGGGTTGACCTCGATCTTCCCGTCGGCCCCGCCGTCCGTGAGGGACCCCGGTCCCAGGATGGTCCAGTCCAAGCTGGTGCCGCGCAGGTACGAATCCGCGGCGGCCTTGGATTCGGCGTAGGCGTAGAAGCTATTGTCTTCGGGGACGCCGTGGTCTTCACCCGCCCCCATGTAGGAGACCATAACGTAGCGGCTGACACCTGCCTGGGCTGCCGCGTCCATCGACCGGATGGCGGCGTCCCTGTCGACGGCGTACGTGCGGGCCGCTGCGCCGCCACCGGCTCCGGCGGACCACACGACGGCGTCATGGCCGCGCAGTGCCTCCGCCATCAGATCGGTCGGGGCGCTCTCCACGTCCAGCACGGCCGGCGTGGCGCCGGTGCCGGCGACTTCCTCCTTCTGCCCTTCCTTCCGGATCACAGAAGTGACCTCATGCCCTTGCCCCGTCAGGATGCGGGACAGTTCCAGAGCCACTTTTCCGTGGCCGCCAATGATTGCGATTCGCGTCATAAGATCATTCTCTCCTACAGACCGTGGCCCTGGCCATGTTGTGGAATCACCCCTGGCTGGCTAGACCCACGATGATCATCCCTGGCGGGCTAGACCCACGATGGGAGCCGGCAGCGCAGGGGCGACGGGGTTTAAAACAAAAAGACCCTGCGGCCTTGGCCTGCAGGGTCATTCTGTAGCGGCGGGGAGGCTCGATCTCCCGACCTCACGATTATGAGTCGTGCGCTCTAACCAACTGAGCTACGCCGCCGGAAATGAGGAAAACCTGTGCTCAGCCGGCCAAAAACCGCCTTGACACAGGCCCTCATTCAGAGCCCCCCACCGGAATCGATCCGGTGACCTCGTTCTTACCAAGAACGCGCTCTACCACTGAGCTAGGGGGGCAACGAGTAAATACTCTACCGGAAGATTCCGTTCCCAACAAATCGGTACCAAAGCGCTCCGGGAAGCGTCAAAAACAGCGCAAATCAGGTGCTTTGGGGTCCCGTTTGCCGGGGTCAGCGGTATCGAACACACCAACGCCGGCCAAGACCCGCCAGCACACGGGCCGTGATTCAGGCCCCGTACTTGACCGATAACGACCACCACCAACTGCAAGGGGATTCTCAATGACAAAGTCAAGCGCCTTGAGTGACCGGTATCGTCCGGTGCTCGAAGCGTTTGCGGTCTCTGAGGAGCGCCCAGATGACGTTTATGCGGCGTCGGGCCAGGGCGAGGATGGCTTGCTTGTGGTTCTTCCCTTCAGCGCGTTTCCGGGTGTAGTAGGCCCGCGAGGTCGGACAGTGAACGGACGCGGTATGGGCGGAGAGGTGGCAGGCGCGCAGCAGTCGTCGGTCGTAGCGTCTGGGTCGGTGGTGGTTGCCGCTGACCCGGCCGGAGTCACGCGGGACCGGGGCTACCCCAGCGACGCCGGCGAGTCGGTTGGGGTTCTCGTATTGGTCCATGCTTCCGCCGGTCGCGGCGAGGAATTCGGCGGCGAGCTGCACACCAAACCCAGGGACGCTCAGCAGGATTTCGGCGTATTCATGCTCTCGCAACCGGACCTCTATCTGGGCCTCGACCTCCTCCATCTCTTCGCGCAGGCGCAGGATCTGAGCCGCGATCTTAGCCACCAGCATCGCGGCCGCTGTCTGCCCGGTCACGGCGGTGTGTTGGCGGCATGGAGGGCCCCGGCCGCGAGATCGAGCCCGTCACCGGTAACGACAGCAGCCGGCTCAAAGACCAGGGCCTGAAAGCAAAGAAGACATCGGCCCCTGACTACGGCACAGCGGAACGCCAAGAAGCCTTCGCGGCATCCCTGGCAAGCGCCATGGCCAACCAAACGCAAGTAGGAGGAGGCGCCGCAGAACGCAACGAGGGCACCCACCCCAGCGCGTCCCTCGCCATGGGCAAAGGCGCAGCCAAAGCCAAGAAAGTCCGCACAGACGGCGCAGTGGGATCCGAGCGAAACTAAAGCGGCCCAGCTCCGTAAAACAAAAGGGTGATTGTGTCAACCTTGTCGGACCCCACCAGGACGGTGTGGATTTTAACGATCGACAATCTCCATATGAAGCTACCGAGGTGAGCCGGACGGGTACCGGCCACCCAGCCATGGGCGGACAAGTCGATCGAAGGGCCTGCGCTCCGTAGCCTCCGGGCTGGAAGGGCACCGTTGACGCTCAGCCTCGAACTGCTCCGGGACAGAAACCCGGCGGGAAAATACCGCCCGCACTGCGCACAGAAGCAGGCCCGGTCCCGGCCTCAGCGAACACGCCCTGGCGCTGGCCGTATCTGAACCATTTCACCGGTGCCCACTTTGTGCGTGGGCTATTCGGCGATGTCCTCAGCCCATAGTTCAGGGTGCTCGTCCTGGAAGGTGCGCATCATCTCGACGCATCGGGAATCATTCAATAGCACCACGTCGACGCCACGTGAGCGCAGAAGTTCGAATTCGCCGGGGAAAGTCATGGCCTCGCCCACCACTACGCGCGGAATCTTGAACTGGATGATGGTCCCGGTACACATCGCACACGGTGCCAAAGTGGTGTAGAGGGTCGTGTCACGGTAGCTTTTCTGGCGTCCGGCAGCCCGCAGCGCCGACATCTCGCCGTGGGCGATTGGATCACCATGCTGGACGCGCTCGTTGTGGCCGGTGGCAATCACTTCGCCGCCGCGGGCCAAGGCAGCGCCGATCGGGATGCCGCCCTCTCGGAGACTCTTTTGGGCGGCCTCGTAGGCAGCTTCGAAGACCGGGCCAGTGACGGTTCGTTCATTTTCGGACATGAGTGCAGTCTAAATCGCCCACGACGAAAAATTGTTGGCGCCGCTGAAACGGTTTGGCCAGTCGTTCCGTAAGGCTCACATAGGAACGAGTGCCGCGACGAGCACCAGGGCCACACCAAGCGCACTTGCGACTCCTGCAAATACGAGTCTCCCCCGGCGACCGGTTAGGTCACCTCTTGGGCCATTTCGTAGTTCCAGCGTGAGCATGAGGGCTGAAGCAGGGACAAGCACCAGGCCTGTAACCATAAACGTTGCCTGGATCGTAGTCATTGGCTATCTGCCTTCAGCACCTAAGCGGATGTTAGCTGCGACTCTATATCTGGGACGGGTCGTTTGTGTTAACAAAGGACTTCAAGGATCCACCGCAGGAAGCTGACCACACAGCCGATTGACCGAATAGGACCTAGATCTCCGCTCCGGTTCGCCTATGGAAAGTTTTTCCTCTGGACGCAGTGTGGCCGGGGTATACCCAAGGCCGGTGTCGGGTAATTCGGGAACAGCCCTGCAGCGGCGTGGATGCAGCATCGTCGCTGCCTGGTCGAAACCTGGCCGGCTGTTTAACGCCCCCCTGACTCCCCGTCGGTGTACAGGTCATCCCGGCGGAATTTGGCGGCCAGCAGATCCTCGACGTGCCTGCCTCTATCCTGGCATTTTGGTCAACACCCTCGCTTAGCCGATGTGCGCAGAACCCTGACCCGAAGGCGCCGCGGGAAAGTCTCCCCGCGGCGCCTTCGTTGAACCGTGTTGGCCTGTGGAATCGCTGCCCACTAGGCCGGAACAACCGCAGGCGCGGGTTCATGGAGCAGTTCACTTCCCAGATCGACGGCCAGATCCCGGACAACCTGTCCGTACAGCAGGCCGCCCTTGGCTGCGCTGGAGCCAGCAGCGGAGGAGAGGCAGCCGGTGGCGGGTGTCCGTTCCGGAACCACCGGGAGCCTGTCGAAGCGCGGGAGGACCGCAGCGGGACCGTCGACCAGGCGGTCCATGGCTACCCGAGCCGGTTCGAGGTGGAGCATGAGCGAGGTTTCCAGGACCCCGCCGTGCTCGATGTCCCAGCCCGGGAAGCCATCGGGGTAGACCTGCCCGAGTGTGTCATCGCTGACGAAGTCCCAGTACGACAGAAGCAGCGCGCTTTGCTCTGCCCCGGGCTTGATCCTCAGCTCGTCCAAGGCGAGGTCGATGCCCTCGTACAGGAACTGATAATTCTCGAAGTGGCCGTTGATGAAGACCACGTGCCGGACGCCTTGGTTGAGGAAGGACTTGACCAGGTTGCGCGCCACGCCGATAAGGGTTGCGCCATCCAGGCTCGTTGTACCGGCGAGGTGGTTGCCGCCGCCGGACTTCTGCTGCGACTTGTACCCGTAAGCGATGGGCTGGGCAACCAGTCCACCCAGCCGCCTGGCTGCACCCTCCGCGAAGTGGGAGGCGAGGATGGTGTCCGTTCCCAGCGGAAGGTGGGGGCCGTGCTGTTCCAGGGACCCGACGGGAATGAGGACGATCGCGTCCCCGGATGCCAAAGCTTCGCGATAGGCAAAGGCATCCAGGTCTTCCAGTAATACTGACTTGTCCATGCTGGTGGTGCTCCTCGTTTGGTGCCGTGTGCGAGTGGCGGCTGACGCTCTCACCGGGTGTTCGGCGCTGATGATCTTGTGGGCCGCCGGTCCCAAGGGCAATCTTGTGACGTTTTCGGCGCCATCGGGGTGAGCTTTGGTCAGAGACCGGCGGAGGGAGCGGACACAGCGGGAAGGTTGGCCGTCCCGGTGGCGGATGCCTCTGGGGCGGATTTAGTGTTACTGCGGAGGTGCAGGTAGCGCCGGTGGAATCGCGGGCCCATTATGGCGTAGGTTGCGGCGCTGGTCAGGCCGCCGGCGAGCCAGGACAGGTCCCATCCACCGAGGGCGACGGCGATGGGTCCCTGCATGGCCGGCACCAGCCCGTACATGAACAGCCACGTGGCGAAGATGCCGACGATTAGGGCGGCAATGCCGGCCGGGTTCACAGCCGGGAGGCGCTTGGTGCCGACGGCGTCGAACAGCCGTGAGGGGTCGCCGGGCCAGCGCTTGTCAAGCCAGAAATAGTGGACAAGCATGACGCCGCCCCAGGCAGCCACCCAGGCCACGAGACCGATCAGCCAGGCGTCCAGGACAGAGGCGAAGTCCTCCTGGAAGATGAAGAAGACGACTGCGGCAAGGGAGAACACGCCGACGAACAGGTTCAGCTTGCGCCTACTGATGGAGATGTCGAGAGCCTGCGTGGCGACCGAGAAGGTATAGATGTTCAAGATGTTGGTCGCGATCGGGCCGTGCAGCACCATGAGCAGCACCGGCAGGGCCAGCGCGCCGAAGTTGAGCACGATTAGTTTGCCCGGATCTATTTCCCCTGTGTTTGTGGCCAAACTGGCCCCTAGGATTCCGAGCCAGACGACGGGTATAAACTGGCCCAGCACGGAGGCGAGGTAGACCTTGCGCTTAGGCACCGTGGAGCTGACGAAGCGGGAGTAGTCCGCGGCGTAGGTGAACCAAGTGATGCCCCAGCCAATGCCGATGGCCGTCATGACCGCGCTCATCGCGGCGATGCGTTCCGAGCCTTCCAGGATATGGCCGGCAGGTCCGGCGTAGGTCCAGTTGATCTTCATGCCGAACCAGGCGACTGCCGACATCACCGTCAGGATGATGATGGTTGGCGGGACGGTCCATTTCTCGAACGCGGCGATCGCCTTGTAACCGAACCAGGCGATAGCCACCTGTACGGCCATGATGAAGGTGGCGATGCCGATCTTCCAGAGGTAGTTCTTGGCCTCCGGATCCACCCAGCCGAGCGTTCCGAACAGCGCCATGACCAGATCCAGGATGATCCAGGTGTTGACGGCGCACCAGCCGATGACCAAGAGGGCCTGGATAGCCGCGGGCAGGTAGTTCCCCTGCCGGCCGAAGGCGGCCCGGGCCAACACCATACCGGTGGCGCCGGTCTTTTGGCCGAGGAGCACAAAGCATCCGAAGAGCAGCATGCCTATCAGGTTCCCCAGTACAAGGACTGTCACGGTGTCCGCGAAACCCAGCCCCAGCTGGATGCCGAGCGCACCCAGGACCCAGTTGATCGGGGCGAGGTTGGCGCCGGCCCAGATCCAGAACTGACCGGAGACTTTTCGGGTGCGCTGGGATTCGGGAATGGGCTGGAGCCAGGCCTCGTGGTCCACGTGGTCTTCGTTGACCACTGGACTGGCGGGTATCGCTTGGGATTTTTCAGGCATTGGAGCCTCCGTTTGAGTTTTGGGGTTCCTCCAAGAATATGTGGCATACACCACACCTGCCTATATATAATGTGTCAAGTCAATATCTAATTTTAGCGACGGAGTGTCATGCCCATTCGCCTGAGGGAAGTCCTGGACCATCCGATGCTTTCGATCGCTGATCCCATCGTCCGGGCAGCGGCTGGCCCGGCGGAGCGGACCCAGCTCCGTTGGATCCACTCCAGCGAGATCCTGGACATCGCTCCCCTACTTGACGGCGGGGAGCTGCTGCTGACAGGAGGTGAAGCCCTCGCCCAGGCCTCAGAGGATCGGCAAATCATGTACGTCCGCCAATTGGCCGAGCGGGGCGTGGCGGCGCTGGCCATCGAAACCGGCGTCGCCCTTCCCGCGCTGCCCTCCGCCATGGTTGCGGCCGCCGAGGCAGCCGGATTTCCGTTGATCGAGCTCCGCAAAGTGGTGCCGTTTGTCGCTGTCATGCAAGCGATCAACTCGATGCTGGTCAGTGAATCGGTTTCGCAGTTGCGGCGGGCCGACGAGGCCAGCCACGCGATGGCCGTTGAGCTGGCGCACGGCGGCAGTCTGGACCGGATCCTGGCCGTCCTCGCAGGCATCACCCACTCCGAGGTGACCCTGGCGTCCCTGACAGGGGCGCTCCTGGCCAGTGCAACGCCCGTGAACGCTGAGTCCGACGACGTTGCCACCGACTCTTTCCACGCAACGCAGGACCATGCACGGCTGATCCATATCGACGTTCCGGTACGGGGGATCCTAGCCGCGCAGCTGTTGCTCCGGGTGCCGGTAGACGAGGACGAAAATCTTGCGCGCACGGCCGGGAAGCGGTCGGTGGACATCCTCGCCTTGGCGATGCTGCAGCGGAGGTCCCCCGGACTGCGGGAGGTCGCAGGAGCTGCCTTGATCCGCGCAATTGATTCAGGCAGCCAGCCGTGGCGGCTTCAGCAGTTGGCATCGGCAGCAGGAATTCCGGTCTCCGCCCCGCTGGTGGCCCTGGTGGTCCGGTCAGATTCCTCCCAACAGCTGCGTACCTCTGTCGAGCAGCTGCTGGACCGGGCGGCGCACTCCCACGCCACCTACGTCGACAACGCCGAACTTCTCGCAGTGGCCGGCCTGGGCGGCGACGCGCCGGAGCAGAGCCGGCAACGGCTCATTGCCGGGCTCCTGGAGCTTCCGGCCGTAGCCAAGACGCTCGCGGCAGTGGGCCCCCTGGCGGCTGGCATTTCGGCGGCCCCCTGGTCGTTGTCCGAAGCCAAGCTCACGCTGGAACTTGCCGTCTCCCCGGAAAAATCAGGTTCCGAAATCGGTGGCGAGCACCAATCCGTGCTCGACGCGGAGGCATTCGCAGTGGAACGCCTCGCCGTTCAATCCCTGGACCCCTATCAACGACGGAACTTCGTCCGCCACCAGCTGGGTGCGCTCGTGGACTACGATGCGCAACGCAATTCGCGGCTGCTCGACACTCTGGCAACGTGGCTGGATTCCGGGTGCAACACCGCCCAAGCCGCCAGGGAGCTACATCTGGAACGGCAGTCGTTGCACCAGCGGCTGCGGCGGATCTTCGAGCTGTGCGGCGGTGACCCGCGGGCAACGCGTCGGTTGGCGGCATTGCATTTGGCCACCCGGCTGGCGCGGCTTGCCTGACTCCATTCCAACTGGCCCGACGTCCTAGCTTTGCCCGTGCTCCTGGGCCCGGGCCGGCCGTCCGCCGAGCCGGATGGTGACCTGCCGGGCGGCGGCCGCGCAAGCCTCGCCAAGACTTTGCAGCCGCTCGCGGGAAACCCGAAACCGGGGGGCAGGAATGAGGACGGCGGCCACGATGTCTCCACGATGATCATAGACAGGCGCGGCCACGCCGACTTCGTCGATGGAGGATTCCCCGTAGTTGATGGCCCAGCCGCGGGCCTTCACATCTTTAAGTTTGATCTGGTATCCATCGAGGCCGACGTCGTCGAGTCCCGGATACGTTATTGTCCCGCTGCGGAGCAGTGCAGGGACACGCTCGACCGGTTCGGCGGACAGGAAGACCTGCACGGAGGCGCTCATGGCGTCCTGGTACCTGGCGCCCAGCGGTGTGGTGTGCTTGATCTGCTGGTGGCTGGCGATCTGTTCCACACACATCGACTCCGTGCCGTTCCACAGCATCAGCGCACTGGTTTCGCCGGTCTGTTCGGTGAGTTCCTGCAGGACCGGGTAGGCCACGCGCCGTTCTTCCAGCTCGGCCAGAAGCGGCCCGGCGACGGCGATCAGTCCCAGGCCAAGTCGGAAGCGCCGGGTTTCCGGATCCCGTTCCACGAGGTGTTCCTGTTCGAAGGTGGACAGGATCCGGGAAACCGTGCTCTTGTGCAGGCCAACGCGGTTGGCGATCTCAGTGACGCCGAGCAGCGGTTCGTCGGCGGTGAACGTTCGCAGCACGGCGATGGCGTTGACGATGACCGAGGCGCCCTTGGCGTCGCCGTTTCCGTTGGTATCAGGAGATTCTTCTGGACTCATGGTGACTCTCATCATTCCTTACGGAAGCCAAAAGCGGCGCCACTTGGAAAGTGGCGCCGCCTCATTGCGGATCAGGGACGCTCAGGCGCCTACGATGTTGTATTCCGGCCCGAACGGGAACTTGGTGATGTTCTCGGCCCCGTCCTCGCCGACCACCAGGATGTCGTGCTCACGGTAGCCGCCGGCGCCGGGCTGGCCGTCAAGGACCGTGATCATTGGTTCCATGGAGACCACCATGCCCGGTTCCAGGACGGTGTCGATGTCCTCGCGGAGTTCGAGTCCGGCTTCCCGGCCGTAGTAGTGGCTCAGGACCCCGAAGGAGTGCCCATAGCCGAACGTGCGGTTGGCCAGCAGTCCGTGGCCTACGTAGATCTCGTTCAGTTCGGCGGCGATGTCCTTGCAGACGGCTCCTGGCTTGATCAGTTCCAGGCCGCGCTTGTGGACTTCCACGTTGATGGTCCACAGCTCCAGCGACCGGGCGTCTGGTTCACCATAAAACAAGGTGCGCTCCAGGGCGGTGTAGTAGCCGGAGGTCATGGGGAAGCAGTTCAGGGACAGGATGTCGTGTTCCTGGATCTTGCGGGTGGTGGCCCAGTTGTGGGCGCCGTCGGTGTTGATGCCGGACTGGAACCAGACCCAGGTGTCCCGGATTTCCGAGTCCGGGAAGGTCCGGGCGATTTCGTGGACCATGGCTTCGGTGCCGATCAGGGCGACCTCGTATTCGGTAATCCCGGCGGTGATGGCGTTGCGGATGGCTTCTCCGCCCAGGTCGCCGATGCGGGCTCCGTGCTTGATGACCTCGATCTCTTCGGCTGATTTGATCATCCGCTGGCGCATGGCGGCCTGGGCGACGTCCACGAGGGTGGCAGAGTCGAAGGCTGCCTGGATTTTGTTGCGGTTGTCCAGCGGGAGTGAATCATCTTCGACGCCGATCCGGCGCGGATTAATGCCGCGGGTGCGGAGCGCCTCCTGGATGGCGAAGATGTAGTTGTCGCGGCGCCAGTCCGTGTAGACCACGTTGTCGCCATAGCTGCGGCGCCACGGCATGCCGGCGTCGATGTTGGCCGTGACGGTCACGGTGTCGTCCTTGGTGACCACCATGGCATAGGAGCGGCCGAAGTAGGTGAACAGGAAGTCGGAGTAGTACTTGATGGAGTGGTAGCTCGTCAGGACGACGGCGTCCAGATTCTTCTCCTCCATGATGCGGCGCAGCCCGGACAGCCGGCGCTCAAACTCAGCGTTTGAAAAGGTCAGTTTTTCCTTCTGTCCGTTGTGCAGGACCTTCAGCCGTTCCAGTTCGGAAATCGACGAGGCGTTTGCGGAGATGGTGCTGGTCATGGTGGTGGTGCCTTTCTTCGGTGCTGTTCTTTGAAGCGGAAAATTGGGGCGTCAGCCTGGGCTATTTATGGCTCAGCGGTTCCTTGCTGGTTTCACGGGAGAGCACCACGGCGATCAGGGAGATGATCGCGGCGCCCACCAGGTACCAGGCCGGGGCCAGTTCATTGGCCGTCGCGGCGATCAGGAGCGTCGCCATAAAGGGTGCGGTGCCGCCAAAGAGGGCGTTGGAGAGGTTGAAGCTGACCGCGAATCCGCTGTAGCGGACACGGGTCGGGAACATTTCCGCCAGGAAGCTCGGAAGCGTGCCGTCGTTGAGGGTGAGCATCGCGCCGAGCAGGACCTGGACGAGGACGATCACCAGGAAGTTTCCGGTGCCGAGCAGGGCGAAGGCTGGAACGGTCAGCACGATGAAGCTGAGGGATGCTGCGATGAGAACCTTCTTGCGGCCGTAGCGGTCAGAGAGCATTCCGGTCAGGAAGATGAACCCGATGTATGTCACCAGGGCGATGGTCGTGGCCAGGAAGGACTCGGTTTTGCCGAGGCCGAGTTCCGAGGAAAGGTAGGTCGGCATGTAGCTGAGAATTACGTAGAAGCCGACGGCGTTGAGCAGCACCGCTCCGACTGCCCTCAGCAGCAGCCGCCAATGGTCGCGGAAGAGGCCAAAGACCGGGGCCTTGATGGTCTGGTCCTCTGCTGCGAGTTCGCGGAACACCGGGGTGTCTTCGAGCTTGGTGCGGATGTAGCGTCCGATCAGGCCCATCGGGGCGGCGAGCAGGAATGGCAGACGCCACCCCCAGCTCTGCATGGCCTCGGAGCTAAGCAGAGCGGTCAGCAGCCCCGCGAGCAGAGAGCCGAGCAACAGGCCGGCAGCCGTACTGGCGGGAACGACGGCGGCGTAGAGGCCGCGTTTGTTGGCCGGGGCGTACTCCACCAGGAATGCGGAGGCGCCGGCGTATTCCCCCGAGGCGGAGAAGCCCTGCGCAACCCGGATAATCAGCAGCAGGATGGGAGCCCCGATGCCGATCGTGGCGTAGCCAGGAATTAGGGCGATGCAGAATGTCGCTCCGGACATGATCAGGATGGACAGCGAAAGTGCTGTCCGGCGCCCAACGCGGTCGCCGATGTGGCCCCAGACGAAGCCGCCCAACGGCCGAACCAGGAACGAGATGGCGAACAGGGCGAACGTGAGCAGGAGCCCGGTCTGGGGGTTGGATTCGGGAAAGAAGACTGCGGCGATGGTGACTGCCAGGTAGCCGTAGACCGCGTAGTCAAACCACTCCACGAAGTTGCCGATGAAGCTCGCGGCGATCACCCGGCGTCGGGTCTCCTTGCTGACTGCGTGAACAGGTCCAATGGCCGTCGGAGGCAGTGAATCTGCGGAATCCGGAGCCCGCCGTGAGCTGGAGTCCGGGATGGTTGCCGCTTGATTTGGTTCGTTACTCATATGTCCACCAATGAAAATTTGGAGTTGCATTGAACGCAACGCTGTTGCATCAGATTATGCGTGAGCTGAAACACAGTCAAGGGTTTTTTTCCGCGGATATAGAAATCTGGCCACCTTACGATTCGGAAGAAAAGTGATTGACGCAACACCGGCGGCCAACTAGAGTTGCATTCAACGCAACACTGTTGCATTCGTCTTTAAGTTTCCTTGAACCGAAAGAGGCCGCCATGACGGGCACCCTGAATGAAACCCTGGCCAGCGTCGACGCCGACGTCGCCCGGGCCATTGACCATGAGCTGGAGCGCCAGCAGTCCACCCTCGAGATGATCGCGTCCGAGAATTTCGCCCCCGCCTCGGTCATGGAGGCGCAGGGCTCGGTGCTGACGAACAAATACGCCGAGGGCTACCCGGGCAAGCGCTACTACGGCGGCTGCGAACACGTTGACGTGATCGAGCAGCTCGCCATCGACCGGGTCAAGGCCCTGTTCGGCGCGGAAGCGGCGAACGTGCAGCCGCACTCGGGTGCGCAGGCCAACGCCGCCGCCATGTTTGCCCTGCTGGAGCCGGGCGACACGATCATGGGACTCTCGCTGGCGCACGGCGGACACCTCACCCACGGGATGCGCATCAACTTTTCCGGCAAGCTTTACAACGTCGTCCCTTACCATGTGCGCGAATCCGACATGATCGTGGATATGGCCGAGGTCGAGGCTCTTGCCCTGGAGCACCGCCCGAAGATGATCGTGGCCGGCTGGTCCGCGTATACGCGCCAGCTCGACTTCGCGGAGTTCCGCCGCATCGCCGACGCCGTGGGCGCCTATCTCATGGTGGACATGGCTCACTTCGCCGGCCTGGTGGCCGCGGGGCTGCACCCGAACCCGGTGCCGTATGCCGACGTCGTCACCACCACCACGCACAAGACCTTGGGTGGCCCGCGCGGAGGCGTGATCCTCAGCCGTGAGTCCCTGGCGCGCAAGATCAACAGCGCCGTCTTCCCCGGCCAGCAGGGCGGCCCACTGGAACACGTGATCGCGGCCAAGGCCGTGTCCTTTAAGATCGCAGCAAGCGATGAGTTCAAGGACAGGCAGCAACGCACTCTGGAAGGGGCCAAGATCCTGGCCGAGCGCCTGCTCGCACCGGACGTCGCCGAATACGGTATCTCCGTAGTGGGCGGCGGCACCGACGTGCACCTGGTCCTGGTGGACCTGCGCAACTCGGCCCTGGACGGGCAGCAGGGCGAGGATCGCCTGCACCGAATCGGCATCACCGTGAACCGCAACGCCGTCCCGTTCGACCCCCGCCCGCCGATGGTCTCCTCCGGGCTCCGGATCGGCACCCCCGCCTTGGCCACCCGCGGCTTCGGCCCGGCCGAATTCACCGAGGTTGCCGACATCATCGCCGAGGCCATCAAGGGCAAGCTCAGCGACGAGTCGGCCGTCCTGCTCCGCGACCGGGTCACGGTCCTCGCCGAGAAATTTCCGCTTTACCCGAATCTTTCCGGAACTGCCGGAACCACCCCGAACGGAGTTGCACTATGAGCACGGAACAGCTTCCGGAGCACCCGGAATTTCTCTGGCGCAACCCGGAGCCCAAGTCCTCCTACGACGCAGTGATTGTCGGCGGCGGCGGGCACGGCCTCGCCACCGCCTACTACTTGGCCAAGAACCACGGCATGACGAACATCGCGGTGCTGGAAAAGGGCTGGCTTGCCGGCGGGAACATGGCCCGGAACACCACCATCATCCGCTCCAACTACCTCTGGGACGAGAGCGCGGCGATCTACGAGCACGCCCTGAAGCTGTGGGAGATCCTGCCGGAGGAGCTCGAGTATGACTTCCTGTTCAGCCAGCGCGGCGTGATGAACCTCGCCCACACCCTGGGCGATGTCCGCGAAAGTATCCGACGGGTGGGGGCCAACAAGCTCAACGGAGTGGATGCGGAGTGGCTGGATCCGCAGCAGGTCAAGGAACTCTGCCCCATCCTGAACATCAACGACAACATCCGCTACCCCGTTATGGGCGCCACGTACCAGCCGCGCGCCGGCATCGCCAAGCACGACCACGTCGCGTGGGCCTTTGCCCGCAAATGCGATGAGCTCGGCGTGGACATCATTCAGAACTGCGAAGTCACCGGCTTCGTCAAGGACGGCAACAAGGTGGTCGGGGTCAAGACCAACCAGGGCACCATCCACACCGAAAAGGTGGGTCTCTGCGCGGCCGGCCACAGCTCGGTGCTGGCCGAGATGGCCGGTTTCCGGCTGCCGATCCAGTCCCACCCGCTCCAGGCCCTCGTGTCCGAACTCCACGAACCGGTCCACCCCACCGTCGTCATGTCCAACCATGTCCACGTCTACGTCTCCCAGGCACACAAGGGCGAACTCGTTATGGGCGCCGGCGTTGATTCCTACAACGGCTACGGGCAGCGCGGATCCTTCCACGTGATCGAGCACCAGATGGCCGCCGCCGTCGAGCTCTTCCCGATTTTCGCCCGGGCCCACGTGCTCCGGACCTGGGGCGGGATCGTTGACACCACACTGGATGCCTCCCCCATCGTCGGCACCACCCCGGTGGAGAACATGTTCGTCAACTGCGGCTGGGGAACCGGCGGATTCAAGGGCACCCCGGCCGCCGGGCTGACCTTCGCGCACACCATCGCCACTGGAACGCCGCACAAGCTCAACAAACCTTTTGCCCTCGAGCGCTTCGAAACCGGCGCCCTGATCGATGAACACGGCGCCGCCGCCGTGGCCCACTAGCCGCCGTCCCTTAGAAAGAAGACGCACATGCTGCTTATCTCATGCCCCAACTGCGGCTCGCGCGACGAGACCGAGTTCCACTACGGCGGCCAGGCCCACGTCCCGTACCCGGAGAACCCGAACGACCTGAATGACAAGGAATGGGCCGAGTTCCTGTTCTACCGCGAAAACACCAAGGGCATTTTCGCCGAACGCTGGCTGCACAGCACCGGATGCCGCCAGTGGTTCAACATGCTCCGCGACACCGTGACCTACGGCATCCAGGCCGTGTACCCGATGGGAACGCCCCGGCCCGATGTATCGGTCCCGGCCGCTGCCGAATCCGGCACTGCCAGCACCACTGCCGAGAGCACCACCACCGGGGACTCCGCCCCAAGCATCGCAGCTTCCAGCATCGCCCCGGCCGCAACACCGGCCAGCACCACTGCCCCGAAGGGAGCAACCAAGTGACTTCCCAGAACGCCCGCCTTGCCGCCGGCGGACGCATCGACCGCACCATCGCCTGGCGTTTCACCGTGGACGGCGAGGAATTCACCGGCCACCCGGGCGACACACTCGCCTCGGCCCTGATCGCGAACGGCCGCATCGCCGCCGGCAACTCGCTCTACGAGGACCGGACCCGTGGCATCATGTCCGCCGGCGTGGAGGAATCCAACGCCATGGTCAAAATTGCTGCGCGCTTCCCCGGCGACGTTGCCGAATCCATGCTCCCGGCCACCACTGTCACCCTGGTGGACGGCCTGAAAGCAGAACTCCTCAACGGCCTGGGCAAGCTGGACCCGGAGGAGGACCGAGCCGAGTATGACAAGAAATACGTCCATACCGACGTCCTGGTGATCGGCGGCGGCCCCGCCGGCCTCGCCGCGGCCCGCGAGGCCGTCCGCACCGGCGCCCGCGTGATCCTGATGGACGACCAGCCCGAGCTGGGCGGATCCCTCCTTTCCGGCTCAACCGCGCCCGGGCTGACCGAGACCATCGAAGGCAAGCCCGCGCTGGAATGGGTCGGAGACGTCGAAGCCGAACTGGTTTCTGCCGCCGAGTCCACCGTCCTGAACCGGACATCCGCCTTCGGCGCCTACGACGCAAACTACGTCATCGCCGTCCAGAGCCGCACCGACCACCTGCCCAGCCCTGCCGCTCCCGGTGTGTCCCGGCAGCGGATCTGGCACGTCCGCGCCAACCAGGTGGTGGTCGCCCCCGGCGCCCACGAACGCCCACTGGTTTTCGAGAACAACGACCGCCCCGGCATCATGCTCGCCTCGGCCGTCCGCAGTTATCTCAACCGCTACGCCGTTGCCGCGGGCCAGCGCGTCGTTATCAGCACCACTAATGACAGCGCCTACGCCCTGGCTGCAGACCTGCAGGCCGCCGGCGTCAAGGTCGCCGCCGTCGTCGACGCCCGGGCCAAGCTCACGGACGTTGCTGCGGCCGCCGTCGAAACCGGCACCCGGGTGCTGATCGGCAGCGCCGTTGCCAACACCTCTTCCTCTGGAGATGGCACGGACTCCGGCGACGGCCGGCTCAATGCCGTCACCGTCCGCAGCATCAACGACGACGGCGAACTCACCTCCGGGGTCGAGGAGGTCGCCTGCGATCTCCTGGCCGTGTCAGGTGGCTGGAGCCCGCTGGTCCACCTCCACTCCCAGCGCCAGGGCAAGCTGCGCTGGGACGACGGGCTCGCCGCTTTCGTGCCGAGCACCGTGGTCCCGAACCAGCAGACCATCGGCTCCGGCCGCGGCAGCTTCGAACTTGAGGATTGCCTGGCCGAGGGCATCTCCGCCGGAGCCTCAGCCGCCATCGCCGCAGGCTTCGCATCCTCCGTCGAACCCGCCCCCATCGGCGAACCGAAGGCGACCGGCCCGACCCGCCAGCTCTGGCTGGTCCCCGGGCAGGAAGGCGGCCCGGATGACTGGCACCACCACTTCGTGGACTTCCAGCGCGACCAGTCCGTGGCCGACGTGCTGCGTTCCACCGGCGCCGGCATGCGGTCCGTGGAACACATCAAGCGCTACACCTCCATCAGCACCGCCAACGACCAGGGCAAGACCTCCGGCGTCAACGCGATCGGCGTCATCGCCGCCGCGCTCCGGCAGGCCGGCGAGGCCTCGCGCGGGATCGGCGACATCGGCACCACCACCTACCGGGCACCGTTCACGCCGGTGGCGTTCGCAGCACTCGCGGGACGCCAGCGCGGTGAGCTGTTCGACCCCGCCCGGCTCACCTCGATCCACCCGTGGCACGTCGCCAAAGGTGCCCTGTTCGAGGACGTCGGGCAGTGGAAGCGCCCCTGGTACTACCCGCAGGGCGGCGAGGACATGGACACCGCAGTACTGCGCGAATGCGCCGCCGTCCGCGAGTCCGTGGGCTTTATGGATGCCACCACCCTGGGCAAGATCGAAATCCGCGGCAAGGATGCCGGCGAGTTCCTGAACCGTATCTACACCAACGCTTTCAAGAAGCTCGCTCCGGGTTCGGCCCGCTACGGCGTGATGTGCATGGCGGACGGGATGATTTTCGACGACGGCGTGACCCTGCGCCTCGACGAAGACCGGTACTTCATGACCACCACCACCGGCGGCGCCGCGAAGGTGCTCGACTGGCTGGAGGAATGGCTCCAGACCGAATGGCCTGAACTGGACGTGCACTGCACCTCGGTGACCGAACAGTGGTCCACCATTGCCGTAGTCGGGCCCAACTCCCGCGCTGTACTCGCAAAGGTGGCCCCGGAGCTTGCCGCGGACGGCGGGCTGAAAGCGGAAGCCTTCCCCTTTATGACCTTCCGCGAAACAACCCTCGCCTCCGGCGTGCAGGCCCGGATCTGCCGGATCTCCTTCTCCGGCGAACTGGCCTACGAAATCAACATCCCGTCCTGGTACGGGCTGAACACCTGGGAAGCCGTGGCCGCCGCCGGGGCCGAATTCAACATCACCGCCTATGGCACCGAAACCATGCACGTGCTCCGCGCAGAAAAGGGGTACCCGATCGTCGGTCAGGACACCGACGGGACCGTCACCCCGCAGGACGCCGGCATGGAATGGGTTGTATCGAAGGTCAAGGACTTCATCGGCAAGCGCTCCTACGCCCGGGCCGACGCTGGCCGCACAGACCGGAAGCACCTGGTCAGCGTCCTTCCAGTGGATGGCACGATCCGGCTCCCGGAAGGCACTCAGCTCGTCGAGCAGGGCATCACCACGAACCCCGCCTACGGCCCCGTCCCCATGCAGGGGTTCGTGACCTCGAGCTACCACAGCGCCGCGTTGGGCAAATCGTTTGCCTTGGCCCTGATCAAGAACGGCCGCAACCGTATCGGCGAAACCCTTGTGGCCGCCGCCGGGGACCAGCTGATTGACGTCGTTATAGCAGAAACCGTACTTTTTGACCCCGAAGGGACCCGCAAAGATGGCTAATACAGCAGCACTGACAGGCATCAATGGACTCCGGGACATCCGCCGCAGCCCCGCCTACCACCTGACCGAAGCGCTGGCGGCCGGATCCGTCCCGGGCAAGGTGGTCCTCAACGAAGGTCCGTTCCAGACCATGGCCGGAGTCCGCGTGGACCCCCATTCCGAGGCAGGATCACGGATCGCAGCCGCGACCGGCGGACTGCCGGCACGCTGCGGTGACGTGGCCGGCACGGACAGCATCAGCGTCCTCTGGCTCGGACCGTCCGAGTTCATGGCAGTCGCACCGGAAGCTGCCCACGATTCCTTGGGCGGCAACCTCCTCGGCTCCCTCCTGGAAGCACTGGGCGACGCCCCAGGCCAGGTGGTGGATCTCTCCGCCAACCGCACCACGTTCGAGCTCTCAGGCCCGCGCGCCCGGGCCGTCCTGGAAAAGGGCTGCGCCCTTGATCTGCACCCCCGCAGCTTCACCCCGGGAACGGCGCTGACCACCGAAGTCGGCAACATCCCCCTGGTACTGCAGAAGACCGCAGAGAACAGCTTCCGGCTCTTCCCCCGGGCCTCGTTCGCGGAGTTCCTGGGCCGCTGGCTCCTGGACGCCATGCGCGAATACGCATCCCCTGAGGTCCCCTGATGGCGCTCAGCGTCCTGGATCTGTTCTCTGTTGGCATCGGGCCGTCCTCCTCCCACACGGTCGGCCCGATGCGGGCGGCCAAGCGGTTCGCAGACGGACTGAAGAGCGAGGGGCAGCTGAGCGCCACAACGAGGGTGCAGGCCGAACTGTTCGGCTCCCTCGGCGCCACTGGCCGGGGCCACGGCTCGGACAAGGCCGTGGTCCTGGGCCTCCAGGGCCAGGACCCGGACACGGTGGACACCTCCACCGCCGACGACCAGGTCGCGGCCGCCGCCCTCGACGCCGAGCTCCGGATCGGCGGGGACCACCGGGTGGACTTCAACTGGGACGAGGACGTGGTGCTGCACCGCCGCAAGTCCCTACCGGCCCACCCCAACGGCATGACCTTCCGGGCACTGGACCACACCGGGGCAGTGCTCAAGGAGCGCAGCTACTACTCGATCGGGGGCGGCTTTGTTGTTGACGGCACCGCCCAGGGCGCTGACCAAGTGGTGGCGGATGACACCGTGCTGCCCTACCCCTTCACCACTGGCGACGAGCTCCTGGAAATCTGTGCCCGCGAGAACATGTCCATCGCCGACGTTATGCTCGCCAACGAACTTCTCTGGCGCAGCGAAGCCGAACTCCGGGACAAGCTCCTGGCCCTGTGGGCCGTCATGCGCCAATGCGTGGAGAACGGCTGCGCGGCCGAGGGCATCCTGCCCGGCGGGCTGAACGTCAAACGACGCGCCCCTGCCCTGTTCCGGACGCTGGCAGCATTCGCCGTGAACGCCGAAACCGAAGCGAGGAACCCGTCCCCAGTCCAGGTGCCCGCGGACCCGCTGCTCGCGATGGAATGGGTGAACCTGTTCGCCCTGGCCGTCAACGAGGAAAACGCCGCCGGCGGACGGATCGTCACCGCCCCCACCAACGGCGCGGCCGGCATCGTGCCCGCGGTCCTGCATTACTACGTCAAGTTCGTCCCCGGAGCCAACGACGACGGCGTCATCCGCTTCCTCCTGACGGCCGCCGCCGTCGGAATCCTGTTCAAGATCAACGCCTCCATCTCCGGCGCCGAGGTCGGCTGCCAGGGCGAAGTCGGATCAGCCTGCTCCATGGCCGCAGCCGGGCTGGCCGAAGTCCTGGGCGGCACGCCCGCGCAGGTAGAAAACGCCGCGGAGGTCGGGATCGAACACAACCTCGGGCTGACCTGCGACCCCGTCGGCGGGCTCGTGCAGATCCCCTGCATCGAACGCAACGCCATCGCCAGCGTCAAGGCCATCAACGCCGCCCGCCTCTGCCTCCACGGCGACGGCAGCCACAAAGTGTCCCTGGACAAAGCCATCAAAACCATGCGCGAAACAGGAGCGGACATGAAAACCAAGTACAAGGAAACCTCCCGTGGAGGCCTCGCCGTCAACGTCATCGAGTGCTGAGCCATGGATACCTTAAATAGCACCGCGAACAGCACCGTCGATGAATACGTTCTGGCCCTCGACTGCCCGGAAACACGGGGCCTCGTCCACGCCGTGTCCGGATTCCTGCTCGAACAGGGCTGCGACATCCTGGAAAGCAAGCAATTCGACTCCCAGGACGACGGCCATTTCTTCATGCGGATCCACTTCGCCGTGGCCGACAACTCCCCCGGCGGACCGGCCGCCCTTGGTTCGCTTGAGGAGGCCTTCGCGCCCGTGGCCGAAAAATTCGGCATGCAGTGGCAACTGCGCGCCCACGGGGCGAAACGCCGGGTCCTGATCATGGTCTCGAAATTCGAGCACTGCCTCAACGATCTGCTGTTCCGCGCCCGCATCGGCGAGCTGCCCATCGACATTGTCGGGGTCGTCTCGAACCATCCGGACCACCGGGGAATCGTAGAATGGCACGGCATCCCCTTCTTCCACGTGCCCGTCACGGCCGCCACCAAGCCAGCAGCCGAAGAGCGCCTAATGGAGCTCGTCGACCGGCTCGATGTCGAACTCGTGGTTCTGGCGCGTTACATGCAGGTCCTCAGCGACGAGCTCACCCGACGCCTGGATGGCCGTGCCATCAACATCCACCACTCCTTCCTGCCCAGCTTCAAGGGCGCCAAACCCTATCACCAGGCGCACGCCCGCGGCGTGAAGACGGTAGGGGCCACGGCGCACTACGTCAACGCGGAGCTCGATGAAGGGCCCATCATCTCCCAGCAGGTGGTCGAGGTAGACCACACCTTCGGCGCCGAGGATCTCGTGGCCGCCGGACGCGACACCGAGCGCAAGGCACTATCGAACGCCGTCCGCTGGCACTGCGAGGGACGCGTTTTCCTTCAAGACAACCGGACGGTCGTCCTGCGCTAGCTCCTGGACCCACCCAGGAGTCCGGCGCTAGCCGTGTCACCACGGCGCGCCCGGTACATCCACAAACAACGAAAGAGACATCCATTGAATCAGCCACTTCCCCGGGCTACGGGCAGCAGCCGCGTCAAGCGCGGTATGGCGGAGATGCTCAAGGGCGGCGTCATTATGGACGTCGTTAACGTCGAGCAGGCTCTCATTGCCGAGGATGCCGGAGCCGTGGCAGTGATGGCGCTGGAACGCGTTCCGGCCGACATCCGCGCCCAGGGCGGTGTGTCCCGCATGTCCGATCCGGACATGATCGAGGCGATCATCGCCGCCGTGTCCATTCCGGTCATGGCGAAGGTCCGGATCGGCCACTTCGTCGAAGCCCAGGTCATCCAGACCCTGGGCGTGGATTACATCGACGAGTCCGAGGTCCTGACCCCGGCGGACTACGCGAACCACATCGACAAGTGGAATTTCACGATTCCCTTCGTCTGCGGTGCCACGAACCTTGGTGAGGCGCTGCGCCGGATCAACGAGGGCGCGGCGATGATCCGGTCCAAGGGTGAGGCCGGCACCGGGGATGTCTCCAACGCCACCACGCACATGCGCTCGATCCGTGCGGAGATCAAGCGGCTCGCCGGGATGGCCGAGGACGAGCTCTACGTCGCGGCCAAGGAACTGCAGGCCCCGTATGAACTGGTGAAGGAAGTGGCCGCCACCGGCAAGCTCCCCGTGGTGCTGTTCACCGCCGGCGGCATCGCCACCCCGGCGGATGCGGCGATGATGATGCAGCTCGGCGCCGACGGTGTCTTCGTTGGCTCCGGTATCTTCAAGTCCGGCAACCCGGCCCAGCGTGCCGCCGCCGTCGTGAAGGCCACTACCTTCTTTGATGACCCGGACGAGATCGCCAAGGCCTCCCGCGGCCTGGGCGAGGCCATGGTCGGAATCAACGTCGACGAAATCCCGGCCCCGCACCGCCTCGCCGAGCGCGGCTGGTAGCCCAACCACTCTGAAAAGGAACGAACTTCATGATCCTTCATGACGACTGGGCACACCTGATCGGCGCAACAGTGGAAATCCGGCGCCAGGGAAAAACAGTCCGCACAGGCCGCGTCGACCACGCCACAAAGGATTCCAATATCCTGTGGCTTGCCCAGGACGGCAACAATCCGCGGAAAATGATCGACAAAGCGCAAGGCTACGAAGCTTGGAAGGTCTCTGCGTTTCGCCACTGATCTCGGGGAATCTCGGCACATCGGCCATCCCTCCCCGAATGAACGCCACGGCCCCAACCTTCCTTATGTCCGTCGCCCGCCATGTCGAGGTGAGAGCCAGATGTCGCACGCGTTGTCCGGCCAGCGAGTGCCCGAAACCCAGAATCGGAACGGGCACAGTTTTCGGCGGTAGGCCTTGGAAAGCCCCACTTTTCGTGGTGGAGCCTCACGTCAGGGAACCAGCCAGCTGGTGTCATCTTTGGTTCCAGATGGTCGCGGTCGCGGTGTTCTCTCATATCGCAGTTGTAGAAGGGCCCTTGTGGGTCCAGCAGAACTCGCATGTGGTGGTCTGCGGGGTCCCGCCACCATAGTGTTCAAGCCGGCTGGGCTTACCCCGCCAACCGCCCAGCTCTTTGCGCAGACCATGCTGGATGCTGGCCTGCCCGCCGGAGTACTCAACGTCGTGGCCTCCGCCAGCGCCGCGGGCAGCTCCGGGCCGCTGCTGGCCGGCGGGCAACGACTCATGGCCGACACCGCCACCAACGTACTGAGCATCTGCATGGAGCTCGGCCGGAACGCGCCGTTCATCGTCTTCGAGGACGCACCTGGACAAGGCCGTCGACGGCGCCTTTGCCGCCAAGATGCGGAACATGGGGTCGGTATGTGACCAAAGGAACTTAAACCGAAACGGGCCGGCAATAGAGCCGGCCCGTTCTCAGGGTGATTCAGTGCTCAGCAGCGAGTGGCTACCACTTGGTGCGGGGCTTGAAGCCGCCCTCGGTGCGCGGCTTGCGCGCGGCGTCGGTGCCGACGCCGCGCTCGTTGCGGTCGCTGAAGGAACGTCCGCCACGGTCCGCGGAGGACCGCTCGCCGTCGGTCTTGCGGAATTCGCGCTTGAAGCCGCCGTTACCCTTGAAGTTGCCCCCGCGGTCGCCGCCGCCGGAGTAACCGCCGCGGTCGCCACTACGGCTGCTGCTGCCCTGGTAGCCGCCACGCTCGCCGGAGGGCTTGCGTCCGTTGTCCAGTTCGAGGTGGATCAGTTCGCCGCCGATCCGGGTGCGGGACAGCGCCTTGAGCTGGTCGGCGCTGAGGTCCGCCGGGAGCTCCACGAGGGAGTGGTCCGCACGGATGTCGATGCCGCCGATCTGGGCCGAGGAGATGCCGCCTTCGTTGGCAATGGCGCCAACAATGGAACCCGGCATCACGCGCTGGCGGCGTCCGACGGCGATCCGGTAGGTGGCGTTGCCCTCGGTCAGGGTGCGGGTCGGGCCACGGGAGCCGAAGCCATCCTTGGCGCGTTCACGCTTCTGGAATTCCGGGGCTGCCGGCAGTTCCTTGACCAGGAGAGGCTGGCCGCCCTGAGCCATCACGGCCAGTGCGGCAGCGATCTCCGACGCCGGAACGTTGTGCTCTTCCTCATAGGAGGCGATGAGGTCGCGGAACGCCGCAACATCCTCGGAGGCGAGGGTTTCGGTGATCTTCTCCGCGAACTTGCCAAGGCGCAGGGTGTTGACCGATTCGGCGGTGGGCAGGTGCATCTGCTCCACCGGCTGGCGGGTCGCCTTCTCAATGGACCGGAGCAAGTACTTCTCCCGCGGCGTCATAAAGAGGATCGCGTCGCCGGAACGCCCTGCACGGCCGGTACGGCCGATGCGGTGCACATAGGACTCGGTGTCGTGCGGGATGTCGTAGTTGACCACGTGGCTGACGCGCTCAACGTCAAGGCCGCGGGCCGCGACGTCGGTGGCGACGAGGATGTCGATCTTGCCGTCACGCAGGGCCTCGACAGTTCGCTCACGCTGCTGCTGCGGGATGTCACCATTGATGGCAGCAGCCTGGAAACCACGCGAGCGCAGCTTGTCGGCGAGGTCCTCGGTGGCCATCTTGGTCCGGACGAAGGCGATGACGCCCTCGAACTCTTCGACCTCGAGGATGCGGGTCAGCGCATCGAGCTTGTGCGGGCCCATGACCTGCAGGTAACGCTGGCGGGTGTTGGCGCCGGTGGTGGTCTTGGACTTGACCTGTACCTCGGCGGGGTTGTTCAGGTACTGCTTGGAGAGCCGACGGATCTGGCTCGGCATCGTAGCGGAGAACAGCGCCACCTGGCGGCCCGCGGGGGTCTGCTGGAAGATCTGCTCCACGTCTTCGGCGAAGCCCATGCGGAGCATCTCGTCGGCCTCATCCAGCACGAGGTACTGGAGCTCGGACAGATCCAGGGACCCCTTGGTGATGTGGTCGATCACGCGGCCGGGGGTACCGACAACAACCTGGGCGCCGCGGCGCAGGCCGTTGAGCTGGGGGCCGTAGGCGGAGCCGCCGTACACCGGAAGGACGGTGAAATCGTCGATGTGCTTGGCGTAGGAGGTGAACGCTTCGGCAACCTGGAGCGCGAGCTCACGGGTCGGTGCGAGCACCAGGGCCTGGGTCTTGCGGGACGGGCCGTTGAGGTCGTGGAGCTCGGCCAGGCGGGACAGCGCCGGTACTGCGAATGCTGCAGTCTTACCGGTACCGGTCTGGGCCAGGCCCACGACGTCGCGGCCTTCGAGCAGCAACGGAATGGTTGCTGCCTGGATCGGCGAAGGCTTCTCGTAGCCCACATCCTGCAGGGCGGCCAGGACACGGCCGTCAATGCCGAGGTCTACGAACTTGACGCCTTCGTCTTCGGCGTCGTCTTCCTTCGCCGGAGCTGATGCGGCTTCGGGCTTAGATTCGGTCTGCGGTGCGGCTTCGGCGGCGGCCGGAGCTTCGTGGTCCGCAGGCGCCTCGGTGAATTCCGGGGCGGAGCCAGCTGCGGGGGCAGCCGTTTCAGAAGTCTCGACGTCGACCTGGCTATTCTCGGTGGTGATTTCGGTGTCGACGGAGTTGTTCTGATTTTCGGGCATAGGTGAAATATCCTCATCCATAGGGGCCAAGCGGCACAACCCGAGGTGAGCGGAGCCGCAGTACGCGTGACCTGAATCGCCGGACGTACTTGACCGGCCGGTCACATAGAAGCCCGGCGCTTTCGCAATCCCGTGGCAGGACTTCCCGCTGCATCTCTTGGCTGCTATCACAGCAGTCTGTACAGCGTTTTCTTTAGCCGGCTCTCCCTATGAAAATGCCCGCATCTCAATTGCGCGGGCCCCAACACTTACCAGTCTTGCCTCAAGAATTGGGCAGGAAATAAGGGATTTCCGGAGTGGGGGATACTTCAATCATAAAGCATGAATCCTCGCATGGGTAACCAGAGGGCCCGGAACAGCGGTGAGCTTGCGCACACGGGGCCCGCTGCCCTACGCCCGGAGACGGCGCTGCAGCTTCTCGAATTCCCCGTGGTACTCAGGCTGGAGGCGGATCTCACCGTCGGCGTCGGCGTCACGCAGGGCCTCCATATCCTCGAATGCCGGCTCGCTGAACCATTTACCGATCGTCACCCCGTGGCTGGGAACGAAGATCCGGTGGATGTGGTCCCCTGCCTGGATGCTGCCGACGCGCACTACCCGCAGATACGTTCCCACCCGCCCGGCATCGCCGAACCGCTTGGCCCAGTGCGGCTCTTGCATGCGGCGCTGGAACGTGGCGCAGGGCGTGCGCGGAGAAGTTACTTCAACTTCGACGTCGAGTCCGATCTTCCAGCGTTCCCCAATGACGGCGTTGGTTGCGCTGACGCCGGCGACGCGCAGGTTCTCACCAAAGGTCCCGGGCGGCAGTTCGCGGCCGAGCTCCGCTGCCCAGTAGTCGGCGTCGTCCTGGGAGTAGGCATAGAGCGCCTGGTCTTCGCCGCCGTGATGGATCCGGCTGGCCTGGATGTCACCGCGCAGTCCAAGCCTGTGCACCTTGACCGGCCCGGCCACCGGCCGTTTGTCGATGGCTGTCACGCCCACGCTTCCGGTGTCGTTCAGCAACTGGTGCACGCGGCAGACGGCGAAAACAGAGGCGGTGTCCATTTCACCAGTGTAGGCCCGGGCCGCACCGGCGTCGGAGACCGCCCGGGTTGTCATTTCGCGGCAGTGTTTGGCGCAATCATCGCCATCAAGTGCCGACTCGGCGGTAGTCCGCTTCATCGACCTGCGGGGTCTGGATCGCCGGCGTCAGGGAAGCGCGGCGCAGGACCAGAAGCCGGCACACCATGATGGCCAGGGCACAGAACACGCCGGCACTGGAGGCCATAATCCACGGGTAAGGCGCCTGGACATTGAGGTTTTCGGCGCCGAGGGCCACACCGATGGTCTTCGGCGACCAGAAGAAGACGGGTGCGGACAGGCCCAGCGCGGCTCCGGCGAGTGGGCAGCTCGCGGCGCTACGCCCCCGGGGCAGCCTGCGGGTGCAGCACCGTCCGGGAAGGCCGGTACGCCAGCGCCCAGTAGATCAGAATGGCGACGCCGCAGAGCACCCCGAGGCTGGCCACGATCAGCTGCCACTGGGTCTGCGGGTCCTTACCCCACTCCGCTGCGCCCGCCAAGACCGAGAGGTACTTAGGCGTCAGGTAAAAAGAAAGCGCGGAGAACGCAACGATGATCCAGCCCGCACGGCGCATCCGCCCGTTCCTGGACGGTACCCGCCGGATCGCGAAGCCCATGCCGGGCAGGGCGACAGCCATCCATACCCAGTGGTGGGACCAGGAAACCGGGCTGACCAGGAGCATCAGCACGGCGGTTGCCGAGACGGCGACCAGGTTTTCGTCCGCGGCCACGGCCCGCGTGATCACAAGTGCTGTGATCGCAGCCAGCGCCAGGGCCAGCACCAGCCACAACACGCTGGTCACGCCGGAATCCGGCAGCCCCAGGTGCAGCAGCAAGCCCTTGACCGAAAGATTGTCCACGTATGCGGGCCCACCGATTCGACCGGTGTCAGGCAGGATCTTGGTCCAAAAGGTGAGCGAGGCCGTCGGCAGCACGGCCCAGGCGAGGCCGATGGAACCGAAGAAGCCGGCCGCCATCCAGGCGAGGGCTTTGAAATCGCGGCGGACCAGGAAGTAGAGCCCGAACGCGAGCGGAGTCAGCTTGATGCCCGCAGCCATGCCGATCAGCAAACCGGCGGGCCAGCGGATATGCCCGGCACGGGCTTTGCCGTAGAGCGCGAAGTCGGCCAGGATCAGACCCATCAGAATGATGTTGATCTGGCCAAAGTCGAAAGTGTCCCGCCAGGGCCCCAACAGCAGGATCGCTGCCGTGCCGGCCAGGGCCATTGTCCGGAAACGCCAGTCCGCGAATGCGTTCCGCCAGTTGCCGGGGCGGAAGTAGTGCCGCGCCAGCCAGGCGGCCAAGACAGCGGCGCCCAGCAGTGCCGTGCAGGTGAACAAGAGACTCCCGCCGCCCTGGCCCAGTGTCGCCATGGCCGCGAACAGCAGCGCCGCGAATGGCGGGTACGTGAACGGCAGCCCGTCCCGCGCCGCGTACAGCTCGTTGACGCCGATTTCCCCGGTCTGCAGCACCCGGCTGCCGCCGTAGAAGTAAACCTCAAAGTCATTCATCAGCGGAATATACGCCGAATACAGCACCACCAGCGCGAGGCCGACGGCGAGCGCGCCGGCCGCCGTCGCGAGCCAGCCGCGGGTGGTTGAGGACGTGGCAGTGGTGGTGGTCACGGGTGGTTAGCTGCCTGACCCGCCGGTCTGGGACGCAATCTGTGAGAAAGCCTGCTCCAGGTCAGCGATCAGGTCCTCGACATCCTCGATGCCGCAGGAGAGCCGAATCAGGTTGACGGGGACGGCCAATTCGGTGCCCTTGACCGAGGCATGGGTCATTTCCGACGGGTAATTCACCAGCGATTCGATGCCGCCGAGGGACTCCGCGAGGGTGAACACGGAAGTCGACTCGGCCACCTTGCGCGCCGCCGCCTCGCCGCCCTTGAACTGCACGGAGATCATGCCGCCGAACTTCTTCATCTGCCTCCGGGCGAGCTCGTGGCCGGGGTGTGAGGGCAGTCCCGGGTAGAGTACGGCTTCCACTTCGGGGCGCTGCAGCAGCCACTCGGCCACGGCCTGGGCGTTGTCGCTGTGCCGGTCCATCCGGACGCCGAGGGTCTTGAGCCCGCGGGTGGTGAGGAAAGCATCCATCGGGCCGGAGACGGCGCCGACGGCAAACTGCACAAAGCCGATCTTCTCGGCCAGGTCCGCGTCGTTGACGATGATGGCACCGCCGACAACGTCCGAGTGCCCGCCGATGTACTTGGTAGTGGAATGCACCACAATGTCGGCGCCGAGGCCCAGCGGGTTCTGCAGGTACGGGGAGGCGAAGGTGTTGTCCACTACCAGGAGGGCTCCGGCGTCGTGCGCCACCTTGGCGAGCGCCGCGATGTCGGTGATCTTCATCATCGGGTTCGACGGCGTCTCCACCCACACGAGCCGGGTTTTGTGGGCCGCCACGGCCGTCGCCACGGCGTCAAGACTGGACATGTCCACCGGAGTGTTGCCAATTCCCCACTCCCCCAGAACCCGGCTGATCAGCCGGTAGGTGCCGCCGTAAGCGTCGTTGCCCAGCACAATGTGGTCGCCGGGGCGGGTCAGCGCACGGATCATGGAGTCCTCGGCGGCCAGACCGGAGCTGAAGGAGAAGGCAGCGGAGCCGCCTTCCAGCGCGGCGAGCTGTTCCTGCAGTGAATCCCGGGTGGGGTTGGTTCCGCGCCCGTACTCGTAGCCGGACCGTAGACCGCCGATCCCGTCCTGGGCGTAGGTGGAGGAGAAGTGCACGGGCGGCACAACGGCGCCGGTCCGCGGCTCGAACGCCTGGCCGGCGTGCACGGCGCGGGTGTTGAAGCCTGGGTTCTTTGAGGAGGAGTTGGCTGGCAAAGACATGTGCGTTCCTTTCGGCCGGCGGGCGGGGCATGCTGCAACGGCATGCCCCGCCACCGGGTCAGTTGCTGAGGTAGGCGAGCAGGTCGTGGCGGGTCAGGATCCCCACCGGAGCGCCGACGAACGTCACCATCAGGGTGTCGGCGCCGGAGAGGAGATCGCGGGCGGTCGAGATGGATTCCAGCGAGCCGATGACCGGCAGCCGGGCCTCCATGTGTTCGGAAATCTTGTCGGAGAGCTTGGCTTCGCCCCGGAAGAGCTTCGCGGTCAAGGTGCGTTCGTCAACCGCCCCCAGCACCTCGCCCATCACGACCGGCGGCTCCTGGGAGAGCACCGGGATGTGCGAGACGCCGTACTCATTCATGATGTTGATAACGTCGCGGACGCTTTCGGTGGGGTGGATATGCACAAGGTCCGGCAGCTCGCCGGTCTTGGACTTGAGGACCTCGCCCACCGATGCTTCGTCCCCGCCGGCGAGGAAGCCGTACGAGCGCATCCACTGGTCGTTGAAGATCTTGGCCAGGTAACCGCGGCCGGAGTCCGGCAGGACCACCACAACGACGGCGTCATCGGGCAGGTCCCTGGCGACCTGCAGCGCGGCCACGACTGCCATGCCGGAGGACCCGCCCACCAGCAGGCCTTCTTCCCGGGCCAGCCGGCGGGTCATCTCAAATGAGTCGGCATCGCTCACGGCGATGACGGCGTCGGCGACGGTTTTGTCATAGTTGGCGGGCCACATGTCCTCACCGACACCCTCGACGAAGTACGGCCGTCCGGTGCCGCCGGAGTAGACCGAACCTGCCGGATCAGCGCCGATGATCTTGACCACCCCGCCGTCGGCCGCCGCCCGGCCGGCCGAGACGTCCTTGAGGTACCGGCCGGTACCGGTGATGGTGCCGCCGGTACCGGCACCAATCACACAGTGCGTGATCCGGCCGTCCGTGTCGGCCCAGATTTCCGGGCCGGTCGATTCGTAGTGGCTGGCCGGGGCGGCCGGGTTGGAAAACTGATCGGGCTTATAGGCGCCGGGGATTTCGGTCACCAGCCGGTCCGAGACGCCGTAGTAGCTGTGCGGGCTGTCAGGGGCGACGGCGGTGGGAGTCACCACAACCTCGGCGCCGTAGGCCCGGAGGACGGCGCGCTTGTCCTCGCCGACCTTGTCCGGCACGACAAAAATGCACCGGTAGCCCTTCTGCTGGGCTACGAGGGCCAGTCCCACACCGGTGTTGCCGGAGGTGGGTTCCACGATGGTGCCGCCGGGCAGGAGCTTGCCGGTGCGTTCGGCCTCCTCGATCATCTTCACCGCGATGCGGTCCTTGATGGAACCGCCGGGGTTCAGGTATTCCAGCTTCACCAGGACCGTGGCCCCGATGCCGTCGGTAACGTGGTGCAGCTTGACGAGCGGCGTATTGCCGATGAGGTCCAGAACGGACTGGGCGTACTTCATAGATACAAAGTTACCGTCTCCGCGGACCGCGGGACGTCGGGGCAGTCATCCGGCGCATCCGGGTGCGAAGATTATCCGGTGACGAGCATGCGCTGGCCCAGGGAATTGAACGACCATCTGCTCCCCGCCGGCATGCTGGCCGCGGGCACCGCCGTGCTACTCACCGGATTGTTGCCCTGGCCCGCGTTCGAGGCCCTGGCCGCCCGCACCGTCCCGGTGCTGGCCTTTGTGGTAGCCATGTCCCTCGTGACCGAAATGGTTGACGACGCCGGCCTGTTCCGGGTCGTGACGGAGCGGCTTGCGGTGCTGGGCCGGGGGCGGGTCTTCCTGCTGTGGCTGCTGGTGATCGGCCTGGCCACCGTCTCCACAGTGTTCCTGTCCCTGGATACAACTGCCGTGCTCGTGACCCCGGTCGTTGTGCTGCTGGCCATCCACGCCCGGATCCCGCCGCTGCCGTTTGCGCTGACAACGGTCTGGTTGGCCAACACCGCATCGCTGTTGCTGCCGGTGTCGAACCTGACGAATCTGCTGGCCCAGGACCGGCTGAAGCTCAGCCCGGCCGCCTTTGCCGGCCTCGTCTGGGCGCCGGCGCTGGTGGGGATCCTGGTCCCGATCGGGTTGCTGTGGCTGGCGTTCCGGAAGGACCTGGCCGGCCGCTACATTCCACAGCCAGCCGGCAAGGCACGGGACAGGCTTTTGCTGTACTTGGCGTCGGGGGTGATGGTGCTGCTGCTGCCCGCCCTCGTCTCCGGCGTTCCCGTGCAGCTCCCGGCGATCACGGCGGCGGCGGTCCTGCTGGGCCTCTTTCTCTGGCGCCGTCGCGCGGCGCTGCGCTGGTCCATGATCCCCTGGCGGCCGCTTAGCCTCACCGTCGGGCTGTTTATGGTGGTCGAAGCCCTGCACGCCCAAGGCCTCACGCGGTTCCTGTCCGGAATCGCCGGGTCAGGCGAGGGTCTTCCGGCGCTGCTGCAGCTCGCGGGAATCGGCGCTGGGTTGGCGAACGCGGCGAACAACCTGCCGGCCTACCTGGCGCTGGAACCGGCAGGCGACTCGCCGGTGCGGCTCGCGGCCCTGCTCCTCGGGGTGAACCTCGGCCCGCTGGTAACCCCGTGGGCGTCCCTGGCCACTCTCCTCTGGCACGAACGGCTGCGCACCCTCAACGTCAAGATCCGCTGGGGCGGGTTCGCGGTCGCAGGCCTCGCCGCCGTCGTCCTCACCGTGCCGCTAGCGGTTGTGGCACTCTGGCTGACCACGGGAATGCACTGATCACAGCGGCCGGGGAGCCGGCGCTTCCGCGCGCCGAGGCGTTTTGCCACAGTCCTGGAACGTTGCCCTCGGTGTCCTTGAAGTACGCGTTCCATCCATCTCCGGCAGTACCTGAAACTCCCAGCCGAAAATCGACCTGTAGAACTCCCGTGCGCGGTGCTCGTCGTCAGCGGGGATCTCAAAATGTACTACTCCACCAGCCATTACGTTCTCCTAGGAACAAGGATTCGGGCCAGGGGCGGGCGTACGCGGCCAGCCCCACAGCCGGAATCTAACCCCGCCGGCCCGGGACGTTAAGGGCCCTGCGGGGCGGGCCGCCGACGGCCAAGATGCGGTCGCCGCTGGCCGTGCGTGGAATCATTGTCGGATGACCATTGCAGACGTCCCGGCAAGCGTTGCCGCCGCGGCCGACGCCTCGCTGCGCTGGCACCCGGGCGGCCCCTTCGACCTGTCCCAGACGCTCGGGCCGCTCCTGCGCGGGCAGGGAGATCCGTCCATCCGCACCGCGGCTGACGGACTGTGGCTGGGCTTCACGACGGCGTCGGGTCCGGCGTCGCTGCGCCTGACCGCCGCCGGACCGAGCTCGGTCCGGCGTCGCTGCGCCTGACCGCCGCCGGACCGAGCTCGGAACCGGCCGTCAACGTCCAGGCTTGGGGTCCGGGAGCTGCCGCGGCCGTGGACTCCGTTCCGCGGCTGCTGGGCCGCGATGATGACTGGTCCGGCTTTGACGAGGCCGGCTTCCACGCCACGCTCCCCCGGATGGTGGTTGAGGCCCGGCGCCGAAACCCGGCTGTGCGGTTGCCCGCCACCGGCCGGATGATCGATTCCCTCGTGCCGACGGTGCTGGAGCAGAAGGTCACAGTCATTGAGGCGAGGCGCGGCTACCGGTATTTGATGTACCGCTTTGGCACGCCGGCACCCGGAGCAGGCACCGTCGCTCCCGCCAACCTGATGGTCCAGCCCACCGCCGAGCAGTGGCTGCGCATCCCGTCCTGGGAATGGCACCAGGCCGGGGTGGGGCCGCAACGATCGGCAACCGTCATGCGCGCGCTGCGCTCCGCCGTCGCGCTGGAGCGGCTCGCCGCGCTTCCGGCGTCGGAGGCCTCAGCGAAGCTGCAGACCCTTCCCGGGATCGGCGCGTGGACCGCGGCGGAGGTGGTGCAGCGCACCCACGGCTGTCCGGACTCCATTGCCGTGGGCGACTACCACCTTGCGGCGTATGTGGGCGCGGCGCTCACCGGCCGCCGGACGGACGACGCCGGCATGCTCCGGCTGCTGGCACCGTGGGCCGGGCAGCGGCAGCGTGTGGTCCGGATGATCGGGTTCAGCGGCTTCCGCAAACCCACCTTCGGGCCGCGGATGACCATCCAGGACCACCGCAGCCACTAGCCCGCCGCCGCCGCGGCAGGGCGGGGTCAGAGCCCCAGACGGGCCACGGCTTCCTGCCGCATGTCCATTTTGCGGATCTTGCCGGAGACCGTCATCGGGAAATTATCCCGCACGTCCACATAGCGCGGGATCTTGTAGTGCGCCAGCTTCCCGCGGCAGTACTCGGCCAGGCTCTCGGCGTCCAGCCGGGCGGCGCCGGCCCTGAGGATAATGCAGGCCATCAATTCCTCGCCGTACCGGGCGTCCGGCACCCCGATCACCTGGACGTCCTGGATGTCCGGGTGTGTGTACAGGAACTCTTCGATCTCGCGGGGATAGACGTTTTCACCACCACGGATCACCATGTCCTTGATCCGTCCCTCGATCACGATGTAGCCGTCCGCATCCATCCGGGCGAGGTCGCCGGTGTGCATCCAGCCCTCGGCGTCGATCGCCTCCGTGGTCTTTTCCGGCTGGTTCCAGTACCCCTTCATAACGGAGTATCCGCGGGTGCACAGTTCTCCGATCTCCCCGCGCTGCAGCACCCCGCCGGTCATTGGATCCACAACAGTGCTCTCCAGGTGCGGCATCGTCCGGCCCACGCTTTGGGTGCGCTGGGCCATTGTGTCGACACTGCGGGTCATGGTGGACACCGGCGAAGTTTCCGTCATCCCGTAGCAAATAGCGACGTCGCGCATGTTCATCTCCGCTATGACCCGGTTCATCACCTCGATGGGGCACAACGATCCTGCCATCACCCCGGTGCGGAGCGTGGAAAGGTCGTAGGAGGCAAAGTCGGGCAGCGCCAGTTCGGCGATAAACATCGTGGGCACGCCGTACAACGAGGTGCCGCCAAAGTCCTGCACCGCTTCCAGCGCGGCTGCGGGGGCGAAGCCCCGGCCGGGAATGATGGTGGCGCAGCCGTGGCTTAGTGCGGCGAGGTTTCCAATGACCATACCGAAGCAGTGGTAAAACGGCACCGGAAGCACCACCCTGTCCCGTTCGGTGTATTCGAGCAACTCACCGATCGAGTAGCCGTTGTTCAGGATGTTGTGGTGCGAGAGCGTGGCCCCCTTGGGGAAGCCGGTGGTGCCCGAGGTGTACTGCAGGTTGATCGGATCGTGGGGGTCCAGCTCGGCCATCCGCGCCTTCAAGGCAGCGTGCCCGACGTCGTCGGCACGTTTCAGGAGTTCCGCGTAGCTGCGCTCGCCGCCAGCTTCGGGGACGCCGGCCGTAAGGCCCGGCAGGCCGGAATCGGGAAGGAAAACAAGTTCGACCAGTTCCTGGCATTCGGCCAGCGCCTGACGAGCCATGGCGGTGTAGTCGCTGTTACGGTCCGAGGGGGCCACGACCAGCATCCGCATGCCGTTCTGTTGCACCACAAATTCCAGCTCGTGGCTGCGGTACGCGGGATTGACGTTGACCAGGATCGCCCCGGCCTTGGCCGTCGCGTACTGCAGGATGGTCCATTCGGCGCAGTTCGGGCTCCAGATCCCGATGCGATCGCCTGCTGCCACGCCCAGGGCCAGCAGGGCACGGGCGACCCGGTCGACGTCGTCGTTCAGTTTGGTATAACTCCAGCGGCGCGCTTCCTCCCCCGGAACCGCCGCAGCCTCGATCAAGGCGTCCTGATAAGGGAACCGGGCCACGATTCGTTCGAAATTATCGCCGATCGTTTCCTCAAGCAGCGGGACGTCAGTGTCCCCGGCTGTGTATGCAAGCATGCTGTGACGCTACCAACACTCGGCCGGCAAAAGAAGACCAAAGCTTGGATGTCCTACGAAATCTTCGGACACAAGGACGCGACCCGGTATGGTGAAAACCATGAGCGAACCCATAGACCTTCAGGCCACCTTCATCCCCAACGACGGCGAATTCTTTCGTGTGAAGCTCGCGCTGGAGATTGCGATTGAGCAAGTAGTCAACGAACCCGGCTGCATCCGGTACGAGTTGACGGAGGCCACCGAGGCCAAGCTGGTGCTGACCGAACAGTGGGCCTCGCAGGAAGACCTGGACACGCATTCAAAAGGAACAGCGGTCCAGGACCTCAACGAATCCCTCAGCGCACTGCTGGCGGAGCCGGTCAAGCTCGTGAAACTCTAAGCCCCCAGTCCCAAAACAACGCGGGGCCGCTGCCCACCCATTGGTCTTACGACCATGGGTGCGCAGCGGCCCCGCGTTTTTCTCTGTGGGTCCGTGCGGGGTAGCTAGGACTCCGGGATCTGGCTGCCGTCCTGGGCGGTGGCTGCCGTGGCGGCTTCCGCCTGGGACCGCGCGACGTGCGCGTGGACTTCTTCCATATCGAGGGCCTTGACGGCGTCGATGACCTGCTCCAGCTGCTGGGCGTTCAGCGCACCCGGCTGGGAAAACACCAGCACCTTTTCACGGAACGCCATCAGGGTGGGGATGGAGGTAATGCCGGCCTCGGCAGCGAGCTGCTGCTCGGCCTCCGTGTCCACCTTCGAGAACACAACGTCCTGGTGCTTCTCGGAAACTGCGGCGTAGGTGGGTCCGAACTGCTTGCACGGGCCGCACCACTCGGCCCAAAAATCAACAAGGACAATGTTGTTGTCCTCGACGGTCGATGCGAACTGTTCACCTGTAATGTCTACGGTAGCCATGGTTCAACGGTACGCGAGCAGCCCCGCCTTGTCCCGCGCATTTCGCTGTTGGCACATCCATGTGACGACACACCGGCGGGCCCGGATTTCCGCCCCGGGGCCTTAGGTGTACCCAGCCGGCCCGGCGGCTTGGGCCTGTCGCCGGCGCCATGTGGGGACTTAGGCCCAGACGTTCGGGGCGGCGCGGCGCGCCCCGGGAAGGGCATTGGTTTCGCGCCACTCGTGAATCCAGGCGGGCAGTTCCAAATCCGCCGGAGGCGCCCCGAACTCACGGATGATTTCAGCCTGGCTAACCGGCTTGCCCTTGCTGACCAGACGGGTTGCGATGAAGGCACGGGCGTAGATTTCCCCGTCCACCACCATCCGTTGCTCGAAGTAGATGGCTTTCTCGTCCAGGCCGATGATCCTCGTTTCAATGGTGTACCGCTGCCACAACTGCAGCGAACGGCGGAAAGCGATTGTCTCCCCCGCCGCCACGGGACTCCATCCCCTGCGGCGCATGGCCTTCCAGGTTCCGCTGCGGGCCATCAGGTCAAACCGGCCCAGGTCCATCAGGGAGAAATACATTCCGTTGTTGACATGCATCGCAATATCAATATCGGTCGGCAGTACCTTCAACGGCAGCGACGCGGTGTCCCAGATGCTTAGCGGAGAGCGGCGGGACGAGGTAAAAAGCAGGACGAGCGTGCGCAGGAGCAGATGCATGGTGAACATGTTACCCGCGAGTAACAAAGCTGCCAAGACCCGTACCCGCGGCGTGCGCCCCGTCCGGCGGTAGGTTGAGTGTCCGCCGGCCGGCCGCTTCTCCGGGGTATTACGCTGTTCGGATGACAAGGGACCTGACTGTACGGGCCGTTTCGCCGGCGGACGCTGGCGGTATTGCCCGCGTGCACCTCCAGGCCTGGCGCGAAAGCTACGCCCACCTCCTGCCGGCAGCTGCCCTGGCCGGACTGCAGCAGGGCCCGCGGGAGAGGAGCTGGCGTTCCATCATCGCCGCCGGCACCTCAAGTGTCTGGGTGGCCTGCGCCGGCGCCGAGATCGTCGGCTGGGCCAGCGCCGGGGCCGGACGCGATGAGGACGGACCCCGAGACCGGGAGCTGATGGGACTCTACGTACTCGCCAGCCAGTATGGCTCGGGGGCGGGCCAACTGCTGCTGGATTCAGCCGTGGCCGACAGCGGTGCCTATCTTTGGGTTGCCGAACAAAATCCCCGGGCGCTCGCCTTTTACCGCCGCAACGGCTTCTCCCCCGACGGCTCCGCAGCCGACCACGAACTGCTCGGCACCCCGGTCCGGATCCTGCGGATGGTCCGCTGATCCCCGGTCCCTGGCCGCGCGACGTTTCAGACGGTCGCGATCAATTCTGCTTCGAAGCCGTCCGAATTCACCAAATATGCGGCGTAGTGGTCCGGGCCGCCGGCGTGCGGGTACTTCTCGGGGAACAGTTCCCGCCAGCCATGCGCGACGGCGTCCACCGCCACGGCATCGACCTGACGCCGGGTACCCGCTCGAAAGGCAAGGTGGTTGAGTCCGGGCGCGGTGCGCTCGTAGGCGCGGCTGCTCAGCGCCGGAGACTCCTCGACGACGATGTACGTCGGACCCCGCCGCCAACTGCACCCGTGCGGCCAGTCCTGGTGGTCGCGATAGCCCAGCCGGGTCAGGAGCCAGCCCCATTCGGACTGCGCACGGCCAAGGTGCGGGACCCACAGTTCCACGTGGTCCAGGGCTCCGGGCGTTTCATCAGTCACCTGAAGAGTCTCGCACGCCTTGAGGCAGAACTTGCCGCCGCCGTGCTCCCGCGGCTTACGCCAGAATGCGCTGGAAGAGGAGGTGGTCCTGCCAGGCGCCGGCAATGTTGAGATAGTCCGGTGCCATGCCGATCTGCATAAACCCGGAGCGCTTAAGGACCTTCTGCGAGGCTGCGTTGTGCCGGAGGGTGGCCGCCTGCAGCCGGTGCAGGCCCAGTGCCTCCCGCGCTGACTCGACGGCGCAGGCGACCGCAGCCGAGCCGATCCCGCGCCCGCCGTAGCCTTCGTCCACCCAGTACCCGAGGTTGGCGCTGAGAAACGGGCCCCGGACGATGCCACTGAGGGTCATCAACCCCACAATCACGTCACCGTCGGTGAGAACCCAGGGAACAGCCGATCCCGCATCGAACAAGTCCAGCTTGGATTGAATGCTTGCCCGTTGACCGTGGACGGTGAAGAACTCCTCTGCCCGCAGCGGCTCCCAAGGCGCCAGGTGCTCGCGGTTCCGCCGGTATGCAGCGCTCAGAGCCGCCGCGTCGGATGCTCGCAGCACCCGGACCTGGACGCTGCCGGCCAGGGTCTGATCGTTGGCACGCAAAAGCTCAGGCCGCATCGTCGTCGTCCTCGCTGGAATCGGCGCCACGGACGCTGACGCTTGCAACGCCTTGCAGGTCCATAAGCGGCAGGACGAGGTTGCGCAGCGGATGGCGTCCGAAGAACCGCACGTCCATGGAGACCATTGGCTTCTGCTCATCCCCGCTGCGACGGGTGCGCTGGATCGAGGAACTGAACCCCAAGGTGGTGGCGATCTCGAGGATCTGCCGCAGAACGCCCTGGCCATCCGCATAGTCGATGTGCATCACGCGGTTCCTGTCCACGGAAGGGATCCTGCCGGCGCCACAGGCGCCCCGGGGTCCATCACAAACGCGAAACCGTAGGCGGACACCAGGGTGAACGCGCAGGAGCCGAGTCCCACCAGCACATGGGTCCGGTAGCCGGCGCTCTTCTGCCGGACCTGGCGCTCAATGCCGATCAGCGAACAGAGCACAAACGTCGCAAGCAGCAGGCCGGCTTCCACCAGGCTTGTTTCGGTGAAGAATGCAAACATTCGGCCCACCTTACTTGGCCCGTGAATCAATGGCCGGGCTGGCCGGGAGCACTGCTGCACGAACCCCCTCTTTCCTCGGACGCTTCCGCCACCATAGGATCGAAGAACCGCGCCGCTGTGGCAGCGTGCGGCCGGCCTCGGTCGCCGGCTGTCCGGACGTCACGGCCCGCTGGGGCGCAGACGCGGGCCGGGCCAGGGAGGACACTGTGGAGGACCCCTACCAGCTGGAACGTTTCGTCACAGCCCAGGATTCAGACGAAAGCTACCGGCGTGCCCTCGATGAGCTTCGCGGGGGATCTAAGCGCAGCCACTGGATGTGGTTTGTGTTCCCGCAGCTCGCCGGACTCGGGAGGAGCGCGACTGCACAGCGGTACGCAGTGACATCGCTGGATGAAGCGAAGGCCTATCTGCTGCATCCGGTCTTGGGTCCCCGGCTGGTCGAATGCACACAGGCGGTGGCCGGCCTGGCAGGGCGCTCCGCCGTGCAGATCTTCGGCGGGATCGATGAGCGGAAGCTGCGCTCCTCAATGACCCTGTTCCTGCGGGCGGACCCCCGTGCGGGCATCTTCCGGGAGGTGCTTGCCGCATACTTCGACGGGGTGCCCGATCCGGCCACCGACCAGATCCTCGGCCTCAAGCGTCGACCCGAAGCAGGACCCGGTTAGGCTTCCGGCGTTGCCAGCGCCGTGATCATCCGTTCCAAGCGGGCGACACCGGCGTAGCGGCCGGCGTTGTCAGTTACCAACAGGGGCTCGAACCGGCTGGAGGCGGACCGCGTCATGGACCGGGCCAGGGCCTCGCTCAGCGGGGTATCCAGGTTCACGCGCATGCCGGGGTTGACCACGCCCAGCCCCGCTGCGGCCGGGGTCAGCACAGAAACCGGCCGCAGGTGCTCACCGATCAAAACCACCGACTCAAGTCCGGGGTTTCCGGCGAAGGCCTCCGCGGCGAGCACGACAGTACTTGCCGTCGTCGCAGATTCTAGGACATCGCGAACGACTGCCTTGCCGGATGCCGCTGGCTTCGAAGCGAGCCGGTGGGCCAGATCCAGATCGATGCCGGCCCAGGCCGGTGCCGGCCTGGCCAGGTAATAGCCCTGAACCAGGGGCACACCAAGAGAGACCAGAGCGTCGAGTTCCTCCACCCGTTCAACACCCTCGGCCAGGATCCATGCGTCGACACGGCTGGCAAAGGTGCCCAGCATCTCGATCAGGGCTCGCTTTGCTTCATCGCGGTCGACGTCCTGGATGAGGTCACGGTCGATCTTGATCAGGGAGGGCCGCAGCGACAACAGGTGCCGCAGTCCCGCGTAGCCGGCACCGGCGTCGTCCACGGCGATCAGGGCGCCGGCGGCACGCAGCTGGTTCAGGTCAGGTTCCAGCCCCACGTAGGAATCGATGGGGGTCTGTTCGGTCAGTTCAACGATGAGTCCACCCAGATTTCCTTCCTCCCGCCAGATGCTCCGGATCTCCTCGGTGCCCAGCAGCTCGGGAGAAACGTTGAGAGTCAGGAAGCAGTTGGTCGGCAGCGTGGAACGGGCCGCGAGTGCTGTCCGCAGGGCGGCCGATTCGAGTTCTGCAGACTTCCCATGGTCGCGGGCAGCGGAAAACCACACTTCGGGATTTTGCTCGGTGAAGCCGGGAAACCGGGCGAGCGCTTCATAGCCCACCACCGAACCGCGGGCTGTGTCGACAATCGGCTGGAACGCCGCTGCGAGGCCGTCTCCACGGCAGGCGACCGCCAAGAGCTCCTCCCAGTGCGGTCCCGCGGGGGCGCGGGCAGCGGGAGACGGCCGGCCCGCCGCGGGGCTGCTCAACTAACCGGAACGATTGCTCGGTGGACCGACCGGACGACTTCGTCGGGCAGTTCCACCAAGCCATGCGCGGCCGCTGCGTGCGCGGCGACGGTGACCAGGATTTCGTCTTCCGTGCTGCATACCCATCGGGCTTCGCAACCAGGTACTACGTCTCCACAGGCAAAAGATTTCACGTAGGCTCCTTGATATTTGACGGCGATAATGAATATTTGGCGTCAAAACTGTTTGACGGCGAACGGCACTACAGTACTGCCCTGAGCGGCAATACACGGTGATATGCGCCTGGCGGCTGCCTTTTATCCTGGCTGCTGCTCCGGTGCAATTGCTGCTTGATGTTCAGCTTTTGGCCCCGGTGTCATCCTCGCCGATGATCTCCCGAACCCAATGGGCTCCCGGCGGGCCGCGCCGGACTGCTTACCGCCTTGGCCTACCGAAGAGCTATTCGTGGCCCGTCATCGCACGGATGGGACTGAATATTAACATTTGCGCTCCAGCGTCCCGTCCCTTCCCCGGAGCAGCCTCAGCACCGTCATTTCCAGCACTTTCAACGTCGGCTGCCCGACGGAATTTTCCGGGCCGCCGCGCAGCACCGTTTAGGACGAGGCACTCGCCGCCCACCGGATGTTGAACCAGTTGGACGCCGGGGTGCTCCCGGGCCCCGAAAAGGACTGTCCAGCCGGGGAACAAAATTGAGCTCATCGCGGTGCACCCCGGCATGGCCCAAGGGCCGACCGGGCAGCGTTGACACCGCCGGTCAACCGGACTATTCTACAACCAAATGGTTGTAGATAAGCTAAGGGATGCCGAATTTGACCGCCTGTTTCAGGCGCTTGCGGATGCTACCCGCCGCGATATCGTCACTCGGGTGACGGCTGGAGAGTCGTCCGTGTCGGGGCTGGCGGACCACTACGCCATGAGTTTTGCCGCCGTACAGAAACACGTGGCGGTCCTGGAGCGCGCTGACCTGGTGACGAAGGAAAAGCGCGGACGGGAGCAGATCGTGCGCGCACGCCACGATGCCCTGCAAAGGGCCCGGCGGCTGCTCGATGAATACGAGGTGATCTGGCGGGACCGGGCCACCAGGATCGCAGAAATTCTCACCGAGGGATAGGAAGAGTTCCGCCATGGCCGTTATCAGTTCACACCAGAATGCCGCAGCCCTCAGTTTCACCGTCATCGCCGAGTTCGACGCCGGCATCGAGCGCGTCTGGCAGCTCTGGGAGGACCCGCGCCAGCTGGAGCGCTGGTGGGGCCCGCCCACGTGGCCTGCGACCTTCGAGAGCCACGACTTTGTGCCCGGCGGGAAGGCCAGTTACTACATGACCGGACCCGACGGCGAAAAAGCCCGCGGCTGGTGGCGGTTCACCGCCATCGAGGCTCCGCACCGCCTGGAGTTCGACGACGGTTTTGCTGATGACAACGGCGACCCGAACCCCGACCTGGGCACGAGCCATGCAGTGATGAGGCTGGCGGCAGTCGAAAACCGCACCCGGATGACAGTGGTGTCGACCTTTGACTCGGCCGCCGCACTGGAACAGGTCCTCGCCATGGGCATGGAAGAGGGCATGAAGCAGGCCCTCGGCCAGATCGACGGCATCCTCGCCGGCTCGGGCCCCGCCTGACCACCACCGTCCGCCCCGCAGCTCCGGAGCGGAACGAGGGGCCCCGGCAAAGAAAAAGTCTCCGGAACCTATTGGTTCCGGAGACTTTTTCAAGGGTGGCAGATGAGGGATTCGAACCCCCGTAGGCGTTGCCAGCTGATTTACAGTCAGCCCCCTTTGGCCGCTCGGGTAATCTGCCGAACTTCAAAAGAAGATCACTCCCGGCCGCTATCTACAAAACGCCTGTTTCCAGTCCGTTCCGCTTCCAGTAACCGCGGGCAAGACAACTTTACAGAACTTCCGCCGAAGAATCGAATCGGCGGTCTGCCACCTCAAAAAGCCTGGAAACTCAGGCCTCGCCTAGGATGCGGCCGGCGAGTTTCGCCTCGAACCTTGCGGCCTGTTCCTCGGTGACCTGGTTCAGCTGGATGGCCCGCGCCAAGTCCGCATGAACACCATCCAGCCTCGCCGAGGCATCGGCGGCGGGGCTGAAAATGATCGAAGCCGCCAGTGTTGCGGCAGCCACCGAGGTCGCGGCGGCGGCAATTCCGCCAACTGCCGCCGCGGTGGAGCTAATGACGTACCGGACGGCCTGGTTTTGCATAAGGTCTACCTTTCGGGGAACTCTTCCAACTCCCGCAACTCTGCGCGCCGAAACTTCGTTCCCGCCCTGACTCAGCTTTGAGCGGACTGTGAAAGCGGCGGATCGCGGCGCCTTCAGATCGGGGCATCCGTACTAGGCTGGATTACAGACCCCAGAGCCCCTCGACGGGCACCCCAACGATCAGGAGGACAGTCATGGCAGGCGAATCCACATTCGACGTCGTCAGCAAGGTAGACAAGCAGGAAGTCGCCAATGCGATGAACCAGGCGCAGAAGGAACTGGTCCAGCGCTACGACTTCAAGGGAGTCGGCGCCGAGGTTGATTTCAGCGGCGAGAAGATCCTGATGAAGGCCAACTCCGAAGAGCGTGTGCTGGCCGTCCTGGACGTGCTGCAGTCCAAGCTGATCCGACGCGGCATCTCCTTGAAGTCGCTGGACACGGGTGAGCCGTATCCCTCCGGCAAGGAGTTCCGGCTCGAGGCCACCATCAAGGAAGGCATCGAGCAGGATCTCGCCAAGAAGATCAACAAGCTGATCCGCGACGAGGGTCCCAAGTCCGTCAAGTCGCAGATCCAGGGCGACGAGCTGCGCGTGACTTCCAAGTCCCGCGACGACCTCCAGGAAACCATGAACCTGCTCAAGGGATTCGACGAGGCAGACCTGCAGTTTGTGAACTTCCGCAGCTAAGAGCCTGCCGCGGCACAAAGTTGCCGACGACGCGCGAAAGGGCTGTCGATGCCGTAATACCGGCATCGACGGCCCTTTCGCGCAGCACGGGCACTTCTCGGCGTCAGGGAGGGTCGCCGCCCGCCGGTGCCGGGCCAGCGCCTAGCCCGATTGCCGGCCGGCCATCCGCTCAAGCCGGCCGATCCTCTCGCTCATCGGCGGATGCGTCGAGAACATCTTCGCTACGCCGCCGGCGCGGAACGGATTCGCGATCATCAGGTGCGAGGCGTTAACCAGCCGCTGGTCCTGCGGCAGCGGCGCCAGTTGCACGCCCTGCTCAATCTTGCGCAGGGCGGAGGCGAGCGCCAGCGGATCACCCGTGAGCTTGGACCCGTCCTCGTCGGCGTCGAACTCCCGGGTCCGGGAAATGGCCATCTGGATCAGCGAGGCGGCAAAGGGTGCGAGCAGCGCCATCGCGATCGCGGCGATGGGGTTGGCATTGCGCCGGTCCCCGCCGCCGAACAACAGGAACATCTGGGCCACGGAGGTAATAACCCCGGCGACGGCCGCAGCCACGGACGAAGTCAGGATGTCCCGGTTATAAACGTGCATCAGCTCGTGGCCCAGCACACCGCGCAGTTCGCGGTCGTCCAGCAGCCGGAGGATGCCTTCCGTGCAGCACACCGCCGCGTTCTGCGGGTTCCGTCCGGTAGCGAAGGCATTTGGCGCCATTGTCGGCGAGAGGTAGATCCGCGGCATGGGCTGCTGTGCCGTGGCCGAGAGCTCTTGGACAATCCGGTGCAGTTGCGGCGCCTCGGCCGCCGTCACGGGATAGGCCTGCATGGACCGGATGGCGATTTTGTCACTGTTCCAGTATCCGTAGGCAGTGGTGCCAACGCCGATCAGGGCCATGATCCACAATGGCGCGGCGCTGCGCAGGCTGGCGGCCATCAGTGCGCCGATACCCAGCAATACCGCCCACAGCACGCCAAAAAGAGCGGCGGTCTTCAGTCCGTTGTGATGCTGGTGCAATGTTCCTCCCGCAAGTTGTCCTGCCCTGGACCCGGACCCGGACAACGTTTCGTTACGGCACCGGGTTCCGCGCGTCGTACCTCAGGAAGCCCGACTGCCAGCGCGCCACGGTCCAAGCCACCGCGACGCACAACAAGCCGCCCAGAAGCAGGACCCAGCCTTCACTAAGAATTTTAGTCCCGCCGCCCGCCAGCATGTCCCCCACCCTCGGACCGCCTGCCACCACCACTATGAACACTCCCTGCAAGCGGCCGCGCAGGTGGTCCGGGGCCGAGGCCTGCAGGATGGTGGTGCGGAAGACGGCACTGACAGAGTCCGCGATGCCGGCCAGCCCGCAGCACAGGGCCGCCGGAAGCAGCCACCACGTTACGCCGCCGGCGCCGGAGTTCCCGGCAAGCACCACGACGAGGCCGAAACCGGCAATCGAGGCGCCCCAACCCATCACGGACCAGACGACGGCCGTTCCCTGCCGACGCACCGCTCCCAGCGGCCCGGAGAAGAGGCCGGCCAGGAACGCCCCAACCGCGGTGGAGGCAAGCAGGATGCCCACGGTGGTTTCGCCGCCGCCGATCATTACGGCGCCGATCGCGGGAAGAAGCGCCCGGGGCTGGGCAAGGATCATCGCGACGAGGTCAATCACAAAGGTCATCCGCAAGTTGGGGCGCGTGCCCAGGAACCGGAAGCCTTCGACGACGGAGCGCAGGCCCGCCGGCCGCGCATGCTCACCCGGCGGCATGGCGGGCAGACGCAGGAGGGCCCACAGGGCGAAGGCGAAGGTGCCGACGTCGACTGTATACGTCCAGGCGAAGCCGACGGAGGCCACGAGAAGCCCGGCCAGCAGGGGCCCGGCCGTTAGGGTGAGGCCGAAACTGATCATGCTCAGCGCGTTCGCCGCCGGCAGGAGCTCCTTGCGGATCAACACCGGAATAATGGCGCTGCGAGCCGGCTGGTTGATGGCCTGGGCGCCGCTCTGCACAGCGACCAGAACGTACAGCAGCCAGATATTTCCCAGTTGCAGCCAGGCTTGCAGTGCAAGGCAGGCGGTGGTCAGCCACAGCACAGACGAAGCCAGCAGTGCTACCCTGCGTCGGTCGTGGGCGTCGGCGATCGAACCGCCCAGCAGGCCACCGATCACCAACGGGACCAGGGCGAAGATGCTCAGCAGTCCAACGTACAGGCTGTCCTGGGTGAGCCGGTAGACCTCCAGGCTCACGGCGACCAGGGTCAGTTGGCTGCCCAGCGCGGCGACGGCGGACCCGAGCCACAGGCGGCGGAACGCCGGACTCTCGCGCAAGGGCGTAATGTCCGCCAGATATTTCCCCACCCGGATACTCTAGCGGCGGCGGAAGGGCCGGCCGGTGTTCCGGACGTCCGGCGCGGTCTGGGGGTCGCCCTTGGGACGGGGTCGCTAAGGGGGTGCGTAGTTAGCCGAGCCTTATTGCGATCGAATCATAATAAGTGCTTGAATGGTGCCATGACGGTTTCGACAGGCAGCCAGGCAGCATGGGCTGCTGCCCTGCGCGCCCATGGCCGCCGCGTGACCAAACAGCGGCTGGCCGTCCTTACCGCCGTCGAGCATCTCCCGCATTCACCGGCCGAGCACATCCTGGCCGCCGCACGCCGGGAACTTCCCGAGTTGACCGCACAGTCCGTCTATGTTGTCCTCGGCGACCTGACCGAGTTGCAAATGCTGCGCCGCTTCGAGCCGCCGCACTCTCCCGCCCTGTACGAGACGAGGGTGGGCGATAACCACCACCATGCTGTCTGCATCGGTTGCGGCCGGGTGGAGGACGTCGATTGCGCCGTCGGCCATGCCCCGTGCCTGACACCCAACTGGGATACCAACGCCCGGCCGATGAGCATCCAGATCGCCGATGTGCTCTACCAGGGCGTCTGCCAGGACTGCCAGGAAACCCAACAACTTCCCGCCACCTCTGAAAACAAGTAATCCACCAAGGAGAATGATGACTGCGAACCTTTCCGCGCCCATCCCGCACACCGCGACCACTACCCAGACCGGAGCCCCCGTCGCCTCCGACGAGCACTCGCTGACCTCCGGTGCCGACGGTGCCACCGCGCTGCACGACCGTTACCTGGTCGAGAAGCTGGCACAGTTCAACCGCGAGCGGATTCCGGAGCGCATCGTCCACGCCAAGGGTGGCGGCGCCTTCGGCACCTTCACGGTGACCGGCGACGTTTCCCGGTACACCCGCGTAGCTGCGTTCCAGCCGGGCGCCCAGGTTGGCACGGCCATCCGCTTCTCCTCCGTCGCCGGCGAGCAGGGCTCCCCCGACACCTGGCGCGATGTCCGCGGTTTCGCGACCCGCTTCTACACCCCCGAGGGAAACCTGGACATCGTGGGCAACAACACCCCCGTGTTCTTTATCAAGGACGGCATTAAGTTCCCGGACTTCATTCACTCGCAGAAGCGCCTGCCGGGTTCCGGTCTGCGCGATGCCGACATGCAGTGGGACTTCTGGACGCTCTCCCCCGAGTCCGCCCACCAGGTCACCTACTTGATGGGTGACCGCGGACTGCCCCGCTCCTGGCGCGAGATGCACGGTTTCTCCTCCCACACCTACCTGTGGACGAACGCCGCGGGCGAACGCTTCTGGGTCAAATACCACTTCCGCTCCAACCAGGGCGAGCACAACATCACCAACGAACAGGCCGGGGAGCTTGCCGGCGCCGACGCCGACTACTACCGCCGCGACCTGTATGAGGCCATCAACGAGGGCAACTTCCCCAGCTGGGACCTGCACGTCCAGGTCATGCCTTACGAGGACGCCAAGACGTACCGCTTCAACCCGTTCGACCTGACCAAGGTCTGGCCGCACGCCGACTACCCGCTGGTCGAGGTCGGCCGTTTCGAGCTGAACCGCAACCCGGAGAACTTCTTCGCCGAGATCGAGCAGATCGCACTGTCTCCGGCGAACGTCGTCCCGGGCCACGACATCTCGCCGGACAAGATGCTCACGGCACGTGTGTTCTCCTACCCGGATGCGCACCGCTACCGCGTGGGCACCAACTTCAACGAACTGCCGGTCAACCGACCGGTCTCGCCTGTGAACAACTACTCGCAGGACGGCTCGCTGCGCCACGGCTACAAGCCGGCAACGGCCCCCGTCTACGCGCCGAACTCCTTCGGCGGTCCCGTGGCCGACCCGGCCCGCGCCGCTGAGGGTTCCTGGGAATTCGACGGCGCCCTGATCCGCACCGCAGCGACCCTGCACTCCGAGGACAGCGACTTCGGCCAGGCCGGCACGCTGTACCGCGACGTCTTCGACGAAGCAGCCAAGGCCCGCTTCCTGGACACCATCACCGGTGCCGTCGGCGGGGTGCAGAACGCTGCGATCAAGGAACGCGCCATCCAGTACTGGACCAACGTCGACGCCGGACTCGGCGCGAAGCTGCGCGCCAACCTGGGTGCCGGCGCTGCCAGCTCCGAGGCTGAGGCAGCCAACAAGATCTGATCCTCTTGTTGGCGGCTGCCGCGTAACGCCGAAGTCGCCGGAGCCGTGCCAGTTCGTCGGAAGTTTCCGGCGAACTCGCACGGTTCCGGCGACTTCGCTGTGTCGGGACCGGCCACTCCCTGATCAGGAGCGGGTGAGGGCAGCGTTCCTGTCGCCGGGGCCGTTAACCGAAGCCTTGGCCTCGGCGAATTTCTCGTTCAACCGGGAGTGACGCTGGCCGTAGGAGAAGTAAATAATCACACCGATCACGAGCCAGCCGGCGAAGAAGATCCACGTCTCCACGGCCAGGTTGGTCATCAGATACAGGCACAGCACTGCAGAGACAATCGGCAGGACCTTCCCCAGCGGCACGCGGAACGCCGGTTTCAGGTCCGGCCGCTTCTTACGGAGCACCAGCACTCCGATGCTCACCGTCACAAATGCCGAGAGCGTGCCGATGTTGATCATTTCCTCCAGCAGGTCCACGTTGGTGAGTCCGGCGACGACGGCAACGGCGGCTCCGCAGATGATCTGCAGCCGGACCGGCGTCGCGCGGATGGTGCTGGTCTTGGACAGCGAGCGGGGAAGCAGGCCATCGCGGCTCATGGCCAGCACCACCCGGGAGAGGCCCATCAGCAGCACCATGATCACAGTTGTCAGGCCCACCAGGGAGCCGAAGGCGATGACCTTGGCCGCGTCGTTATTGCCAACAGCCTCGAACGCCGTGGTGAGGGTCGGGTTCTTGGCCACGGCCAGTTCGGTGTACGAGACCATGCCGGTCAGCGCCAGTGAGACCAGGATGTACAGCACTGTGACGACGGCGAGGCCGCCGAAGATGCCGCGGGGCAGGGTCTTCTGCGGGTTCTTAACCTCCTCGGCCGAGGTGGCAACAACGTCAAAGCCGATGAAGGCGAAGAAGACCAGGGCGGCGCCGGCGAAGATGCCCAGCGTGCCGTACTGCGCCGGGGCAGCCCCAGTAAGGAAGCCGAAGAAGGACTGCTTCATGACGTCGGCGGCGCCGGTGCCCCCGGTCGGCTCGGACGCCGGAACGAAGGGCGCGTAGTTCTCGAACTTCACGTAGCTGAAGCCCACCACGATGACAAAGAGCACAACTGCGATCTTGATCAGGGTAAAGACGTTGCCGACGCGGGCGGACAGCTTCGTTCCCAGCACCAGCAGCACCGTAAACACGGCGACGATCAGGAAGGCGCCCCAGTACAGGTCCACGCCCGCCAGGGAGATCGACGGCGGGATGTCAGCGCCCATAAGCGCGAAGACTTTGCTGAGGTAGATGCCCCAGTACTTGGCGATCACCGCACCGGCGGTGAACAGTTCGAGGATGAGGTTCCAGCCGATGATCCACGCCAGCAACTCGCCCATGGTGGCGTAGGTGAAGACGTAGGCGGAGCCGGCGACCGGAATAGCCGTGGCGAACTCGGCGTAGCACATGATGGCCAGGGCACACGTGACGGCGGCAATGGCGAAGGACAGGGTCACGGCGGGGCCGGCGAAGTTTGCGGCCGCCTTGGCGCCCACCGAGAAGATACCGGCGCCGACAGCGACGGCGACACCCATAATCATCAGGTCCCAGGAGCTGAGCGAGCGCTTCAACTTGCGTCCGGGTTCCTCGGCGTCCGACATGGACTGCTCAATCGATTTGGTCCGGAATAGATTCATGGCAAAGTCCACATTCTTGGTAGCTGGGTGGAAACAACCTGTCCATAGTAGTGTCCATCCACTGGACGGCCATTTTCATCCCGCATAGTGAGACCAGAAAGCGGGCCGCGCAGGGTAGCTGCACGGCCCGCTCGCGGATCATCCGCCCGGTTCCAGGCCCGCCTAAACCGGCCAGTCCATCAGCTTTGACCGGATCAGGAACCGTTTGCCCTCAGGTGCTTCCACCGAGAAACCACTCCCCCGGCCGGGAACGACGTCCACGGTCAGGTGCGTGTGGCTCCAGTAGTTGAACTGTTCCTTCGACATCCAGAACTCAATGGGCTGCGGCTGCAGGCCGTCCGAGATGTCGAACAGGCCAAGTTGCACGTCGGAGTCACCGGTGATGAATTCCCCTGCGGGGTAGCACATCGGGGAGGAGCCGTCACAGCAGCCGCCGGACTGATGGAACATCAGCGGCCCGTGTTGGAGCCACATCTTGCGCAGCAGCTCCACCGCGGCCGGAGTGAGCGCCACCCGGGAGAAGTCTTCCCCGGGAAGGGTCACTGCGGCGTCGAGTTTTGTCCCGGACATTAGCATTCTTCCTTCGTCAGTATTTGATGACCACACGGCCGTCGATCTTGGCGTGCTTCATTTCGTCGAGGACGGCATTCACTTCCGAGAGTTCCCGGGTGGAGACCGTGGGCCGGATCTTGCCCTGGGCGTAGAAGTCCAGCGCCTCCTCCAGGTCCTGCCGGGTACCCACAATGGAGCCGCGGACGGTCAGGCCCTTGAGCACAATCTCAAAGATCGGCGCCGGGAAGTCGCCCGGCGGCAGGCCGTTGAACACAATCGTCCCGCCGCGCCGGGCCATGCCGATCGCCTGGCCGAATGCCGACGGGTGCACCGCTGTGACCAGGACTCCATGGCAACCTCCTGTTTCGCGCTGGATAACTTCGGCCGGATCCTCGTGCAGGGCATTGACGGTCAGTTCGGCCCCGTGCTTCTTGGCGAGGGCGAGCTTGTCGTCGGCAATGTCAACCGCGGCGACACGCAGGCCCATCGCCACCGCATATTGGACGGCGATGTGGCCGAGTCCGCCGATGCCCGAGATCGTGACCCACTGGCCCGGCCTGGCCTCGGTCATCTTCAGGCCCTTGTACACCGTCACGCCGGCGCACAGCACGGGAGCCACCTCCACGGGGTCCGAGCCGGCCGGGATCCTGGCGGCGAAGCGGGTGTCCACCAGCATGTACTCGCCAAATGAACCATCCACGCTGTAGCCGGCGTTCTGCTGCGCTTCACACAGGGTCTCCCAACCGGTCCGGCAGTACTGGCAGTCGCCGCAGGCGGACCAAAGCCAGGCATTGCCGACGAGGTCGCCGACGGCCAGGTCCGTCACGCCGGCGCCGAGGGCAACGACTTCACCGACGCCTTCATGTCCGGGGATAAACGGCGGGCTCGGCTTCACCGGCCAATCGCCTTCCGCGGCGTGCAGGTCCGTGTGGCAGACTCCGGTGGTCAGGAGCTTTACCAGCGCTTCACCCCGGCCCGGCACGGGGACGGGCAGGGTCTGGATCTGCAGGTCCTTGCCGAATTCGGTCACTACTGCGGCCTGCATTGTCGTCGTCGTCGTTGTCGTCGTCATAGCGAAATCCTTGCGTCATAAAGCGTGTGTGTAACCAAAGGCATGTGCAGTGGGCCGGCATCCTTCCGCTGAGGTGCACAACTGGTGCGGCTTAGAAGAAGCCGAGCTTGTTCTCGTTGTAGCTGACCAGGAGGTTCTTGGTCTGCTGGTAGTGGTCCAGCATCATCGAGTGGTTTTCGCGGCCGATGCCGGATGACTTGTAGCCGCCGAACGCAGCACCCGCCGGGTAGGCGTGGTAGTTGTTTACCCACACCCGGCCGGCCTGGATCTCACGCCCGGCGCGGTAGGCTACGTTGCCGTTGCGGGACCAGACGCCGGCGCCGAGGCCGTAGAGGGTGTCGTTGGCGATGCCCATGGCGTCGTTGTAGTCGCTGAAGCGGGTCACGGAGACCACAGGGCCAAAGATTTCCTCCTGGAAGATCCGCATCTTGTTGTGACCTTCGAAAATGGTCGGCTGGACGTAGTAGCCGCCGGCCAGGTCGCCGGGCATTTCGGCCCGGGCACCGCCGGTGAGGATCTTGGCACCCTCCTGCTTTCCGATGTCGATGTAGGAGAGGATCTTTTCCAGCTGGTCGTTGGACGCCTGGGCGCCGAGCTGGGTTTCGGTGTCCAGCGGGTTGCCTTGGATGATCTTCTCGACCCGGGCCACGGCGTCGGCCATAAAGGAATCGTAGATGTCCTCCTGGACCAGGGCGCGGGAGGGGCAGGTGCAGACTTCGCCTTGGTTGAAGGCAAAGAGCGTAAAGCCTTCCTGGGCCTTGTCGTAGAACGCGTCGTTGGTGTCGGCCACGTCGTTGAAGAAGATGTTGGGGCTCTTGCCGCCCAGTTCCAGCGTGACCGGGATGAGGTTCTGGCTGGCGTACTGGCTGATCAGCCGGCCGGTGGAGGTTTCGCCGGTGAAGGCGATCTTGCGAATCCGCGGGCTGGAGGCCAGCGGCTTGCCGGCCTCGACGCCAAAACCGTTGACCACGTTCAGGACGCCGGCCGGGAGCAGGTCGCCGATGAGTTCCATCAAGACCAGGATCGAGGACGGTGTCTGCTCGGCCGGCTTCAGGACCACTGCGTTGCCTGCGGCGAGGGCCGGGGCGAGTTTCCAGACGGCCATCAGGATCGGGAAGTTCCAGGGGATGATCTGGCCGACGACGCCGAGGGGCTCGTGGAAGTGGTACGCGGTGGTGTCCTCGTCGAGCTGGGACAGCCGGCCTTCCTGGGCCCGGACGGCGGAGGCGAAGTAGCGGAAGTGGTCGGCGGCGAGCGGGATGTCCGCGTTGAGGGTTTCGCGGATCGGTTTGCCATTGTCCCAGGATTCGGCGACGGCGAGCATCTCGAGGTTCTCATCGATGCGGTCGGCGATCTTGTTCAGGATGGCGGCCCGCTCGGCCACGGAGGTTTTGCCCCAGGACGGGGCAATCTTGTGTGCGGCGTCCAAGGCAAGCTCGATGTCCTCAGCGGTGCCGCGGGCAACCTCACAGAACGCCTTCCCGGTGACGGGGGTGATGTTCTCGAAGTACTGGCCTTTGACCGGGGCAACCCACTCGCCGCCGATCCAGTTCTCGTAGCGGTCCTTGAAAGTAACCTTCGAGCCCTCGGTACCGGGCTGTGCGTAAACAGTCATTGCTAGCTCCTTTGCTGTGCAAGATTGATGGCGGCCAGTTGCCGGCGCCACCGTTGCACTCAGCCTAGGAGCCAGGAGGTTGCAGTCAGGTTGCAGTGGGCGTGACCCGGGTCACGCTGCTCCGAAAGCGCACTTCAGGCGGTAAGTTCCGCCTCGAGCCGTTCCAGGTCAGCGACGATCGCGGCCCGTTTGGGCGAGCGCGGCGGCAGCAGCTTCAACGCCGCGATCCGGACCTCGACGTCGTCCCTGGCCTCGGGAAGCTCGGCGTAGCGCAGCAGCGACTCGGCGCTGCCATCCGTGAGGACCGCTTCGCGGAGCAGTGAACCGACCCGGTTCCGCAGCTCGGCGATGCCGGGGGCCTCGGAGCGCGGCAGGACGGCGCCGCGGTAGATCTCCAAGGCGATCCGGTGGGCGCCGCGCTGCAGGCAATTGAGGACCTGGACTGAGTCCGGCACCAGATCCAGCGGCAGCCGGTAGGGGCGCGACTCGGGAACGGCGTCCGGATTGAGCTGCTGGAGGACCTTTCGCAGGCGGACCATCTCGGCCCGCAGAGTCATGGTGGAGGCGTTTCCGGGGTACAGCAGTGCGCAGAGCTCCTCGGCGTTCAGGCCGTCCGGGTGGGTGCTGAGCAGCGCCAGGATTTCACTATGCCGGGCCGACAGCGCCACAGTGCGGCCGTCGATACTAAGCAGCGCCTGGTCCCTGCCGAGCAGCTGGAGGCTGTTGCGGTAGAGGCTGCCGGAAGCCACGGCCGGCCCCCCGCCCGAAGCGGCGGAAGCGGCGCCCCGCCGTCGTGCCGGCGAGGACTGGCGCGCAGCGGCCAGCTGCAGCCGTTCCACCCGCAGGTGCGCCTGGGCAGCGGCGACCGTCGCTTCGACCAGCGACAGTGTGTGCGGGGCGACGGCAGATTCCGTCCCGGTAATGTCGACGACACCCAGCAGGGCCCCGGAATCCGGATCATGGAAGGGAACTGCCGTGCAGCTCCACGGGTGCACGGAGCGTTTGTAGTGTTCGGCGCCCGCGATCTGGATGCCGCGGCCCAGGGCCAGGGCAGTGCCGGGGGCGCTGGTTCCCACCGTCGCCTCGGACCAGTCGGCCCCGGGTACGAACATCATGCCTTCGGCCCGGCGCCGCATCTCGGCATCGCCTTCGACCCAGAGCAGACGACCCACTTCGTCCCCCACGGCGACAAGCATTCCACTCTCGTGGCTGGGCAGAACCAGGAGTTTGTGGATCACGGGCATAATGGCGGCGAGCGGATGCTGGCGGCGGTACTCTTCGAGTTCCTCTAGGTCCATGGCCAAGGGGGCCTCGGGGTTGTCCGGGTTCGCCTGCAGCTCCGCTGAGCGGCGCCAAGATTCCTGGATCAGGCTGCTGAGACCCGGGAGCTGCAGGTCCGCCGGCAGCACACGTCCCCGGGAGTCCAGTTGCTCATGGCCGGCGCTTGCATACTGCTGGCGCAACGCAGCGGGCAACCTACCCGCTGGCGGGAACGGAGCCGCCGGATGGATCACTTTCGTCATTGAACTCCCACTGGAGAGGCGCGACCACGCCGAAGGCAGCCACGTCCAGCTCAGTGTAGTGCGCGTTGTCAGTGCCCGCCATAGCTCGCCGGTCCCGGGCACTGTCGGAGCGTGGCCTGTGCCAACTGCGTGGACCAGGCGCCACCTCCGGCGGGGCGCCAAAGCGCCTTCGACGCCGCAACACCCGGTGCCCCAGCGTTCTTGCGCGTCGCGGGGTGAGCTGCGCCGCGTGGAGCAGGATTAGTCGCGGGAGATCTGCACCATGTCCTCGCGCGGAACCACCTTAACGCGCTCCCGGACGATTCCGTTGGCCTCGCCGGACGCCGACCACTGCGCGCCAAGGGCCAATTCGTGGGCGTCGAGCTTGTTCCAGCCTTCCCAGGTGGTGTATTCGACCCCGCGGGCTTCAAGGAGCTCGATGATCGCCTGCGGGTCCGGGTTTTGCGCCGGCGGCAAGCCCAGCCGGTCCTCGAGCAGGCAGCCGATGGTCTCCAGGGCGTCGCCCTTGGTGTGGCCGATCAGGCCCACGGGGCCTCGCTTGATCCAGCCCGTCGCGTAGATGCCCGGCACCGGATTGCCGTCGGAGTCCAGCACACGGCCGCCCTCGTTGGGGATGACGCCGCGGCGGGCGTCGAACTCCAGTTCGTCCAACGGCGAGCCGTGGTACCCGATCGCGCGGTAGACGGCCTGGACCGGGTAGTCCAGGAACTCCCCCGTGCCCTTGACGTTTCCGGTGCCGTCCAGCTCCATCCGTTCGAACGTGATGCCGGTAACCTCGCCGGGCCGTGCTGCGTCATCATGGACCTCCACCGGGCTGTGCAGGAAATGCAGGTGCAGGCGGCGGGAAGATGGCTCCTGCGCTGCGGTGTGTTCCTCGACGAGCCAGTTCGTGAGGGTGTTCACCATGGTGCGGATCTGGTTGTTGCCGCGGATCGCCTCGTCCGAGGCGTCGTCGAACTCGAAGTCCTCCGGGTAAAGGACAATATCGACGTCCCGGGCGTGCGAGAGCTCGCGCAGTTCCAGCGGCGTGAACTTCACCTGGGCCGGTCCGCGGCGGCCAAAGACGTGCACATCCGTGACCGGGGAGTTCTTGAGCGCCTGGTAGACGTTGTCCGGGATTTCCGTCACAAGCAGCTCGTCGGAGTGTTTGACCAGCATCCGGGCGACGTCGAGGGCCACATTGCCGTTGCCGATCACGGCGATCTCCTTGGCCTCCAGCGGCCAGTCGCGCGGTACATCCGGGTGGCCGTCGTACCAGGAAACGAAGTCCGCCCCGCCGAAGGATCCCGCAAGGCCCACACCGGGGATATCCAGTTCCGCGTCCTTGACGGCTCCGGTGGAGAAAATCACCGCGTCGTAGAAGGCCCTGAAGTCGTGCAGGGTCAGGTCGCGGCCATAGCTGACGTTCCCGAGGAAACGGATGTCGCCGCGGTCCAGGACCTTGTGCAGGGCGTTGACGATCCCCTTGATCCGGGGATGGTCCGGGGCGACGCCGTAGCGGATCAGGCCATAGGGGGCCGGGTAGGCTTCGAAAAGATCGATGCTGACCTCGAAGTCGCCGTCCTTGACCTCGTTGGACTTGGTGAGAATGTCAGCAGCATAGACGCCGGCCGGGCCGGCGCCGACAATCGCAACGCGGAGCGGACGTTTGGACGTGGTTTCGGCCGAGTTGGACACCGGAAGCCCTTCTGAGTCTTAGCGACGGCGCCAGCTCATGCAGCGCACAGTCTTCCATTCTAAATGTCCTCGGCCGCCTCCGGGTGCCCCGGTGACCAACGTCCCAGGAATCCCGGGCCCGGCGCTGCAGGCATCGGAGCCGAAAGCAGGAATACCGGCCCTGGAGGTGGTGTTATTGATCTTGTGCCTACCCCCGATGGATCCCCCGCCCCCACGTCTCTGACGACCAGGGGCGCTGCTGCCCCCGGCGGGGGTGCCCCGCAGCATGCCCCGGCAGCTCTCAAGGCAGTAGACACGGACACCACGGCGGGAATTGTCTTTGGGATCGGCGCGTACGGCCTGTGGGGGCTGATGCCGCTCTACTTCTTCCTGCTGCAGCCCGCCGGTGCGGTGGAGATCGTGGCGAACCGGGTGCTCTGGTCGCTTATTTTCTGCGTCCTGCTGATCACTGTCACCCGTTCCTGGCGGGTCCTGGCGGCCGCCTTCCGGAACCGCACCATCATCTTCCCGCTCGTCATGGCCGCTGTGCTGATCGCCGTCAATTGGCTGACCTATGTCTACGGCGTAACCACCGGACAGGCCGTTGAAGCCTCATTGGGGTACTTCATCAACCCGCTCGTCTCGGTGCTGTTGGGTGTGGTGGTGCTCAAAGAGAAGCTGCGGCCGCTGCAGTGGTCCGCCGTCGGAATCGGTTTCATCGCCGTGGGCGTCCTCACGGTCTCCTACGGCAAACTGCCGTGGATCGCGTTGACTCTTGCGCTGAGCTTTGGCCTGTATGGTTTCGTCAAAAAGCGCGTCGGTCCACGCGTTGATGCGATTACCAGCCTCTCGATCGAGACGATTGTGCTGGCGCCGGTGGCCGCGGCCGCCTTGATCGTCCTGGCGCTGACCGGCGCTGCGACGCTGACAACCAACGGGTCCGGGCACTTCTGGCTCCTCGCCGCCTCGGGCATCATTACCGCCGTGCCGTTGCTGTTCTTCGGAGCCTCCGCCAGGCGCCTGCCGATGACGACCATCGGCCTGCTGCAGTACTTCGCCCCCGTGCTGCAGTTCATCGTGGCACTCGCCGTGTTCCACGAACCCATGACCACAGACCGCTGGATCGGTTTCGGCGTGGTGTGGCTGGCGCTGCTGGTACTGACGGTGGACATGCTGCTGACCGCACGGAAGAACTCCGTACTGCGCAAACGGGCGCGCGCGGCTGCCTGATCCCGGAACCTGGGGACCCGCCACGGGCCGGCGGGGGCCGGGCCGATGCTCGCGATGGGTGTTCCGGTGCGTTATTGTCATGGCATTGGACGCATTAAGTTGGAAGCTGAGGTATGCCCGTGCCTGACCGGGATTTTGAAACCCCAGGCGGGTCGTTGATCGAATCCCTTGAGTTCGACCACGGCGGCATTCTGCGGCTCGTCTGGCGGCGGGGGGTCAGCATCGACGGCGCCGGCGCCCAGTTGGCCATGGACCGTGTTAACGAACTGTGCCGGGGGCTGCCGCGTCCGCTCCTGATCGATATGGCCACCACAAATTCTGTGAGCAGGCCGGCGAGGGCCGTGTTTTCGCGACCCTGCGACGCGTCGGCCATCGCCCTGCTTGGTTCCTCCCCCGTTGACCGTGTCCTTGCCAATTTTTTCCTCGGCGTCCACGCGGCACCGGTTCCGACGAAGTTCTTCACCAGCCAGGATGAGGCTGTCAACTGGTTGATGACGCGGGCCGATGCTCGCGAGTAACGACGACTGGCGGCTCGAACAACTGGTAGCAGGCATCGTCGTCCTCTCCTCCGGGGATCTGTCGAACCGGCTGGAGACTTCCCCTGCCCGGGACGGCATTGATGCCGTCACTACCGGCATCAATTTGCTCGCCGAAGAGCTCCAAAGCATGTATGACAGCCTGGAAGTCCGGGTCGCCGAACGCACGGCGCTGCTGGAAGACGCCAAGGCGGACCTGCGCCGGGTCTTCAACACCGATGAACTGACAGGCTTGGCGAGCCGGTCGCTGCTGCGGGAGACAATCTCCCGCTCCGCCCTTGCGGCCGGGGAATCCTGCCGCCCGCCCGCGCTGATCCTGGTGGACCTGGATGCCTTCAGATTGGTCAACGACAGCCTGGGAAATGCTGCGGGGGACAGCGTCCTGGTGGAAATCGCCCGGCGCCTGAGGTCCGCCGCCGACGGGCAGCATCTTGTGGCCCGGCTCAGCGGAGACGAATTCGCCGTGCTGGTCAGGGACTGCGACCCCGAGTCCGTGCTGCAGCTCGCCGCCCGCCTCGTGACGGCCACCGAGGCAGCCATCCCGGCGGGCGGAATCACCGTAAACGTCACGACAGGAACAGGCGTAAGGTTCGGCGAGTCCGGGCTCCGAGCCGACGAACTCATCCGGGACGCCAACATTGCCTTGCACGAGGCGAAAAAACTGGGCCGCAACAAGTTGCAGGTTTTTTCCCCGGCCATGCACGAGACCGCGAAGGCGCGGGTCCATCTCGTCACGGAAGTACGGACCGCGATCGCCGCCGGCGAGTTTGAGCTGCACTACCAGCCAATCGTCGACCTGCGCACGGGCGGTGTCGCCGGAGCCGAGGCCCTGATCCGCTGGCGGCATCCGAGCCGGGGGCTGCTGGCGCCCGCTTCGTTCCTCGCCTCGGCGGAAGAAAGCGGCCTGACCGTGGAAATAGGCCGCTGGGTATTGGACCAGGCCATCGCACAGGCCGGCCGCTGGCGGACCGCACCGGGCCTTCCCGAAGATTTCCGCATCCATGTCAACCTGTCAGCTGTGGAACTCCACCACAGCGACCTGGCCGGGTACGTCCAAGGCCTGCTCGCGAAGTACGGGGTGGTGCCGGAACATCTCGCGATCGAAATAACCGAAACGGCGATCATGAGCGGCGGACCGGAAGTCTCCCGAACCATGGAAGCGCTCACCGGGCTCGGCATTCCCCTGGAGATTGACGACTTCGGCACTGGCTATTCGTCCATCAGCTACCTGCGGACCCTGCCGGCCCTGCACGCGAAAATCGACAAGTCACTCATCGATGGCCTGGTGCAGGACAGCCAACAGGAAGAATTCGTCGCTGCAATCCTGCAGTTGATCCACTCGGCGGGCCTTGGCGCCGTAGCCGAGGGAATCGAGCACCGGGAACAGGCAGAGAAGCTCAAGGAAATGAAGTGCGAATTCGGGCAGGGCTATTTCTTCAGCCGGCCTCTTGCGGTGGCTGATATGACGGCACTTCTTGCCGCCGGTGATCTGCACTGCTTCGCGTCCCCGGCCGGCAGCCGGGAGGGCCAGGGACGTCGCCGAGCGGACGCACCAACGTAATGGTCCGGCTGCCGGATGCACTGGCCAAATCCACCGACACCCTTCGGCTTGTGGTCCGGGTGGCCGCCCTGTCCCTCAGGTTCCCCCGGCACCCTAATAGCCTCTGGGACGAATTTTGGCGCGGTGTTGCGGCAGGTTCGCTGCGTGAGGCCGTCATCTGGGAAGCCAACGCGGAGGGAGAAATGGGCCAGCACCTTGCTCGTCTGGCCGGTCTGCTGGATACCGGGCTCCCAATCGTCGACCTCGGCTGTGGCACCGGGGCCCCGTCCCGGCGGCTCGCCGAGCTGTTTCCCGCAGTCGTCGGAGCCGACGTTTCGCCCGGAGCCGTGGCCGCCGCCACCTCGGCCAGCGCTGGGGTGCCGCACCTCAGATTCGTTGTCCTGGACGCTACGGACCCGGAAGCCGTCACTGGCCTTGCAGTCAATCTGGGCGAAGCAAACGTCTTTGTGCGCGGTGTGTTCCATGTCCTGAGCCCACGCCGCCAGGCTGCGTTGGCGCGGGCCATCGAACCGCTGCTGGGAACCCACGGCCGGATCTACCTGGTCGAGTCGAACGTCCCCGGCGGGGCCCTCGACTATCTGCGCGGGCTGGGTGCCACCGGACGTGCCATCCCCGCGCCCCTGAGGCAGGCCATCGCGACCCTTCCTAAACCGGGCCATTTTGGTGCACAGCAACGGGGCCGGGCGTTCCCTGCCGGGCACTGGACGGTGTTTGCGGACGGCGCGACAACCCTGGAGACAGCACCCATGCAGGACGGCGGTTCCGGCGTCACGATCCCGGCCTACTGGGCGGTTCTGGGCAAACGGCACAGCTAGCGGCCGGCCCCGGCCCGCGACGGCTCTGGCTGCGGCGGGCCGGGCCAGGTGTTAGTCCGTAGGGCTGGTGTTGACCCGTACGTAGTCGCGCGGGACCACCACCATGGGAACCGGCAGGGCCAACAGTACTTTGTGTGCCGTGCTGCCAATGAACAGTTTATTCTTCTCCGCCAAGCGGGAGGAGCCCACGATCAGGATCTCGCCCTCGTCCCATTCGAGGTCGTCGATCGCCTCCTCAATGGAGCGCCCGTGGGCAACTTCAACGCTTACCTGGTGCCCCGCCGGCAGCCGGCCGGCGGCCGCGGTGAGAACGGTATTGGCATGCACGTGCGCCGCATTGATGTTTTCGCCGCCGATCCCTTCGGCGTCGAGTTCCACGAGGGAAACCAGCCGCAGCGGGACGCCGCGGCGTTCAGCGGATTCGATCGACACCTCGATCGCCGCATCCGCCCCGCTGCGCTGGCCCACCGCGAGGGTCAGCCGCGTGATCGCTTCGGTCCGGCGGTAACCGCGCGGGGCCAGCGCCACCGGAACCGGAGAGGCATGGAGCAGGGCGTTGGCAGCACTGCCGATGGTGTAACGCTTAAACAGCCCGGCGCTGGCGGCACCAACAACGATCAGGCCGGCCCTGTATTCCAGGGCCGCGTCGATGAGGCCTGCGGCGTGCGAATCGGCTTGGCGGACATGGAACCGGGCCTCGATGTCCTTGGGTACAAGGGACAGGCCCTCCCGTTCGGCCCGGAGTACTTCCTGCTCGGCTGCGCTGATACGGCTGCCCTCAGGGTTCATCGCGACATAGGGCGTTCGCCGGTCCACCACGTAGACCAGGTCAAGGTGCGCGCCCTGGGCGCGGGCCATGGCGGAGGCCAGGGCCACGGCGTCAGCGCCGCGTTCGCTGGGAGTGTAGCCGACTACGTATCGCATGTATGAACCCCTTATGGGTCTGTGGCAGAAGCCAGCCTTGCTCCGGGGGTCCCGGGCGACGTCGGCCGGTCTGCGTTCCTGCAGTGGTAGGAACGACTCTAGCCCAGCAGGACCCGAATTGGCCGGGATGGTCAGCGGGATTTGGCGCCGCGCCCGGCAACGCTCCGATCCGACGCCGGGCGCGGCCCGGATTAACCCAGCAGGGCCCCGGACCGTGGTCCGGGGCCCTGCTGTTGTCCGGCCGGGGTTGTTGTCCGGCGGGCCGGATCCGTTAAGCGTTCGCCTTGACGGCGGCGGCCAGCACCTGGAGTCCGTCCAGCAGGAGCTCGTCGCTGATGACCAGCGGCGGCAGCAGGCGGATAACGTTCCCGTACGTGCCACAGGTCAGGATGATGACGCCCTCCTTCAGGCAGGCTGCGGCGACGGCCTTGGTCAGCTCCGGGTTCGGCTCCTTGGAGCCGGCCTGGACAAGTTCTATCGCCAGCATCGCACCGCGTCCGCGGACCTCACCGATCACTGGCTGTTCAGCGGCGAGTTCGCGCAGTTTGCCGAGCGCGATCCCCTCGATGTGCTTGGCCCGGGCGTTCAGGCCGTACTGTTCCATCGAGCCGATCGACGCCAGCGCCGCAGCGCAGGCCACCGGGTTGCCGCCGTAGGTGCCGCCGAGGCCGCCGGGGTGGACGGCGTCCAGCAGCTCCGCCCGGCCGGTGATCGCGGAGAGCGGCATGCCGCCGGCAATGCCCTTGGCCATGGTGATGATGTCCGGGATAACGCCTTCGTGGTTGACGGCAAACCATTCACCCGTGCGGCAGAAGCCGGACTGGACTTCGTCGGCGATGAAGACGATGCCCTTGTCCTTGGCCCAGGCGGCAAGAGCCGGCAGGAAACCCTCGGCCGGGACGATAAAGCCGCCCTCGCCCTGGATCGGTTCGATGATGATCGCGGCGACCTGGTCCCCGCCGATCTGCTTTTCGATCATCGTGATGGCGCGCTTGGCGGCCTCGGCACCGGTGATCCCCGGGTTTTCCTCGCGGAAGGGGTAGCTCATAGGCATCCGGTAGACCTCGGGCGCGAACGGGCCGAAGTTGGTCTTGTACGGCATGGCCTTGGCGGTCAGTGCCATCGTCAGGTTGGTCCGGCCGTGATAGGCGTGGTCGAACGCGACGACCGCGTCACGGCCGGTGGCCAGGCGTGCCACCTTGACGGCGTTTTCCACGGCTTCGGCACCTGAGTTGAACAGCACGGTGCGCTTCTCGTGGTCGCCCGGGGTGAGTCGGTTCAGCTGCTCCGCGACGGCGACGTAACCTTCGTAGGGGGTGACCATAAAGCAGGTGTGGGTGAAGTGCTCCACGGCTTCCTTGACCGCGCCGACGACGGCCGGGTCAGAGGCGCCGACGGAAGTTACGGCGATGCCGGAGCCGAGGTCGATGAAGGAGTTGCCGTCGACGTCGTGGATGATCCCGCCGTCGGCATCGGCAACGAAGACCGGGACGCTGGAGGCGACGCCGGCAGCGACGACGGCCTTGCGGCGCTCGGTCAGGGCGAGGGACTTGGGTCCCGGAAAGTCGGCCTGGACGCGGCGCTTTTGCTCCAGACGGTACGTGATGTCATGTGCGGTGATGGTCATGGGAAAGCCTTTCTAAGCGTGAAGTGGGGGCTAAGCCGGGCGGGCGGGTGAGTTAGGCGTCGAGCGCGCTCATCACGTGCTTGATGCGGGTGTAGTCTTCGACGCCGTACATGGAGAGGTCCTTGCCGTAGCCGGAGTGCTTGAAGCCGCCGTGCGGCATCTCGGCGGTGAGCATGATGTGCGTGTTGATCCAGACGGCGCCAAAATCAAGGTCCCGGCTGACGCGCATGGCCGTGCCGTGGTCGGTTGTCCAAACGCTGGAGGCGAGGGCGTAGTCGACGTCGTTGGCCAGCTCCACGGCCTCGTCCTCGGTGCTGAACTTCTGCACCGTGATGACCGGGCCGAACGTTTCCTTCTGCACAATGTCATCGCTCTGCCTGGCGCCCGTGACGATCGTGGGCTCGAAGAAGAATCCCTTCTCACCCGCCCGGTGGCCGCCGGTCTCGATCCGGCAGTTCGCCGGCAGGTGGTCCACAACTGCGGTGACGGCGTTGAAATGGTTGACGTTGTTGAGCGGGCCGAAGTAGTTCTCTTCATCGTTCTGAGAACCTGTGCGCAGGGTCTTGGTGTGTTCGACCATGGCTGCAACAACGTCGTCGTGGACGTCTTCCTGGACCAGGACGCGGGTGATCGCGGTGCAGTCCTGGCCGGCGTTGAAGAACGCAAATTCGGCGATGGCCGCGGCGCTCTTCTTCAGGTCGGCGTCTTTGAACACGATGGCCGGGGCCTTGCCGCCAAGTTCCAGGTGGGCGCGCTTGAGGCCCTTCGCGGCACCGGACGCGACCGCGATGCCGGCGCGGACGGAGCCGGTGATCGAGACCAGGCCGGGGACCTTGTGCTCGACCATCAGGGCGCCGGTCTCGCCGGTGCCCAGCACAACATTAAGCACGCCCGCCGGGAAGATGCCGCCGGCGAGGCGGGCCAGCACGAGGGTGGATTCCGGCGTGGTGTCCGAAGGCTTGAGTACCACGGTGTTGCCCGCGGCCAGGGCCGGCCCGATTTTCCAGATCGCCATCAGGAACGGGTAGTTCCAGGGTGCAACCTGCGCGACTACGCCGATAGGTTCGCGCCGCACGTAGGACGTGTGGCCCTCGAAGTATTCTCCGGCGGACTTGCCCTCCATAATGCGGGCGGCACCGGCGAAGAACCGCAACTGGTCCGCCCCGGCGGCAACTTCCTCGGCGGCGATCAGGGACCGGACCTGTCCGGTGTTCCGGTGCTGTGCTTCGACGAGTTCGTCGCTGTTGGCCTCGACGGCATCAGCGAGCTTAAGCAGCATCAGCTGGCGCTGGCCCGGCGTCACATGCTTCCAGGTCTTGAAGGCATCATTCGCGGCGGTCATCGCGGCGTCGACGTCGGCCTGGACCGAAATCGGGGAGATGGCAACGACGTCCCCGTTCGTGGGGTTGACGATGTCCAGTACCCCGGTTCCGGCCGGGGTAACAAACTCGCCGTTGATGAAGTTCTGCAAGGTTTGAACCACGGTGTACAACCTCTTTCACGCTGAAAGGACCCAATGAGACTGCTCCGAGCCTATGCCAGCGGTGCACACCAGGGAATAGTCACCTGCACACCATTCCAGCGTGATTTTAGTGCGCTTGCCCAGCCCCCGGTTATCCTGAAGTTATGGCCATTTCACTCGCTGCTCTGTTGGGGGTTCCGTCCCTCAAACTCGCCAAGGCCGGCCTCGCCGAGACCACCTGGCACCAGGACATTGCCTGGGTGGCCGTTACCGAACAGGAAGATCCGCAGCGGTTCCTCAACGGCGGCGAGCTGGTCCTCACCACCGGCATGCGCCTCAAAAGCGCCCCGGAACAGCGCCGCTTCGTCCGTCAGGTCCAGCGCGCCGGGGCGGTAGGCATCGGCTTTGGGATCGGCCTGACGCACGAGGCCGTGCCGCAGGCACTGATCGCCGAAGCCAACCGGTGGGGCCTGCCGGTGGTGGCGGTCCCGTATGAGACGCCGTTTATTGCGATCGGCAAGCTGGTCGCCGATGCCCAGTCCGCCGACCATTTCACCAAGCTGGAACGGCTCATTGCCGGGCACCAGATCCTGGCCCGCGCCCTGCTTACCGGCGGCGGCCTCGCCGAACTGCTCAAGCACCTCGGATCCATGCTGCGGACAGAGATCGTGCTGACCCAGTTCACCGCGCAGCTTTACAGCAGCGAGCCCGGTCACGCGGCGCCCAGCGCCGAAGGCTGGGCATCCTTCCCGATTCCCACCGGCCGCCGCGACGCCTGCACCCTGTGGGTGCGGCAGCCGTTTGAGGACTCCGGGATTGTGGGCTATGCCCAGAACCTGATCAGCGTCGAGCTCAACAACATGGTCAAACAGCGGCAGTCCCAGCGCGCGCTGGCGGGCCAGGTCCTCGAGGATGTAATCCACGGGACCCTGGAGGCCAATGAGGCCACCCGGCGGCTGGCCGGAATCGGCATCAACAGCACCCGCAGGAACGTTGTGCTGCTGGCAGAATCGGCCGCCCACCCCAAACAACTGGTCACCTCCTCCCTGCCGCAGCCGCTGGAAGGGTCGATCAGCGCCGTCGTCGGCAAGGATCTGGTGGCCGTGGTCCCCGACGACGGTTCCGGCGCCGGGGCCCTGGCCCGCAGCCTCAGCGATCATCTGGCCGAAGCCGGAATCCACGCGACGATCGGGATCGGCGGAGCCTACACAAAACCCAACGGGCTGCGCTGGAGCTATTTCGAGGCCCGTGACGCGGCAAGCCACGGCCTGCCCGTGAACGAACCTGAGCGGCTGAGCCTAACCTCGCTGCTGCTGGCCAGCGAGGATGTGCCGCTGGCGGACATGGCGAACGAGTCCCTCAACCCGCTCCGGAGCTTTGATGCCGCCCACGGCGCCGAGCTGTTGCCCACGCTCGAGAGCTACCTGAACAACAACGGCTCGGTGGCGGCCGTGGCCGAGGAGCTCACGCTGCACCGGAACACGGTCCGCTACCGGCTTGCCCAGATCACCGAACTCACCGGCTACGACCCGGCTCAGACCTCGGACCGTGTGCAGCTGTGGCTTGCGCTGGCCGTGCAGCGTCTGGGCGCCCGCCACTCGGGCTAAGCACGGCCCCCGGCCGGTGCCGACCCATCCGCGTTCCCGACGGGTCCGAATAGCCCTATGGCACCTTTTTGGTGCGTTGAAACCGTACGGCTACCTAACTGGAGATGAACGTGAATAAGACCCTCAAGACCGCTACCCGGATCGCCGCAGGATCAGCACTGGCATTCTCCGCCTTCGCCGTCACGTCAATGCCGGCCCAGGCCGCCACCGCCCCTGACACCACGGCCGTGAGCAGCAGCCCGGCATCGAACAACCACTTCACCTTCGGTCCGTTGTTTGAAGGCGGGCTTATCAACGGCCCCCTGGTGGACGGCCCCCTGGTGGACACCGGTGTGATCGGACCTTTCCAGTTCGGCCAGTTCCAGTAAACCTCCCCTGACCCCGTCAGTCCGGCCGTCCGGCCGCCCTGGCGGGGTCATCCCGTCTGAGCCCGCGGCGCGGGCCGCTTCGCTGTGCCCTGAACGCGCCCACCTCGAAAGATACCGAGAAGGAACATGTCCCCGAATCCTCTGAACGCCCAGCCCAACACCTCCGGCGGCCGGCTGGATCTGAGTCCCGCGCAGCGGGGCATCTGGTACGCGCAGCGGCTGGCGCCGGAGAATCCGATGTACCAGATCGGGCAGTTCGTCGAGATTGAGGGAACGCTTGAGGTGCCGGTGCTGGCCGAGGCGCTGGCCCGGGCCGTGGCGGAAACCGATGCCCTCAATGTGGCCTTCGGCGAGGACCATGCAGGTCCGTTCCAGCTGCCGCGGTCCAACCCGGCCGGACTGGACGTCACGGATCTTAGCGGCGCCAACGACCCCGAGGCCCAAGCCCGGATGCTGATGGACTCGGACCTGGGCTTCCCCCGCGATGTCATCACCGATGAGCTGCTGCACACCGAACTGATCAGGATTTCCGACCAGCGGCACTTCTTCTACCAGCGCGTGCACCACCTGATGCTGGACGGCTACTCGGCCGTGCTGGTGCTCAAGCGCGTGGCAGAGCTTTATCAGGGCCTGCTGGGGGGCTCCGACGGCAATGGCGCCGGGCGTGACCGGCCGCGGGCCTTCGGCGCCTTGCCCGAGCTGCTGGCCGCCGAGAGCGACTACGCAGAATCAGCGACCGCCGACGCTGACCGCAGCTTTTGGAAAGACCAGCTGCAGGGCGCTTCGGCCGCAACAGGACTCGCCGGCCGGCCGACGGGTACGGCCAGTTCGCTGGTCCGCGCCACCAGGACGCTGCCGCCCACGGCCGTCGCCGCGCTGGCCTCAGCCACCGGATCCGCACCTGCCCAGATCCTCACAACGGCAGCCCTTTACCTGCACCGGATCACCGGCGAACGCGAGGTCTCCGTGGCACTGCCGGTGACCGCGCGCCGCGGCCAACTGGCGAAATCCACGCCGTCCATGCTCTCCAACATCCTGCCGATCCGGATCGGCGTCGAACCCGGCGCGACAGTGCGGGATACCGTCAGCGCCATGGGCGCCACCCTGCGCGGCGCCCTCATCCACCAGCGCGCCCGCTTCGAGGACCTGAATGCCCAGAGCGGCTACCGCGGCCCCTCGGTGAATATCCTGCCCGTCCTGGAAAACATCAGTTTTGGCCCGGCCCGCGGCACCATGAACATTCTCTCCACCGGCCCCATCGATGACCTCTCCATCATCATCCACGGCCTGGCCGGCGGTTCGGCGCCCGAGGGCGGTTCCCGCGGCAAAGCGGCGCCCACCGTCCAGTTCGAAGCCAACGCGGCGCTCTACAGCACATCGGAACTGCAGGAGCATCTGGAGCGCTTCGTCCGGCTCCTCGACGCCGTAGCTACCGAGCCCGAGTCGCTTCTGGCCTCACTGTCGGTGACCACCGCAGCCGAAGAACTTTCGCTGCTGGCGGCCGGGGAGGCCGGGGACGCGGACCTTCCCGGGCACACCATAGTGGAGGAGTTCCGGCTCAACGCCCGCGAGTCCGGCCCCCGGACCGCCGTCGTGGCGCCCGACGGCGAACTGACCTTCGGCGAGCTCGAATCGCGGTCGAACCAGCTGGCCAGGTTCCTCAGCAGCCACGGGGCGGGCCCCGGGCAGACCGTTGCCGTCCGGCTGGGCCGCAGCGTCCTGCTGCCCGTCGCAATCCTGGCGATCCTGAAATCCGGCGCCGCATACCTGCCGCTGGACCCGGACTACCCGGCGGGCCGGGTCGAGGGCATGCTCGAAGATGCCGCGCCGGTCCGGCTGCTGACGTCCGGAGCCTTCACCGGCGACGCGTCCGAGCATGCCGACCTCGCCACGGATGTACCCGTCACTGTGCTCGATGCCGCCCTGATGGTGTCCTGCCTGGACGGCAAGGACGCATCACCGCTTCCGTGCCCGGCCGGCCAGCAGGATCTCGCGTACGTCATCTTTACCTCCGGTTCCACCGGCCGGCCCAAAGGCGTCGGCGTCGAGCATCTGGCCCTGCTGAACCTTTACACCTCGCACCGGGAGAGCATCTTCGCCCCCGCAGAAGAGCGGCTGGGGCGGAAGTTGCGGGTCGCGCACACCGCAGGGTTGTCCTTTGACGCCTCCTGGGACCCCATCCTCTGGCTCATCGCCGGACATGAACTGCATCTGGTGGACAACCAGACCCGCCGGGACCCGGAAGCCCTCAGCAGCTACCTGGCCGGCACCGGCATCGACTCGATCGAAACCACCCCGTCCTTCGCCAAGGTGCTGCTGGCCGGGGGCTTGTTCGACCAGGCCGCCCACCCATCCGTGGTGGCCCTGGGCGGCGAAGCCGTCGACCCGCCGCTGTGGAGCGCCCTCGCCGAGAAGGAAGGGCTCGTGGCCTACAACTTCTACGGCCCCACGGAGACGACTGTCGATTCCCTCACCGCCGTGATGTCCCCCGGCACGGAACCGACCCTCGGTGACTCCGTAGCCAACAGCCGGCACTACATCCTGGACTCCGGCCTGAACCCGGTTCCCGTCAACGCCATCGGTGAGCTCTACGTCGCCGGCATCAACCTGGCCCGCGGCTACCTTGACCAGCCCGGGCTCAGCGCCGAACGCTTCGTCGCCGACCCGTTCGTTCCGGACGGCTCCCGGATGTACCGGACCGGCGACGTCGTCCGGCGCCTGCCGGACGGCACCCTGGAATTCCGCGGCCGGATGGACGCCCAGGTCAAGATCCGCGGTTTCCGGATCGAGCTCGCCGAAATCGAGGAAGCGCTCCGCGGCCTCGACGGGGTGGAACACGCCGCCGTCGCCGTCACGAAGAACCGCGCCGGCTACGACCAGCTGCTCGGCTATGTCACCGCGGCCGGACCGGACGGAACCACACTGGACACGGCCGGACTCCGGCACGCAGTCCGCCGGCAGCTGCCGGATTATATGGTGCCCACCGCCGTGCAGCAGATCCCCGACATCCCGCTGACCGCCAACGGCAAACTGGACTCCCGGGCCCTTCCTGCTCCGCAGCAGGAAACCGCCGTCTCGACGCCACGCAATGAGCGGGAACGGATCGTAGCCGATGCCTTTAAGGAGGTCCTGGGCCTCGACGCCGTCGGCGTGGACGACGACTTTTTTGAACTCGGCGGCCACTCGCTGCTGGCGACCCGGCTCGTGGCACTGCTGCGGGACCGGACCGGGGTCGCACCGGCGCTGCGCACGGTTTTTGAACAGGCCACCGTGGCTGCCCTCGCCGGCACCCTTGAGTTGGGAGCCAACAACGCCCACCCGCTCAAGCCCGCCGACCGCCCGGCCGTTGTGCCGCTGTCCTTCGCCCAGCGCAGGCTGTGGTTCCTGAACCGCTTCGATCCGGAGTCCGGCGCCTACAACATCCCTGTGGTGCTGGACCTCAAAGGCACCCTGGACGTCCCGGCGCTTTATGCTGCGATCAACAGGCTGGCCGGACGCCACGAAACACTGCGGACGGTTTTTCCGCTGATCGACGGTGAACCCGCCCAGCAGATCCTGCCCGACGGCGAGCGGCCGGTGGAACTGCTGGCTGTCCAGTGCAGCGCCGAAGGACTGCCGGGCGCCCTCGCAGCGGAAACCCGCCGCGGCTTCGACGTCACACGCGAACTGCCGCTGCGCGCCGTGCTGTTCCAGCTGGCGCCGGAGCACCACGTATTGGCCATCACACTGCATCACATTGCCGCAGACGGCTGGTCCCTGGCACCGCTCGCGCAGGATCTCTCGCTCGCCTACAACGCCCTCGCCTCGGGCGCGGACACCGCACTGGCGCCGCTGCCGGTGCAATACGCCGACTACACGCTGTGGCAGCGCGGCGAACTGGGCAGCGAAGCTGACCCGACGAGTGCCATCTCCCGCCAGCTGGAGTTCTGGACCCGCGAACTGCGCGGCGCTCCGGAGGAACTCCGGCTGCCGTTCGACTTCATCCGGGGCGCGCACAGCGCCGCCGGACCGGCGTCGTCAGTTCCCCTGACCATCCGTCCGGAAACCAGCGCCCGGCTAAACGCGCTGGCACGCGAACACAACGCCAGCCTCTTTATGGTGCTGCAGGCCGCGCTCGCGGCCCTGCTCACCAAGTCCGGCGCGGGAGAGGACATCCCGCTCGGCACCCCCGTGGCCGGCCGCACGGACACCCAGCTCAACGAGCTGGTGGGCTTCTTCGTCAACACCCTGGTGCTGCGGACCAACACCTCCGGAAATCCCACCGCGGCGGAGCTCGTGGAAAGTGTCAGGTACACAAACCTGCACGCCTACGCCAACCAGGACGCGCCCTTTGAGCGTGTGGTCGAGGAGCTCAACCCGGCCCGGTCCCAGCACCGCCACCCCCTGTTCCAGGTGATGCTCACGCTGCAGAACACTGCGGCTGCCGGGCTGAACATGAACGGGCTCGATGCCACCGCGGACCTGAGCCAGGAACCGGGCGGGGCTAAATTCGACCTGCTGCTGGACCTGGTGGAAGCTGCCACCGATGAGGACGGGCCCGCGGCCACCGGCATCCGCGGCTCACTCGCCTACAACCCCGCGTTGTTCGCCCGGTCCACCGTCGAGCAGCTCGTGGCAGGGTACGTAGCAGTGATCGAGCAGTTCGCCGCAGATCCCGGGATCACGCTGGACCGGCTGCGGATCCAGTCCCCCGAGCAGCACCAGCTCGCCCTGGCACACAGCCTGAGTGCAGGGGCACCCGGGTCCGGCGACTTCGGCCCGGAAACCGTCGTGGATGCCCTCCGCGCCACGATGGCACGGACTCCGAACGCGCCGGCACTCGTGGACGCCACCGGGGCCATGAGTTTCGCCCGGCTCGATGCCCGGGTCCGGGCCCTCGCCGCCGGACTGATGGCCTCCGGTGTGGGCCCTGGCGACCGGGTCGCCGTTGCCCTGCCGCGCACTGCCGACGTTGTGACTGCGGCCCTCGCGGTACTGGCCGCCGGCGCCGTCTACATCCCCGTGGACCTTTCCTACCCGCAGGAGCGGATCCGGGTGATCCTTGAAGACGGCGCTCCCGCCGTCGTCATCTCCGCCGCACCGTCCGCGGCGGACCGCGGCACCGACGGCCCGCGGCACCTCGACGTCGGCACGCTGCTGGCGGCGGGTGCCGAGGTCACCGACGCGGACCTGGCACAGCGCCGCCCGGCCGCCGGCGACCTCGCCTACGTGCTCTACACCTCCGGTTCCACCGGGCGACCCAAGGGCGTCGCCGTGCCGCACGGCGCACTGGCCAACCTGTACCGGCACCACCACCGCACACTGTACGTACCGCGCTTCCAGGCCGCCGGTCCGGACGGTACCGTGTCCGTGGCCCATATCGCCGGGCTTGGCTTCGACGCCGCCTGGGACCCGATGCTGTGGCTGATCGCCGGCGCGGAGCTCCACATCGTGGCTGACGAGGTCCGCAGCGACGCCGAATCACTCGCTGGCTACTGCCGCAGCCACGGCATCGACGTGCTGGAAACGACGCCGTCCTACGCCGGCCAGCTTCTGCACAGCGGCCTGCTCGACCCGGCCCGGGACCAGCCGCTGCTCCTCGCCCTTGGCGGCGAGGCTGTGACGGCCGAGCTGTGGACGCAGCTGGCCTCGACTCCCGAGGTCGCGGCCCATAACTTCTACGGTCCCACTGAGTTCACTGTGGACTCGGTGACCGCTGAGATCAGCGGCGGCTCACCGTCCATCGGCCGTGGCATCGCCAATACGGACACCTTTGTCCTGGACCCGTACCTGGCGCTGGCTCCGGCAGGCGTGCCGGGCGAGCTGTACCTTGCCGGTCCCGGCATGGCACGCGGCTACGACCGGCGCCCCGCCGAGACGGCCTGCCGTTTTGTGGCCAACCCCTTCGCCGCCGACGGCAGCCGGATGTACCGCACCGGCGACCTGGTCCGCCGGGCACCGGATGGCTCCCTGGAGTTCCTCTCCCGCACGGACGAACAGGTCAAGGTCCGCGGTTTCCGGATCGAACTCGGCGAAATTGAGGCCGCGCTGGCCTCCCACCCGCAGCTTGACCGCGCGGTAGCCGTGGCCGACGGCGAGCCGGCCCACCGTGTGGTGGCCTACTACACGGGGAGCGCCGGAGCCGAGGATCTGCGCGAGCTGGCCGCCGGCAAGCTGCCCGACTACATGGTGCCGTCCGTCTTTATGCAGTTGTCCGCGATTCCCCTGACGCCGCACGGCAAGCTGGACCGCAAAGCCCTGCCGGCTCCCTCCGCGGGCACCGGCGCGGGCTCCGGGGCCGCTCCCGAGACCGCTGACGAACGCACCATGTGCGGGATCTTCGCCGATGTCTTGGGCGTTGCTGAGGTCTCGATGGGCGATGACTTCTTCGTCCTGGGCGGACACTCCCTGCTCGCCGTCTCGATGATGGGCGGAATCCGCGACGCCTTTGGCACCGAACTTCCGCTGCGTATGCTCTTCAACGAGCCCACACCGGCCGGGCTGCTCTCGGCAGTGCACCGGCAGACCGGTACCCCGGGGACCGAAGCTTCCGCGGCGGCGCCGGCAACGGCGCCGGGCTCCGGGCAGCGGGAGCCGGCCGCTGAGCCGGTCTCCCTCACGGAATGGCTGGCAAACAACGATTCTGCCCGCAATGCCCGGCCGGAGCTCTCGTACGCCCAGTCCCGGATGTGGTTCCTCAACCAGCTGGATCCGGGCTCGGCCGACTACAACATCTCCCTGGCGGTGCGTCTGACCGGTGAACTCGACGAACAGGCACTGGCCGCCGCCGTCGGCGCGCTGTTCCGGCGCCACGACGTCCTCCGGACCATCTACCCGGAGACCGGCGGAGTTCCGGAGCAGCTGGTCCTGGACCCCTCTGACGCCACCCACGGCGCGGGCATGCACCTGACCGTCAATCCGCCCGCGGCGCGCGACGCAGTCCCTGCCCTGCTGCGGGACGACGCAGAGCACGGCTTTGATGTCCGCTCCGAGCTGCCGCTGCGGGCGAGGTTGATCCCCGTCCGCTCAGCCGGCTCACCGGAGTGGGTCCTGCACCTTGTGATGCACCACATCGCAAGCGACGGGGCGTCCCTGGCCCCGCTGGCGCGGGACCTCTCTGCCGCCTACACGGCCGCCCGCGGCCAGGGCCCGGCCGCCGCTCCGGCACCCCTGCCCCTGCAGTACGCCGACTACGCCCACTGGCAGCGGCAACAGCTCGACGGGAGCGCCCTTACGGCCAAACTGGACCACTGGCGCCGCACCCTGGCCGGGATCCCCGCAGAGCTGATGCTGCCGGCGGACCACCGCAGGCCCCGCGAGTCACGCCAGCCCGGCCGGCAGCTGGGCTTCCTGCTCGGTGCGGACAGCGTCACTGCACTGAACGCCCTGGCCTCGGCATCGAACGCCAGCCTGTTTATGGCGCTCCACGCCGCCTTGGCCGCTTTCCTGCACCGCAGCGGCGCCGGCGAGGATCTGGTGATTGGTTCCCCCACCGCCGGACGGACGGACCCCGCCCTGCGCGAGCTGGTCGGCTTCTTCGTCAACACCCTGCCGCTGCGCGTGGAGGCCGCCGGAGACCCCAGCCTGCGGACCATGCTCGGCCGCTCGCGGGAAGGCATCCTGGATGCCTTCGACCATAACGACGTACCGTTCGAACGGCTCGTCGAGGCCGTCAACCCGGACCGTGAACTGGGACGCCACCCGCTGTTCCAGACCATGCTCACCGTGGACACCGGGGCTCCTGCCGTTCCGCAACTGCCCGGAGTCCGGGTGGAAGCCGAACCCGAAACAGGGTCGGGCGAGGCGAAATTCGACCTCTCCTTTACGTTCCGGCCCGACGGCGGAAACGGCGGACTGGCCGGCACGCTGGACTACAACGCTGCGATGTTTGAGGACGCCACGGCCCGGCGCCTGGCCGCCAGTTTCGGCCGGTTCCTGGAGCTCGCCGCAGCTTCCCCGGACACCCCGGTTTCGCTGCTGGGCCTGATCGGGACTGCGGAAGCTGGCGCCCTGATGAAGGTCACCGCCGGATCCCGCTCGGATCCGTCTGCGGAAGACCCCGAACCCGGAATCCTGGCGGCGTTCGCCGCCACGGTCCGGGCGACGCCGGACGCCGCAGCGGTGGTCGCGGCCGATGGCACCCTGAGCTTTGCCGGACTTGCCGCCTCGGCATCCCGGATCGCGGCCGCACTCACCGGGACAGGTGTCAGCCGCGGCGACGTTGTATCCGTGCTGCTCCCCCGCTCACGGGCAACGCTTGAGGGCATGTTCGGTGTACTGGCCGCCGGCGCCGTCTACAACCCGATCGACACCGAATACCCGGACGAGCGCGCCTCGGCAATCATCGCGGACGCTGCCCCGCCGGTCATCCTGACCAGCCGCAGCGTGGCCGCCCGGGTGGAGCAAATCCTCGCCGGGCTGACGGTCCGGCCCCGGGTGCTGGTCCTGGAAGACCTGGCGGCAGTGACGGAACCGGAGAAGGAACCCGGCCGGGACACCGTCGCCGCCGCGCTGGCAGCGTTTGCCGTTCCGGAGCCGCGCGAGCTGGCCTATGTGATCTTCACATCCGGTTCCACCGGCCGGCCGAAAGGCGTCGAGATCAGCCATGGCGCCCTGGCTGCCCTGCTCGGATCGCACCGCGAGACCCTGCTGTCCGGCCTCGGACACCGCCGGGCCGCGCACACCACGGGCGTTGGCTTCGACGCCTCCTGGGACCCGATCCTGTGGATGGTGGCGGGCCACGAGCTGCACCTGATCGACGACGAGACCCGCCGCGACGCGCAGCAGCTGGCCGCCTACTTCGCAGCGCATGGCATCAACGCGTGGGAGACCACCCCCGGCTATCTCCGGCAGCTCCTGGCCGAGCCGGAATTCACCCGGCTGCTCGAGGCGCACACCCCCGGCGGCGACGAGGCGGAACGTTTTAGCCTGGCCCTCGGCGGGGAGGCCTTCGACGCAGGACTGTGGAACACAGTTGCCGCACACCGCGGCGTCCAAGCCTGGAACCTCTACGGACCTACCGAAGCCACCGTGGATACCGTGCTGGCCCGGGTTGGCGGGACCGGCGAGCCGGTGCTGGGCAGCCCCACCGCGGGCACCCGGCTTTACGTCCTGGACGACCGGTTGCAGCACACCCTTCCCGGCGCGGCCGGCGAGCTCTACATCGCCGGCCGCCAACTGGCCCGCGGCTACCGCGGCCGTCCGGAGCTGACGGCCGAGCGTTTTATTGCGGATCCCTTCACCGGCGGCGGCGAACGTATGTACCGCACCGGCGACCTGGTCTTCCGGCACGCCGACGGCCGGCTGGTATTTGCCGGCCGCAACGATGACCAGCTGAAGATCCGCGGCTTCAGGGTCGAACCCGGCGAAGTGGAGCAGGCCCTGCGCAGCGCCGCCGGCGTCAGCGCCGCCGTCGTCCGTGCCGTCGGCACCGACGGCGGCACGCGCCTGATCGGGTACGTCGTTCCGGCGGCACCCGGCCACGCGGCGGACTCCGCCGACGGCCCCGATGCCGGAACCCTGTCCGGGGAGGTCCGCGACCACGTACGGGGCCTGCTGCCGGACTACATGGTTCCCGCCGCCGTTGTGGTGATCGATGAGGTGCCGCTGACCCCGCACGGCAAGGTGGACACGGCCGCGCTGCCGGATCCCGGCAGCACGGCCCGCACTGCCGGGCGGGGTCCGCGGACGCCGCGGGAAAAAACCGTCGCGGCGATCTTCGCCGACGTGCTGTCCCTGGACCGGGCCGGCGTGGACGAATCGTTCTTCGAGCTCGGCGGCCACTCGTTCCTGGCCCGGCCGCTCATCGCCAAGGTCAACGCTGCACTGGGGACGGAGTTGACGGTCCAGTCGCTGTTCCGGGCGCCCACCGTCGAGGGCCTGCTCCGCGAGGCGTCCAAAGGTGCGCAGGAGAGCGCCGCGGACAGCCTGCGCCAACTGCTTCCGCTGCGGACCACCGGAACCAAGCTGCCGCTGTTTGCTGTGCACCCGGCATCCGGGATCAGCTGGGGCTATGCCTCCATGCTGGGCAAACTGGATCCGGAGCGGCCGTTGTTCGGACTCCAGATGCCCGGCATGGAACCGGGCCGCACCCACCCGATCGAGGCAGCAAACCTGACCGAACTGGCCGATGACTACATCGCCAAGCTCCGCTCCGTGCAGCCGGCGGGCCCCTACCATCTGATGGGGTGGTCCTTCGGCGGCCACCTCGTCCACCGGCTGGCCACCCGGCTGCAGGAACTCGGCGAGGAGGTGGCTTTCCTGGCCATCCTCGATGCCTTCCCCGGCAACCAGGAGGATAACACCAAGGTGGGTACAGGCCAAGCGCTCTGGGCCAGCTACCTCGAAGCGCAAGGCTATGAGCTGGGGGAACAGGACAAGGCCGGGCTCGACGGGCAACGCGCCCAGGAAATCCTGCGCGAACACCACAACCCGCTGGGCAGCGTCCCGTTGGACTCTGTCAACGCCATGGTGGGCAACTTCCCGCCGCTGGCGCGGCTGATCCGCCAGGAGCAGCCGCAGGTTTTCGACGGCGACCTGCTGTTCCTCCGGGCCACCCGCGAGGTGCCTGAAGGCACCCCCGGCACCGGTGCCTGGCAGCCGTTCATCAGCGGGACCATTACCGATGTTGCCGTGGACGAGCGTCACTCCCAGCTGCTCAGTGACCGGGCTCTCAGCGCAATTATGCCGGCACTGGCCATCCAACTGGGCAGCGGACCCGAATAACCAGTGATGCCTCAGCTCCAGTAGGGGGCTGTCCGAACGCCAGAACTGACAGGAAAGGTCAACGTGACGAATCCATTCGATGACAAGTCCGCAACGTTCTCCGTACTCGTGAACGAGTACCAGCAGCACTCCCTCTGGCCGGCTTTCGCGGCAGTGCCGCAGGGCTGGGTCACCATGTTTGGCCCGGACAGCCGGGAGGCCTGCCTCGACTACGTATCCCGGACCTGGACGGATATGGCGCCGCGCAAGGTCGCAGAACTCGCTACTGCGCAGTGATCCGGGTCGAGAACGTCAGCAAGAGTTTCGGCAGCTTCAAGGCCCTTGACGGGCTCACGCTGCGGGCCGGCGAAGGAACGGTGCTGGGACTGCTGGGACCAAACGGTTCCGGCAAGACCACCACCGTCAAGGTGCTCACCACCTTGTTGTCCCCTGACAGCGGCGACGCCCGGGTCGCCGGCCACTCGGTGCTCAGCCATCCGGAGCTGGTGCGGCGGAACCTGGGCCTGTCCGGCCAGTATGCCGCCGTGGACGAGAAACTAACGGCCTTCGAAAACCTGCACATGGTGGGCCGGCTCTACGGGATGAACCGACGGACCGCCACGGCCAGGGCACACGAACTCCTCGAGAGCTTCCGGCTCACCGACGTCGCAGGCAAACGCTCCGGGACGTTTTCCGGCGGCATGCGGCGCCGGCTGGACCTCGCCGGAGCCATAGTCGCCCGGCCCAAGGTCGTTGTACTGGACGAGCCCACCACCGGACTTGACCCGCGGGGCCGCCTCGATACCTGGGACGTTGTGTCCGGTCTTGTGGCGGACGGCACCACCGTGCTGCTCACCACCCAGTACCTCGAGGAGGCCGATCGGCTCGCAGACCACATCGCCGTCATTAACCACGGCCGCGTCATCGCGGAGGGGACCGCGACGGAACTGAAACAAAGCGCCGGATCCGAACGGATCGACGTCGTGATGCGCAACGCCGCCGACCTCGCCGCGGCGGCCGGGGTGCTGGAGCAGGCAGCGGGCCCGGGCTCACGGCCCGAGCTGGACCCGCAAAACCTGCGGATTTCCGTCGCCGCTCCCGAAGGCCACCGGTTGCTGGTCCGGGTGCTTTCAGAACTTGATGCCCGCGCCCTGCCGGTAGAGGAAGCATCGCTGCGCCGCCCCACCCTGGACGACGTCTTCCTGCAGCTGACCGGCCACGCCGCGGCGCCGGCCCCGCAAGACCGGATGCCGGACGTGCAGACGCCGGAGAAAGTCGAGGTGCCAGCATGAGCGCCATCGCCGCAGCCGCCCGCGACAGCTCCGTCATTGCCCGGCGCAACCTCATCAACGTAGTGCGCACGCCCGGAGCGCTGGTCACGGGAATCGTGCAGCCGGTGATGTTCGTCCTGCTGCTGGGCTTCGTCTTCGGCGGCACCCTCGGCGGGGACCAATACCGCAGCTACCTGATCGGCGGCATCCTGGCGCAGACCCTGACGTTTAACGCCTCCTTCACCGCGGTCTACCTGGCCAAGGATCTCCAGCTCGGGCTGATCGACCGCTTCCGCTCCCTGCCGATGTCCCGCGTGGCCGTAATCCTGGGCCGCACCTCCTCGGATCTGTCCACGAGCGTACTGTCCGTCGCCGTCACCCTGCTCTGCGGTCTCGCCATCGGCTGGCGGATCTCCACGGGGCCGGCATCCGCCCTGGCCGCCCTGGCCCTGTTGCTGCTGTTTGCCTTTGCCGTCTCCTGGATCGGGGCAGTCATTGCCCTGACCGCCCGCAGCGTTGAAGTCGCCCAAAGCCTCGGGCTTGTCTGGCTGTTCCCGGTCACCTTTGTGTCAGGCGCCTTTGTGTCCGTGACCTCCCTTCCGGGCCCGCTGCGGGTGATTGCCGAATGGAATCCTGTCACCGCCGTCGCCACTGCCGCCCGGGAGCTCTTCGGCAACACGGCACCGGCTGGATTCCTCACGCCGACCGGCTGGCCAGCGGAGAACGCGGTCCTGTACTCCGTGCTCTGCAGCATCGGGATCATCGCCGTTTTTGCCCCGCTGGCGATCGCCCAGTACCGCCGGATCAGCAAGCGATGATCGCGTCCGGGCACGGGCCCGCCGAGATCGGCTACCTCGTGGTCCCGTCACCCGCCGTCAGGGATGCCGCGGTAGAGGCCGGCCAGGGACTGTTCGCGGGCTTGTTCGGCGGCCTGGGCGCGTTCCTCTCGGCACCGGAACGTGAGGCCTCGCTCCGTTTCAGCCGCGCCGAGGACCGGCTGGACTACCCGGCGTCCCACGCCCTGTTCCGGCTGCTCGCAGCGTGGCGGCTGGGGCTCGAACCCGAAGACGCTGCCGGGCTGACCGTCCGGCGGACGTGCGCCGGCTGCGGCAGCACCACCCACGGCAAACCCTCGATCGAGGGCGTCGAATTGAGCATGTCGCGCAGCCACGGAACGGTGATGGCTGCTGCCGGTCCGGCTGGCGCCAGCCTCGGAGCGGACCTCGAAAGGGTGCCCGCCCGCGTGTTCGCCGGCTTCGACGAGTTCGCCGTCGCGCCGGAGGAACATCCCGGTCCGGATGGCCCAGAGCTGACCGACGCCGGGCGCATCCGGCTATGGGTGGCGAAGGAAGCCGCGCTGAAAGCGGCGGGCCTTGGCTTGGCCGTGGACCCCGCGGGCCTGCGGCTGGCCCCGGCCGGCCCCCGCGGGCACCTGAATGCGCAGAGCCCCACGAATCCAGCGGTCGATGGCCTCCTGGTCCGGCCCGTGCCGGCTCCCGACGGATACTCCGCCGCCATTGCGTCCGCCGCGGACCTGCCCGTCCGGGCCGTGCCGCTGGCCGAGATATTCGCCACTAAAAAGCTAGGTCCAAACGTCAAACGTCTAACCTTTAGGTATGGCTAGCAGCACGGCGTCTTCCGCCCTTCCCGAGACAGCACCTCCCGCCGTCGTGCGCTCACCGCGCGGCGTGGCGATCGCCGGAGTCATCGCGATTGTGCTGATCGGGCTGAACCTGCGCGCCGGCATCACCGGAGCCGCCGCCCTGCTGCATGACTTGCAGGAGGTCCTCGGCTACGGGCCGCTGACCGCCGCCATTATTCCCTCGATCCCCACGCTCTGTTTCGCCGTTGCCGGCGCCGCCACGTCCTGGCTGACCCGGCGGCTGGGACTCGAGAAAGCCATCCTGCTCTCCCTCGTGCTGCTCGCTGCCGGCCTGCTGGTCCGGGGCATCCCCTCCACCGGCATGCTGCTGGCAGGCACCGTCGTCGGGATGTCCGGACTGGCGATCTGCAACGTGGCGATGCCCTCCTTCATCCGGGTCCACTTCGCGCACCGGACATCGCTGATGACGGCGCTCTATACGGTGACCATGACCACTGGCGCCACCGCGGTTGCCGTGCTGATCGTTCCCGTGGCGCACCAGCTCGGCTCGCCCTCCGCCGGGGTCGGCGCGATCGGCTTCCTGGCCCTGGGCGCCTGCCTGGGTTTCCTGCCGATCGCCCTGCACGCGCACCGCAACGCACCCGGCATCAAGGCCGCCCCGGTGTCCCCCTGGCCGCTGTTACGGACCCGTACCGGCAGGCTCATTACCCTTGGGTTCACTGTCCAGGCCCTGCTGGCCTATTCGGTGCTGAGTTGGTTCCCCTACATGCTGGTCACGCTGGGCCTCTCCGCATCCGAGGGCGGGCTGATGTTCGGCCTGATGCAGCTCGTCTCGGTGCCCGCCGGCATGGTGCTCGTCGCGATCGGATCACGCCCGCGGATGCAACGGACCGCTTTCTACCTGGCCACTGTGACAATGGCCGCGGGTGTCCTGGCTATGCTCGTCCTGCCGCTGAGCTGGGCACCCGTCACCGCGGTACTGCTTGGCTTCGGGCTCGGCATCTTCCCGCTGGTGATGGTGATGATCAGCCGCAGCGGCCGCACCACTGCCGAAACCACCGCCTTGTCCACGGTTGCGCAGTCGGCCGGCTACCTGCTGGCGACGCTCGGCCCCTTCGGCATGGGCTTGCTGCACAGCGCCACGGGCGCCTGGACGCTCCCGTTGATCCTGCTGCTGGCCGTTGCCTTGGGCCAGATCGCCGTCGGGCATCTGCTGACCACCCTGCCGAAGGTTCCGCAGCGGAAGGAACTTCAGGACACTGAACTGCGGGCCGCCGGCACACCGGCCCGGCCTGATGCCGGCGAGGGACGGTCATGAGCCATACACCGTCCCATCGGCCGCCGCTAGTGGAGGAGGTCACCGCCAAGCTGCGCGGCCTGATCCACTCCGGCGAATGGCCGCTGCAACAGCGGATCCCGGCCGAACCCGAACTGATGGCCATGCTCGGAGTCTCGCGGGGAACCCTGCGGGAGGCCGTCAAGGCCCTGGCCCACGGCGGCATGCTCGATGTCCGGCGCGGGGACGGCACCTACGTCCGCGCCACCAGCGAGATCTCCGGCGCGGCCCAGCGCATGTACCTGGACCACTCGCAGGCTCACATCCTGGAGGTCCGGGTGGGGCTGGACACCCAGGCGGCCCGGCTTGCGGCCCGCCATGCAGCTGGCAGCGACGTCGTGGCGATGCGTGAAATGCTGACGGCGCGCCGTGAGTCCTGGCTGGCCGGCGACTACGCAGGCTGGGCCCGGGCGGACTGGGATTTCCATCTGCTGGTTGCGCAGGCATCGGGCAATCCGCTGCTGTACGAGCTGTACGCCAGCTTCGGCGCTGTTTTCCACGCCGGCCTGCTCCGCCAGCAGCAGCGCGGCGGCTTCAGCGGCCTCCCGCACGAAGGGCATGACGAACTTGTGGACGCAATCGCCGCACACGACGAAACTTCCGCCGTCGAGAGTGTGCACCGGAACCTGAACTCCTGCGCGGAGTGGATCCGGCAGTAACCGCACTGCAGCGCACAGGCCGCGGCCCCGGCACGGGCTTCCGGAGCCCCCGCC
>NZ_JASIST010000004.1:0-84324 GCF_030063265.1 Pseudarthrobacter sp. PH31-O2 | reverse complement strand
GGACGGGGAGGCGGGCCCCGCGGCCTGTGCGCTGACGGCGTGTGCCGCTAGCGCGTGAGGCCCTGGAAAACGTTCTTGGGCCGCTGCATTTCACCGTGCTTGGCACCGAGGACGATCACCACGCCGGCGAAGACGGGGATCGCCCACTGCAGGATCTTCAACTGCTGCTGGGCCGAGCGGAGTTCCTCCGAGGCGCCGGGCTTGGGCTCGGTGGCACCCTCAGCACCTTCGGCGGCTAGCTTGTCCACCTTCGCGCCCTGCAGACCGGAATACAGCGTCACGGCGGCACCGGCCAGGGTAACGATGGACTTGTAGACGCTCAGCCGGGTTACGCCGTCCTGCTTGGCCATCCGGCCCTTGTTCTCCCACATGATGGCGAGCCCGGAGAGCAGGTGCGCACCGAAGGCGGCCGCCTGGAAAGGGGCCCACTTCTTCCAGCCCAGGCTGGAGAGGCGGGTGCGTTCGGCCGGGTCCTTGGCTTCCGCCGTTGCTCCGTTCAGCCCGATAGCACCCATCAGCGAGCCGCCGAACCAGGCCCCCGCCGTCAGGTCGTGGATGGATCGGGCAACGAGATTTCCTGCCATGGTGAGCTTCCTATCGTCTGGGTCCGGGACTGCCGTCACCCCAAAAGGCCACGACCCGACTATGGTAAGCACACTTAGCAAAAAGTTGATAGTTCGGCGCGGGGACCGGGTCTGAGTAGACTCTGCGGCATGGAATCACCAGGGCCCCGGGACCGGCCCTCCCCTGCCGGCGAGGACCCTGACGAATCCGTGCCGGACGCCGCCGACGCGGCAGATGCCGCGGAGGATGCCTCCAACAGTGCGGCCCTCGACGTCGTCGCCCGTTCCGGCTTTGCCGTGATGGCACTGCTGCACATCATTATCGGCGCGATTGCCGCGGCCCTGGCCCTGGGTTCCCCGGGCCAGGCGGAGCCCACCGGCGCGATTGAACAGCTCGCGGCCAACCCCTGGGGGCCGGCGGTTATGTGGGCGGGGTTTGTCGCGTGCGCCGGACTCGCCCTGTGGCAGCTGAGTGAGGCCACGCTGCGGGCCCGGCACCTCCCGCGCCGGGCCCGGGTTGGCAAGTTCGTTTCCTCCGGCTTCCTCAGCATCGCCTACGCCAGCGTGGGACTCAGCTTCGCCGGCTTCGCGCTGGGCAACGGGGGCGATTCCGGCGATTCGACCCGGGATTTGAGCGTCGCACTGGTGCACGGGCCGTTCGGTGTGCCGGCGCTCATCGGTCTGGGCCTGACCGTGATCGGGATCGGGGTGTACTTCATCGCCAAAGGCGCGGGGAAGAAGTTCAAGGCGGAGTTAGGCCATTTTGAGGGAACGCGCAGGGGCCATCTGATCAGCGGCCTGGGCGTTGCCGGACACATCGCCAAGGGAGTGGCGCTGATCCTGACGGGCCTGCTGTTTGTGATCGCCGCGGCCACCAATGACCCGGCCTCCGCAACCGGGCTGGACGGCAGCCTCAAAGCCCTGCTGGAGCAACCGTTCGGCCCGGTACTCTTGCTGGCCATCGGTGCCGGGTTCATCGCCTACGGGGTGTTTGCGCTGCTCCGGGCGCGCTTCGGACGGATGTAGCTCCCGCAGCGCACGGCGCCAGCGCAGTACACGGCGCCAGCGCAGTACACGGCGTCAGCGCAGCGCAACGACGTCGCCCTCGCGGTACAACAGGGCCCGGACCTCGGACTCGGCGGAGTCCGGCCGCTTCGGGTCGATCGTCTCCCCCGCGGCAAAGTGGTCCAGCAGCCGGGGATCCACGTAGCTTTTCCGGGCGATCGACGGAGTGTTACCGAGGACATCCGATGCATCCACCATGGCGCGGCTCACCGCGCGCTTCCGGGCTGAAACCTTTGGCTGCGGACCGCTCCGCGCCAGGCTGGCGGCGGCGGCCACAGTTCCGCGCAGGGTCCGGAAGTCTTTGGCGGTGAAGTCCTGGCCGGTGCGTTCCTTGACGTACTGGTTAATCTCGGCGCTTGACACGGGATGCCAGCTCCGACCGTCCCGGTACGCCAGCAGGCGGGCCTTGCCGCCGCGGCGCTTGAGCTGGCGAACGACGGCGGCAAGGTCGGCGTCGTTGATCCGCGATTCCCAGGTCTGGCCGCTCTTGGCGGGGAAACTGAGCCGCAGTTCGTCCTTGCTCACGCGGACGTGGGCGCAGAGCAGCGTGGCGAGGCCGTGGCTGCCGTTCTCGTTGGTATACCGCTCCGAGCCAACCCGCAGCGAGCCGCTGTCCAGCATCCTGAAGGCGGCCGCCAGCACCCGCTCCCGGGCGAGGCCCTCGGAGCGCAGGTCCAAGGTAACGAGCCGGCGAGCGGCCGGGAGGGTTTCCGCGAGCTGCAGCGCCCGGTCAAACTTCAGCCGGTCTTTTTTCTCCCGCCAGCTTGGATGATAGATGTACTGGCGCCGGCCGACCGCGTCCAGCCCGGTGGCCTGGATGTGCCCGTTGTCGTACGGGGCTATCCACACGTCCTTCCAAGCCGGCGGGATGCCGATGCTTTCCAGCCGATCGCGCACCTGCCCGGCTGCCAGGGTGGAGCCGTCCAGGTCCTTGTAGCTGAAGCCGGTCCCGGACGCGAGACGCCGGTAGCCGCGCCCGGACGCGTTGCTGCGACGGAGCCTCATCGGCGGGCCGCTGGCGTGAATTGCTCATCCATGACGGTAAGCCTACTGACTACACGTCGAAAATTCCCCTCCAGGACAATCCGGAGCCAGCTGGCGGTCAGACTTCCGCGGCCACCCCGTCGCGGGAAATCCGGACCATGGCCGAACGCGGGACCACCTTGATGCGTTCGCGCCGGACGCCGACCGCACCAGCGGCGGCGCTCGCCTTTTCGCCCAGGGACCGCTCGTGCGCGTCGAGCGCCAGCCAGCCTTCCCAGCCGGTGTACTGCACGCCCCGGTTCTGCAGCAGTTCGACGACGGCGTCCGGCGCGGGTGCTGCGGCCGGCGGCAGCTTTTCGAGGTCCGCCAGCAGATGCGTCACGGTTTCGAGGGCGTCACCCTTGGTGTGCCCAATCAACCCGACCGGGCCGCGCTTGATCCAGCCCGTGGCGTAGATGCCCGGCACCCGGGCGCCGGACGCATCCAGGACCCTGCCGCCGTCGTTCGGCACAACACCCTTGCCGTGGTCGAAGCCGACCTCGTTCAGGGCCGAACCGAAGTAGCCGATGGCGCGGTAGACGGCCTGGACCGGGTAGTCGATGATCTCACCGGTGCCGCGGGCGTTGCCGGTACCGTCCAGCGCGGTGCGCTCGAATCTGATCCCGGCGACACGGCCCGGGGCGTCCGCGTCGTCATACACTTCCACCGGGCTGTGCAGGAAGTGCAGGTGCAGGCGGCGGGAGGATGTGAGTTCGCTCAGGTCCTCCGGCTGCCCGGCGATCCAGTTGGTGAGCGTTCCCACCATGGTCTTGGTCTGGTTGTTGCTTTGGATCTGGCGGTCTGATTCGGCGTCGAACTCGAAGTCCTCGGCGTAGAGGATGATGTCGACGTCCCTGGAGTGGGAGAGTTCGCGCAGCTCCAGCGGGGTGAACTTCACCTGGGCCGGCCCGCGGCGGCCGAAGACATGGACGTCGGTGACCGGGGAGGCTTTCAGCCCGGCGTAGACATTGTCCGGGATTTCGGAGCTGAGGAGGTCGTCGGCGTGCTTGGAGAGCATCCGGGCCACGTCCAGGGCCACGTTGCCGTTGCCGATCACGGCAACTTCACTGGCTTGGAGCGGCCACTCCCGGGGGACGTCCGGGTGGCCGTCGTACCAGGAGACGAAGTCGGCGCCGCCGTAGGAGCCCTCCAGCTCGATCCCCGGAATGTTCAGGTCCGCGTCCTTGATGGCGCCGGTGGCGAAGATGACGGCGTCGTAATGCCTCTGCAGGTCCGCCAGGGACAGGTCAGTGCCGTAGTCCACGTTGCCGAAAAAGCGGATGTCGCCGCGGTCCAGGACCTTGTGCAGGGCGTTGACGATGCCCTTGATGCGCGGGTGGTCCGGTGCCACGCCGTAGCGGATCAGCCCATAGGGTGCCGGGTAGCGGTCGAAGAGGTCGATGCTCACCGTAAGCCCACCGCTCTTGACCGCCTCGCTTTTGGTGAGGATGTCCGCGGCGTACACACCGGCGGGTCCGGAGCCGACAATGGCGATGCGCAGCGGGCGAGCGGCAGTTCCTGCAGGGCTGTTCGTTGACACGGCTGTGTTCCTTTTTTCTGTCACGGCCCAACTGACTCGCAGTTGAGGTCGTTTTGCGGGCTCATAACGACCTCAACTGCGAGTCAGTTGGGTGAGGCTACGGGTCGGGGCTGCTTGGTCAGGACGCGGGGGGCGTTCGGGGAGGTGGTGCTGTAGTCCGCGGTCTTAAAGTGCGACGGCGCGAACGGGCTGACGCGGACCACGTCACCGATCACGATCACGGCGGGGTTCGCAACGCCTGCGGCCTCCGCCTGGTCCGCGATGGTCCCGAGCGTTCCGATGGTCACCCGCTGGTTGGGCAGGTATCCATTCTCTACGATGCCAACAGGTGTCCCCGGAGGCAAACCGGCGCGTGCCAGGGAAGCCGCGGACTCGCGCAACTGGCCCACGCCCATGAGCAGGATCACCGTGTGGTCGGCACGGGCCGGGACTTCGGCGAGTTCCCCGTGGCCGGTCACCACACTGAAGCCCTTGGCCAGCCCGCGGTGCGTGACCGGGATGCCGGCGGCGGCCGGAACCGAGATGGCCGAGGTGACGCCGGAAACCACCTCAACCTCGACGCCGCGCTGCCGGCAGAACTCGGCCTCCTCGCCGCCGCGGCCCAGGACGTAGGGATCGCCGCCTTTGAGCCGGACCACCCGGTGCCCGGCCAGGGCTTCATCCACCAGGATCCGGTTGATGCTGGACTGCGGGACAGGGTGGTGGCCGGGGGACTTGCCGACCTCGATCACCCGAACGTCGGGGGCCAGTTCGGCCAGGAGTTCGCGCGGGCCCAGCCGGTCCGCGACAACAACGTCGGCCTGGCCCAGGAGCCGCCGGCCGCGAACGGTGATAAGTCCGGAGTCGCCGGGGCCGCCGCCCACGAGGGCCACGGAGCCCGGAGTTTCCCGTTGCCGGCGCAGCGGCAGGTCCCCGGTTTCGAGGGCGGTGGCGACGGCGTCACGCAGGGCCATGGCGCGGCGCGGATCTCCCCCGGCGTTCACCGCGATCTTCACGTCGTCCACCACCGCGACGGCGGGCGTCCACGCGGCCGAGGCTTCGTGGTTGGAGGCGTTGACGCACCAGATGCGCTGCGCCTCGGCGTCGGCCGCTACCTGCGCGTCAACGGTGGTGTCCCCGGTGGCGGTCTGGACGAACCAGACGGCGTCGACGTCGGTGCTGCGGTACGCCCGCGGAGCCCAGTCGAGGAGCCCGGCGTCGGACAGCTCTGTCAGGGCCGGGCAGGCCACGGGGGCAACGGCAGTGACCCGGGCACCGGCGTCGAGCAGTCCCTTGGCGCGGCGCGCGGCGACCGGGCCGCCGCCGACCACCAGCACGGGGCGGCCGAGGAGGCGCAGCGCCGTGGGGTAAATGTCCTGAATTGCCATGCATCGACGATAGGGCGGCGTTCCAGGGTGGAACAACGGTGCGGAAACACCAGTTCATCCGGGGTAACGAGGCGTAACCTGGGGCTTCGCTGCGGTCCGGGTCATCCAGTAGCCGTCAGGGGAGCCATGGATCTATTTCACTGCGATGAGCTCGATCAGTTTGATGTCGGGGTCCTTGGCCAGCAGCTCGGGCCCGTGTTCGCCAAGGGCCGCGGGGATGGCTCCGTTGAGGTGGGCCTGCCGGTCCTCCTCGGTGTCGAACGTGTCGAAAATGCCGAAGCTGTTCTCGTTGACCCGGAAGGCATACCAGGTCCGCGTGCCGGGCTCGGCCAGAACTATCTCGCGGCCCCCGTTGAGGAAGTCCCAGACGTCGCGTTCCTTCCCCGGCTTGGCTTCGACCAGTGCCAGCACTCCGTATTTTGGCGCCACGGCTGTCTCCTTGGAATTGGGCTGGATGGGCCGCATACCGGCCTATAGCCGCGAGTGTAGGCCGGTCCCGGGGTCCGGACAAGGCGTCGCGAGGAGGATCCCGCGAGCCGCAATAAGGCGTTGCAGATAGCGGCGCAGGATAAGCCGCTCGACAAGCCAGCCCAGCGGTCCAAAGGGTGCCGAGAATTCAATCCGATCCGTCATAACGGCCCCAGCATCGTTTGACGCGAATTCGTGGACGTGGCGGAACGCCTTGAAGGGCCCCTTTACTTGCTCATCCACGAACCACGTCGGGTAGTCGAAGCTTGTCACGCGGCTGGTCATGGTCAGGGGAACGCCGAAGTGCCGTGCCCGCCAGGTCACTTCATCGCCCGCGCCGATGAGCCCCTCGGTGACCCCGGCAACGGCCCGCTCACCCGAAGAAGCCATCGTGTCCACGTGCACGTCGATGCTGCGCGCCCGGTCGAACAACTGTTCCTTGGGCAGGACGGATTCGGTGCGGCAGACGAAACTCACGGTCATGCCGTCAGTCTGCCAGATGCCAGCCCGACGGCGGAGCAGCCGCCGGCGCACCCACCAGACAACAGCAACGCGGGGTGCCGGCCTAGCGGGTACTGCCCGTGAGGAGTCCGCGGCGGCGGAGCAGCCGTTTTTCGATCGGGCCGAACACCAGCAGTTCGATCAGGATGCCGACGGCGAGGATCAGCAGGATCGCGGACATCACCATGGTCATCTCCGACAACACACGGCCCTGGTCCAGGAGTGAGCCAAGGCCAAAGCCGATGCTGCCTCCGACGGCGATGATCTCCGCGGCCATCAGCGAGCGCCAGGAGAAGGCCCAGCCTTGCTTGAGACCGCCCAGGTACCCGGGCAGTGCTGCCGGGAGGATGATCTGCAGGGCCAGTTGGACCCGGGACGCGCCCAGCACTTTTCCGACACTGCGGTACAGCGGCGGAATCTGGTCCACACCCGAAATCAGCCCGTTGATGATCGAGGGGATCGCGCCCATAAACACCACAAAGAAGACGGTGGCGTCGGTGAGGCCGAACCAGATGATGGCGGCGGGCACCCAGGCCACCGACGGCAGCACCTGCAGCCCGGAGATCAAGGGGCCGAACGCGCGCCGCAGCGGGGCGACCTGGGCCAGCAGCAGACCGACCGGGGTCGCGATGGCCACGCTGATCAGGAATCCTATGAGCCCGCGCTGCAGCGAGGTCCAGAGCGCTTCCTGCAGCTTGCCCTCTGCCCAGAGCCGGCCGAACTGGGCCATCACGTCCAGCGGGCCGGGCACCAGGTCCTGCCGCTTAAAGCCCATCAACACGTACAGCTGCCAGACAAGGATCAAGGCCACAATCGCGGCCAGCGGAAGCAGGATCCGGCTCCAGTCGACGCCCGCCCGGCGCACGGCATCGGACTGCAATGAGTCCAGGCCAGCCTCAAGCTCCCGAAGTTCGGCCGGGCCGGTGGAGGAGCGGGTCAGGGCCGCGGTGACGTGGCGGGTGTCCCCCGGCTCAACCAGGGACGATTGTTTACTTGGCATGGCGGCGGATCTCCTCGCGGAGCCGGGCGGTGATTTCGCCGGTGAGCTGGCCGGCGAGCCCGGCGTCGGTGCGCTGCTCTCCGCTGACTTGCCACTCCCGCACCACGCGGCCGGGCCGGGAGGAGAGCAGCAGCACGCGCTGGCCCAGCCGGACGGCTTCGCGGACGTTGTGGGTGACAAAAATGATGGTGCGGCCGGTTTCCTTCCATATCCGCTCCAGCTCATCGTGCAGCAGGTCGCGGGTGATCGCGTCCAGGGCTGCAAAAGGTTCGTCCATCAGGAGCAGCTGCCGGTCCTGGGCGAGCGAGCGGGCCAGGGCCACCCGCTGCCGCATGCCGCCGGAGAGCTCGTGCGGGCGTTTGTCCCCCGAGCCGGCCAGGTGCACCAGGTCCAGGAGGTCGTCGGCTTTGATCCGGCGCGCGGCTTTCCCGACGCCGCGCAGCTTCAGTGCCAGCTCGATGTTTTCCCGGGCCGTGAGCCAGGGGAACAGTGCCGCGTCCTGAAACATCAACGCGGCGCCGTCGCTCGGCACCTCCAGGGCGCCCGACGTCGGGGCCTCCAGTCCCGCCATAATGTTCAGCAGGGTGGACTTGCCGCAGCCGGAGGCACCGAGCAGGGCGACGAATTCGCCCTGCCCGATGCTGGCGTTGACGTCATCCAGCACCGGGGCGCTGTCGCCGAAGCGCTTGCCCAGGTGTTCGAGTACGACTGGCATGGTCAGGTCCTATCTTGTTGGGGCGGAGCCGGTGCCGGGAACCGGCTGGTCCCTGCCCAATCCGGGTGCGGAGATCTTCGTCCCCGTGGCATCCCCGCCCAGGACCCTGTTCAGGGCAGTGAGCTCGAAGATGCCGCTGATGTCGGCCCGGGTGGTGGTTCCGGCCGCAACCCCGTCCTGGAGCAGCTTTTTGTAGGTTCCGGCGAGCGGGTCGACAGTGAAGACGATGTTCGTGAGCGACCGGTCAATCACATCGGCGGGCAGGGCGGCGCCGGCGGAGTCCTTGAGCGCGGCGTTGAGGACCGCGGCCTTCTCCGCGGCGGGGGCGGCGTTGAGCCAGTCCACGGATTCGACGTGGCCCTTCAGCAGGGCCGTGACGGTGCCGGGGTGCTCGGCGGCAAACTTCTTGTTGACGATCAGGACGGTGGTGGGGAACTCGCCGGGCTTCCCTGACAGTGCCCCGTCCCAGAGTTCCTTTTCGTCAACGAGGACTTTCGCGCCGGCTTGGAGCACCAGGCGGGAAGCCCAGGGCTCCGGCAGCCACGCGCCGTCGAGCTTGCCGTCCTGGAACAGCTTGAACGTCTGCGCGTTCTCGGTGGGGTTGATCGCGACGTCGCCGCTGCCGTCGGTGTTGGTCCGGTAGCCCTGCGTGCCCAGCCAGGCGCGCAGGGCCACGTCCTGAGTGCCGCCGAGCTGCGGCGTCGCGAGCTTCTTGCCGGCCAGGTCCGCAGCCGAGGTGATTTCGGGTTTGACCACCAGCTGGGCTCCACCGGATGCGGCACCGGCGATGATGCTGATCGATTCGCCTTTGCTCTTGACGTAGGAGTTGATGGCCGGGTTGGGGCCGATGTAGGTGGCGTCAAGGGCGCCGGCGTTGAGGGCCTCGATCGCGGCCGGGCCGGCGTTGAACGCCTGGGTGCTGAGCTTGGTCCCGCCGAGGTTTTTGGCAATGAAGCCCTTGTTGACGCCTACGAGGGCCGGGGCGTGGGTGATGTTGCCGAAGTAACCGAGCCGCAGTTCTGCGGCGGGGGTGTCGGAAACCGCCGCTGCGGGGGCGGCTTCAGTGTTGCGGGACGCCGTCGAAGCCACGGCAGCACCTGCCCCGATCAGCAGCACGAGGCCGGCAGCCAGGCTGATCTCCAGCGTGCGCTTGCGCCTGGGCATAGCAGCTTCACCGGCGACGATCCGGGTGGTTCCGGGACTCTTCCCGGTGGCGTAGGAGATCCGATCCGTAGGTGTCATTGGTTCACCATAGGGACCGCCCGGGACAGGGTTCAACGGTCCGGAAACCCGGGGTCATGCGGGTTCATGCGGCGTCACATGTGAGCGAGGCTCCCGCTGCGGCCGGAGAAGACGGCCGGACCGGTGGGACCGTCAGAGTGCCGCGAAGATGTCGGCCAGCAGCGGCGCGCCGGACTGGCGGGGTGGCCAGGCGAGCACGTACGACTCCCGGCCCAGGACCCGCAACTGCTGTTCACGGGTGAGCGTGTCAGCCATGATGACGTGCCGCTGGGTCCGGTGCTCCCGCAGGCCGGCAAGGACGTTGCCTGCCACGGCGCGCGTATCGACTTCCACGCCGATGGTCTCGTCCGGCACCGGGCGCAAGTGGTAAACGCGCTCCCGGTCCCACGGCTCCAGGCCGTGCTTGAGGCGTGCCATGTTCCAGCGCAGGAACGTAGATGCGCGCATCGCGCCGTGGAGCAGCCGTTCCATCCCGGCGCCACCTTCGCTGCGGACCTGGTGAAAGGCGGTGTCGGCGGCCCGCCCGGTGGCAATGTGATCGGGGTGTCCAGTGATGCCATCCGGGCCAAAGGTACACACCACCCCCGGCCGCTCCTCCCGCAAGATCCGCGCGACCCTTCCCGCGAGCTCCGCCAACGGCACAGCCGCCACCCCGCCGTCCGGGTAGCCAAGCCAGTTATGCCGGTCCGGGGGCCGGCCGTGGGCCTGCCACGCGGCGTCGTCCTCCCGGCGCCGGAATTCGCCCAATCCCCCGGCTGGAACCTCGACGCCGGGCGCGATCTCCCCGGCGCCGCCGTCGGTGGCGTGAATCAGGTTGAACCGGAACTCCGGATTCCGGGCATACAAGGCCACGGTGCCGGCCAGTCCATACGCGTCGTCATCGGGGTGCGCCATAACAGCTGGTCAGCGGCGAATTCGCCGGAAACCTGCGGGGTCGCCGGAAGTTTGCGGCGACCCCGCAGGTTTCCGGCGACCGGGCAGGCAGTCGGCGGAGCAGCCCTCAGATCGAGTAGCGTTCGTCCTCGTGGTCGCCGGGGTGGTCCTTGACGAGGCCGGCGGCGAGGGTGTTGCCGTCCTGCGGATCGATTACCAGGAACGCGCCGGTGCGGCGGTGGTTCCCGTAGTTCTCCAACGGCAGCGGAGCGGAGAGCCGCAGCTGGACGTGGCCGATGTCGTTGAGGTCAAGGGTGGTGGTGGGCTCCAGCTGGAAATCGGCGAGGTCCAGTTTTCCGGTCACGTTGCGCACCAGTGCCTGGACGGTGCGGGTGCCGTGTTTGACCAGCACCTTGGCTCCCTCGCGGAGCGGCTTCGGCGACAGCCAGCACAGCGCGGCATAGAGGTCAGCCGAAGCTTGCGGTATTTTGCCACCGCCAGGCCCCGCCGCCGCAATCGTGTCGCCGCGGGCGACGTCGAACTCGTCGGCGAGCCGCAGCGCGACGGACTGCGGGGCCACAGCCTCCCTCAGTACCTGCCCGGCGAAGTCAATGCCAGCCACGGTGGTGGTGCGCGTTGCCTGCCCCGGAGTCAGGACGCTGACCCGGTCCCCCAGCTTCACCGAGCCTTCGGTGATCTGCCCGGCGTAGGCACGGTAATCCCGGTACGCAGCGGGATCAAGACCACCGGCGACGGCGTCGGGAGCGAGTGCGCCCTGCGGCCGGATGACCAGTTGGACCGGGAAACGGAAGCTTTCCAGGTGGCTTTCGATTTCGTCGGCGGCGGGCAGGGTCTCCAGGACTTCCAGCAGCGCCGGGCCGAAGTACCAAGGCGTGCGCTCGGAGCGGTCCACAACGTTGTCCCCGTCGAGCGCGGAGACCGGGATGACGATGAGGTCAGCGATGCCATCGGAACCGAGCCCCAGCTCCCGGCCCACCCGCTGCACGTCCGCTTCGAGTTCGCGGAACACGGCCTCGCTGAAGTCCACCAGGTCGATTTTGTTCACGGCGACGATCACGTGCGCCACCCGGAGCAGCTGCAGCACGGACATATGCCGGCGGGTCTGCTCCAGGACACCCTTGCGGGCATCGATAAGCACAACAACGGCGTCCGCAGTGGACGCGCCGGTCACCGTGTTTTTGGTGTACTGCACGTGGCCGGGGCAGTCCGCGAGGATAAAGCTGCGGCGGTCCGTGGCGAAGTACCGGTAGGCGACGTCGATGGTGATGCCCTGCTCCCGCTCGGCGCGCAGGCCGTCGGTCAGCAGGGCCAGGTCAATGGCCTGTGTGCCGGTGGCGCCTGCCCCGCCGAACCCGCGGTCCGCGGAGGTGCGGGCAACGGCGTCGAGCTGATCGGCGAGGATCGCCTTCGAGTCATGCAGCAGCCGGCCCACCAGGGTGGATTTGCCGTCATCGACCGAGCCGGCAGTGGCGAAGCGGAACAGCGTGGCGGGCAGCGCCGCGGATGCCAGGTCCAGGCCCGGGATAAGAGTTTCCGTGCTCATTAGAAATAGCCATCCTTCTTGCGGTCTTCCATGGCGGCCTCGGAAATGCGGTCATCGGCCCGGGTGGCGCCACGTTCGGTGATGGTGGAAGCGGCAACTTCGATGACAACGTCGCGCACGGTGGCGGCAGCCGATTCGACGGCGCCGGTGCAGGACATATCGCCGACGGTCCGGTAGCGCACGGTCTTGGTGATGACCTCTTCGTCATCGCGGGGCCCGGAGACCTCGCCGACCGCACGCCACATGCCGTCGCGGGCAAAAACTTCGCGGCGGTGGGCGTAATACAGGCCCGGCAGCTCAATGTCTTCCCGCTCGATGTAGCGCCAGATGTCCAGCTCCGTCCAGTTGCTGATCGGAAAGGCCCGGACGTGCTGGCCCACGGTGTGCCGGCCGTTGTACAGGTTCCACAGCTCGGGCCGTTGGTTGCGCGGATCCCACTGGCCGAACTCGTCGCGCAGGCTCAGGATTCGTTCCTTGGCCCGGGCCTTGTCCTCGTCCCGGCGGCCGCCGCCGAAGACGGCGTCGAATTTGTTGCGCTGGATCGCGGCCAGCAACGGCACAGTCTGCAGCGGATTGCGGGTGCCGTCGGCACGCTCGGCCAGCTCGCCGGAATCGATGAACTCCTGGACGGAGCCGACGACAAGCTTGAGGCCCAGCCGCTGCACGGTCCGGTCGCGGAACTCGATAACCTCGGGGAAGTTGTGCCCGGTGTCCACGTGCAGCACCGGGAACGGCACTTTCCCGGGCCAGAACGCTTTGGTGGCCAGGTGCAGCATCACCACGGAATCCTTGCCGCCGGAGAACAGCAGTGCCGGCTTCTCAAACTCGGCAACAACCTCGCGGATGATGTGGATGGCCTCGGACTCGAGGGTGTCCAAAGACGACAGGCGGGCCGACAGCAGAGCTGCAGAACTCAGGTCACCCGGCGGCATCTGCTGTGGAGGCGTAGCCGGCCACGAAAGTCTCAACATTGCTCATACGTGTAGTCCGCATTCTGTCTTGTCGGTTCCTGCCCAGCGTCCGGCGCGGGGGTCATCACCCGGCGCCACTTTGCGGGTGCAGGGCTGGCAGCCAATGGACGGGTAGCCCTGCGACAGCAAGGGGTTGACGGGCAGGAGACTGTCGTCGGAAAACTGGACCAATTGGTCGAAGCTCCAGGCGGCGACCGGGTTGACCTTGACCAGGCCGTTGGTTTCGTCCCAGCTGACCAGCGGGGTGTTGGTGCGGGTGGGGGCTTCGTCGCGGCGGACGCCGGTGAACCAGAGTTCGTAACCGGCGAGGGTACGGCGCAGCGGCGCGACTTTGCGCAGCGCACAGCACTGGGCGGGGTCGCGGGCGAAGAGGTCCTTGCCCAGGAGCCGGTCCTGCTGCTCCACGGTGTTCTCCGGCAGCACGTCGACGACGTTAACGCGCAGGTTCGCTGCCACCTCGTTGCGCGTCGCGTAGGTTTCCGGGAAGTGGTACCCGGTCTCCAGGAAGAGGACGTCGACGCCGGGAAGCTGGTCTGAGACGAGCGCGGGGAGGACGGCGTCGGCCATGGAGCAGGCGACGGCGACGGCGGGCAGCTCGAAGTGCCGCGCCGCCCAGGCAATAACCTCCCGCGCCGCGGCGTCCCAGCCGAGCTCGGCGGCACCGGACTCGGCGAGGATCCTAAGCTCCTCGTGGCTGCGCAGCGGTTGGGGGCTCACTGCAGATCACCCTCCTCGGCGGCGAAAGCCCACTCGGCGAACGTCTGGCCCTCGGAGTGGTCGGCCACGAACTTCCGGACCACACGCTCCACGTAATAGGGCAGGTCCCCGGCGGTGACCTTGAGGCCGCGGACGGTGCGTCCCAGGCCCGCTTCCTCGCGGTCGAGGGAAGCCAGCCCGCCGCCAAGATGGACCTGGAAACCCGGGGTGGGGTCGCCGTCGGGTGTGGGAAGCATCATGCCCTTAAGGCCGATGTCGGCCGTCTGGATCCGGGCGCAGGAGTTGGGGCAGCCGTTGATGTGCAGCGACAGTGCCTGCGGGAGCTGCCGGGACTCAACGAGGTCGGCGAGGCGGCGTTCCAGCTCGGCGACGGCGGTGGCCGCGGTTACCTTGGTTTCGACGATGGCGAGCTTGCAGTATTCGATGCCGGTGCAGGCGATGGTGCCGCGGCGGAACACGGAGGGCCTGGCGGAGAGGCCCAAGGCGTCCAGTTCCGCGACGAGCGGTTCCACCTGGTCCTTGGCCACGTCGAGGACCACGAGCTTCTGGTGCGGTGTGGTGCGCAGCCGCCGCGAGCCGCGGGCTTCCAGGGTGTCAGCGAGCGTGACCAGCTGGCTGCCGGAGAGCCGGCCGGCCAGCGGGGTGGCGCCGATGAAGAACCTGCCGTCCTTCTGTTCGTGCACGCCGATGTGGTCCCCCGGGCTGGACGGCTTGGGCGCGGCGGGGCCGTCGTCGAGTTGGTAGCCGAGGTATTCCTCCTCGAGGACCTGGCGGAACTTCACCGGCCCCCAGTCGGCCAGCAGGAACTTCAGCCGCGCCTTGGTGCGCATCCGCCGGTAGCCGTAGTCGCGGAAGATGCTGGTGACGCCGAGCCAGACGTCGGCCGCCTGATCCGGGCGGACGAACGCGCCCAGCCGCTTGCCCAGCATGGGGTTGGTGGAGAGCGCTCCGCCCACCCAAAGGTCGTAGCCGATCCCGAGCTCCGGGTGGACCAGGCCCACAAGTGCGACGTCGTTGATTTCGTGGACCACGTCCTGGCTGGGGTGGCCGGTGATGGCGGTCTTGAATTTGCGCGGCAGGTTGGCAAGTTCCGGGTCGCCGATGAAGCGCTCGGCGAGCTCGTGGATCAGCGGCGTCGGGTCGATGATCTCGTCCTTGGCGATGCCGGCGACCGGGGAGCCGAGGATAACGCGGGGAACGTCTCCGCAGGCTTCGGTGGTGGACAGGCCCACCGATTCGAGCCGGCGCCAGATCTCCGGGACGTCCTCGACCCGGATCCAGTGCAGCTGGATGTTCTGCCGGTCGGTGAGGTCGGCCGAGCCGCGCGCAAAGTCGACGGAGATCTGGCCGATGACACGGAGCTGTCCGGTGCTCAGCGCGCCGCCGTCGATCCGCACGCGCAGCATAAAGTACTTGTCTTCGAGCTCGTGCGGCTCAAGGGTGGCGGTCTTGCCGCCGTCGATCCCGGGCTTGCGCTGGGTGTAGAGGCCCCACCAGCGGAAGCGTCCGTGCAGGTCGGTGCCGTCGATCGAATCGAAGCCGTGTTTGGCGTAGACGGACTCGATGCGCTCGCGGACGTTCAGGCCGCTGTCTTCCTGCTTCCAGGTTTCGTTGGCGTTCAGCGGCGCGGTGCCGTCGACTTTCCACTGCCCGTGCGGCTTTGCGGCGGGGCGGGAGGTGGGGCGCTTGGTGCGGCTTGGGTCAGCCTGGTCCGGGGACGCTCCGGCTAGAGCTGTATCAGTCATGGATCGACTGTAGGGCGGCCCGTAATGACGTCACAAAGGCTCAGAAACGCGGGGTCACCTTGGGCAACAAATCGTCACGAAGCATCGGCGAGCCTTGAAGTGGCACTGCCGCTGTGTATGTCCGGGGCAGAATTCCGGCGCCCTCCCGGGCCATTGCGACGGCGCTGGCGGAGCCGGTTCAGGTGCCTGCCGCGAGGGCGGCATCGTAGCGTTCCAAGGCAATTTCCGCGAGCACCGGTGACGGCAAAAGTGCTGCCGTCACCAGGTCAGCGCCGGCCTTGGCAAGCTGGTCGTGGAAGAATCCCGGGGCCAGCAGGTACGCGGCGATGACCACGCGGCCACCCAGGTCCACTGCTCCGGCGGACTCCCCCGCGCCTACTCCGCCTGCAGCTTCCGCACGGAGCATGGCCACAGCCTCAGGCACTGACGGCTTCGCGGCCGAGCCGTACGCGGCCACGATCCGGTTCGAACGCAGGGTGCGGAGCTGGCCCGCGAGTTCCTCGACGTTCTGCGCCGCGGTGGGGTCGGAGGAACCCGCTGCTGCGAGGACCACGGCGTCGTTGTCGGTGACGCCGGCTTCCCGCAGCCGCCGGTCCAGCAGGGCTGCGAGGCGGTGATCGGGTCCCAGCGGAGCGGCGGCGCGGGTGCCGGCGCGGTCCTTCGCCGCCCGGGCGATGTCGACCTTGACGTGGTACCCGACGCTTAGCAGCAGCGGAACAACGACGGCGGTCGCCCCGGCCGGCAGGCCCGCGACGACGGCCGGCAGATCGGGGTCCTGGACATCGACATAGGCCTCGCGGACGTCGAGCCCCGGGCGCAGCGCGGCTATCCCGTCCCGGAGGGCGTTGACTTCGGCGGCGCCCGCGGTGCTGGAGGTGCCGTGGGCGCAGGCGATCAGGATGGGGCTATTCATAGCCGTTAGCGTAACCTTGGAGCCGCCCTATCCGCCCTCACGAGACTCGACCGGGACCCTCCATGACTCTTTCCTTCAGCCTTGTCCTGGTCTGGCTGGACCTCGCCGGTGTCTTTTTCTTCGCGGTCTCCGGCTCCCTGCTCGCGGCCCGCAAGCAGTTCGACATCATCGGTTCCCTGCTGCTGGCCTCCGTGGTGAGCCTGGGCGGCGGCGTCATCCGTGACATCATCATCAACGCCGGACCGCCCGCCGCATTCACCAACCCGGCATACCTGGTGCCACCGTTGCTCGCCGCCGTGCTGGTGTACTTCCTGTTCTCCAGCGTCCAGCGTTTCACCTCGCTACTGGTCCTCTTTGATGCCGGCGGACTGGCGCTGTTCTGCATTACCGGCACCCTCAAGGCCTTGTCAGCCGGGATGCACCCCGTTGCGGCGCTGCTCCTAGGGGTCACGACGGCGGTGGGCGGCGGCCTGCTCCGGGACATCACGGCCAATGTGGTTCCACAGCTGTTCGACCCCAAGGATCTTTATGCGCTGCCTGCTTTTGCGGGCGCAACCCTGACCATGGTCCTCTCCGTCACCGGCACCTTTAACGCGGCAACCGGCGGAGCCGTGGCAGCCGTCGTCTTCGCCTTCCGGGTCACGGCCTGGCGGCGGCAGTGGCACGTCCCGCTGGCGGTCCGCGGATGGCACCGGCTCGGCCTGGACACAGCGGATGGCGGGGCCAAGGATTAGCTAGGATAAGAACCATGACTGACATGTTCCTCGAGAAGTTCCGCGCGCTTGTTCCGAAGTATCTCGAAGACGAATGGCAGGAAGAGGATGGCCTCCCGGCCGATGAGGTGGATGCGGCCCTCGCCGAGCACCAGTTCCAGGTTCCGCTGGTCCTTCGGGAGTTCTACCTCGCCGTCGGCGGCTGCGAGGACATCATGGAGGCGTACCACTATTTCTGGGACCCCGAAGAGCTCGAAGTTGACGACGAAGGCTTCCTGATGTTCCTTGAGGACGAGGAGGAACAGTTCACCTGGGGTTTCCGGGTCGGCGACCTCAGCGTTCCGGACCCGATCGTGTACCGCCGCAACAACGCCCGCGGCCAGTGGAAGAGCGAGGAAGGCACTTTCTCCGAGTTCGTCTTTGACATGTTCGAGTGGGCTTTCAACGACGAGGACGAGGACTAGGCGGCACCGGTTCCGGTCCAGCCGCCAATTCTCCCCAGCTTTGGCAGGACTGTCCGGCGTGCCGCACTTGCCCCCGCGGTCCAGCTTGAAGGGGGAACCTCGGCCCGGACAAGCCCTCAACATCTCGTGACAAACGATTTACAGGCACGCTAGACAGCATGACATTTTTGTCATAAGCTCGTTTTTGGGTTCACTAAATGCCTCCGGTGAATCTGATGCGAACGGAGAAATGGCCCCGGCTCGGCACAACGGATGTCCTAAAACGTTGTGAGGAACCGGGGCCATTCCGTTTAATCCGGGGCAGCCCGGGTGCGGCTGCCGGCAGCCAGGATCAGCAGGCAGCAGGCCGCAGGCACGATCAGCTGGCGCGGTCCACCACGGCCAGCGCAAAGCTGGCCAGCGAGCTCTTCACCACACCCTCGGGCAGCGGCGCCAGGGCCGCAATCGCCTCGTCGGCCCAGGCACGTGCCACCACCCAGGATTCCGCCGTCACGGCGTGTTCCCGGAGGCCGGCGACCGCCGCCGCGAGGGACTCATCGGAGCTGAGGTCGCCGTCGATGAGCTCCAGGAGCTCGACGGCGGACTGGTCGCCGCTCGCGGCCGCCTTCCGCAGCAGGAGGACGGGAAGCGTCGGCACACCCTCGCGCAGGTCGGTGCCCGGGGACTTGCCGGACTTGACCTTGACGCCGGTGACGTCAATGACGTCGTCGGCAAGCTGGAAGGCCACACCCACTTTCTCGCCGTACTCAACCAGCATCGGCTCGTAGGCTTCATCGGCTCCGGAGAAGATCGCGCCCAGCTGTCCGGAAGCGGCCACCAGCGAGCCGGTTTTGTCCGCGATGACCGAGAGGTAGTGCTCCACGGCGTCCTCGTCCGGGCGCGGGCCAACGGTTTCGTGAAGCTGGCCCAGGCAGAGCCGCTCAAAGGTACGGGCCTGGATGCCGAGCGCCCTGGATCCAAGTTCGGAGACCAGGATGGACGCGCGGGCAAAGATCAGGTCGCCGGTCAGCACGGCGACGGAGTTGCCCCAGACCTCATGCGCGGTGGGGGCCCCGCGGCGGAACGGCGCGGAGTCCATCACATCGTCGTGGTAGAGCGTCGCCAGATGGGTCAGCTCAACGACGACGGCGGCCTGCACCACAGCCGGCCGGGAGGCGTCACCCAGGTGCGCGCACAGCAAGGTCAGCAGCGGACGGATCCGTTTGCCGCCGGCTTCCACGAGGTGGCGCGACGTTGCATCGGCCAGCGGATCAGAGTTGGCAATGGCTTCACGCAGCTTCTTCTCCACCCGGGCCAGGTTGGTGGTGATCGCGGGGCCGAGGTCGGCGTCCCCGGCAATCGCGGCAAAGCCCGCCGGCAGCTGCAAACCGGTGGCGATCGCGGTGGTGTTGAGGTCGGGTTCCGAGCTCGGCAGGCCGTGCCCGGCGTGCGTCCAGCTTTGGTCTGCAGAGTTGATCACGGGTTAACCCTAACTTTTGTTGCGGAATCCGCGGAGTTGGCGCTGGAATGCGGTGAAGCGTCAGCGCCGGAATGGCCTTGGTTGGACGTTGCCGGAACCAGCGATTCCAAGACCCGGATGGCACGGTCCTCGAAACCCTTGGCCGCGGGATCGGTCAGGTTGGCCAGCAAACGCACCACAAAACGCATTAGGACAGGGATGGGCATGCCCGTCCGCAGTGCCAGTTTCATCACAGCCGGCTTGCCGATCAGGGCAGCAAAGGCCCTGCCCAGGGTGAAGTGCGAACCCCACTGGTCCCGCACGTAATCCGCATACCGTGCGAGGTGCGCGTCGGCGTCTGTCCCGCCGGCTGATGCGGAGCGGGCGGCGGCGTCGATGATGAACTCGGCAGCGAAACGGGCGGACTCCATGGCATAGGAAATGCCCTCCCCGTTGAACGGGGAGACCATACCGCCGGCGTCGCCGAGCAGGAGCAGCCCCGGCGAGTAGTGCGGGGTGCGGTTGAAGCCCATCGGCAGGGCGGCGCCGCGGATCTCGCCCACTTGGTTCTCGGGGGTGAATCCCCACTCCGCGGGCATGCCCGCGGTCCATTCGCGCAGCACCTGTTTGTAGTCCAGTTTGCCGAATTCCTTGGACGAGTTCAGGATGCCGAGGCCAACGTTGGAGGTGCCGTCGCCGACGCCGAACACCCAGCCGTAGCCGGGCAGCAGCTTTCCGTCGCGCCCCGGAAGCTCCAGCCAGCCTTCCATCCAGTCGTCGTTGTGCCGCGGGCTGGTGAAGTAGGTTCGGACGGCGACGCCGAGCGGCCGGTCATCGCGCTTCCGGATGCCCAGGGACACGGCGGTGCGGCTGGAGTTGCCGTCCGCGGCGAGGACGACGTCGGCGCTGAAGTCACGGGTTTCGCCGGTCTTGCGCCCGGCATCGTCCAGCAGCGCGGCCCGGACCCCGGTGACGCGGCCGTCGTCGGAGCGCAGCGCCTCGGTGACACTGTGCCGTTCCAGCACAACGGCGCCCGCGGACTGGGCGTGCCGGGCCAGTTCCTCATCGAAGCCTAGGCGGGTCCGGATCAGCCCGTACTGCGGGAAATCGGAGACCTCGGGCCAGGGAAGTTCGATGCTGCGCCCGCCGGCAAGCAGGCGCAGGCCCTTGTTGCGGCGCCAGCCCTCCGCTTCGGGGTGCGGCAGGCCAAGCTTCTGGATCTCGCGGACGGCCCGGGGGGTGAGCCCGTCGCCGCAGACCTTTTCGCGGGGGAAACTGGTCTTCTCCAGGACCGTGACGTCGATGCCGGATTGGGCCAGGTAGTAGGCGGCGGTGGACCCGGCCGGACCGGCTCCGACGATCAGTACTCTCACGGCAGCGGCGAACTAACGCGCGGGCCGGGTGTTGCGGCGCAGCTTCGCCACGGGTCCGGTGTGGTTTGCCAGTGCTGCGGCGCCCGCGCCGGGACCTGTTTCAGGGCCGGGCTTAACGGCCCGGTGCACGGCGACGATGCCGCCGCTGAGGTTGCGGTAGGTGACGTTGTCCCAGCCGGCCTCCTGCAGCCACGCGGCCAGGTGGTCCTGGTCCGGCCAGGCGCGGATGGACTCTGCGAGGTAGACGTAGGCATCCGGGTTGGAGGAAACCTTGACGGCGATCGCGGGAAGTGCGCGCATCAGGTATTCGGTGTACATGGTGCGCCACAGCGGGACAACAGGCTGGGAGAACTCGGCGATGACCAGCTTGCCGCCCGGTTTGGTGACGCGGAGCATCTCGGCCAAGGCCTTTTTCGGCTCGTTGACGTTACGCAGACCAAAGGAGATGGTGCTGGCATCAAAGGTGTTGTCCGCGAAGGGCAGGCGCGTGGCGTCACCGGCAATGAAATCGATGTCCGGGCGCCGGCGCTTGCCGACCCTCAGCATGCCGAGCGAGAAGTCGCAGGCGATCACGTCGATGCCGGAGTCGGCATACGGTTCGCTGGAGGTGCCCGTGCCGGCGGCGAGATCAAGCACCCGCTGGCCCGCCTTCACACCCATGGCCTCGACGACAATCTTGCGCCAACGCCGGGTCTGCCCCATCGACAGGACATCGTTAACGACGTCGTATTTGGGCGCGACGTCGTCAAACATTGTGGCTACTTCGTCCGGACGCTTATCCAAGGATGCTCGGTTCACTCTGACATTGTCTCAAATGTTCGGCACACCCACTAACCACGCTCTGAACAGGGCCCCCGGCGGAGGCGGGAGTAGTGTTGTCTCACTATGACGAGCACGTTCCGAACCTTGACAGTCCCCCTCGATGCAGCATCATTCCCCGGGGGCGTACCGTCGCTGATGGTCCGGGATGACCTGCTCTGCTGGACGCGGCGCGAAGCCGGACTCGTTGGTTTCGGCGAGGTGGCCCGGTTTACCGCCACGGGCCCGGAGCGATTCCTCGAGGCGGACATCTGGTGGCGCCACCTGGTCATCGAGGCCGAAATCGAGGACCGGGTGGAATGGCCCGGCACCGGTCCCGTCGCTTTCGGCTCCTTCGCTTTCTCCAAAACCTCCGCGCACGCCTCACGGCTGATTGTGCCCGAAATCGTTGTGGGACTGCGCGACGGCAAGGCCTGGCTGACGCAGTTGACGTTCGACGACGCCGACCTCACCGAGGCCGGCGCACGCGCCGCGCTGGAGCGCTGGCTCGGTGCGCCCGTCGTCGTGCCGGCAACAGCTGCCGGAGCAGACGCCGCGCCGGTTGAGGCGACGCTGAGCACCGGTTCGCTGAGCGAGGCCGAATGGATGACGGCCGTGGCGGCCGGTGTGGCGGAGATCCGCACCGGAGCGCTGGAGAAGCTTGTGCTGGCCCGCGACGTTGTCGCCACCGTTCCTGCCGGTGTGAGTGCCGCCGAGATCCTGCGCCAACTCGCCGTCCGGTACCGCGAATGCTGGACCTACGGTGTGGACGGACTGGTGGGTGCCACCCCGGAGATGCTGATCCAGGTGGAGGGCCGCACCGCACAGGCCCGCGTCCTGGCCGGCACCCTGGACCGCCGCGACGCCGACGGCATGGCCGGCTCCCCGCTGGAGTTTGCCGAGCGCGTGCTGGCCGGATCAGAGAAGCAACGGCACGAACACAACATCGCGATCCAGTCGCTGACCACCCAGCTGGCGCCCTTCTCCGAGGCCATGAACGCGCACAGCGAACCGTTTATCCTGGAACTTCCGAACGTCTGGCACCTGGCCTCTGATGTGAAGGCGGAACTGGCCGAGGTGGAGGGCCATGTGCCCACCAGCCTGGCCCTGATCAATGCCCTGCACCCGACGGCGGCTGTGTGCGGCACCCCGACAACCGTGGCCGGCGCCCTGATCCGCAAACTTGAGCACCTGGACCGCGGTCCTTATGCCGGGCCGGTCGGCTGGCTCGATGCGGCCGGCAACGGCGAATGGGGCATCGCGCTGCGCGGCGCCGTCATTGAGTCCCCGGCGACGGTCCGGCTCTATGCCGGCTGTGGGATTGTAGAGGGCTCCGTTCCGGACATGGAGCTCGCCGAAACCTGGGCGAAGTTCCGTCCCATGCTGGAGTCGCTCGGCATCGGCAGCTAGACGCCGCGCGGCGACTCTGCACAGCGACCGGCGCGCAGCGACCGGGCGACGGCGGCGTTCCGGTCGGCAAAAATCCGGGATTACAGACAGATCTGGCGTTGGGAATCTTGCTTTTGGGTCTCGTTTAGTTATCCAATAGTGAAACTTAGTTTCCTGTGATGCACATCTCATGTTCGGCGTTACACTATAACCCGGCCTCTTTACGTACCCCTCCAGCAACAAAAAGGTAATCAAATGCAGATCTCCCGTTCACTCCTGAGCAACCCCGCACTGAAGGCCGCCACGGTCCTCGCGGTGAGCGCATTGGCCTTGACGGCCTGCACCAATGCCTCCGAGACCGGCACCACCGGCGGGCCGTCCGCGTCCGGCAGTGCCAAGGAAAGCTTCGACCCCACCACTGTCAAAAAGGACGACGCCCTGGCGGCCATGGTCCCTGAGGCGATCAAGTCCAAGGGCACACTGACCGTGGGCTCGGACACCACCTACGCCCCCGCGGAATTCCTCGGCAACGACGGCCAGACCGCGGTGGGTTACGACGTCGACATTGCCAAGGCTATCGGCGCCACCCTGGGCCTGAAGGTCCAGGTCCAGACGTCCGAATTCACCGGCATCCTCCCGGCCCTCGGCCCGAAGTACGACCTCGGCATCTCCTCCTTCACGATCAACCCGGAGCGACTCGGCGCTGTCAACATGGTCAGCTACTTCAACGCCGGTACCGCTTGGGCCGTGCAGAAGGGCAACCCGAAAAAAGTCTCGCTGGATGATCTTTGCGGCAAGTCCGTCGGCGTGCAGACCGGTACCGTCCAGGAAGATCCGGACCTGTCGGACCGTAACAAAAAGTGCGAAGCGGACGGCAAGCAGCCCATCAACGTCGTGACGCTGAAGAACCAGACGGACATCACCACACGGCTGGTCAACGGCAGCGTCGATGCGATGGCAGCCGATTCGCCGATCACTGGCTACGCCGTCACCCAGACCAACGGCCAGATCGAAAAGATCGGTGACGTCTATGACGCCGCGCCGCAGGGGATCGCAGTGGCCAAGTCGGACATGGCCCTGGCCGAGGTCATCCAGAAGACCGTCGCCCAGCTCATCGAGAACGGCTCGTACAAGAAGATCCTCGAAGGCTGGGGCAACGCCGAAGGCGCCATCACCAAGTCAGAGGTCAACCCGGCGGCCGGCTCGTGAGTCTTCCCGCAACCGGCCACACCCCAGGCGCGCAACTGGGCAGTAGGCACGAAGATCTCGACGCCCCGGTAATACTGAACCATCCGGTGCCCGTTCGGCATCCGGGCCGCTGGATCAGCGCCATCATCATCCTCGCCGTCCTCGCCCTGTTCCTGCAGAGCCTGGTCACCAACAGCAACTTCCGCTGGGATATCGTAGGGACCTACATCCTGGATATCAAGGTAGTGCAGGGCATCGGCTGGACGCTGGTGCTCACAGTGGCCTCCATGGTCCTGGCGATCATCCTTGCCATCCTGCTGGCCTTTATGCGCCAGTCGGAGAACCCGGTCTTCCGCTGGTCCAGCTGGGCCTGGGTCTGGTTCTTCCGGGGCACTCCGGTCTACACCCAATTGGTCTTCTGGGGCCTGATCTCCGTCCTGTATCCCAAGATCACCGCCGGCATCCCGTTCGGACCCGAGTGGTTCAGCGTGGACACCAGCACTGTCATCACTGTCACTGTCGCGGCCATCCTGGGCCTGGGCCTGAACGAGTCAGCCTACCTGGCGGAAATCTTCCGGGCCGGCCTCAAGTCAGTGGACCGCGGCCAGGCGGAAGCCGCTGAGGCCCTGGGCATGGGCAAGACCAAGATCATGTGGCGGATCATCCTGCCGCAGGCCATGCGGGTGATTGTGCCACCCACCGGCAATGAAACGATCGGCATGCTTAAGACGACCTCTCTCGTCCTGGCCGTGCCGTTCACCCTGGACCTGACATTTGCCACGAATACCCTGGCCAACCGGACCTATCTTCCGGTGCCGCTGCTGATTGTGGCGGCTATCTGGTACCTGGTGATCACCAGCCTGCTGATGGTTGGCCAGCACTTCATCGAGGCCTACTACGGCAAGGGCGTGGACAACCTTGCCCCGGCCGCCATCAACCCGGCGGCAGCAAAGGCCGCCGGAGCCGGTGCGCCAAGCGGCGCGGCCAAGCCGGCCTTGAAGAAGGACACTCCCGAGGAGGAGGCAAAATGACGACGGCCACCAAGGAACCGCTGGTGCGGATCGAAGGCCTCCATAAGTTCTACGGCCAGCACCACGTGCTGCGCGGCATTGACCTGGAGGTGAACCAAGGCGAGGTGTCAGTGGTCATCGGCCCGTCCGGTTCCGGCAAATCCACCATGCTGAGGTGCGTGAACCTGCTGGAGACCATCAGCGCGGGCCGTATCTCCGTGGGTGGGAACCTGATCGGCTACCGCGAAGTCAACGGCCGGCTCCACGACCTCAAAACCAAGCAGATCGCGGCCCAGCGCCGCGAGATCGGCATGGTGTTCCAGCGCTTCAACCTGTTCCCGCACAAAACCGCCCTCTACAACGTCATGGAGGCGCCGGTCCAGGTCAAGGGCCAGTCCCGGGATTCCGCGCGAAAGCGGGCGATGGAACTGCTGGATCGCGTGGGCCTTGCGGACCATTCGGGCCACTATCCGTCCCAGCTCTCGGGCGGCCAGCAGCAGCGGGTGGCAATCGCCCGGGCCCTGGCGATGGACCCCCAGCTGATGCTGTTCGATGAGCCCACGTCCGCGTTGGACCCCGAGCTCGTGGGCGACGTGCTGGAGGTCATGAAGGACCTTGCCAAGTCAGGCATAACAATGATCGTGGTGACTCACGAAATCGGCTTCGCCCGCGAAGTCGGCGACCGCTTGACGTTTATGGACGCCGGTGTTGTGGTGGAAACGGGAGACCCCCGCGAGATCCTCGTCAACCCGCAGCACCCGCGCACCAAGGAGTTCCTCAGCCGGGTCCTCTAGGCGGCCCGCCCGGGATTTCGCCCCACGTTGCGCAAAAGTCCCGTCGCTACCGGAATTCGGAAGCGACGGGACTTTTCCGCGTCGTAAGGCATCGCCGTTGCCGTCGCAGCGCGGGGCGTCCCGCCTGACGCATTTCAGTCCGGCCGCGACGGCCGCCCGCCTATTCCGCGGCGATCACTCCTACCACCGCGTCGCCCACTGCGGCCCTGATGCGTGTGTGCAGCTCCCGCAGTCCGCGACGGTCCGTGCGCACCTCGATGATGACCCGGCCCGCCCACGGCTCGGCCAGCGCCCGGGCGAGTTCCGCCGTCGTACTGACTGAACGGTGTGCAACTCCGTAAGCGGCCGCCAGTGCGGCGATGTCCACGCTGTGCGGAGTACCGAATAGTCGTTCGACGGCGGTGCCGTAGCGGCCCGCGGCTTCGACGGCGCCGTGCTCCAGGAGCCCGAAGATCGCGCCGCCGGCGTCGTTGAGCAGCACGATCCGCAGCGCAGGCTCCTCTTCCCCTGCGCCGAGCAGCAACCCGCCGGCGTCGTGCAGGAACGTAACATCACCCAGCAGCACCGTGGTGGCCTGCATTCCGCCCACGGCAATGCCAGTGGCCGTGGCCACCGTGCCGTCGATTCCGGCGAGGCCGCGGTTGGCGTAGACCGTGGCACCGGGCTCGGGGGCAGGCGCGCCGGCGAGGTCGACGTCGCGGATGCCGTTGGAGGAGCCGAGCATAAGCTGTCCGCGCGAATGCTCCCAGACCAGCGCGCCGACGGCGGGACCGGTGGCAGCGGCGGATCCGGACAGGACCAGGTCGACGGCGTGTTGGGCGGCGGCCCCGGCCAGCAGCCAGGCATCCAGCCAGGCGGAGGAGCCCCGGCCGGCAAACTCGGCCAGGTCCGCCAGGGTCTCGAGTGGAAGTTCGGTTCGGCGGCCGGGCTCGTACCAGGCCACCGGAACCGGTTGGTACAGGGCAGAAGGGACGTCCGCGCGGGCCAGCAACTCGCTGACCGGCCGCGAGAGGGTCGGCCGGCCGAAGAGCACCACCCGCTCGATGGGCTGCCCGGAGTCCGGGCCAAAAGCCGCCAGCAGGAGCCGGTAGGGCCCCACCGCGTTTGGTCCGAACCGGGCATTGGAGGACGGCTCTGCCAGCAGCGGCAGGCCATGGGCGCGGGCAAAGGCTTCGGCCACCGGGCCGGCGTCGTGCCCGGCGAGCACCACTGTCCGCCGTTCGGGCAGGTTGTCAGCGACCGGGGGGAAATCGAGGGCCAGCGGGCCGCGGGGTGCCCGGTATACCCGGCGGCCGGACTCGGGCGGCAGGCTGTCGCCCGGAGCCGGAACCAAGGGGTCACGGAAGGCCAGGTTGAGCTGCACCGGTCCGGGCGGGGCGTCCGCAAAGGCTCCCGTGGCGGCGCTGAGGGCGGTCTCGACGGCGCGCCGCGGGTCGTCGCCGGCGGGCACGTCCGCGGCGAAGCGGACATGCTCGCCGAAGAGGTCCAGTTGCGCGGTGGTTTGGTTGGCGCCGGTCCCGCGGAGTTCCACGGGACGGTCGGCGGAAATCACCACCAGGGGGACGGCTGCGTGGTTTGCCTCCATCACGGCCGGCAGGAGATTGCCGACGGCGGTTCCGGACGTGGTGAGCACGGCCGCGGGTGCGCCGGTGGCGAGGGCCAGCCCGAGCGCCGTGAAGCCGGCGTCGCGCTCATCGATCCGGACCAGCAGCTCCACCCGCCCCGCCGCGTCTGCCTCGGCCAGGGCGTAGGCCATTGGTGCAGAGCGCGAGCCCGGCGCCACCACCACGTAGCGGACCCCTTCGAGCAGGAGTGCAGCGACAGCGATCCGGGCGGAATCCAGCGCCGTCAGTTCGTCCGGGTTCACATGTTCTCCGGCGTCTCGATGCCCAGCAAGTCCAGGCCCTCGGACAGGCGGCCCAGGACCACGGCGCACAGGGCCAGGCGGGACTCGCGCACCGAGTCCTCGGATTTTAGCACCGGGCACTGGTCGTAGAAGGTGGTGAAGAGCTGCGCGAGCTCGAACAGATAGGTGCACAGCCGGTGCGGTTCCAGTACCTCACGAACCTTGTTCAGCGCGGCACTGTATTCGAGTAGGTGCAGGGCAAGTGCTCGTTCGGCGGGCTCGACGACGGCGATCGGGGTGGCCGTCGTTCCGCCGTCGGTATCGGTGCCCGTGCCGGTGTTGGTGTTGGTGACGGCGTACTGCTCGAGGACGCCGGCCTTGCGCAGGATCGAACGGATCCTGGCGGCGGCGTACTGCACGTAAGGGCCGGTGTTGCCGCTGAGGGCCAGCATCCGGTCGAAGTCAAAGACGTACTCGGTGTCGTGGCCCACGGAGAGGTCCGCGTACTTGACCGCGCCGATACCCACCTGACGGGCGGTCAGGGCGCGTTCGGACTCGGTGAGCTCCGGCCGGCTGGCGTCGATGACGGCGCGGGCGCGGTCTACCGCTTCCGCCAGCAAGGCCATTAGTTTGACCGGGGCGCCGGAGCGGGACTTCAGGATCTTCCCGTCCTCCCCCAGCACGTTGCCGATTTGGACGTGCACGGCCTCAACCGTGTCGGGCAGCCAGCCGGCGTCGCGGGCTGTGGCCATGACCATACGCAGGTGCATGTTCTGCGGCGCGCCCACGACGTACAGGACGCGGTCTGCCGCAAGCTCGCGGACCCGGTAGCGGATCGTGGCAAGGTCCGTTGTGCCGTAACCGTAGCCGCCGTCGGACTTCCGGATGATAAGCGGCATGGGCTCCCCGTCACGGCCGGTGAAGCCCGCCGGGAAGGTGCACAGCGCGCCGTCGCTGATCCGGGCAAGGCCGCGGTCCTCAAGTTCCCGGCACAACTGTGCCAAGTGCGCATCGTAGGAGCTTTCGCCCGCGATGTGGTCGTCCGTGAGGCTGATGCCCAGCACCGAGTAGATGGCGTTGAAGTAGCGCTTGGACTGGGCCACGAGGCGCTGCCAGACGGCGAAGGTTTCCTCGTCGCCGCCCTGGAGTGCCACCACCCGGAGCCGCGCGCGGGTCGCGAAGCCGCCCTCCTCGGCGGCGGAGGCATCGAACTTGGCGCGGGCGGCCTGGTAGAAGGCGCTGGGGTCATCGACCAGCAGCGCGGCCGCCCGGGAGTCCTCGCCGATCTCCAGCCAGTGTTCGATCAGCATCCCGAACGGCGTGCCCCAGTCGCCAATGTGGTTCTGCCGGATGACGGTGTCCCCCAGCGCTTCGAAGACCTTCACCAGGCTGTCCCCCACCACAGTGGTCCGCAGGTGGCCGACGTGCATTTCCTTGGCGACGTTCGGGGAAGAATAGTCGACGACGACGCGCCGGGCCGCCGCGGCCGGCACGTCCGGGGTGCCGGCAGACTCGGCGTTTAGCAGCTCTTCGATCCAGGTGCCGTCGAAGGTGAGGTTGATAAAGCCGGGTCCGGAGATCTCGGTCGCCGTGCAGATCCCGTCCAGGTCCAGTGCGTCGATGATCTTCGCAGCGGCCTCGCGCGGCGGCATGCCGACCCTCTTGGCCAGCGCCATGGCCGCGTTGATCTGGATGTCCGCGAATTGTGAGGGCCTGACCACCGGATCCGTGCCGCGGTACTCTTCGCCGAACGCGCTGGCAATTGCTGCCTGGACTCTGGGGACAACCATTTCGGCCGGATTATTCACACTGTTCAAATTATCAGTTCCTCCACACCCCCGACGCTCCCTCAGCTCCTGCGCCCAAACAGCAAACGCTCCCTCACGTCCGGCGCCCAAACAGCAAACGCTCCCTCACGTCCGGCCGCCCGAAGGCGCAACGTGAGGGAGCGTCGACTCAATGCCCGCGAAAGGTGCGGGAGCGTCCGCCCGAAACCCGCCTAACCTGCGGGAGCGTCGGGAGGGGATGGGGCGGTCAGTCGTGGGTACGGAAGACCTGGACCACGGAGGGGCGCGGGGCGCGCACCTGGCCAGGCTTGGGCGATGTACCGGCAGCAACATAGTCCGGGAAGAACGAGTTCTGCGCCTCGAACGAGCCGTCCTCGCCCGGGTGCTGTACGGCGACGAACACGGTGCGCTCTTCATCGTGGACGATGGGGCCGCAGGTCTCGGCGTCCCGCGGCACAGCCAGGAACTGCTCCACCCGACCGCGTTCGGCGCCGTCGAGGGTGACCTTGAACAGCCCGTCGGCCTGGCCCGTGGTGGACGGCGCGCCGTCGGTGGAGATCCACAGGTTGCCGACGGAGTCGAACGCCAGGTTATCCGGGCAGGAAATCGGCGAGACCTGGTCCGCCGGGAAGCCGCTGAAGTAGGCGGACTTATTCTGGGCCGGATCGCCGCAGACCAACAGCAGGTTCCAGTCAAAGCCCGTGGAGGTCTGGTCGCCGCGTTCGGTGATTTCCACGATGTGGCCGTCGCGGTTGAGGTTGCGCGGGTTGGGTTCGGTGGCGCCTTCCTTGCCGGCCTTGCCGCGGTCCGTGTTGTTCGTGCAGGCCACGTAGACCTTGCCGGTGTGCAGGCTCGGCTGGACGTCCTCGCAGCGGTCCATTTTGGTAGGTCCGACCTTGTCAGCCGCCAGGCGGGTGTAGACCAGGACTTCCTCGACGCTCATGCCCGCGACCATCGATTTGCCGCCGACCACCAGCGGCAGCCACTGGCCGGATCCATCGAAGGCGCCGTCCGTGGGGAGCTTGCCCGAGCCGTCGATCTCCCCGGCCGGGGAGTCGCCAGTGAACTTGGCAACGTAGAGGTCCCCGGCGGAGAGCAGGGTCATGTTGTGCTTGCGGTTGCCTTCAACGTACTTCTGCGCAGAAACGAACTTGTAGAGGTAGTCGAAACGTTCATCGTCTCCCATGTAGGCCACTACATGGCCGGACTTGGCCACAATGACGTTGGCCCCTTCGTGCTTGAAGCGGCCCAGGGCGGAGTGCTTCTTCGGCGTCGACGTGGGATCAAGGGGGTCGACTTCGACGATCCAGCCGAAGCGGTTGGTCTCGTTTTCGAAGCCGGGGGTGCGGGCGTCGAAGCGGGGATCGTCGAGTTCCCACTGGCGGGCGGTGGGCTTGCTGGTCAACCCGTAGCGCTTGTCCGAGTCCGAGGTGCCGGCAGAGACGAAGTAGCCGTTGAAGTTCTCCTCACCGGAGAGGATGGTGCCCCACGGCGTGGTGCCGCCGGAGCAGTTCCCCAGCGTGCCCAGGATGGAACGGCCGGCGGGATCGGCCACGGTGCGGACCAACGGGGAACCGGCGACGGGTCCGGTGAGTTCGTAGGCGGTGTCGGAGAGGTAGCGCCGGTTGAGCTTGGCGCCCTTGACGTAGCTCCACGGCTTGTTCTTGTTTTTGCGTTCCAGCTCGACGACGGTCAGGCCGTGGGCGGCGCGGCCGATGGCGCGTCCCTCAGCCGCGGGCAGGGACGCCGGGAACATGATCGACTCGTTGGTGTATTCGTGGTTTGTGAAGAGCACTGCTCGGCGGTCCTTGGAACCCTCCAGCGGCAGGATGTCGGTGTAGTCGTTGTTGTAGCCGAACTGGCGGGCCTGGGCGGCCGCGGTCTGGCCATTCAGATCAAACGCCGGAGCATCGTTGAACAACGGGTCACCCCAGCGGATGATCGGCTGCCAGCCGAAGCCTTCCGGCACGGTGAAGGCGTCGACGGCGGCATCAACGGGGGCGATCGCGGTGAACTTCAGCTTGGACTTCCCGAAGCCGTCCTTCGCGGCGGCGGCCAGTCCGGGGCCGCCGTCGGCCACTGCGGACTCCGGTGAGCCGAGGGCCCCGCCGAAGGCGATCGCCAAGGCGCCGGCGGCACCGAAGCCCAGTGCGGCGCGGCGGGACATGGTGGCGGAGGCAATGTCGCGGAAGTAGCTGTTCGAGCTGGTGTTGCACACTTCACCCGAACAGGCGTTGTCGCATTTCAGCGCGCAGGTGACGGCGCTGCGTTTGCCTTTGGTGTGGCCGAGCATCGGGAGTAGGGAAAACGTGCGTCCGGAGGAAACAGACATGGGGGCGACCTTCCGAGGGGGTGGCTGTGATCCCGTCCACCCTTCCAGCCCAACACGACCTCAAGGCGTCTGCTAGGTGACGTTCCGGTGAACCTGCGGCCGGCCCCGGTCCGAAAGGAGCGTGTGGACCCGGCGCAGGCGGTCCAGCCACCAGTCGCGGCGCTCCGGCGCGGCGGCGTACTCCGCCAGCAGGTCCGGGTCGGCGGTGACCTCGCGGAGGGTGATGGCGCCGTCGTCGGGGATCAGCGGATCCCGGGTGACGTCGGCGGCCAGCAGGGTCACGGTTCCCAGCCCGCAGGCGTATGGAAGCTCCGGAAGCGCGGCGGCAAGCGCCAGCCCGGCGCGGATTCCCACCGAGGTGTCCAGCGCCGAGCTGACGACGGCGGGCAGCCCGGCCTGCGCCACGATCTCCAGCGCACGCCGTACTCCCCCCAGCGGCGCCACCTTCACGACGATCAGGTCCGCGGCACCGGCACGGGCCACCTTGAGCGGGTCCTCTTCCTTGCGCACGCTTTCGTCCGCGGCGATCAGCACCGGAAGTCCGCTGGCGCGCAGGCGCCGGCGGACCTCGGCGAGGCCGGCGATATCCGGCACGGGCTGTTCGGCGTATTCCAGTCCGACGGCGGACAGCCGCGTCAAGGCCGCCACGGCAGCAGGTACATCCCAACCGCCGTTAGCGTCGACCCGGATGGCCGCACCCGGGAGCGCCTCGCGGACGGCGTCCACCCGGGCAGCATCGTCCGCCAGGGTCTGCCCTGGTTCGGCGACCTTAATTTTGACGGCGTCCACCCGGCCAAAGCGGGCCAGAATGTCCGGTACCCGGTCCGCTGCGATGGCGGGGACCGTGGCATTGACGGGGATGCTGGTCCGCAGCGGCGCCGGGAAACCCTCCCACCCGGCTTCGATGGCGGCGAGGAGCCAGCGGGAGGCCTCCAAGTCGCCGTATTCGGGGAAGGGGCAGAATTCGGCCCAGCCCAGCGGGCCATCCAGCAGCAGGGCCTCGCGCTGGAGGATGCCGCGGAACTTCACCCGCATGGGCAGGCTCACCACATGGGCGCCGGCGAGGAGCTCGTCCAGTTGCGGGAGCCGCACCGTCTCAGCAGGGCCGTGGCCTCCGGGAACGTGCAGCGGCGGTACTGATGGGGTGGGCATGAATTTACTGTACCGGGGGTCCCGCGCGGGTCCACGCCGGTGGTCCCAGATACTTCGCAGGGATTTATGGGATTCTGATAGTCATGAGTTTTCGGCAGGAACGCACAAGCATGGATCCGGCTTCGGGGTACCCGCGGCCGCGCTCTGCCGCACCTCGGCACGTTCCTGAAGGGACCCCGGGCCGGGCAACGGGGTTCCTGTTCCTGCTGGCCGTCCTCGGCAGCATGGCGGCCCTCGCCGCAACGTACTATTTCTTTGTCCGGACCACCACGGGCCAGTTCATTGACGAGTCTGCCCTGGTGGAGGCCGGGGATATCCACGGCGCGGCAGGCAAGGCCGCCACCAGGTTCCTGGACTGGCTGCCGGCACTGTCCTTGCTGATCGCCACGGTGGTGGTCCTCGTTGTCACCGTGCTGAAGCGGCGCTGGGCAGCCGCTGGGATCGCCGTGGCAGCCTGCGTTGGCGCCAACGTGGCTACCCAGGTCCTGAAAAGCATCGTTCCGGTCCGGCCCTTCCGCGGGATCGAAACCCTGGAACTGAATTCCCTGCCTTCCGGGCACACCACCCTGGCGGCATCCGCTGCGGCCGCCGTGTTCCTGATGGTATCGCCGCGCTGGCGGCCGCTGGCTGGTTTCCTCGGCGGCAGCTTCGCCGTCGCCACGGGGGTGTCCACCCTGATCAACCAGTGGCACCGTCCCGCTGACGTGGTGGCGGCCTTCCTGGTCGTGGCGGTGTTTATGCTCCCCGCAGGCTGGCTGATTATCCGCAACGGGCCGCGCTGGAACGTCTGGGACGGCTACGGGATATTCTGGGCCTCCTCGCGGCTGTGGCTGGCGCTGCCGGCGCTGGGCGGGCTCGCCGCGGCGGCGGTGGCCAGCTACTCGTTGCTGAGGATTGCGCCCGGCCCGGGCCAGGAAAGCAGCACCACAAACTATTTCTGGGCCGGCACGTCACTGATTGTCATTTCCGGCTACTTGGCCACGGTCGCCGGGGTGTGGCTGTTTGGGCACGCTGCACGACGGCGGAGCGCACCGTTGCGCTGAGGCCCCGCGACATGTGCACCCCAACTAGCTCGCAGCAAAGGTCGTTTTGAGCGCTGAAAACGACGTTTACTGCGAGCTAGTTGGGCTCCGGCGCCGCGGTGCCAGTAGCTTCAGTAGTTGCGCCGGTGCTTGAGCCGGGGGATGGTAACGGCGAAGACCGCAGCTGCCGCGAAGCCGAGCACTCCGGTGGCGGCTACCCCGGCCCCGAGCGAGGCCAGCGCGGTAACGCCTGAGAGCAGCACCGGGCCGCCGGTGGCGCCGGCGTCGGCCATAAACCGCCAGATGCCCAGGAACTGTCCGCGGCCGTTGTCCGGTGAGAAGTCCGCCCCCAGCGTCATGTTCAGGCCCGAACTGATCCCGTTGCCAAAACCGATCAGCAGAGCCGCGAGCAGCAGCCCCACAAAGCCGGAGCTAAGCGGGATCAGCAGCATGGCCGCGCCCATGATGAGGGTAGAGGGAACAGCGACCCACTGCCGTCCCTTGCGGTCCATGAGTTTGCCCGCCGGGTAGAAGACCAGCATGTCGATGGCACCGGAGAGTCCGTAGATCAGCGACGCCTGGGTCGCGTCCATCCCGAGGTGCTCGGCCCAGAGCGGGACCACCACCTGCCGGGACGCCCGCAGCGCACTGAGCAGCAGCACGCCCATGCCGACGGTCAGGAAAACCCCGGCGTGGGAGACGGCCACACTGCGCAGCGTCGCCTGCCGGACGGGGACACCGTCCACCGCCGGCGTGGCCACAAGGTCCGGGATGGTCACCGACAGGGCCGCGGCCGCGGCCATCGCCACAACTCCGACCCAGTAGGCGCCGGTGATGCCGGCGAACTGCATCACTGCAGCGCCGATGAAGGGTCCGATAAAGATGCCAACCCGGTTGACGCCGCCGAGCGTGGATAGGGCACGCGCCCTGAGCAGCACCGGTACCGCCTCGGTCAGGTACTTCTGCCGGGCCAGTGCGAAGACGCTCGCCGCCATACCAACGACGAGCATCGCACCAGCGAGCAACCAGAGCCTCCCGGGCATCCCGGGAGCCAGTGCCGCGGCGGCAAGGGCGACGGCGGCCGCGGCCGCGGCGCCGACAATGGCCCAGCGTTCGCCGAACTTCAGGGTGATGAACGAGGCGGGGAGGTTGAAGAGCCAAGAGCCGAGGCCGATCAGGGTGACCACCAAGGCGGCGACGGCCACCGAAGCACCGAGGTCGCGGGCCGACAGCGCCACAACGGGCAGGATCGCTCCCTCGCCGATGCTGAACAGCAGGGCCGGGCCGAAGGCCGGGACGGCGATGCTGCGGAGACTGAAGGGGGCGGTATGCGTGGTCATCCCCTTCATCCTAGGACTGGCTGCGGTCCTGGCAGCTCAGGCCTCGAAGTGGGTTCGGACTTCCCCGCCGGTGAGGTTCCGGAGCACCCCGGCCGCGATGTCGCGGAGCTTCTGGTTCCGGTTGCTGGAAACCTTGGTCAGGATGCCCATCGCTTCCTCCTGGGAACAGCGGTTCTGGGCCATCACGACGCCGCAGGCGAGATCGATGGAGGTGCGGTGCTCCATGGCGGCTTTGAGGTCCTCGGCCCGGGACTGCGCCGTGCCGATCCGGACAGCCAAGCGGAGGGAGCGGCCGGCGAGGTCGGCGAAGCCGGACGCTTCGGCAATAATTTCCGCCGTGAAAAGCCCGGTACTTGAGCCGAAGAAGTTCAGGGCGGCAGCCGCATCCTCGCCGATTTCCAGGGGCACCCCCAGGACACTGCGGCAGCCTTGCGCCGCGAGCTCCAGCTGGTAGCCGGGCCACCGCGGATCGGTGGCGACGTCGGCCAGCAGAGTCACGGAGCGTGTCCGCAGGGCTTCGATGCACGGGCCATCGCCCATGCTTTGTTCGATCCGGTCCAGGACCACCGCCCGGGGGCTGCTCCCCGCCACCGTCATGGTCTTCTTGCGGCGCTGCAGTGTCACGCCGCATTCGATCCCGGCGCCTGCGGCGTGGCTGAGTGTGGCCGCCGAGAATTCCGCGAGGCGGCCGAGGAAATCCTCGACGTTCTCCGTTCCCATCAGAAGGTCCTGCAGCTGCAGGGCGGCTTCGTCCCCGACGTTGTTAGTCATGCCTCAATCTAAGCCGGTCCCCGGGGCGAAACAACTTAGCTGGCCCCGCCGTCCAAAGCCTAGAGGTAGCCGTCCACGATTGCCGCAGCGATTTCACGGTAAGCGCGCCGGGTTTCCGGGCGGAGCACATCGAGGGTGACAAGGTCGCCGTCGGCCACGCCGCGATCATGCGGCACGGCGATCAGCTGGCGGCAAATGCCGGACAGGTGGTCCTCGATCGCGTCCTTGTCTACCCGGGAGGAGACCTCGTCCTTGTCCGTGATGACCACGATGGCGTTGCGGGCCAGTTCTTCGTAGCCGTGGTCGGCGAGCCAGTGCAGGGTGCTGCGCGCGCGCTTGGCGCCGCTGACGGCGTAGCCTGCCGCGATGATCAGGTTGTCCGCCGACTGCAGGATGCCGCTCATGGCGTTGTGCGTGACGCCGGTTCCGCAGTCGGTCAGGGCCACCGAGTAGTACCCGGAGATGAGTTTGCGGATCTGCAGGTATTCCTCGGCGGTCAGGGAGTCGGAAACCTCGGGGTCCTGTTCACCGGCAATCAGGTGCAACCGGCCCGCATGATGCATGTACCGGGCCAGGGCCGTGAGGGAATCAATTGATTCGATGTTCTTCAGCAGGTCTGTGATGGTTCGCGGGCTCTGCTGCTGATAGATGCCCTCGCCGAGGGCGCGCTCCACGAGGTCCCCGGAGTCAGGGTTGGCGTCGATGGCACACGGCGGGTCGCCGCGGAACTCAGCCAGGGTCAGCCCGACGCCCACGGTCGTGGAGGTCTTGCCGATGCCGCCCTTCAGGCTCAGGACGGCCGTGTTGTAACTGCCCTGGAGCTGCCGGGAGATGCGCCTCGCCAGCTCGTCTTCTTCGCGCTGGCGTGCGCTCGGACCCAGGTTCACGCCGCCGCCGGTCAGGGCGTAGAGGGCACCGCGGAGTCCGCCGACCGGGCGTGGCTTCTGCTCGCGGACAAAGAGCCCCGGGGAACTAATGAAATCGGGGGCGGGCGCGCTCAGGGCGGCAGCCCGGCTGGCAGAGCGAGTGGCCCGGCTGGGGAGGGCCGGCACGGCAGGGGCACCTTCCGGCGCCGCCGGAAACGCCGACCGGCGCGACGCGGGGAAGGAGCGCGGCTCGGACGCCGGGTCTTCCAACGCCTCGCCGTCCGGATCTGCCGGCGGGTTGGCATCGGAGGCGGCCGACGCCGGCGGGACTGCTGGCGGCTCGGGCGCGGAGGGGACCTCCCGGATGACGGGAACGGCAACCGTGGCGGCTTGTCGTTCGTCGGCCGCTTCCGCGGCCTCAGCCCAGGAATTACGGCGCAGCGGACGGGCCGCTTCGCTCTCGACGGGGTCAGAGGTGGTGATTGGCATGGTTCCTGTCCGGGCGTCGGAGTCCCCGCCGCGGCGGCGGTCACGCCGGCGACGAAGTTCGGGTTGTTCTACCTGCGCGCCGGCCTTGGCTGTGTTGTTGTCCACCGGATCGGGCATATTGGTCCCCCCTGGGACTCACAGCGCAGACCGCTGCGGTGCTCGTTTGAATTGGTTCAACCCCAATTCTAGGCGCTGTCCCGGGTGCCCCTGCCAATAGCGGTCCCGGGCAGCAGGCTCAGCGGCGCGCCCGGGTCTCCTGCAGGCGCCTGATGAACCAGCGGGACTGCACCGGCCCGTAGGGCAGGATGGGGATGGCCTTGGTGGCGTCGTCCGGCGTCTCCCGGGTCGCCTGGGTGGCCTGCCGCACCGCCGTGGTCATGGTGTTGGCCATGGTCTTGACGAACTGGTCGCTGCACGGCTCGCCGTGGCCAGGGATCAGGAACTCATAGCGGTGGCGCAGCGCCGAGAGATGGCGGAGGGCGTCGGCCCACTCCTCCGGGTAGGAATCCTCAAAAGAAGGCTGCGAGCCGTGCTCCACAAGGTCACCGGCGTAAAGTGTGGTGGCCGTTCCCACCAGCAGGTCGCCGTCCGTATGACCGCACCCGAGGTAGAAGAACGTAACGCTTTGGCCGCCGAGGTCCAGCAGGACCGGCTGATCCTTAACGATGGCGTTGGGAACGACGATTTCGGTGTTGCCGCCCTCGCCGGCAGCCATTTCCGGCTCGCCGGCAACAACCGCGCGGCGCTGGCTGCCGCCGTTCTCGGCGATTTCCGCAGCACAGTTCTCATGCGCCCAGAACTCTGTCGCGCCAGCTTCGGCGAACACGGCGTTGCCGAAGAAGTGATCATGATGGGCGTGCGTGTTGACAACAACAAGCGGCAACTGTGTCTTTTCCCGCACGGCGTCAAGGATCTCGCGTCCCTGCCGGGGTCCGCTGCCGGTGTCGATCACCAGGGCTCGTTCGGAGCCGACCACCAGGCCTGTGTTGAGCAGGGAACCTTGGGTGGTCAGGACGTAGTTGTCCGGGCCAGCCTCGAGCCATCGTGACATTAAATCTCCGTATTCCGCGGTGTTCCGGCGTCGTTGGTGCGATGTTCTGCCCCCGATTCTACCCACGGAGCCTGAACGGGGGCCGGGAATGAAGGCCTTGTCCCGCAGCTGGGCAGGCGGATGCCCGGGAAACGTACCCGCTCCCGGGTGTTCGCCTGCCCCGCTGCGGGCAGTGCCTAGGCTGGCAGGATGCCCGAGCGGCTCAGGAGCGCCCGGGTTTTCGGATGTTGCGGGTCAGTGAAAATACGGGCCGGCGGCCCCTCCTCCACGATGACGCCCTGGTCCATCACGACAATTCGGTCCGCAATGTCCCGGGCGAATTGCATCTCGTGGGTCACGATCACCATGGTGGTTCCCTGCTGGGCGATCTTCTTGATGACAGCGAGGACCTCACCCACCAGCTCGGGATCCAGCGCCGAGGTCGGCTCATCGAAGAGCATCACGGCAGGATCCATGGCGAGGGCACGGGCAATCGCAACCCGCTGCTTCTGGCCGCCTGAAAGCTTGCTGGGATAGTTGTCCATCTTCTCGCCCAGACCCACCATTTCCAGGTTGGGGACAGCGATCGCCCGGGCCTCGACCGCTGAGAGCTTCTTGACGTCCCGGAGGGGCGCCATGACATTTCCCAAGGCCGTCTTGTTCAGGAACAGGTTGAAATGCTGGAATACGAAGCCAATGTCGGTCCGTTTTTGGGCCGTGATGGATGCTTTCTCGGCGACCAGTTCCCCGTTGCGTTCGTCGTAGCCGATCAGGTGTCCGTTGACGTAGATACGGCCGGCATCAATCGTCTCGAGCTTATTCATGCAGCGCAGCAAGGTACTTTTGCCGGATCCACTTGACCCCAGGATGGCGATCGTCTCGCCGCGGTGAACCACGAGATCCACGCCCTTGAGCACTTCGACCCTTTTCTGCACGTGGGGCTTGCCCCTGAGCCGCTGCCACAGGTTCGGCTTGGTCTCCGAGACGAAGGTCTTGTGGACGTCCCGGACATCAATAATGGTCTCGTCAGCCATTGGCCCGTGCCTTTCGTTCAAGCACTACCACAACGCGCGAGAGTGGAAGGCTGATAATCAGATAAAGTATGGCCGCGGCGGTGTAGATGGCCGTGGTCTGGAAGGTCTGGCTGTTGAGGATGTTGGCCGTCTTCAGGATCTCGGTCACTGCAATCACCGAGGTCAGTGCCGTGTCCTTGATCATGGCGATGAAGTAGTTGCCGATCGGCCCCATGGAGACCACGAAAGACTGGGGAATAACCACCTTCCACAGCGTTTTGCTGGGGGTGTACCCAAGGGACAGCGCAGCCTCGGTCTGGCCGTGCTCCACGGACAGGATCGCGGACCGGAAAACCTCGGACAGGTAGGCAGCGTAGTTCAGCCCAAGTCCGAGGATGCCGGCCGGCACGGGCTCAATGCTGACGCCGATGCTGGGGAGCACAAAGAAGATGTAGACCAGCTGGACCAGCAGCGGAGTGCCGCGGATGACCTCGAGGTAGACGGTGGCGATAGCGCGAAGGATCTTGAGCGAGGAAATGCGTGCCAGGGCCACCAGCAGGCCGAGCACGAGGGCCAGGACCATGGCGCCGAGGGCCAGTTGAATGACAACGGGAACCGCCTGAAGGAGGGCTGGGAACACGGCGAAGGTGTTGTTAATAAAGTCCACTTGGAATCCCTAAATGAGGGTCGGCCAGGGGCGGCGGGCAGTGTTGGGGATGCCGCCGCCCCTGCGTGATTCTGAAAGTTATTTGCTCATGTTCGAGTCGTCCAGGCCGTACTTCTTGAGGATCTCAAGGTACTTGGGGGTCTTCTTGAGATCTGCCAGTCCGGAATTCAGGTCCGCCAGCAACTGGGTATCATCCTTGCGGACGCCGGCGCCGATGATGCCCGGGTAGAACGGCTTGTACGGGGAGACGAGCTTCAGCTTCGGGTTCGGCTTCTGGACCAGGCTGTAGCCGATCACTGCACTGTCGGTGAAAACAGCATCAACCTGCTTGTTCTCCACGGCGGCGAGCAGGGCTGCCTGCGAGTCGAAAAGCTTAACCTGGCTGCCACCGAGGCTGTCCACCAGGTCCTTGAATACGGTGCCGGTCTGGGCGCCGAGGACCTTTCCCTTTACATCGTCGCGTGAGGTCAGGGTTGAATCGGAGGGGACCACCATGGCTTCACCCTCGGTGTACCAGGGATCGGTGAAGTTGATTTGTTTCTTGCGGTCATCGGTGATGTACATGGCGTCGACGATCACGTCCGCCTTCTTGGCATTAAGCGCCGCGATCAGCGTAGCGAACTCGGAGGTGAAGACCTTGACCTTCCAGCCTTTGGCTTCGGCGATGGCATTGATCATGTCCCCATCGATGCCTTTGAGCTCACCGCTGGCCTGGTCGGTAAAAGAGAATGGCGCATCGTTGGACGTCGCGATGGTGATGGTCTTTTGGTCGGCGCCACCCCCGCTGCTTGCGCCGCCTGTTGAGCCGCAGGCGGTCATGGCCAGGGCGACTGCAACACCCATCGGCACGAGGGCGGCGAAACGGGTGCGGAGCGTTTTTGTCTTAGTCATGACGGGCCTTTGTTAGAGATTGTTGTCTATCGGATGAAGCGGTCGAGGCGGAGTGTGGCGGTGGCCTTGTGGGCTGCCATGCCTTCGGCGTCCGAAATCGTTGTGACGTAGTTGGCCAGACGCGGGGTTGCGTCTTTTTCGACCCGCTGGAAAGTGAGCGGTTTGAGGAAGCGCGCCACGGAGAGCCCGGCGGATGACCGGGCACCGCCGCCGGTGGGAAGTACGTGGTTTGTGCCGGACGAGCCCTTGTCCGAGTAGGCCACGGTGGACCATGGCCCCAGGAAGATGGAGCCGTAGTTGCGCAGGTTCCCGTGATAGTACGCGTCGTCGGCGGTCTGGATTTCCAGGTGCTCCGGCGCCAGGAGGTCCATAATCTCCACCGCCGTTGCCCGGTCTTCAGCCACGTAGACGGTGCCGTAGTCCCGCCAGGCCGGCCCGGCGATGTCGCGGGTGGCCAGCGTCTGCAGTTGTTTGTCGATCTGCCGGATCACCTCTTCGCCCAGCTCGCGTGAGGTGGTGACCAGGGACGCCGGTGACTGCGGGCCATGTTCGGCCTGGCCGAGGAGATCGGCGGCAACCAGCTCTGCGTCGGCGGTTTCGTCGGCGATCACGGCGACTTCCGACGGGCCCGCCAGCAGGTCAATACCGACTCGACCGAAGAGTTGCCGCTTGGCCTCGGTGACGTAGGCGTTGCCGGCACCGACAAGTATGTCCGCTGGCTGTTCGTCCAGGAGCCCGAAGGCCATGGCGGCCATGGCTTGCACACCCCCGAGGGCGAAGGCCCGGTCCACGCCGGCCAGATAGGCGGCATAGAGGACGGCGGGGTTCCCGCCGTCGGGCCCGGCAGGCGGGGTGCAGGCCACGACGTTGCGAACGCCGGCCGCCTTGGCGACCCCAACCGTCATAAAGGCACTGGCCAGGATGGGGAACCTTCCCGCGGGGAGATACGCTCCAACGCGCCCCACGGGGACGTACTTCTGGCCGACAAAAACGCCGGGGAGCAGCTCGGTTTCAAAATCACTGAGGTGTTCGCGCTGCTCCACCGCAAATAGCCGGGTCCGCTCTGCGCTGGCCACCAGGGCCTCCCGCAGTTCCGTAGAGAGCCCGTCGCCGGTTTTAGCCAGAGCGGCCTGGCTAAGTTCAAGGTTGGAGCCCTGCCATCCGTCGAGGTGCCGAGCGTACTTAAGCACGGCGTCCATTCCGTTGGCCTCAATGTCAGCGAGCATCGCGGACACCGTCTCCACGACGTCGGGAAGCCGCTGGGCGGGAACGCCGCCAATGGCCGGGCTCTTCAGGACCAGGAAACTGCCCTGTATGTGAGCCGCATCACGGCTGGATATCTGCATAGGTCCGAGCTACTCAGTCCGTTCCTATCGCACAACGGGACGCTAACGAGTGCCAGCCATAGGGTGACCCGATGGCTGGCGGCTTGTGTTTCACGCAGGCAACAGACCCGCGGTGGTATCTCCCGGCGCCACAAAACCCCCGCATTCCGCTCGCTGACTAGAGTGGGCCCATGACCCTTGCGCAACTACGGGCCTTCCTCGCCGCCTATGAGCTCGGTTCTTTCACCGCCGCGGCACGAAAGCTGGAAACAAGCCAGGCTTCCGTCTCCGAGCTCATCAGCAGGCTGGAACACGAGCTTGAGCACAGCCTCTTCATTCGGGGCGGGCGGCGCCTTCTTCCCACGACGGCTGCCGTTGAACTGCAGGTGCATGCGTTGCAGTCCGTCACCTCTTTCGACAACGGCGTGGAGGCACTGAAATCCATGTCTTCGCTGGAAGGGGGCGTCTGCACGTTCGGCGTTCTGCGTTACGGCGCGTACTACGACCTGGCCGACCTGGTGCAGCGGTTTCACCGGCGCTACCCCAAGGTGAAGGTGCGCCTCATCGGACTGAACTCCTTGGCAGTGGCCGAGTCGGTGGCCTCCGGCGAAATTGAGGCCGGGCTGATCGTCCTGCCGGTTGCAGAGGCCGGCCTTCAGGTCAGGCCGCTTTTTCGTGACGAAGTTTTTTACGTGTCGGCTACCCGTAATCCATCGCGCGGCCCCGTGACCATTGAGGAATTCGCCGAGTCGAAGCTGGTGCTCTATGACGCCTTTGCCGGCTGGCGCGATCCCACCCGGCGGCAGATTTTGGAGCGTGCCCGGCTCAAGGGGCTGAAAATCGATGCGGCAATCGAGGTGGAACATGTCGATACCGCCCTGGGCCTGGTTGCCGCCGGCGCGGCCGACAGTTTTGTCCCCCACGCATTGGTTAGCGCGCCGGGTTTTCCGAAAAACGTTCACGCTGTCCCTTTTGCAGAACCATTGTTCGACACAATTGCCCTTGTCCAACGGGAGGGCGCCTATCTTTCCCCGGCAACACGGAAGATGGCGCAAATGGCAGCGCGGACCTTGCTGTCCAAAGTGCCGCCGGGCCAGGACATCAGGCGGGCAACTGTGCGCTAGTCCGGCCGCCAGCGGCCGCTTGCCCCCGGACCAGCGCCTCCGGCAGGCGCTGGTCCGGGTCCCCCGTTCCTCAAAAGTCGGCCAGTACCGACCCCGGGTTCTCGATCGCGTCGGCCACAAAACGCAGGAAGCCGCCGGCGGTTCCGCCGTCGCAGACGCGGTGGTCGAAGGTGAGCGTCAGCTCGGTGACCTTGCGCACGGCGAGTTCGCCGTTAACTACCCAGGGCTTGTCGATGATCCGCCCGACGCCGAGGATGCCTACCTCGGGGTGGTTGATGATCGCGGCCGAGCCGTCGACCCCAAAGACGCCGTAGTTGTTCAGCGTGAACGTGCCGCTGCCCAGTTCCGCGGGGGTTGCCTTGCCCTCGCGGACGACGCCGGTGAGCCGCCGGATTTCGGCGTCCAGTTCGCGGGCGCTGAGTTTGTCTGCGTTGCGCACGGACGGCACCATCAGGCCGCGGTCGGTCTGGGCCGCGAAACCGAGGTTGACGCCGTCGAAGGCCACGATCTCCTGGCCGGCCCCACCGGCGGTGTCCCCGGCGCTGACGATCCGGGAGTTCAACTCCGGAAACTTCTTGAGGCCGGCAGTAACAAAGCGGGCAATGAACGCCAGCAAGCCCGGGGTGTGGTCCGGGTCGGCGTTCTTCAGCGCGGCGCGCAGCTCCACCAGCGCCGTGGCGTCGACATCGACCCAGACCGTGGCCTCCGGGATCTCGGACCGGCTGCGCGCCATGTTCGCCGCGACGGCCTTGCGCACGCCGCGGACAGCCGTGCGGCCGGAGATCCCAAGCCCCGTGCGGGCATCCGTGTCCGTGATCGCGGCAGCCACATCCGTTGCTACCGCGGGCGTTTCGACCGGGCTGGTTCCGGCAGGCTCAACCGCAGGCGCCGGCTTGATGAACGCCTCAACGTCGCGGCGCATAATAAGCCCGCTGGCTCCCGAGCCTTGGAGATCCCCCAAATCAACCCCATGGTCCCGAGCCATCCGCCGGACCAGCGGAGAAATCACAGCCCCCAGCTTCCCGGGGACCCGGGTCCGCATAAGCAACAGATCATCGGCAGCCTTCTCGGCCTCAGGCACCTGCGCCACAGCCCGCTTGGATGCCCGGGTCCGCCGGGCAACCCCATGCCCGCCCGGAGTCCCGTAGCCAATGAGGACATTCCCGGACCCGGCCTTCTCCTCCTCGCGGTAGGTCTCTGCCGCGGCATCTTGGGTTGCGGCCGGCTCAGCCACCGTGGCTGCGGCAGACTCAACCGCGGGAGCCGCACCAACCGGCATCACCGAGATCAGCGGCTTCCCGACGTCGAGCGTCTGGCCCGGCTCGCCGTGCAGCACGGCGACGGTGCCGGCGTAAGGGGAGGGCACCTCGACCATGGACTTGGCCGTCTCCACTTCGGCGATCGGCTGGTCGACGCGGATATCGTCGCCCACCTTCACGAGCCAGCTGACCAGTTCGGCTTCGGTGAGGCCCTCACCAAGGTCCGGGAGGAGGAATACTTTCGGTTCGCTCATGGTCAGTTCTCCCACTGGAGGTCGTCAACGGCGTCGAGGATACGGTCCACGCCGGGCAGGTAGTAGTGCTCAAGCTTGGGCGCCGGGTACGGCACATCAAAGCCCGTGACCCGGCGGATCGGCGCGGCGAGGTGGTGGAAACAGCGTTCCTGGACCCGGGCCACGATCTCGGAGGCCACCGAGGCGAAGCCGTGCGCTTCGGCGATAACCACCGCGCGGCCGGTCTTGCGGACCGAGGCGCAGACCGTCTCGTCGTCGAAGGGCACAATCGAGCGGACGTCGATCACTTCCAGCGAGCGGCCTTCCTCGGCGGCGGCGGCAGCAGCAGCCAGCGCCGTCGGGACGGACGGTCCATACGCGATCAGCGTCGCGTCGGTGCCGGGGCGGGCGACGGCGGCGCGGCCTTCCGAGGACGTGCCGCGTTCGGTGTTCGCGGCATGTTCGGCCCGGAGCGCGTCCAGGTCCACCTGGTCCTTGGACCAGTAGAGCTTCTTCGGCTCCATAAACATCACCGGATCATCGGAATCGATGGCCTCGCGGAGCATCCGGTAGCCGTCCGCCACAGTGGCCGGGGTGAAGACCTTAAGCCCGGCGGTGTGGGCGTAGTAGGCCTCGGAGGAATCACAGTGGTGCTCCACTCCCCCGATGCCGCCGGCGTAGGGAACCCGGATGACCATGGGCAGCTTCACGCCGCCCTTGGTGCGGTTGTGCATCTTGGCAACGTGGCTGACGATCTGTTCGAACGCCGGGTAGGCGAAGGCGTCGAACTGCATCTCGATGACCGGGCGCATGCCGTTCATCGCCATGCCCACGGCCATGCCGACAATGCCGGACTCGGCCAGCGGGGTGTCGAAGCAGCGGCTCCTGCCGAAGGTTTTGGTCAGACCGTCGGTGATGCGGAAGACGCCGCCGAGCATACCAACGTCCTCGCCGAAGACCAGGACCGAGGCGTCGGCGTGCATGGCGTCGGCCATGGCGGCATTCAGTGCCTTGGCCAGGGTAATGGTCTGCGGGCCGGTCTGCTCGGCCTTGACCGCTGCCGTTTCCGCGGCCTGAGCGGTCGCGGCGCTGACGTTGCCGTTCGCCTCGGACGAGGTGGTGATGGTGGGGCTCATTTCGCGGCCTCCGTCGCTGATGCGGCGTCCCGGGCGAGTTCGTCGGCGAGCATTGCGGACTGCTCCTTCAACTGGGGAGTGGGAGTAGAGAAGACGTATTTGAACAGGTCCTGCGGATCGACGGGGACCTCCTCGCTGAGTCCTTCGCGCAGCTGCGTGGCAACGGCTTCGGCCTTCTCTGCAATAGCGGCGGTGCGGCCGTCATCGAGCAGTCCCCGGTCCGTCAGGTAGGTCTTCATCCGGCTCAGCGGGTCTTTCGCCACCCATTCGGCGACCTCGCTGTCCTGCCGGTAGCGGGTGGCGTCGTCGGCGTTGGTGTGGGCCTGCATCCGGTACGTGTGGGCCTCGACAAGCAGCGGTCCGGAGCCTTCCCGGGCCAGCTTGACCGCCCGGCCCAGCACCGCGAGGAGGGCCACGACGTCGTTGCCGTCCACCCGTTCGCCGGCCATCCCGTAACCCACGGCCTTGTGGGCGAGCGACGGTGCAACCGACTGGTGCGCGAGCGGCACGGAGATCGCGTACTGGTTGTTCTGGACGAAGAACACAACCGGCAGGTGGAAGACGGCCGCGAAGTTCAGTGCCTCGTGGAAGTCGCCTTCGCTGGTGGCGCCGTCCCCGCACATGGCCAGGACAACGGTGTCCTCGCCGCGGAGTTTGGCGGCGTGGGCGACGCCGACGCCGTGCAGGAGCTGGGTGGTCAGCGGGGTGCACTGGATACCGACCTTGTGCTCGGCGGGGTTGTAGCCGCCGTGCCAGTCGCCGCGGAACAGCGTCATGGTCTGGACGGGATCCACACCGCGTGCCATCACGGCCACGGAGTCACGATAGGTGGGGAACATCCAGTCGCCGTCGGACAGGCAGAGTGCCGCTGCGACCTGGCAGGCCTCCTGGCCGTGACTGGAGGGGTAGACGGCCATCCTGCCCTGCCGGACGAGGGCTGAGTTCTGATCGTTGACGCGGCGCCCGACGACGAGCTGCTCGTAAGCGGCCAGCAGTTCCGCCTCGCCCGGCAGGCTGTACTCGTGGCCGGGCTGGGTGCCTTGCTCGGTGTGGGGGTTCAGTGTGCCGTCCGGACCCACCATTTGGATCTGGTGCCGGGCGGGCAGCATGTAGTCCTCGACCGTGATGCCGAACTTGCGCACGGCCTCATTGGCCGCGCCTGCCATCTGGTCCTGCGCTGCGGGCTGCGCAGGGTGGTCTGCGGAGATCGTCATTGGTCCGTCCTTCTGTAGCCACTATTCACTCCAAGTATGGGGCTGGGCGATGTTTCGTATCCAGCTCTCGCGGAAATCGTGGAGAAGTCCAGAGAATTGCCTTACTCTAGAAGACAAATCGTAGATGTGAGCTGGATTACCGGCGGGGGTTGTGGACAAATGGCAGAGGACGGGGCGGACCAGGCCGCGGTGCCCTTGGATGATGTGGACCGGAACATCATCGCGGAACTGACCAGGGACGGGCGGATGTCCGTCACGCAGGTCGCGGAGAATGTCCACATCTCCCGGGCCCACGCCTACACACGGATTGCCCGGCTGACCGGCGAGGGTGTGCTGACCAAGTTCACGGCACTGGTCGACCCGATTAAGGCCGGCCTGAAGTCCTCGGCCTACGTCACCCTGAAGGTCCGCCAGCATTCCTGGCGGGAACTGCGGGAACTGCTGCGCGCCATTCCAGAGGTGCACCACATCGCCTTGGTGGGTGGCGACTTCGATGTCATCCTGCTGGTGCGCGCCGTGGACAATATCGATCTGCGCCGGGTGATCTTCGACCAGCTGCAGTCCATGCCAGGGGTGCTGGACACACAGACGTTTTTGGTGTTTGAGGATGTCGATACGCGGTAGCCAGGCGTTGCGGTTTCAGTTGACGAAGGCCTTCATCCAGGCTTTGAGCTCCTCGCCGAATTCGACCCGTTCCGAGGCAATCGAGATGACCGCCTTCAGGTAGCTGAGCTTGTCGCCGGTGTCATAGCGGCGGCCCTTGAAGACCACTCCGCTGACCCCGCCGCCCTCGCAGTTTGAGGTGGCCAACGTCTGCAGCGCGTCCGTGAGCTGGATTTCTCCGCCGCGGCCGGGTCCTGTTTCCTCCAGCACGTCAAACACCGCCGGGTGCAGGACGTAGCGGCCGATCACGGCAAGGTTGGAGGGCGCATCGGCGATCGAGGGTTTTTCCACCAGCCGGTTAACCCGCACATGGTCTTCGCCGGCGATGACCGAGACGTCTGCGCAGCCGTAAGCGCTGATTTCGGCGGGATCCACCTCGATCAGGGCAACCACCGAGCCGCCCGTCCGGGCCTGCACCTCGATCATGGTGCTCAGCAACTCATCGCGTTCGTCAATCAAATCATCGCCCAGCAGCACGGCGAAGGGCTCCGCGCCGATATGCTGACGGGCACACAGGACGGCGTGGCCGAGTCCCCGCGGGTCTCCCTGGCGCACATAGTAAAGCGGCCCCAGGGCGGATGCGTGCTGGACGGCCGCCAGTTTCTCCCGGTCACCCTTTAGTTCCAGGGCACGTTCCAGGCTGGGCTCCCGGTCAAAGTGGTCCTCGAGGGCGCGCTTCTGCCGGCCGGTAATCATCAGCAGGTCCGTCAGCCCGGCGCGGACGGCTTCCTCCACGACGTACTGGATGGCCGGCTGGTCGACTACTGGGAGCATTTCCTTCGGCATGGCTTTGGTGGCGGGCAGAAAGCGTGTTCCCAGTCCGGCGGCAGGAATGACAGCCTTAGTTACCGGTTTCCCCAAAGTCATAACCGAACCCTACAAGGACACCTTCGAAATGAGAATAACTTCGATAAAGAGAAGCAGCCGGGCCGGTCGCCCGGCGACAGTCGTTTTTACCCCTTGAAAACCGGCGTCCGCTTCTCCTGGAACGCCAGGAACCCCTCAGTGTAGTCCGCGGTGTTGCAGAGCCGTGCCTGCTCGGCGTTTTCCTCTGCCATGGACTCCCACAGGCCCAGCCGCTGGTCCCGGATGTGCGCCACGAGGTCCTTGCTGGCGGTGAAGGCACTGGTGGCGCCGGTGGCGGCCTTCGCCACGATGGCGCGGGTGTCCGCCAGGAGGTCAGCTGCGGGCATGGCCCGGGAGAACATTCCCTGCGCCACGGCGTCGGCACCGCTCATCAGCTCCGCCGTATAGATCAGGTCCAGCGTCCGGTGCATACCGAGGCGTTCGGTGAAGTACCAGTGGCCACCCGAATCGAGGGTGGCACCGAGGTTCGCGAACGGGGAGCCGAATTTGGCGTTCTCCGCCACGTACACCACGTCAGTGGCCAGCAGCAGGCCCAGCCCTACCCCCAGGCAGGCTCCTTGGGCTGCCGCGAAGGTGGGCGCCGGAAAGGCGGACATCTTCTTCAGAAGCGGCTGCAGCAACCCGCCGAGATAGCCCTGGACGTCATCCGTTTCCGGCGTCACGCCGGCGATGTCCCGGCCCGCGCAGAAGGCCCGTCCCTCTCCCCTCAGGAGCAGCGCACGCACCTCTCCGCGGGCGGCTGCGGCAGCGGCGTCGTCGTACGCCTGAGACAGATCCCGCAGCGCCTGCTCGTCCAGCGCGTTGAGCTTGTAGGGGGCGTTCAGGACGATCTCGGCGATGCCGTCGGCGATGGAGAGGGAAATCATGGGGCTCCTGGGGTCGGGGCGGGAGTCGGGGTTGGTTCGTTAGACGTCGAAGTCGACGGTGACTTCCGGCGTCGTGGGGTGGGATTGGCAGGTGAGCACGTAGCCCTTGTCCAGTTCGTCCTGCTCCAGCGCGTAATTCTCATCCATTGTGACGGCACCGGTGACTACCTTGGCACGGCAGGTTCCACAGACGCCGCCGGCACACGCGAAAGGTACGTCCGGGCGGACGCGGAGCGCCGCGTTCAGGATGGATTCACGGGCGTGGGTCGGGCTGGCCACCTCGCCCTGGAGGCCGTCCAGCTTGAAGGTGATCTTGAACGTGGACTGGGATTCGTCCACAATCACCGGGCGGCCGGCATTGCCTTCGGGACGGTCCGGCTTACCGGTGCTGAACAGTTCGAAGCGGACCTGTTCCGGGTCGACGCCGCGCTCGGCCAGGGTATCCCGGCACAGTTGCACGAGTTCGAACGGGCCGCACAGGAACCACTCGTCGACGTCCTCGGCGTGGATGGCGGTCCCCAGCAGGGCCTGCAGCTTTTCCGCGTCGATCCGGCCGCTGAGCAGCGGGGCGATCCGCTGTTCCCGGGAGAGCACGTGGTGCAACGCGAGCCGGGCCGGGTACTTGTCCTTCAGGTCGGCGAGTTCCTCCAGGAACATCACATCCATCGCGGCCTTGTTGGCGTAGACCAGGTCAAAGCGGGTTTCGGGATGTGCGGCGAGCAGCGTGCGGGCAATCGCGATCACCGGGGTAATCCCGGAACCGGCGGCGATCGCGACGAAAGAGCCGGGCTCCCCCGCGAGCTCGCTGGCCATGTCCTCCGGATGGTTCATCGAGTTCATCAGGTTCTGCTCTTTGCCGTCCCGGCCGTGCCGGGACACAAACGCACCCATCGGGCTCATCACGTCCAGCACGTCCCCGGCCGTGAGCTCGGCGTTCGCCCAGGTGGAGAACTGCCCGCCCAGGTCCTTCTTGATCGCTACCCGGATCTCGCTGCTGCCGTCCGCAAAGCTCCTCGGCTCGGCGCAAATCGAGTAGCTGCGCCGGACTTCCTTCGGCTCGCCGGACTTATCCGGGAGGGTAGTGCGCAGGGCAACGTACTGGCCCGGGAGGTAATCGAACTGGCCCGCGAGTTCGGCCGGAACGCCGAAGGTCACCTCGATCGCATCATCGGTGAGCCGGCGGACCTCATCCACGGCCAGCGGGTGGAAGGACGCACGACGGCGGCCGGTGGCTGCGGCCGTTTCAGCGGCGGTCTGTCGGAGAACAATCATGGCGTTTCCTTAGATGACTTTGAAGTAGTCGAAGGGTTCCTTGCAGTCCTGGCAGACGTACAGCGCCTTGCAGGAGGTGGAACCGAAGCGGGTGAGTTCCTTGGTGTTCAGCGACGAACACTGCGGGCACTTGACGGCGAGGGACAACCGGACCGGGCCGGCGTGCCGGAGGGCGGCAGAGCGGCCCGACGGCGGCGCGATGCCATACTCCTGCAGCTTGGCTTTGCCGGCCTCGCTCATCCAGTCAGTACTCCATGCCGGGGAGAGGACCATGTCGACGTTGACGCTGGGGTAGCCTTCCCGTTTGAAGGCCGCCGTGAGGTCATCGCGGATGGCGTCCATGGCGGGGCAGCCCGAGTAGGTCGGCGTGATCGTGACCTGCACGGCGGGGACCATCCCGCCGTCGTCGTAGATCCTGACCTTGCGCAGGATCCCCAGGTCCTCGATCGTCAGGACCGGGATTTCCGGGTCGCAGACCGTGGCCGCGAGTTCCCAGGCCTTCTGCTCGGGCGTCCGCGGGGCCGCAGGGCGGCCGTCGGCTGCCGTGGGGTGGCTGACGTACATGTCCATCGTGGTTACCAGCTTGCCCCGGGGTACTCGCGGGCGAGTACCTGCATCTCGGCTAAGAGGTAGCCGAGATGTTCGGAGTGCAGTCCCCGGCGTCCGCCGCCGGGGGCCGGCTGAACCGCGGGAACGTCCAGTTCGGCTGCGGCCAGGACCTCGCCGGTAAGGCGGTCGAAATCGGCGCGCAGGCTGGAGGGCTCGACGGCGGCACCGCACCCGGCCAGGCGGGCGGTGAGTTCGTCGTCGCGGAAGAGCTCGTCGACGTAGGGCCAGATGACCTTGAAGGCGTGGATAATCTTCGCGCGGGACTCGTCAGTGCCCTGGGCCAGGCGCAGCACCCACTGGGCGCTGTGGTCGCGGTGATAATCCACTTCCTTGACCGCTTTGGCGGCGATCCCGGCCAGGGTGGTGTCGGTGGAGGCGGCCAGCCGGCGGTAGAGTTCGAACTGGTAGTAGCTGACCACGAGCTGGCGGGCGATGGTGACGGCAAAGTCGCCATTCGGAAGTTCAAAGATTTCGACGGACCGGAACTCCGGCTCGCGGCGAAAGTAGGCGAGGTCATCTTCGCTTCGACCGTCTAATCCGCCGGCATAGCTGAGGAAGGACCGGGCGTGCCCCAGCTGGTCCAGGGCGATGTTGCCCAGGGCGATGTCTTCCTCGAGCTCCGGGGCGCGGGAGATCCAGTGGCCCAGCCGCTGCGCGAGGACCAGGGCGTCATCGCCCAGCCGCAGGGCGAACTCGGCGGCGTCAGCGCTCGGCTTCGCGGTTCCCTGGCTTACGGCAAGGGCGATGTCCTCCGGACGGAGGGCATTGCCGGGGGTGATCCGGGTAGCGCTGGCCGTGGCCTCGCCACTGTTGCCGGAGCCGTTGACGCCGACGGAGATGTCCCCGTGACCGGCCGTTTCCGCTGCTGCGGGTGCTGCCGCTGCGGCAGTTTCAGGTGAGGTGCTCACAGGTGCTTCACGCCCTCGCTCTTGGTGTAGTACGTCGCGTGCCGGTAGTCCTTGCCCTGGGGAGACTCGAAAAAGGAGCCCTTGGCGTCAGGATCGGACGAGGCGATCGCGTCCGCCGGGACAACCCAGATGGACACCCCCTCGTTGCGGCGGGTGTAGAGGTCTCGGGCATTGCGCAGCGCCATGGCGGCGTCCGGCGCGTGCAGGGAGCCGGCGTGGACGTGGGAGAGGCCGCGGCTGGAGCGGACAAAAACCTCCCAGATGGGCCAGACGTTGCCTGCGTGCGGTTCGGGAGTTGTCATGCTGCGGATTCCTTCTCTGCTTGCTTGCGGCTCTGCTTTTCAGCGTAGGCCGCGGCGGCTTCGCGCACCCAGGTGCCGTTGTTGTGTGCTTCCCGGCGCCGTTCCAGGCGCTGGGCGTTGCAGGGGCCGCGGCCGGCGAGGATCTCGTGGAATTCATCCCAGTCCAGCGGACCGTGCTCCCATTTCTTGGTTTCTTCGTTGAAACGGATGTCCTTGTCCGGGAGGGTGAGCTCCAGGACCTTGACCTGCTCCATCATCATTCCGACGAAACGGTTGCGCAGTTCGTCGTTGCTGAAGCGCTTGATGTTCCAGGCCATGGACTGCTTGGAGTTGGGCGAGTCGTCATCCGGCGGGCCGAACATCATCAGGGCCGGGGCGTACCAGCGGTTGACCGCGTCCTGGGCCATCTGCTTCTGCGCCGGCGTGCCGTGGGAAAGTTCCAGCAGGATCTCGAAGCCCTGGCGCTGGTGGAAGGATTCTTCCTTGCAGACGCGGACCATGGCGCGGCCGTAGGGGCCGAAGGAGGCGCGGCAGAGCGGCACCTGGTTGGCGATAGCGGCGCCGTCGACCATCCAGCCGATGGCGCCCATGTCCGCCCAGGTGCGGGCGGGGTAGTTGAAGATGGAGGAGTACTTGGCTTTGCCGTCCATCAGCGCCTGGTTCATCTCATCGCGCGGCTGGCCGAGGGTCTCGGCGGCGGAGTACAGGTACAGTCCGTGGCCGGCCTCGTCCTGGACCTTGGCCATCAGGATGGCCTTGCGCTTGAGGCTGGGGGCGCGGGAGATCCAGTTGGCTTCCGGCTGCATGCCGATGATCTCCGAGTGCGCGTGCTGAGAAATCTGGCGAAGCAGGGTCTTGCGGTATGCCGGGGGCATCCAGTCGCGGGGCTCGATCCGCGAATCGTCAGCCATGACTTTGTCGAAGTATGCCTGGCCTTCAGCGTCACGCCGGGCCACATCTTCGAGGCTCTGTTCGTGCCGTGCCGCTGTTGGCTCTCCGGGCACTGACTGCAGGGTCTGCGCTGCCATGGTTGCTCCTATGCATTTTCCGATAAATAATTACCGACCGTTCGTTCAGGATATGCGGAAGGCCGGAGATGCGTCAAGCACTGGAGCTCCACCACGACTGCAGGAAAACCCAAGTTCCGGAGCGTACCGTCTGCACCATCGACTGCAGCGAGGTCTCCCGGCGCTCTCCGCCGGACGCTGCACCGAACTCAGGAGACTCTAATGTCGAATCACGGGGAAGTGGATCGGAAGGAATCGTCAGGAAACGGAACGCCGCCGGGGGCGGCGCGCCGCGACCGGGCGGCCAGGACAGTTCACGGCAAACGCGGCCGCCGGATCCTGCTGGGCGTGCTGCTGGCCCTTGTGCTCGCGGTCCCCGGTTCGATGGGAGCCTACGTCTTTTCGATGGCCCAGATTTTCGCATCCCAGACCCGGGAGATCAAAAACGCGTTCCCGGCGGAGGCCGTCCGGGTCCGGGCCCAGGCGGTGCCGGCCGGCTCCGCGAAACCCATAAATATCCTGGTGATGGGCAGCGACAGCCGCGATGCTTCCGGCGGCGCGGCTGCCGAGGCGGTGGCCGGAGCACCCTCGAACCAACGCTCCGACACGCTGATGCTGGTTCATATCCCGGCTGACCGCGCCCATATCTACAGCATTTCGATCATGCGCGACCTCTGGACGACCATCCCCGGGCACGGCGAAGCCAAGATCAATGCCGCCCTGGCCTTCGGCGGCGTCCCCCTGGTGGTGCAGACAGTGGAATCCTTGCTGCAGCAGCGGATCGATCAAGTGGTACGGATTGACTTTGAAGGATTCCAGGGACTCGTCGACGCCATTGGCGGGGTCACCGTGGACGTCAAGGTGCCGTTCACCGGGACGAGGGCCAAGAGCGAATATGTCTTTAATGCGGGCGCGAACACCCTCGATGGCGCCCGAGCCCTGGCTTTTGTCCGCGAGCGTTATGCCTTCGCCGACGGCGACTACCAGCGGGTCCGCAACCAGCAGTTGCTCCTGGCCGCCGTCATCGGCAAAACCCTGGACGCCGGCACCGTCCAACGCCCGCTCACCCTCGAACACGCGCTTAGCGCCGTCGCCCCCTTCGTGAGCGTGGCGCCTGCCCTGGACCTGGTCGAAGCCGGCCGCCTGGCCGTCAGCCTCCGGGACGTCCACCGCCAGGACATCGCCATGTTTACCCTGCCCACGGCCGGGACCGGCACGTCGGCAGACGGGCAGTCCATTGTCCTGCCTGATCCGTCCGCCATCGAGGAGATCAAGGCCGCCCTCAGCAACGATAGACTCGGAGACTATGTTGCTGCCCAAGGCCTCGGAGCCGGAAACTAGCGATGGTTCGCCGTCGTTACCCATTCGGATCCTTACCGTGTGCACCGGCAACATCTGCCGGTCCCCCGTTGCCGAACGCCTGCTCCAAACCGGACTGAACCAGGTGCAGCCCGGGGCTTTTGAGGTGCGGAGCGCTGGAACTCGGGCCATGGCGGGCGATCCGATCCAGCCGCTGTCCCAAGACATCATCACAAGCTACGGCGGCACGCCGGACGGGTTCGCGGCCCGTCAGCTGACCCCGGAGATCCTGCGGCAAGCAGATCTGGTGCTGGCGATGTCGGCACAGCACCGCGGCGAAGTCATCCATCTGGACGCCGCCCTGCTAAAGCGCACCTTCACCATCCGCGAATTTGCCCGGATGCTCGAAGCGCTTGAGGACCGTGGCATCCCTGCCCCGGCAGGCGACACAGCCGCGTTCTGGCGTGATCTCCCGGCCCGCGCGGCCGCTGTCCGGCATCTCGCGCAAGCCCCGGAACCGGCCGACAATGACGTGGTGGACCCCTACCGGCGCGGGCCGGAAATCTACCGCCAAATGGAGGATGAACTTTCCCCGGCCATCCGCACCATCCTGCGGTTCGCCCGGCAGCACGGCTGAACCCGGCAGCCCACGGCTGAACCCGGCGCCGTCGGTTGCTCCCGGTCGATCGCTTACGGTGGTAGTGTCCGGCCATGGGAACGGAGCCGGAACCGGCAGAAGCAGCCAAAGCCACGGCACCGGGCGTGGCGCATCGGCGCCGGACAGTTATCATCGCCCTCATTGCCGGCCTGGCGGTCCTCGCCGTCGCCGCCGCGGCGCTGCTCCTGAACATGCCCCGCACCGAAACCGCAGCCCCGGTGCAAACGTCCCCGGCAGCGCAGCAATCGCCCGCCGCCACCCCAGCCCCGACGCCGGATCCGCCGCCCGCCGCGCTGAACATCCTGCTGATCGGCAGCGACAGCCGGGTGAACGAGCGGGCCATCGCGGCCTCCGGCGCCGCCTCGGACCAGCGCGGTGACGCGCTGGTCTTTATCCATCTCCCGGCCGACCGGCAAAGTGTCTACGGCATCTCCATCATGCGCGACCTCTGGGTCGATATCCCGGGCTACGGGGCAGCAAAGATCAACGCCGGACTCGAACTGGGCGGGGTGCCGCTGATGACACAGACGGTGGAATCCCTGCTGGGCCAGCGCGTGGACCACAGCCTTATGCTGGATTTCCAGGGTTTCGCGGCCCTGACGGACGCCCTCGGCGGCGTCGACGTCGACATCAAGCAGCCCTTCACCGGCACCATCGACGACTTCGTGGACTTTCCGGCGGGTGTGAACAGACTGAACGGACCGCAGGCCCTGGCCTTTGTCCGCGAGCGCCATGCCTTCGCCGACGGCGACTACCAGAGGGTCCGGAACCAGCAGACGTTCCTGAAGGCCGTGCTGGCCAAAATGGCGGCCGAAGGCGGGCTCTCGGACGCCAACACCGTGAAGCAACTCGTGGCGACGGTCCTCCCGCACATCACCGTCGACCCGGGACTCACGCTGGAAACGCTGGAGCGGCTCGCCTCCAGCCTGCGAAGCACGGCACCAGGCAACGGTGTGTTCTTTACCCTGCCCACCGCCGGCGTTGGAACCAGCAGTGACGGCCAATCCATCGTCCTGCAGGACCCCGCTGCCACGGCCGCCGTCTCGGCAGCACTGACCTCCGGGACCCTGCCCGGGTACATTGCCGCCAACAATCTTCAGAACGGGAACTGAAGCACCCGCCGCGGTGACCGGGCCGCAGCAGTGACAGTGCTGCCGGACGGTAGATTGGAGCCATGACCACGACTCCGGCGCAGCCGTCCCCGCAAGCCCCCGTTGCCAAAAAAGTCCCCGCCGTCCGCACCCGCCACGGCGATGCCTTCGAGGACAACTACGAGTGGCTGCGAAACAAGGAATCCACCGAGGTCGTGGAACTGCTCCAGGCTGAGAACGATTACCAGGAGGCCATGACTGCCCACCAGGAACCGCTGCGCGCGGCCATCTTCGCCGAGATCAAGGGCCGCACCCAGGAGACGGACCTATCCGTCCCCAACCGCAAGGACGGCTGGTGGTATTACACCCGTTCGGTGGAGGGCCAGGAATACGGCATCCAGTGCCGGGTACGGGCCCAGGACACCGGGGACCGCGTCGCTGACTGGACTCCCCCCGCCGTCGAGGTCGGCGTCGACATTCCGGGCGAGGAAGTCCTGCTGGACGGCAACGCCGAAGCAGCGGGCCAGCCGTTCTTCGCCGTCGGCGGGGCCGCAGTGACCCTTGACGGGAATCTCTACGCCTACGCGGTGGACAACGCCGGGGACGAGCGGTTCACGCTGCGCATCAAGGACCTGCAAACCGGGGAGCTGCTCCCCGATCTGATCGAGAACATCTTCTACGGCATTTCCTTCTCCCCCGACGGTACCCGGATCTTCTACACCGTGACAGATGATTCCTGGCGGCCGTACCAGGTGAAGTCGCATGTGCTCGGCACGCCCGTCACATCGGACAAAGTCATCTACCAGGAGGACGACGTCGCCATGTGGCTGGGCTTCGAGCTCTCCGCCGACCGGCGCCATCTGGTGCTGGGTATCGGCTGCTCAGAGTTCAGCGAAACCCGGCTGCTGCGCTTCGACGCACCCGAGGCCGGGCTCAGCACGGTAATCTCCCGGGACGAACGCATCCTCTACGAGGCCGAACCCTTCCTGCTGGCCGGTGCCGAAACCATCCTGCTCACCCACAACCGGGACGCCATCAATTCCATGGTCTCGCTGGTGGATCCGGCCGAACTTGCCAAGCCGCTCGCCGAGCAGGCCTGGACCACCGTCGTCGAGCACTCCGACGAGGTGCGAGTCAACGGTGCCGGCGTCACGTCCACGCACCTGGTGGTCTCCGTCCGCAAGGACACGATCGAGCGGGTGCAGGTACTGCCGCTGGCCGGGCTCGGAACGCCGGAGCAGGGCGCGGCGGTGGAACCCGGCTTCGAGGAAGAGCTCTACACCGCGGGGGTTGCCGGTTCGGACTACGAGGCCCCCGTCATCCGGATGGGCTACACCTCCTATTTCACGCCGTCCCGGGTCTACGACTTTGTCCTGCCCACCGCGGAACAGCCCGCAGGCGTACTCCTGCTACGCAAGGAAAGCCCGGTCCTGGGCGGCTACAACGCCGCGGACTACGTTGCCACCCGCGAATGGGCGGTGGCTGCGGACGGGACCAGGATCCCGCTGTCAGTGCTGCGCCATGCCGCCGTGCAGCAGGATTCGACGGCGGCAGGCCTGGTCTACGGCTACGGCTCCTACGAGATGAGCATGGACCCCGGCTTCGGCATCCCCCGGCTCTCCCTGTTGGACCGGGGCATCGTCTTTGTAATCGCGCACGTCCGCGGCGGCGGGGAACTGGGCCGGCACTGGTATGACGACGGCAAGAAGCTGCAGAAAAAGAACACCTTCACGGACTTCATCGCGGCCACTGACTGGCTGGCAGCGTCCGGCTGGGTGGACCCGGCACGGATCGCGGCGATGGGGGGCTCCGCCGGCGGCCTGCTGATGGGCGCCATCGCCAACCTGGCGCCGGAGAAGTACGCTGCGATCGTCGCGGCCGTTCCGTTCGTGGACGCCTTGACTACCATCCTGGACCCGGAGCTGCCGCTCTCCGCACTGGAATGGGAGGAATGGGGCAACCCGATCACGGACCCCGAAGTCTACGCGTACATGAAGTCCTACACCCCCTACGAAAATGTCCGTGCGGTGGACTATCCCAAGATCGCGGCGGTCACCTCGTTTAATGACACGCGGGTGCTCTACGTGGAACCCGCGAAATGGGTGCAGCGGCTGCGCGAACTGAACACCGGCAGCGAGCCGATCGTGATGAAGATCGAGATGGAGGGCGGCCACGGCGGAGCGTCGGGCCGCTACGTGCAGTGGAAGGAACGCGCCTGGGACTACGCCTTCGTTGCCGACTCCCTGGCCGCCACGAAGCTCCTCCCGGGCGCCGGACTGAAATAGGAGGGGCTGGTTGGGGGACTCCCCCAGCCTGTCCTCTTCGTCAGTACGTTGAGTCCTAAGCCGGCTGCAGGGACATCCACTCGTCCGCGAGGATGGCGAAGACGACTTCCGTGGCCCACTGCCCCTTGTAGTGCCACTTGTCCAGCTGCGTAGCTTCCAGCCGCATGCCGAGCCGTTCGCACAGCGCAGCGGAGGCCGCGTTGAGGGCATCAAGCTTGGCATTGATCCGGTGGAAGCCGAGCTCCTCGAAACCAAGCCTCAGCAGCGCCTGTGCCGCTTCGGTTGCGATGCCGTTGCCCCGTGCCGCCGGGGCGAGGCTCCAGCCGATCTCCGCCTGACCGCGGCCCGGCAACCACTTCAGCACCACCTCGCCGAGCAAACCGGGCGAGTCCGCAGCCTCGATGGCCAGGCAGATCCAGTCGCCCTCCTGCTCGAAGACGAAATTGGCGTATTTGCCCACGGACTCCATGGACTTGGTGTAGCTCTTCGCCTCCCCCGGCAGGAACCTGGCGGTTTCGGGCAGCGAATGGTAGGCGTGGTACGCAGCCAGGTCCCCGGCCCGGAAGCGGCGCAGGACCAGCCGTTCGGTGCGCAGGGGCAGATTCAGTTCCGTCATGGCCCCAAGGCTACCCGCCCAACTGACTCGCAGTTACGGCCGTTATGGGCGCCCAAAACGGCCCCTGCTGCGAGTCAGTTGGGAGGTCACCGAGCAGGCGACGAGGAGGAGACGACGGCGGCCGTGGCCTCCGCGATGGCACGCTCCTCATCGGTGGGAACTACCAGTACGGGAATGGCCGAGGACGTCGAGGAGATGACCCGGGGCTCCCGGGAGCGTTCGCCGTTCAGGCCGGCGTCGAGCTGAACGCCCAGGGCGCCCAGCCGCTCCGCCACCAGGGCGCGGAACTGATGCGAGTTTTCCCCAATCCCGGCCGTGAACACCAGAGCCTTCGCCCCGCCGACGGCCACGTGGTAGCCGCCGATGTACTTGGCAAGCCGGTAGGAGGCGACGGCGAGGGCCATGGCGGCTTTGGCGTCCCCGGCCCCGGCGGCCTCCACCACGGAGCGCATATCGTTGTTGCCGGCCAGGCCCTTGAGCCCGGACTGCCGGTTGAGCATGGCGTCCAGATCCTCCGGGGACCACCCGGCCCGGCCCAGGAAGACCAGGATGGAGGGGTCCAGGTCACCGGAGCGGGTACCCATCACCAGTCCCTCCAGCGGCGTGAAGCCCATGGAGGTGTCAATGGACTGTCCGCCGCGGATCGCCGCGACCGAGGCGCCGTTGCCCAGATGCGCAATGACGGCGTCGAACTCCTCGGACGGGATGTCCAGCAGCGCCGCGGCCCGGTGCGCGACGTATTCGTGCGAGGTGCCGTGGAAGCCGTAGCGGCGGATTCCATGGTTGCTGTAGAGCTCGTCCGGCACCGCGTAGCGCCAAGCGTACTCCGGAAGGGTGCGGTGGAACGCGGTGTCGAACACTGCCACCTGCGGTATGTCCGGCCATTTCTTCGCGATCGCGCGGATGCCGAGCACGTTCGCCGGGTTGTGCAGCGGAGCCAGCGGATTAAGCCGCTCGATGGCGCGGATGATTTCGTTGGTAACCAGGACCGGCTCGGCGAAGCGTTCCCCGCCGTGCACCACCCGGTGCCCGACGGCGTCGAGCGCCCGGCCGCCGAGGGCCGCGTGGATCTTCGCATCCACACGCTCCAGTGCCTCCGCGTGGTCCCGGGGGCCTTCGATCCGGCCGTCGCCCCCGCCGCCGTTGCCCATCCCGATCTCCTCGACGAGTCCTTCGGCAAGCACACTGCCGGCATCGACGTCGCGCACCTGGTACTTCAGCGACGACGAGCCGGAGTTGATAACGAGCACGAGCATGGGGCCTCCTACGCCTTGGCTGCTGGGCTGACCCCGAAGGGCGCGCCGGGACGGGCATCACGCCGGAGCCTGTCGGAGCGCTCCTGGAAACCACTATAAATTGCCCGGCCGGCCATCCGTTGCGGAGAGCCGCGGCGGCGGTTTAGAGTCGGCGGACCACCTGGACGACTCCTGAAGGGATTTCCATGACTGAGAACGCAACCCCTAACGACAGCGCCGAACCGGACAGCGGGTCCGGCACGCCGGATCCCACCGGGGTGGAGGGCGCGAACCCGGCCCTCGACGACACCGGGAAGCTTAAGGCCGCCGAAGTCGGGAAAGCCGCCGAGGCCCCCGAAAACCTGGCGGACCTGGATCTCACGCCTACGGGCCTGGCCGACGCACCTGCCGAGCAGGAAGATCCTGACAGCCCGGCAAATCCGGAAAACAGCTGACTACGCATGGGCAGCCGCGGGGATCGGCTGCGCGGCGGGCTCCACGGACTGCGCCTGGATGGCCGTGATGGCCACCGTGTTTACGATGTCCTCCACGGTGCAGCCGCGGGACAGGTCGTTCACCGGCTTCCGGAGTCCCTGCAGCACTGGCCCGACGGCGACCGCCCCGGAAGACTGCTGCACCGCCTTGTAGGTGTTGTTACCGGTGTTCAGGTCCGGGAAGATGAACACGGTGGCCTGCCCCGCGACGGACGAACCGGGCATTTTGGAGTGCGCGATCGCGGCGTCCACGGCCGCGTCGTACTGGATGGGACCTTCCACGGCGAGGTCCGGGCGGCGGGACTTCACAAGTTCGGTGGCCTGCCGGACTTTGTCCACCGCCTCGCCGGTGCCGGAGCCACCGGTGGAGTAGGAGAGCATGGCCACCCGCGGCTCCACCCCAAACTGGGCTGCGGTCTCGGCTGAGGCCAGTGCGATGTCCGCCAACTGCTCCGCGTTCGGGTCCGGATTGACTGCACAGTCGCCGTAGACCAGGACCCGGTCCGGCATCAGCATCAGGAACACCGAGGAAACGATTTTGACGCCCTCGCGGGTCTTGACGAACTCCAGGGCGGGACGGATGGTGTGGGCTGTGGTGTGCGCGGCACCGGACACCATGCCGTCGACCACACCCAGCTGCACCATCATGGTCCCGAAGTAGCTGCCGTCCAGCATCGCCTCCAGGGCACGGGCCAGGTCCACACCCTTGTGGCCACGCAACTGCGCGTACTCCTGGGCAAACTGCTGGCGCAACGCCGAGGTCGCGGGGTCCACGATGCTGATGCCGGAGAGGTCGATCCCCTGGGTGGACGCCAGTTCCCGTACCGCCGACTCGTTGCCCAAAATCGTGAGGTCGCAGACATCGCGCCGGTGCAGGATCTCGGCTGCACGCAGGATCCGCACATCGGCCCCCTCGGGCAGGACAATGTGCCGGCGCTGCAGCCGGGCCCGTTCGATGAGGTCGTGCAGGAACCGCAGCGGCGTCATTCGCTCCGGCCGGGGCAGGTGCAGCCGTTCCAGCAATTCAGCCTCATCCACCCGTTTGGACCACAGGCCCAGGGCGGAGGCTACCTTGCGGCGGTGGCCCGACCAGATCTCGCTGCGCACCTCGGACACCCGCTTTGCGGTGACGTAGGTGTCGTCCGGGGCCGCAAAGATCGGGAACGGTGCCTGCGCCAGCAACGAGTAGATGGTGGGCTCGGGAGACAGCCCGCCGGTCAGGATCAGCGCGGACGGAACCGGGAACTCCGGGGAGAACGACGAAGCGAGGCACGCGACCAGCACGTCGGCGCGGTCACCGGGAACGATCACCAGGGCGCCGTCGTCGAGCACGTGCAGGAAGTTGGCGACGTTCATGGCCGCCACCTTGACCGAGTGCACGTCGCGTTCCAGGTCCGGCCGTCCGGCTACCTGGCCCAGGCCAAGGGCTGCGGCAACCTCGCCGGTTGTGGGCCTGGCGATTGATTCCAGCTCGGGCAGGACGTACACGGGCCGGCCCGAGGCGCCGGGGCGGACGGCGGCCGCAATGCCGTCCAGGTCCTCCGGGTCGGCCCGGTTCACCATGATCGCCAGGAGCGAGCAGCGTTCGGCAAGGAGTTCCTTCCGGGCAACCTCGACGGCGTCGGCCGCCTCCGCAATGGTCCTGCCTTTAGCCCCCACCACGGCGACGACGGCGGCGGCGAGGTTGTTGGCGAGGCGGGCGTTGAGGTCGAATTCGACGGCGGCGTCCTGGCCGGTGAGATCCGTCCCCTCCACGATCACAACGTCGCAGTTCCGCGAGATGTCGGCGAAAATCTCAACGCAGCGGGCGTCGATCTCCGCACGGTTGCCCTCGGCCAGCAGCGCGCGGACTTCGGCGTACGTCAGGCCGCCGCGGCAGCGCTGGTCGTCCAGATCGAACCGGGCCTTCATCAGCGCCACCATCGGGTCCGACGCGGCGTCGTTGCCGTGAACCACCGGCTTGAAGAAGCCGATGCGGTCAGCATGGCGGTGCAGCGTGTCCGCCAGTCCCAGCGCTACGAGCGACTTCCCGGAACCCGGCGTGGTCGCGCTGACGTATATCCCCTTGGCCATGATCCGCCCTTTGCTGTGAAGTGGTGCTGCATCCCTCCCAGCCTACTTTCTTCCGGCGCGGTACCCGTTTTCGGGCCGCGGGTTCCAGGCGCGGGCTCCCGGCGGATTTTGCCGGAGTTTGACTGTTCTGCGGCCGCTGCCAACCGCTTCACACGCCCGCCCGCTCTTGACAGGAGGCACCCGGATGGGATTACCTAATGAACATTCGGTAAATAAAGCTGGAGGCAATGACGCATGGCTGAACTGACGATTTCCGGCGACACCCACCCCATCCTTAAAGACGACTACGCCTCAGAGTGGATGGGCATAGAAGTTGTGGCACTGGACGACGGACACGCCACGATCCGCATGACGCTCCGGCAGGAAATGCTGAATGGATTCGGCATGGCCCACGGCGGAATGATCTTCGCCTTCGGTGACACGGCCTTCGCGCTGGCCTGCAACCCGGCCAGCCCGGAACCAGGTGAAGCCGGAATCGACACCGGCACCATCACCGTGGCCTCCGGCGTCGATATCAACTTCCTCAAGCCAGCCTTCCGCGGCCAGGTGCTGACCGCCGTCGCCAACCGCCGCGCCAGCACCGGACGCAGCGGCCTCTATGACATCCAGATCTACGCCGTCGATCCGGGCGCGGGCGCGCCTTCGGCCCCGCAGCCGGCACCCGCCGGCCCGGCACCCGCCGCCACGGTCCCGGGCAGGCTCCCCGCCGACATCCCCCCGGGCGAACTCGTCGCTGAGTTCCGCGGCCGCAGCCGCACCATCTCCAAGAAATAGAAACAGGGAACCCCAAGATGACCCAAGAAACCGTCGCCCCCACCAGTGATGCCGTCCTGGACCGCGAAGAAACCATTTCCCGGGACGAGCTTGAGGCATTGCAGCTCAGCCGCCTGCAGCACACGGTGGCCTACGCCTACGACCGCGTCCCCCTGTACAAGCGCAAGTTCGACGAGGCCGGCGTCCACCCCTCGGATCTCCGCGAGCTCTCCGACCTGGGCAAGTTCCCGTTCACCACAAAGGAGGACCTCCGCCTGGAGTACCCCTTCGGCATGTTCGCCGTGCCCCAGCACGAGGTGGCCCGGATCCACGCCAGTTCCGGCACCACCGGCCGCGCCACAGTCGTCGGCTACACCAAGAAGGACCTCGCCGACTGGGCAAAGCTCGTGGCCCGCTCGCTCCGAGCCTCCGGCGTCCGCCCCGGCATGAAGGTCCACAACGCCTACGGCTACGGCCTTTTTACCGGCGGCATGGGGGCCCACGCCGGCGCCGAGGCCCTCGGCTGCACGGTGATCCCGATCTCGGGGGGCCAGACCGAACGCCAGATCACCCTCATCCAGGACTTCAAGCCCGACGCCATCCTCGCCACTCCGACGTACCTGTTGACCATCGCCGACGCCATGATGAAACAGGGCATCGACCCGGCCTCCACCTCGCTCAAATTCGCCGTGCTGGGGGCCGAGCCGTGGACCGAGGAAATGCGCCACGAGCTCGAAGTCACCATGAACATCAAGGCCTGCGACATCTACGGGCTCTCCGAGGTCATGGGGCCCGGTGTTGCCGGCGAGGCCGTGGAAACCCAGGACGGCAGCCACATCTGGGAGGACCACTTCCGCCCCGAAATCGTCGACGCCTTCGACCCCACTGTGGTCCTGGGTGACGGGGAACACGGCGAGCTGGTCTTCACCTCGCTCACCAAGGAAGCGTTGCCGATCATCCGGTACCGCACCAAGGACCTCACCCGCCTGCTGCCGGGCACCGCCCGACCTGCGCACCGCCGGATGGGCCGCATCACCGGCCGCAGCGATGACATGATCATCCTGCGCGGCGTGAATCTGTTCCCCTCCCAAATCGAGGAGATCGCGCTGCGGATCCCGGAGTTGAGCCCGCATTTCCAGCTCGAACTCACCCGGCCCGAGGGCCAGCGGATGGACCAGCTGACCGTCCGGATCGAACGGCGCGAGTCCGTCACGATCGAGGGTGTTGCCTCGGCGTCCAAGGCCCTGCAGCAACAGATCAAGATCCACGTCGGGTCTTCCTGCGCCGTCGACGTCGTCGAGCCCGGCTCCCTGGAACGGTCCAACGGCAAGCTCCGCCGGATCTACGACCTGCGGCCCAAGGCCTGACCACAGCACGCCCAGCCCGCCGGCCCGCCCGTTAAAGGCTGACCGGCGGGCAGGCTGATCTTCCGATCGTGAGAAACTAGCGACTATGCCCACAACAGCAACCAGCACCAAACGCGGCCGTCCCGGCTATGACCAGCAGTCAGTGCTGATGATCGCCGTCGATGTCTTTAACCGCCATGGCTACGATGCCACCTCAATGGGCATCCTTGCTGAAAACCTGGGCATCTCCAAGTCCGCGATTTACCACCACGTGCCGTCCAAAGGCGAGCTTTTGAAGCTGGCGCTGGATCACGCCCTGGGCGGCCTGGAAGCCATCCTGGACCAGCCGAAAGCGCAGTCCGGCACCGCCGAAGCCCGGCTGGAATTCGTCCTGCGCGAAACCATTTCGGTGCTAGTGGAGCGGCTTCCGTTCGTCACCCTGCTGCTGCGCCTGCGCGGCAACACCGAGATTGAGCGCAACGCGATGGAACGCCGGCGCACGTTCGACCACAAGGTGGCGGCCCTGATCTCCGCGGCCCGAGACGAGGGATCGCTGCGCCAGGACATCGACCCCCGCACCGTCACCCGGCTGCTCTTCGGCACGATCAACTCCATTGTCGAGTGGTACAAACCCGGCGGTTCCCTCTCACCGGAAAAACTGGCTGACGACGTCATCACGATGGCCTTCAACGGCCTCCAGGCTCCCCGCTAGCCCGGGTTCTACGGACGCCGGCGGAAGCTATTGACCGGGCCCGGCGCCAGGGCCACGCTGGGAGGATGGCCACCAAACTATCCCGCGTGCTGATGGGAACTTTCCCCCAACTGCGCTACGAACCCACTGCCAAGAGGATCCGCGCGATCATCGACCAGGCTGCCGTCGTCGACACGCGGCAGGCCTGGCTGATCTGGGAACCGCGGCGGATCACCCCGATCTATGCCGTGCCGGAGCAGGACCTGCTGTGCGGACTCGCCGCGCCGGCGCTGCCCGCGGCCGTTGCAGAGGAGCACCCTTTCGCCGTGCGGCAGGGCGAAGCCCCGACTTCCCTTGACCCCGGTACAGCGTTTGGCAATCACAGCTGCGCCGGCGAGGAACTCGACGTCATGACTGCCGCTGCTACCTTGCCCAGGGCCGCTTTCCGGCCCGCGGACCCGGACCTGGCCGGTTACGTGCTACTCGATTTCGCGGCCTTCGACTGGCTCGAGGACGACGAGGAGATCATTGGCCACCCGCGCGATCCGTTCCACCGCGTTGACATCCGCGCCTCATCCGCGGAGGTGCAGGTGGCGCTCGACGGCGCGACCTTGGCCGAAACGAATGGCGCGCAACTGCTCTACGAAACAATGCTCCCAGTGCGGTATTACATTCCGCCGGCGGACGTACGGCTGGAGCTGCTGCGGGAGAGCACCAAGCGGAGCGTCTGCCCTTACAAGGGCCAGGCCAGCTACTGGAGCTACCCGGACTCCGCGCACGGCCGGGATATTGCATGGAGCTATGACGGGCGGTTCCGGGATGCCGCCCAGATCCACGGCCTCATCTGCTTCTTTAACGAACGGATCGATCTGAGGGTCAACGGTGTGCTCCAGCCCCGCCCGGTGTCGCCGTGGTCCCGCCCGGACGGTCCGGACGCCCGTTGACGGACGGGGCACAAAATAGCGTCCCGGCGGGCCGGGACGCTATTTTGTGGGATCCTGCACGTCAAAGCTGGTAGTCAGCCGCCGTCGTGATGTTCTCGTGGACGCAAAGGATATTGTGCTCCGTATCCAGGAACCAGGCGCACCTTTCCGAATCGGTTGTACAGATGTGATTGTCGGTCTTGAGCTCCGGCAGGTCGTAGTCCTGGAATTGGACGCCCTTGGCTTCCATCTCCTGGACGGTCCGCTCGATCCCGGAGACTTCAAAACTCAGGGTCGTGTGCTCGGAATGTTTTCCGTCCCCGACGGCCATCAACTGCAGCAGGGGGCCGCCGTCGCTGCCAAAGAGATCGCTTCCGTCGCCTGTCACTCCACGGTGCGGCAGGCCCAGGGTGTCCGCATAAAAGCGGTGGGCGCGCTGTGCATCATCGACTGGCAGGATTGTTGTGGCTTTGTTGAGAATTAAAGTCATTTCGCCACCTCCTACACGGAATATTTTACGCCGGCGCCGGGCGGAAAGAGCCTGTCAATCGCGCCCCAACCCCCAGACGCTCCCTCAGCTATGGCCGCAATACACCCGACGCTCCCTCAGCGAAGTGAGGGAGCGTCGGAGCCGGCACCGCAGGACGTGAGGGAGCGTCGGAAGGGCTACTTCTCCACGAGGGTGAGGACGTCGTAGGTGGCCACGATTTCGTCGTTCTGGTTGGTCAGGACGGCGTCCCAGGCCACCTCGCCGTAGCCGTCGGTCTCGCGCGGCGTGATCTTCTTGGCGGTCAGGGTGACCCGGATCGAATCGCCCGCCGCCACCGGGGTGATAAAGCGCAGGCTTTCCAGGCCATAGTTGGCCAGCACGGGTCCCGGCGCGGGCTCCACGAACAGCCCGGCGCCCCATGCCAGCAGCAGGTAACCGTGCGCCACGATGCCCGGGAAGAACGGGTTGGCCGCCGCTGCTTCCTCGTTGGTGTGGGCGTAGAAGGTGTCCCCGGTGGAGTTGGCGAACTTGGTGATTTCATCCAGAGTCACTTCGCGCAGCCCGGAGCGGATCGCGTCACCGATGTGCAGGGTGCTCAGGTGCTTGCGGAACGGGTGCTGGCCTTCGGTCTCGAGCGTGAAGTTCCGGTCCGCGCCGGTGTGCCAGACGCCCGTGACGGCGGTCAGCATGTTCGGTGAACCCTGGATGGCGGTGCGCTGCATGTGGTGAAGGACCGAGCGAATGCCGCCGAGCTCCTCGCCGCCGCCGGCCCGGCCCGGGCCGCCGTGGACCAGGTGCGGGACCGGCGAACCGTGGCCGGTGGAACTGCGGGCGTCCTCACGGTTGAGCATGTGCACCCGGCCGTGGTGGGCGGCGATGCCGGTGACGAGTTCGCGGGCAACCCCGGGGTCGTTGGTGCAAACGGAGGCTACGAGCGAGCCGCCGCCGCGGGCGGCTAGGCGGACGGCGTCGGCCAGGTCCGTGTAGCCAATCACGGACGATACCGGGCCGAAGGCTTCCAGCGAGTGGACCGCTTCGGCTTCCGGGTCCGCCCAGCTCAGCAGCACGGGGGACATAAAGGCGCCATCGGCGACGACGCCGACTGTGCCGTCAGCGCTGGTGACCTTCGGCGAATCGAGCGTGCCGTAGGCGAGTTCGCCGCCGGCATCGAGCATTGACTGGACCGCTGCCCGAACATCGTCGAGCTGCTCCAGGGACGCCAGGGCGCCCATGGTCACGCCGTCCGCGCGCGGGTCGCCGAGGATCACACGTTCGGTGATCCGCTGCCCGACGGCGGCAACGACGTCCTGGACCAGCGCCTGCGGCACGATGGCCCGGCGGATCGATGTGCACTTCTGGCCGGCCTTGGCCGTCATCTCGGTAACAAGCGACTTGATGTAGGCATCGAATTCCGGCGTGCCCTTGACGGCATCCGGGCCCAGGATGGCTGCGTTCAGGGAATCGGTTTCCGAGGTGAAGCGGACTCCGCCCTTGACCACGTTGGTGTGGGACTTAAGCGTGTTTGCGGTGGAGGCGGAGCCGGTGAAGGCCACAATGTCGCGGTAGTCGAGGTGGTCCAGAATGGTGCGGACCGAGCCGGAAACCAGCTGCAGCGAGCCCTTGGGCAGGATGCCGGAATCGATGATGGCCTTGACCACCGCGGCGGTGACGTAACCGGTCGGGGTGGCGGGCTTAACGATCGTGGGCACGCCGGCGATGAAGGCCGGGGCAAGTTTCTCGAGCATCCCCCACACCGGAAAGTTGAAGGCGTTGATCTGCACGGCGACGCCGGGAATGCGGGTGTAGATGTGCTCGCCGGCGAAGGAACCGTCCCTGGACAGCACCTCCATGGGCCCGTCCACGATCACTTGGGAGTTGGGAAGTTCGCGCCGGCCCTTGGAACCGAAGGTGAACAGCACGCCGATGCCGCCGTCGATGTCGACCATCGAGTCGGTCTTGGTGGCGCCGGTCTGGGCCGAGAGCGCATAGAATTCCTCGCGGCGACCGTTCAGGTACTGCGCGAGTTCCTTGAGCTTGAGCGCGCGCTGGTGGAAGGTCAGTTTGCCGAGTTCCGCCTGGCCGGTGGTGCGCCCGTAGTCCACGACGGCGGCGAGGTCGAGTCCATCGGTGCTCACCTTGGCGAGGAGTTCACCGGTGCTGGCGTCCAGGACGGACGCGGCGCCGGCCGCGGAGCCGGCGTCGGGGGTCCACCAGGAATCCCGGACGAAGCTGGGAACGATCCCGACAGTGTCTACTGTGGGTTCCGGAGCAGTTGCAGTGGTGGTCATCGTTGACGGGTCCTTCCAACAGGGGCAAGATCAACACGGCCAGCATTACTGACCGTCCGTTCGGTAATATGTCCACAGTACATGAATGAGGCCTGCCGCACACTAGCTGCGGCGGCACATACCGGCCTGAGCCCTGGGCTTTCCGGCCAAAGAGGAGACGTTATGACCCCCGAGCCCCGGAATACCGAGCTATGGAAGATCACCCTCGGGGAACTCGACGAAAAAATGGGTGTGAAGATCGTCGAGGAATCCGTCCAGCGGGTGGTGGCCACCATGCCGGTGGAGGGCAACCGGCAGTCCTTCGGGCTGCTGCACGGCGGCGCTTCGCTGGCTGTGGGCGAAGCGGTGGGCTCCTGGGCTGCCGTCATCCACGCAAGCACGCTCGGCAAGACCGCCGTTGGCGTGGACGTCTCGGCAACGCACCACAAGTCTGCCCGCGAGGGAATCATCACCATCACCGCCACCCCCATCCACCTGGGCGGCACCGTCACCACCCACGAGGTGCTGATCACCAACGCGGCCGGCGAGCGGCTTTGTACCCTGCGGATCACCAACCTGCTGCTGGACCGCAGGGGCTAAGCGGGCCACCCCGGGCGCCGGGGCCGGGATTCCGGCCGGACTACCGCACCGTCCGACGCCGGGCAATGGCCAACAAGGCGACGCCGAGCAAAACTGTGCCGCCGGCAAGGCCCGCCATCGGCAGCAGCACCCCCGCACCGGTATCCGGCAACCGTCCTGAGCCGGCCGAAACCACAATGGGCCGCGCTGGTGGATTTACGGCAGGCTGGGCCGGCGGATTTACGGCAGGCTGGGCCGGCGGATTTACGGCGGGCCGGGCCGGCGGTACTGCAGCCCGGGCATCAATGGTGAACGCTACGAGCAGCGGGTCCGAGGCCACGCCGTCGACCGATTGGGTGACGGACAGCGTGTGCGCCCCCACGGCGAGGCCTGAAGGGAACGGGACGCTCCAGCGCCCGCCTGCCACGAGGACCTGCGGAACGAAGGACCGGACCACTGCCCGGGCCCCGGTCCCGGCGCCGCCGGCACCGGCGTGTGCAGCGCCCACGGGTGCCCCGTCGATCGAGACGATGACGTCGGCGCCGTCAACGCCCGTTCCGGAAATCGAGGAGGGAAGCGCGTCCTGGCGGAAGTGCCAGCCGTCCGGGACAGTGGTTTCCGCAGGCGCGGGGGGAATGACAGTGAAAGTTTTGCTGGATGAAGGGCTGTCCGCAATACCCGGGGACGAGAGAGTGGCGGTCGCCGTCACTTTCCCGAAGGCCGGCCGCTCCACCGGAACGGTCCATTGACCGTCCAAAGCCACCGTCCCTGTCCCGGCCACGTCACCGGAGAGCGTCACGACAGCGCCGGGCATTCCCGTTCCGGCAACACTGCCCAGGCCCGGCAGGGCGGCGTCCGCCGGCGTCGTTATTCCAGGCGCAGGCAGGGGCGCCGGTGAGACGGTGGCGGTGAAGGACGCGGGTCCAGAATGGCTGAAGCCGTTCACGGTCTCGGCCGAGAAGGCCAGTTGCCCGGCCGGCAGCGGAGCCCGGAAAGTCCAGTTGCCGGCAGAGTCGACCGGGACCTCCGTTGGCGCCTGGTTGGCAACTGTGATGCGGACCTTTGAGTTGGCGGCTACGGCCGATGCCGGGGCTGCCAGAACCCTGCCGGTGATGTCCTCCCCGGCCTTGACTGTCAGGTTCACCGGCGCCACAAGCTCGGGTTTGTTCAGGAACAGCTGGAGCTCCACGGCGGTGGGGAATGCGGTCAGGGCGTCCTCCAGCGTGGTGGCGATCGCGAAGTTCTCGCCGGAAGTTTCGCCGGCCGAGTGGGTGCCGACGGCGAAGTTGCCGCTGATCCAGGGACCGCCGGAGTCGCCGCCGCTGGATTGGACGTTTTTGGACAAAAAGCCGCGGAAGGCCCGCAGATCCTCCGCGGCGGCCGTCCTTCCCCCCACCACGTAGACACCGGTTTCTTCCACCTGCCCGCAGGACCATCCCGTGGTCCGGCCGGACCGGCACACCTCCTGGCCCTGGAACGGTGCGACCACGCCAATGATCTTCACGGCTGATGGGCCCGGGTTGGCGGCGCTGGCCCAGGTGGTGGCGGCGGGTTGCACGTTGACTCCGCCGTCGAGTGACTCGATGACGGCGATGTCGGTGCCCACGTTGCCGGGGGCCTGCTCACTGCCGGTGATCCAGCTGTTGAGCGGCCCGCCGAACTGGCTGAAGCCAAATCTGCCGAGCGGGGCGCGGGTGCCCGGCAGCGGCGCCGACCCGCCGGCTGTGGCGGAGACAGGCGGCTCGAGTTCGGCCACCCGTGCCGTACCGTCTTCGGCGCAGTGACCAGCTGTCAGCACCAGGGGCAGCCCCGCCGCGCTGAACGCGCCGAACCCGGTCGAGCAAATCGTCCGCCGGTCAATGATGTAGCCTTCCCCGCCGTAAACGTCCGCTTCGGTGGTGAGCGGCAACGCCTGTTCGAGTCGGACGTTGGTATAGCGGGCCACAAAGCTGGCCGCGGAGATTTTCCCTGGCGCCGAGTTAATCGTCGGCTCGCTCGGCTGGTCGGGGGCCGGGGAAAGCTCGGCTTCGGCAGCGTTTGTTCCGCCGGTGCGGATAACGAACCGGCCGGCGGAGTAGGCCACGGCTTGCAGACCGGCCGGCCCCACCTCGCGGACGTAGTCCTGGAACAGCTGCTCGGTGTTGGACGCCACCAGCTCGGCCGCCGAAGGTGCGGGAGTGGGAGCCGTCGAAGGTGCAGGAGTGGGTGCGGGAGTGGGTGCAGCCGTGGGCACGTCCGTGGGCGCGGCCGGCGACGCAGCGGAAGGCGCCTCGAGCACAAACACATCCGCAGCGCCGTTGCCGTTCAGCCCATCGACCCGGGCGCGCAGCTCGGGGCCGCTGCCCTCGATGTGGATCTTTCCGGCCCGCAGGCTGATGCCCAGGTAGCCGGGCAACTCCCGCAGCGACGGAACGGCATCGGCCGCGGTCCGGCCCAGCTGGCCTGCTGCATTGAACTCCTCGAGCGTGATGCCCAGGTCGCGCCGGATGGCCTCGGCGAGTCCGGCATCGCTGATCCCCGGCGCTGCGGTGACGGCTGGCGCGCCCGGAGCGTCAGCTGCGGTCGTGTTGGAACCAGCGGCCGCAGCTGCCGGCGTCGTTGGTGCGGCAGGGGACGCCTGCGCGGATGCTGCGGGAGCGGCTGACGGAGCGGGGTCCGTCCCGCCGGCTTCGGCCAGGGCAGGAACGGCGTAGAACGATCCGGCGAGCGCGATCGCGGCAGCCGCGACCGCCCGCACTGTCAGCTGAAACGTCGGAGTCTTCACCCGGTTACTCTAGCGCCCCAATTTGGCCACGATGGCGCCCAGATCCCGGTCCGTTAGGCCATTGTGACGGATGAAGTCACCGGGCTTCACCTGGCGGACAAAGTGCTGCAGGCTTTCCAAGCGCTGTTCGAGCAGCGGCGCGAGGACTTCCTCGGGCAGGTACCGCTCGTGCGGATGCGGGACCGCCGACATCCGGTGGTACTCGTTGATGCCGCGCATTGCCTGCTCGTAGCTCTTGGAAATGACGGCCTCTCCTGCTCCGGCAAGGTCCTGGAGCATGGCAGCGATCATCCCGCTGCGGTCCCGGCCGGCGGAACAATGGATCACAACTCCGCCGCGCGCATCGGCTACGGCTTTGAAGACGGCGGCAAGCTTCTCCGGGAAGATTCGGGCGTTGTCCGCGTAGTAGGCCGGATCGTTGAGGTAGGGAACGCAGAGCTTCCGGAATTCGCTGTTGCCGGGGTCCTCGGTGGGGGCGTGCACGACGTCGAAGGCGGACAGGCTTGCCGCGCCCACCCGCGGATCGGTCGGGCGGCGGCGGATCTCCTCGGGATTGCGCAGATCAATCACAGTCCGGACGCCGGCGTTGTAGACCTGCTCCCAGCCCGCCTCGGTAAGCCATTCGCGCCGGCCCATGCGGAAGACTCCGCCGGCGATGTGCCAGGCGTTGACCGCGCCGGCCCACTCCATCGCCTCGGGCGCCGTCGTCACCGTAACTTGGCCAGTCTGGCCTCGAGGGCGTTCCGGACCATGGGCCACTCGTGTTCCAGGATGGAAAAGACCGCCGTGTCCCGGAGCGCGCCGTCGCTGCTGCGGGTGTGGCTGCGGAGCACACCGTCCTGTTTCGCGCCCAGCCGCGCGATCGCCTCGCGGGACTGGTGGTTGAGCCAGTGGGTCCGGAACTCGACGGCGGGGCAGCCCAGCGTTTCGAAGGCATGCCGGAGCAGGAGCAGTTTGGAGTCCGGGTTGCTGCCGCTGCCGTGGGCGGACGCCGCGTTCCAGGTGGAGCCGATTTCCACCCGCGGCGTGGCGGCATCGATGTTCATGTAGGTGGTCATGCCGATCACCCGGCCCGGTCCGCCGGTGGTGGGGTCAAGCAGCCGCGTTGTAAAGGGCAGCATGTCGCCGCTGTCCTGCAGGGCCAGGCGCCGCTCAATCTCGGCGGCCATCTGGTCAGGGCCGGGCACTGACGTGTACCAGAGGTTCCACAGTTCGCCGTCGCTGGCGGCCTGGACGAGGCCGTCGTGGTGGTCCGGGCGCAACGGTTCCAGCACGACGTATTTTCCGGTCAGGGTGATGGGAGCGATTGCGGGGGTAGTCACTGCACCATCATAAATGCGCGGGACGGCCTAAATGCCGGGGCCGGGAACCAGTTGGCCCACCAACGTTTCTTCCACTGTTTCGGTCACAATGCAGGGAGTTCTGGATAGGCTGGGGCCATGATCACAGTCACCGGCACGGTCCGTTCCCCGTTGGAGGCCGGCAAGGCCTTCGCGTACCTCTCCGCCTTCGAACACACGCCGGAGTGGGACCCGGGAACACCGGTGGCCAAGAAACTCTCCGACGGGCCGGTCGCCGTTGGGCACCGCTATCACGCCGAAGCGGAGTTCCGCGGCAAGCGCCAAACGCTGATCTACGAGGTCGTGGAGTTGGCAGGTACCCTCATCAAGCTGCGCGGCGAAAACAAGACGGTCATTTCCGTCGATACGATCGACGTTAAGCCTTCGGGATCCGGTTCGGAAGTCCGTTATACGGCGGAATTCCGGCTCAAGGGATGGCTTAAGGTCGCAGAACCGTTTATGAAACCAGCGTTCCAGTCCCTGGCCGACCCCGCCATGGCCGGCATGAAAAAAGCCCTAGACTCACAGGCGTCGCAGTAGCGGCCCGAGCTGAAACAGGAGCACACCGTGACATCCCAGAATCCGGATCCCCTGGAGAACAACCTCACCGGCTTGGAACCCGGAGGCGGTGTGCCTCCGGGTGAGACGCCACCGGGCGAGGGGACCTCGGTGGGACCGCAGGGGCCGCGGATCCGCGAGGACCGGGGGTTCGGCCAGTACCTCTGGATCCTTATGATCGCCGTGGTGGTGCTCTTTGTGTTGCTTTTCTTCGTCGGCTACATCGTGGGGATCCTCGGGTAGCTGGTCAGTTCACTCGGTCCAGTTGAAAAAGCCCTTGCCGGACTTGCGGCCGAGTTCTCCTCGGGCGACTTTGTCCCGCAGGATCTGCGGCGGGGCGAAGCGCTCCCCGAGCGTGGAGGCGAGGTATTCGGCGATGCCCAAGCGGACGTCCAGGCCTACGATGTCAGTGGTCCGCAAGGGTCCGGTGGGGTGCTTGTAGCCCAGGACCATGGCGTTGTCGATGTCCGCGGCGGATGCCACTCCCTCTTCCACCATCCGCATCGCCTCGAGGGCAATCGCGACGCCCAGCCGTGAGGACGCGAACCCGGGGGCATCGTTGACGACGACGGCGGTCTTGCCCAGCGCCTCAACCCAGCCGCGGGCCGCCTGGGTCAGCTGGCTTGAGGTGTGCTCGCCGAGCACCACCTCGATCAGGGTCGAGGCCGGCACGGGATTAAAGAAGTGCAGGCCGAGGAAGTTCTGCGGACGCTTCAGCTCACGGGCCAAGCCGTTGACGGACAGCGACGACGTGTTCGAGGCGAGATAGGCGTCGGCACCGAGCCGGGCCTCAATCCCCCGCAGGGCGCTGACCTTGAGGTCCCAGTCCTCGGGGACGGCCTCGATGACCAGCTGGCGGTCCTTGAAGTCGTTGTAGTCCACCGTCACCGCGAGCCGCGAGACCATCTCGTCCAGGTTCCCGTCGGTGGCGCCACGCTCGATGCTCTTGGCCGCTGCTGATTCCACCCGTTCGCGGGCAGCCTCGGCGGACTCCTCGTCGCGCTCGACGACGAGGACGTTGGCGCCGTTGACCAGGAAGGCGTGTGCGATCCCGGCGCCCATCCGGCCGCCGCCCAGCACCCCGACGAAGTCTGGCAGGGCGCCGCCGGGAAGGTTAGCGGAGTGTGCGGAGTTGTTCATCGTCAATTCTTCTTCCGGTTTTCCTGCGCGGAGGTCCTGGCGTCTTGCTGTGCAGGCTTCTTCGCTGACTTCTTGTCCAGAAATGCCTGCATACGGTCGAACTTGGCCTGCGATTCAAACAGGATGCCCTGCGCCAGCTGGTCGATCAGCGGGTGGGCCTCGGCCGGCGCGTGGAACACCGATTTGGTGATCCGGACCGCGAGGGGATCCTGGCCCGCGATCCTGTCGGCCAGGGCATGGGCGGCCGCCATCAGCCCGGAAGCCTCGTGGATCTCGGTCATGAGGTTGACGGCAAGGGCCCGCTCGGCGCGTAGCACCGTGCCGGCCAGCAGCATTTCCTTGGCCACCGGTTCCCCCACCAGCTCCTTCAGGCGCCAGCTCGCGCCGGCTGCGGCGAGGATGCCCAGGCCCGTCTCCGGGTTGCCGATCCGCACGGACGGGGTGCCGATCCGGAAGTCCGCGGCGTACGCCAGCTCGGCGCCGCCACCCAGGCAAAAGCCGTCCAGGGCTGCAATGACGGGCATTGGGAGTTTGGCGATACGCACGAAGATGGTGGAGTTGATGCCTTGGAGCGCGTCGTCGCGGCGGCGTTCGCGCAGCTGGCCGATGTCCGCCCCCGAGGCGAAGACACCTTCGGTACCGGCGATGATGAGCATCTTCGGCGACCGTTCCAGCGCGGCGCAGACAGCGTGCAGCTCATCGACCATCTGCTGGTCGATGGCGTTGCGGACCTCGGGCCGGTTGAGGAGCACCACCAGCCGGTCTTCGCGTTCGTCGATCAGCAGCGTGCTGAAATCGCGCGGGTCGAGGCCCGTCGCGGCGGCCGGCACTAGACCCGCTCCAGCAACATCGCGGTGCCCTGGCCCACGCCGATACACATCGTGGCGAGACCGATCCTGGCGTCCTCGCGCTCCATCCGCCCCAGCAAGGTGATGGCGAGCCGTGAACCGGAGGAACCCAGCGGGTGCCCGAGCGAGATCGCGCCGCCGTCGCGGTTTACGATCTCGGGGTCCAGGCCGAGCCGCCGCATGGTCGCAAGCGACTGGGTCGCGAAGGCTTCGTTGAGTTCGACGGCGCCGAGGTCGCCGACGCTGAGGCCGGTCCGCGACAGCACTTTACGGGTCGCCGGAACCGGGCCGATGCCCATAATTTCCGGTTCGCAGCCGGCGGAGGCGCCGTCGATGATCCGGGCCCGAGGCGTCAGGCCAAGCCTCTTGATGGCTGCTTCGGACGCGACGATGATGGCGGAGGCGCCGTCGTTCAGGGTGGAGGAATTTCCGGCCGTGACTACCGAACCGCCGGCGACGACGGGGCGAAGGCCCGCGAGAACGTCAATTGTGGTGCCGGCCCGGGGCCCCTCGTCGGTGTCGACAACGGTTTTTCCCTTGCGCGTCGTAACCGTTACCGGGACAATCTCGTCGGCGAAGCGGCCCGCGGCGATGGCCGCGAGGGAGCGTTCATGGGAGCGGACGGCGAAGGCGTCGGCGTCCTCGCGGGTGATCCCGTCCACGCGGGCGACTTCTTCCGCCGTTTCCGGCATGGAGTAGGTCATCTTCCCGTCCCGGGAAAGTTCGCCCTGCTGGAAGAGCGGGTTGACGAAGCGCCATCCGATGGACGTATCAAAGATCTGCCCCGGTTTCGCGAAGGCGGCCTGGGGCTTCTCCTGGACCCAGGGGGCGCGGCTCATGGATTCGACACCGCCGGCGATCACGATGTCCGCTGCTCCGGACTTGATCATCTGGCTGGCCATAATGATGGCGCTGAGGCCCGAGGCGCAGAGCCGGTTCACGGTGATGCCGGGGATGTGCAGCGGCAGTCCGGCCAGGATGGTGGCCATCCGGGCGACGTTGCGGTTTTCCTCGCCGGCGCCGTTGGCGTTGCCAAGGATGACCTCATCGATGGCCTCCGGGTCCAGCCCGGCCCGGGCGACGGCCTCGCGGATCACCAAGGCGGCCAGGTCATCGGGGCGGACCGCGGAGAGTGCTCCGCCATACCGGCCCACAGCGGTGCGGGCACCGCCTACGAGAAATGCCTGAGGTCCTGCAACTGCTGATGCCATGGGTACACCCTTCACGCGATAAACAGCACTGTCATCGAAAAGAACTCTCATCGGCGGCGGAACCAGGTTCGGACCGCTAGCGCGCCAATTTACCGACCGTTCGTTCTATAAAGATTACACGGCACCGCAAGGGGGTCAATCGGGGCCGGGCTGGATTACGCGACGACGACGCCGAGGTGACTGGCCATTAATGGCGCCAGCAGGCCCAGCTGGTAGTCGTCGATCACAAGGCCGGCGAGGCTTTCGAGTCCGGCGATGGCGCGGAAGTCCGTGCCCCGGATGTCAAAGTCCTTCAGCCTGGCGCCGGCAAGGTCGAGGGTGCCGATGGTGCAGTTCTTCAGGGCTACCCGCGTCGCCAGGCAGGAACCCAGGTCCAGCTCGTTGATGATGCAGTCGCTGATTTGCACGTCCGTGAGCTTGGAACCACGGAGGTTCAGATAATCGAGTTTGCCGCCGTCGATCCGTACTGACTGCCAGCCGCTCTCGTACAGTTCCGCTGAACCCCAGCGCGGGTTGGCGATCTCGACGTCGCGCAGGGTGCTTCGGGCCGCCATAAATACCGGGGCGTACACCTCGGCCAGGATGCAATCCCGGAAAGAGGCGCCCCGCAGCTGGGTCTCGTTGAACGAAACGCCGCGGAAGTCGCACTCGGCAAAGTCGGTGCCGCCGAGTTCCAGGCCGTCGGCGGATAACTTGCCGTACCGGACGCCGTCGTAGCGCTCACCGGAACGCAGTGCCGGCGACGGGTCGTCCCTGAGGTCCGTCAGCCGGACCGGACTGAGCCGCGGCGCCGTCACCTTGGGCGGCGGGGGCGTCCCGGTGCTGCGCCCCATCAGAGCGACTCGGCCTTGGCCGCGATTTCTGCCAGGTCCTTGGCGAGCGCCTTTCGGGTGATGCGCATTCCCAGCTTTCCAAAAAGTGCCATTAACAGCCCGGTCATCCGGGAAGGGTTCAGCACATCGGCGCTAAACGTCAGCGTCAGGTCCGTGCCGCCGTCGCGCTCGGCAAGCGTAAAGCGTGTGGTGTACTCCGTCGGTCCCTGCACGGCCTTCACCGTTGTGCTCCGGGGCGGATCGGCCCGGGCCACCCACATTTCCACCGTTTCCGCCCGCCCCATCATGGTGCGGGTTTCTTTCCAGCGCGTCCCCTCGCTGTAGGGGCCTTGCGAGAGCATCTGGATCGAGGTGATGCCGGAAAGTGTCGCGGCCGAACCGGGGATGTCGGAAATGACGGCCCATACCTTGTCCGTCGACGCGTTGACATGCTGGGTCAGGCTGGTTGTGTGGTCCATGGCATCGAGCCTAGCCCGGCTCCGGTGCGCATTTCATCCCTCGTTCGCGGCCGGGCCCTTGAATTACTAAGCATGCTTTGTGTTATGGTGGGGAGACGTTGTATTTCAACCGGAAACGAGAGGTGGTTTACACCATGGGTATCGGCGACAAGGTTCAGAACGAAGCACAGCACCTCGGCGGCAAGGCCAAGGAAGCTGCGGGCAACGCCACCAACAACGACGAAATGCGTGCCGAGGGCCAGAAGGACCAGGTCGCAGCCGACGCAAAGAAGGTCGGCGAAAACGTCAAGGACGCCTTCAAGAAGGATTAGTCCGTACAAAAGGCGGCGGTGGACATTCCTTTGGGGGATGTCCACCGCCGCTTTTTTGTGCCGGCCCAGGGCTCTGGTGCCACTCGCGCCGCCGCAGCTTAAACGAACGACGGCGGCCCCTCACCGGAGGACCGCCGTCGCCTGCGCACTTGCCCGGAAGGCTAGTTGAAGAGCGCGTTCTTCGGTTCGTTGTCCTTGACCTTCTGCCAGCCGAGCCACAGCAGGAGTGCGAAGAACGGGATGGTCGCCAATGTCCAAAGACCAAGGTGGAAGACTTCGCCGCCCTTGCTGGTCATGGTGTCGAAGCCGATCAGCACCGTGATAAGCAGCAGGGCAATCAAGCCTGCCCAGCTGGCCCAGACTCCGCCGGGCGCCAGCAGGGAGGAGACCTTGCCCTTGGTTTTCCGCAGCGCTATCTGGCTGGCGAAGATGGCAGCCCAGGTGAAGATCACACCGACCGAGGCCGAGTTCAGCGCCAGGTCAAAGGCATACGAGCCGCCGAGCCAGATATTAAGCAGGATCCCGACTAGGTAAACGCCGCCGATGGCCAGGATGGCGGCGTACGGCACGTGGCTCTTGGACATCCTGGTCAGCCACTGCGGAGCATGCCCGTTGTTGGCCATGGTCCGGAAAATCCGGCCGATCGAGTACAGGCCCGAGTTGCACGAGGAGAGGGCGGCGGTGATGACAATCATGTTCATCACATCGCCCATCCAGCCGAGGCCCATCTGGCCGAACACTGTGACAAACGGCGAGGTGCCGGCAACGTACTGGTCCGACGGCAGCAGCATGGCCAGCAGCGTCACGGAACCGACGTAGAACACCACGATCCGGAAGACAACAGCGCGGATGGCCTTGGGCACTTCTTTGGCCGGATCCTGCATTTCACCGGCAGTGACGCCAACGAGCTCAATGCCGTTGTAGGCGAAGATCACCGCGTTCAGCACCAGGATCATCACGAGCCCGCCCTTGGGGAACATGCCCCCCTCAGCGGCGAACAGGTTGCTGACCGAGGCGTTGCCGTCGCCCACCTGGGCGTTGGTGATCACCATAAAAGTACCGACGGCCAAGAAGATGAGGATCGCACCGACCTTGAGGACGGAGGCCCAGAATTCGAATTCGCCGAACGCCTTGACACTCAGGAGGTTGACGCCGACTAGCAGCAACAGCGCTGCGATGGCGGACAGTTCAACCGGCACGTTCGGGAAAAAGAACTGGAAGTACAGTCCGATCGCGATGAGCTCGGCAATGCCGGTCATGGCCCAGTTGATGAAGTACATCCAGCCGGAGACATAAGCGCCCTTTTTGCCGAACATTTCACCGGCATAGCTGACGAAGGAGCCTGACGTCTGGCGGTACATGATCAGCTCGCCCAGGGCGCGCATCAGCAGGTACGCGATGACGCCGGCCAAGGCGTAGGAGAAAATGAGCGACGGACCGGTGGAGGCCAGGCGCCCGCCGGCGCCCATAAAGAGTCCGACGCCAATGGCGCCGCCCATCGCGATCATGGTGACCTGGCGGCCGCTGAGCGACTTCTTGTAGCCCTCGGCGCTGAGAGTTGAGTCGACGACGGCGGATTGCGCCTCGGGGTTCTTAAGTTCTGTGGGGGTAGTTGATGGCACAGCTGTTTCCTTGCAGTTCGTTGTAAGGCCGGGACAGGGACAGCGGGTTCGCATACACAAATGAACGGGCCCCGACCCCCAACAGGGGCCACGACGTGTACCGAACCTCACAAGGTCGAAGCTCGCGCGGCTCGTCTATTCTACTGGCATTTGAGACCAAACCGTGACGGGAACAACACCGGGCAGGCACTTGTACTAATTATCGACCTCATTACTGCTGTAATCCCGAATAATCTTCGATTATCATCCGCTGAATCCCCAAGGATCCGTCCATCAGACCAGGGCGCCATCCCGCATCCCGTACCGGAGCCAGTTTCCGGCTCCGGCGCCCCGCCCGGTGTCGTGACCGGAGCACGTGCTGAACCACTCCCCCAGGGCGCGGTCGTGGCTGACCAGGATCAGCGTCCCGGCGAAGTCCGAAAGAGCCGCTTCGAGCTGTTCCACCAGCACGGGCGCCAGGTGGTTGGTGGGCTCATCCACGAGCATCGTTCCATACCCGCCCAGGAGCAGGCGGGCGAGCGCCAGCCTGCGTTGTTGCCCTGCGGAAAGGCTCCCCACCGGGACGTGGAATTCGCTGGTGCGGAAAAGCCCGAGCCGCAGCAGCGCCTCGGCGTGCTCATCGATGTTGCCGCCCAGGCCCGCGGCGAAAGCGGGCAGGAGACGCATCCCGGGGTGCTGCGGGAGCTCCAGTTCCTGCTGCAGGTATCCGATCCGGCCGTGCCGCACTACGGTGCCTGTGGCCGGTTCCAGCGTGCCCGCCAGGACGGCGAGCAGCGTGGACTTGCCGGCGCCATTGGGACCGGTAATGAGGATCTTCTGGCCCGCCTCCACCCGGAGGTCCGTCGGTTCCAGGCGGCCCGGTACCGTCACTCCCGTCGCTTCAAGGGCGGGACCCGCCGCAACGTCCGCCCGAAGGTTCGTTGCCAGTTTCAGGGGCACCGGCGGACGGTCGATGGGGTTTGCCTCCAGCCGGCGGAGACGCTCCTGGGCATTGCGGACCTTGCTGGTGGCTGCCTTTTGCCACGTGCCGGCTTTGAAGTCGAACCCCATTTTGTCATTGTCGCGCTGGCGGGCGTAGCCCATCGTCCCCGCGACGGTGTCCGCCTGGAGCCGCTCGGCCGCCATCGAGTCCAGCCACCCGTGGTACTGCTGCGCCCAGCGCTGGCGCTCGGCCGACTTCTCCCGCAGATAGCCTTCGTAGCCGTTGCCGTACCGGTTGACCGTAAGGCGTTCGGCATCTACTTCAATCACTGTTGACGCTACTTTGCGCAACAGGACGCGGTCGTGGGAGACCACCACCACGGTTCCTCGGTGCGCGGCCAGCCGCGCCTCCAGCCAGGCCGTGCCGCTGGCGTCGAGGTGGTTGGTGGGTTCGTCCAGGAGGAGGATGTCCGCGGGATCGGCCAGCACGCAGGCCAGCGCCACGCGTTCCTGCTCCCCGCCGGAGAGCGAGCCCAGGGTCCGCGTCCGGCCCAGACCGCCGAGGCCAAGTCGGTCCAGCGCCGCCTCTACCCGGGATTCCGCGGCGTAGCCTTCCCGCAACTGGTACTGCGTCTGCAGGTTTCCGTAGCGCTCCAGTTCGCCTGCTTCCGCTCCGGCCAGCCCGTCTTCCAGGCGCTCCAGCTCGGCCTCCATTTCGCGGAGGGATTCCAGCGCGGCATCGATCGCGTTGGACACGGTGAACGCATCAGGCAGGCCCAGGGTTTGGGCAAGGTAGCCCACCCGGCCCTGGCTGACGGCGGTGCCCTCGTCCGGGGCCTCGAGCCCGGCCAAAATCCGGAGCAGCGTGGATTTGCCCGCGCCGTTTTCGCCGACGATTGCCACATGTTCACCGGCGCTGATGGCAATGTCGACGCCGGCGAAAAGCTGGCGGTCCCCGTAACCATGGGATACGCCCGAAAGGCGGAGATGTTCGCTCAAGGAGTCCTCGCAAGTAGGTGCACGGCCAGCCCGGCGGCGGCTTGAGTCGTCAAGTATGACACCGTCGGCGGTTACTGAGGTACTGCGGCGCCGGCGGAAGTACCGGTCGGTCAGCAGGCAGGCCGTGGCGCTAGGCTGGAGGCATGGGCACCGCTCTTCGCACACCAGCACCGCGGCCGGAACTGTACAGGTTCTCGCGGCTCGACTACCTCACGGCCGGCCTCTACGTCGCCGTCGCCGGATTTTTTGCCGTGTTCGGCTCACTGCTGGCGCCGCTGATGCTGCGGCTCTCGCCGAACCCGGCGGTGGCGTCGTACTCGGTGAACCTGATCTTCTACGGCGGGATCGGCATCCTGGCACTGGCCGCCGTCCGGCGCATCGCCGCTCGGGACCTCAGGGTCCTCGCCACCCGGCCGTGGTTCAGCCTGCTGATGGTCCCTCTCGCCGTGGTGGCGATGATGATTCTCACCGCGATTCTCGTCGCCGTAACCGGCCCGCCGCAGACGTCCGCCAACCAGGCGGGCCTGCAGGCGCTGATGCAGCAGGTGCCGGCCTGGCTGATGGTGCCGCTGCTGGTGATCGTGGGTCCGTTTGTGGAGGAGTACATCTTCCGCCACCTGCTGATCGGCAAGCTCAGCCGCAGGGTCAACGTCTGGGTGTGCGCCGGCTTGTCAGTTGTGTTCTTTGCGGCCCTGCATATCATTGGCCAGGAGGCGCTGGCCCTCCCGGTCCTGATGCCGTATCTCGCGATGGGCGCCGTCCTGGTATTCGTCTACGTCTGGACCGGCAAAAATGTGATGTTCTCCTACTTTGTCCACGCGTCGAAGAACCTGCTCGCGGTCATTTTCCTCTACGCCATCCCGCCGGATGTGATGGAGCAGCTCCAGAAGGTCCAGGGCTAGCCGCAGGCAGCAGCGCTGCGGGTCCGTACCGCCGTCGAATGTGCAGATCAGGGCAGTCGCGGGCAGGCAAAGTCATATGGTCCTAGCAACGCTCTGATTGATGGAGCGTTTTATGGTCAAGTTGTTTCCTCCGAATGCCCGCACCGAGTTCGTTGACCTGGTGTGTGGCGGGATGTCGATTCTCGCGGCCTC
>NZ_JASIST010000003.1:0-359783 GCF_030063265.1 Pseudarthrobacter sp. PH31-O2 | reverse complement strand
CGGAACGGCGCCCAGGCGGGGCCGCTTGATAGACGGCTCAAGATAACTACGTCCACCAGGAAGATTTCCGATCCACTGAGCCGCGTGCTGGACGTCATGGCCACGTCTGACCGGACTCTAGATAACGGTCGTTTCCGGGCTCAGCGGCGGTGTCTGCGCCCAGCCGCCCGTAACGGCTGGGCTGTTCCCGTGCCCCCGGTCAGCCCGCCGCCCCGGCGGCACCCGCTTGGCGGCTACTGGCGTCACGTTCCCACACTGCCGGGTGCGCGGCGAGGCGGCGGCCCGCCAAGGCAAATCCCAGATAGACCGAGGCGTTGACGGCGGAGAACGGGCCACGGATGGTACGAACTACCTGGGCCAGTGTTTGGGCCGCCGTACTGTGGCTTCTGCCCTGTTCGGCGTTGCCCCGGTATATGCGGTGCAGCACGGCCACTTGATCCTTGGGCGTTTTCGGCGGACAAATAACTACCGGTTCCACGTCCAGAACGGCCTTTTCCGCCGGCTCAAAGAGACGGTCCACGAATAGATCATCTGCGGTGAGTTCAGGGAATTTCAGGAACCGCCCCCGCCCTTCTTTGGACAGTCCGTAAACACCCCCGCCCCAGAGCCCCGTCTGGGTCGCGGGCAGATTCAGCCGTGTGCAGTAGTACGAGTGGATGAGCGGGTGCGCGTCCTGAAGGTCGAGGCGGGCGGCGGGACGGGCGGCCAGAATGCGCCCGGAGAGCAGCGTATTGAGGACGGCCCGCACGGTGCCGGCGCTGATCTGCACATCCGCATCGAGGTACAGCCGCGGCCAGTGCGAGGCGATGGCGTCCCCGGCATTCAGAGCGGCCGTCTTGGACGGCTGCTCCAATTCCAGTACCTTCACGCCCTCGAATCGTCCGGCGATGGCTGCGGTCTCATCGCCACAACCGTTGCAGGCCACGATGACCTCCAGCTGGTCTTTCGCAGCCAGCCGGGCCAGCGGCGCTAAGGTCCGCGCGATCACGGCCGCTTCATTGTGCGCCGGAATGATCACCGAACCGTGCGGGAAAGCCCCGGCGTCCGCGTCCTCGCCCGCGCTTTTTCCCGGTCCCGGCAGGGCAGTCCAACTGCCCTCGTTGAGTACCGTCCGCAGCACGCCGCGGCGATCGGGCTTCCATAGGCGCAGGACTTCAGAGAGCACAACGGCGCCGCGGAACACGGCGGCGTAGGCGCCGGAATGGTATTTGCGGATGTAGCGGACACGGTTGACGGACAAGAGCGCGTTCAGCTCCGGTGAACTGCCGGAGGCCCCGCCGGTGTGGCGCATAACAGCCTCGGGCTCGTACCAGACGGTTTCACCCATCGTGCGCAGGCTCCGAAAAAAGTCAGTCTCCTCGCTGTAGAGAAAATAGGACTCATCCCACGGCAGGGCATCCGCCAGCGAACGCCGGACCATCAGCGCGGCACCGGTAGCCCAATCCACGGGATGGGGATGGGCGTAGCTTTCCGGCGAGTAGTCAGTTCCGGCGAGCCAGCCGGGCCGGTTGGGCGCGCGGCGGCCCAGCAGCGCGTCGCCCACGGCAGTGGCAATGCTCGGCTCCCGGAAGAGCGAGCGGCTGGCCACCCCCCATTCGTTCACCAGCCGTGGAACCACGGCCCCGGCCTGCGAAGCATTCAGTCGGTGCATCAGGGTCCGGATACTGCCAGGTGCCACCGTTAAATCGGGGTTGAGCACCACCACGGTGGCGGCATCACCGGCCCGCAACATGGCGGCGTTGATGCCGCCGGAATAGCCCAGGTTGCCGCCCGTGCTGAAGGCCTGGACGTCAGGATGGCAGCGGCGCACCACATCCAAGGTGCCATCGCTGGACGAGTTGTCAGCCACAAGAACCCTCAGCCTCAGGTCCGCCGTTTCTTCCCGCAGGGTTTCCAGCAGGCCCTCAACGCACCCTGCGCTGTTGAAGGTCACAATAACAACGACGGCGTCCGCGGCACCCTCCGCTCCGGTGAAGCGGCCCGGAGTCCGCGGCGCAGGGGCCGCATGGGACAGCGAATCCGTGCGGACGGCGGGAACGGCGCTGGACCCTGTCCGCAATGTCAGGTAAGCAGGTGGCCCGTCAACAAGGTAACGGCCCGCCAGCCGCCTTGGTTCACGGGCCAGCCGGTATCCCCATTCCAGTCCGTGTTGGCTAAACCATTCAGGCGCGCGCTGAACCCGGTCGGCGAGGAAGTCCACCGCCGCGCCGAAGGCCAGCAGAACGGTTGCCCCGGTAGACGGCCCATACTCGTCTATCCAGAGTTCCTGGCGCGGCTTTCCCAGTCCGACGTAGAGGATCTGGGTGCCCGAATCGGCAATCTCACGGGCAATACGCCCGGACTCCTGCACGGAGGCCAAGTCCTCCCGGCTCGGGGACCACATGCCGCCGAGCTGCAGCGCGGGGTGCTCCTGCGCGATCTTCCGCGCCAACAGCCGCTGATTCGGTGGCGAGCCGCCGAGAAATCCTACCCTCAGCCCAAGCTGCTCTGCCCGTGCCAGGATCGGGGCTGCCAGGTCGCTCCCGGCCAGCCGGGGCCACCGGCGCCCGGTAATACGTTGGGATTGGGAAACCAGGGGTGCCCCGTCCAGGAAATAGAGCCAATCCACCCTGCTTGCCGGATTGGCATGCAAGGTGCCCGACCACCGGCCGCCGGTACCAAAATGGTGCACATGATCGAGGTTGACCGACGCCACCCCCAGCGGAGGATTTCCGCCGCCCTCCCGCACCCTCGCGAGTATCCGCTCTACCGCTGCTTCGGATTCCATCAGGTCTACCGGTGTCCCGCCCAGAATGACCTGGCATATTTCCAGCTTTTCCATGCTGCCTCCTTGCTCCCTAGTCCACCGGTGTTAAGCGCCCGTTGCGTTCGATGTAACTGCGGCCGGTGGCCGGGCAGAGCCAGCAGGCGCCGGCCTGTTTAAGCGGATGTCCTGCCTCGCCCACCCAGCCTGACTGCCGGGCGGGGACACCGATCACAACGGCGTAGGGCGGCACGTCCCTGGTGACCACCGCGCCGGCAGCTACGGTCGCCCACTCCCCGATCGAGGCGGGGCCGATACAGATGGCACCGGCTCCGATGGAAGCACCCCGGCCGACCGTGACGCCGACGGCGACCCAGTCATCCGGGTCCTTCAGCGTTCCGTCCGGCGTGATGGCCCGCGGGTGCAGGTCATTGGTAAGAACGGCCGCGGGTCCGACGAAGACGCCGTCCGCCAGGCGGGCCGGCTCATAGACGAGGGCATAGTTTTGCAGTTTGCAGTTGTTCCCCAGCACAACGCCGGGGCCCACGTAGGCCCCGCGGCCGATGTTGCAGTTACTGCCGAGGATGGCGTCCTCCCGGATCTGCGCCAGATGCCAGATTCGCGTTCCTTCCCCCACCACGGCGCTCTGAGCCACGTCGGCAGTTTCGGCGATGGATGTCACGGCGTTCCTCCAGGTGTGCGGCGGCGTTGTCATGAGCCGCTCAGGGCTGCCTGCAGCCGTTCCGCGACATACTGCTGCTGAGCCTCGGTGATGTGCGGATAGACGGGCAACGACAGAATCCCGCGAGCGGCCCGTTCTGCGACCGGAAAACTCCCGGGGCCGAGCTCCATCCCGCGATAAGCCCCGCTCAGATGGACCGGGACCGGGTAGTGGATGCCGGCGCCGATCCCCGCGGCGTTCAGCTCGGCGAGGACCCGGTCCCGATCGGGGACGCGGACCACGTACAGATGCCAGACATCGAGGTTGCCGGGGGCGCTGCGGGGGAGCTCGACGCCGGGCACGTCCGCCAGCAGCTCCCGGTAACGTGACGCGGCCTGCCGGCGCCGTTCGTTCCAGCCCGCCAGCCTCCGCAGCTTGGCGTTCAGTACCACTGCCTGGACGGTGTCGAGACGTGAATTCATACCCACCGCGTCGTGCTCGTATTTGCGTGCGCTCCCGTGCGCGCCAAGCATCCGGACTCGGGCGGCGACGTCCCCGTCGGCGGTCAGTACGGCGCCGGCATCACCGGCCGCCCCGAGGTTCTTGCCCGGATAGAAGCTTGTTCCGGCAGCCAATCCCAGTGTGCCGGCGCACCGGCCGTAGCGGGAGGCGCCCTGGGCCTGGGCGGCGTCTTCGATGATCACTGCGCCGCACGCGGCCGCGATCGGTTCCAGGCGCTCAACGAATGCCGTTTGGCCGAACAAGTGAACGGGCACGATCGCTTGGGTCCGCCGCGTGACAGCCTGCCCCACCTGGTCCGGGTCGATCAGCAGGTACTCCGGGTCGACGTCGACGAGGACCGGCACGGCACCGGTCCGGCTCACCGCCTCGGCGGTAGCGATAAACGTGTTGGCGGGGAGAATGACTTCCCCGCCCGCACCGACCCCGCACGCGCGCAGGGCCAGTTCCAGTGCATCCGTGCCGTTGGCCACCCCGACGCAGTGTCCGGTGTCGAGGAAACGGGCGTAGGCCTGCTCAAATTCCGCCACGGCGGGGCCGCCAATGAACGAAGTCCGGGCGAAAACCTCTTTCAGGCCAATGTCGACTTCCTCGGCGATCTCGTCCTGCTGAGCGCCCAGGTCAACGAAGGGGACGCAGACTCTGGCTTCCAACGGCAACGTCATCCCCGGGCGCCCGCCGCGGCAGCCGAGGGTTTGAGCACCCGGGCCGGCACTCCGGCCCAGGTCTCGTCCGGCGGCACATCGGCCAAGACTGCGGCCCCCATGCCAATCACAGAACCCGACCCCACGGTGGTGCCTTCACGGACCGATGAGTTCATGCCAAGGTAAGCCGCACGGCCGATCCTGACCCCGCCGCCCAAACAAACGCCGGCAGCCAAGGTGGCGAAGTCCTCCACTACGTCGTCATGGGTCAACGTCACACCAGGCATCAGCACCACATGGCTTCCGACCATGATCGCGGCGGTCAGGGTGATATTTCCCAGCAGGATGCTTCCGGGGCCGACCTCGCAGCAGGAAGGGACCCGCACCGAAGGATCAACAACGGTTGCGAAGCGGTAGGCCGGTACACCCAAACCGGCCAGTCGCGCCACAACACGCTCCCGCGCCCGCCCGGCGCCGATGCAAACGACGACCCGTGCTGCGGGATAACGCAGGGCATAGCTGACGGGTCCCAGGATGGGGGCACCATCAAGGGCAGAACCTACCTTGGCGTCGTCGTCGTCGAGGACGCCGACAACGTCGAATTGTCCGTTCTCGCGGACGCAGGAAAGCACCTCGCGGGCGAGGCCGCTGGCGCCGATCACAAGGAGCTCTGTCATGGCTTTTCCTCGGCAGACCTGGCTATCGAATCGATCACCCTGGACTGCTCGTCCGGTGTCAGCTGGTGGTATACGGGCAGGATTAAGGTGCTGTCCGTGAGCCGCTCCGTCACCGAGAGGTCAGCCTTCCCGGTGTCCATCCCGGCGTAGGCAGGCTGCCGGTGCGCGGCCATAATTCCCCGACGGGCGGAAATTCCGTCCTGGGCCAGTCGCGCCAGGAGTTCCTCCCGCCCGAGGGCAAAGCCCGGCAGTACTTCGAGCCAGAAGGACTGGAAATTGCTGGTCCCGTACAAGGGGTCCTGGCTGAAGCGCAGGCCCTCAACCCCGGCGAGTGCCCTGCGGTACGTATTGGCGATTGCCCGGCGCCGGGACACCGCCTCACCCAGGCGTTCCAGCTGCACGAGCCCGACGGCCGCCTGCAGATCCGTCATCCGGTAGTTAAAACCGATCTCGCCATACGATTCCGCTGGCGCCAGGACCGTGGAGTGCCGCTCGTTCGCCGAGACGCTCATGGCGTGCTCCCGCAACGTCCGCGCCCGGTTGGCCCAGGCCGCGTTGTCGGTGGTCAGCATCCCGCCTTCCCCGGTGGTCAGTATTTTGCGGGGGTGGAAGGACCAGGCCGCGAGCTCGGCTCCCGCCCCCACTGGCCGGCCCCGGTACGTTGAGCCCGCCGCGCAGGCTGCGTCCTCGATGACGGTGATGCCCAGTGGGTCGCACAGGCCACGGATCGGATCCAGATCAACCGGCATACCTCCCTGGTCCACGACGATCACAGCGCGCGTGGCGGGGGTCAGGGCAGCCTCAAGTGTCGACACCGACACATTCCCCGTGTCCGGCTCAACATCGGCGAAAACGGGACGGGCACCGACATAGGTGACAGAATTTGCGGTGGCGATGAATGAGAAGGACGGCACTACAACGTCATCACGCGGCCCAATGCCGGCCACCTTCAGTGCCAGATGCAGGGCAGCTGTGCAACTGGACACGGCGACGGCGCAGCCGGCCTGCTGCGTCTCCGCGAAGGCTTCTTCGAAGCGCTTCACGCGTGGTCCCTGCGCCACCCAGCCCGAGGCGATCACTTCGGCTACCGCTTCGGCTTCCTCGGCTCCGAGCCACGGCTTCATCACGTTGATCCGGCTCAGGACAGGGTTCTTGCCGGCCGTCACCGCGCGCCCCCGACCCTGGCGTCCGCAATCTCGGCGCGCAGCGGCCGCCACCAGTCCACCAATTCGCGCAGTCCGTCCGCTAGCCCGGTTTCGGCACTGAAACCAAGCTCGCGTGTGGCCGCGCCCGTGTCCGCCTGGCGTCGGACGACCCCGTTCACAGCACGGTCGGGGCCGTGCTCTACGGCCAGTTCCGAACCCATGGCCCGCAATAGTGCTTCAGCCAGTTCCAGCAGGCTGGTTTCGACCCCGCTGGCGACGTTGTAGACGCCCGCGTCCACCGGGCTGCCAGCGGCCAGGATATTGGCCCGTGCCACATCCCTCGTGTGCACAAAATCCATGGTCTGCTGTCCGTCGCCGAAGATCAGGGGCGGCAGCCCGTCGTCGATTCGTTCCATCCAGCGAACCAGCACCTCGGTGTAGAGGCCGTGGACGTCCATCCGCGGACCGTACACGTTGAAGTAGCGCAACAGCACGTAGTCCAGGCCGTGCATCGCGCGGAAACTACGGGCCATGGCCTCGTTGAAGGACTTGGCTGCGCCGTAAAATGTGTCGTTGTTGTGGTGGTGATGGCGTTCGGCGGTCGGAAAGGTCTCCGCCAGGCCGTAGACAGAGGCGCTGGACGCCGCCACGAGCTTGCCGACCCGCTGGGCGGACACTGCTTCGAGCACATTAAACGTCCCGTCCACCAGCACCTCAAGGGCAAGACGAGGCTCTTCGGCGCATTGGGTGATGCGAATGGCTGCCTGGTGGAAGACAATGTCCTTGCCGCGGCACAAGTCATGGACCAGGTCCCGGTCGCGGATGTCCCCTTCGATCAGGTGCACCCGTCCGCTGGAGCGGGCCGGATCGAGGTTGGCCCGGCGGCCGCGGACCAAGTTGTCCAGCACATCGATCCTGCCGGCGCCGGCGTCCAGCAGTTGGTCCACGACCGTGGACCCGATGGTTCCCGCTCCGCCGGTGACCAGGACGTGTGCTCCTTGGAGTGTGCTCATCTGCTGACCTCAAGTTTCGGTTCGTTGCCGACCACAACGCTGGCCTTCCCGTCGGCACGGAGGCTGTCGCTGACTGCCTCCAGCACACAGAGCACCCGGAGACCGGAAGCGCCGCTGGTTCGGGAAGGGCGCCGCTGCCGGATACTGTTGGCGAATTCCGCCACCATCTCCCCGAGCGCCTCATACTCGGGGAGGGCCGGTGACCAGGTATCGCCCAGCCGGTACGAGATGGCCGAGGCGGTTCTGGCTGCCGCTGACGGTGACTTGCGGTCCAGGCTGACTCCGCGGTCGTAGATACTGAGCCGCTGCTGGGGGTTCAAGTCATCCCACACCAGGGTCCGCCGGGAGCCTCCGACCACAAGCTGGCGGATTTTGGTCGGACTCAACCAGTTCACGTGCACGTGGGCCATTGCATCGTTGGGCAACGCGAACGTCAGGTGCCCAACACAGGCGTGACCGGTACCGAGCGGATCAGCGCCGTGCGCAGCAACCTCGACCGGACGCAGCCCACCCGGGAGAATGAAGTCGAGAATGGACAGGTCGTGGGGCGCAAGGTCCCAGAACACATCCACATCCGGTTGCAGCAGGCCCAGGTTGATCCGGACCGAATCGATGAACAGAATGTCCCCGAGCGACCCGTCGGCGATCAGCTCCCGGATCTTCAGCACTGCCGGGGTGTAGCAGTAGGTGTGGTCGGCCATCAGGACCAGCCCCCGCTCATCCGCTACTTCAACCATCTCCAGTCCCCTCAGCCGGCTGTCGGCCAGGGGCTTCTCGACCAGCACGTGTTTCCCGGCTTTCAACGCCGTCAGGGCGATGCCGTGGTGCGTGTGGGCGGGCGTTGCAATCGCTACGGCGTCGACGTCGGCCAGGTCCAGCAGTTCATCGATGGACTTAAAGACCGGAACCCCGCCCTGGGCAGCGGCGAGCTTGGCGGCACGGTCTTGGTCCAGGTCCACGATGCCGGCCAGCTCCCAGTCCGGACTGACGGTGAAGTTCCGCGCCAGGTTGGGTCCCCAGTAGCCGGCACCGATGACGGCCGCCTTCAACGGCCCGCCGGTGGCCGCCAGATCCCGGCCACGGAGGTAATCTGAACGTGAATCATTCATTGAGTTTCCTTGCTCCGTTAGTACGCGCCCGCAGGCACGCACATTGCCCTGAAGGTGCGCCAGATGATGATGACGTCGCCCATGATCGACCAGTTCTCCACGTAGTAGAGATCCAGGCGCACCGCTTCGTCCCACGGCAGATCCGAACGGCCGTTGACTTGCCACAGGCCGGTAATCCCGGGCTTGATCAGCAGCCGTCGGTGCGTGTGCCTCTCGTAGCCGACCACCTCGCGCTGCAGCGGCGGCCGGGGCCCGACCAGGCTCATTGCTCCTGAGAGGACATTCCAGAACTGCGGCAGCTCGTCCAGCGAGTACCGGCGCATCCACCGCCCGCAGCGGGTCACCCGGGGGTCGTTGTGCATCTTGAAGAGAACCCCGGCGCCGTCGTTTTGGCCGGAAAGAACTGCCAGCGCGGCGTCGGCATCGGTGACCATGGATCTGATCTTGAGCATCCGGAACGGCTTTCCGGCTTTCCCGACGCGCTCCTGCCTGAAGAGAACGGGCCCGGGGCTGTCGTGTTTGACGATGATCGCGAGGACGAGAAAAAGCGGGGCCAGCAAGGCCAGGGCGGCCGAGGCCACAACGATGTCCAGCAGTCGCTTGAAGGCGTGTTTGGCGCCGCTGTACCGGGGCACATCCACGTGCATCAGCGGCAACCCCTCCACCGGCCGCCAGTGGATCCGCGGCCCGGCAACATTGGTCAGGGACGAAGCGAGGACCAGCTCCGCCTTGTGCTCCTCCAGCCCCCAGCCCAGCTCACGGATGTATTGGTTACCGCCGGGTACCGGTCCGGCCACGATCACCGCTTCCGCCCCGCAGCGGCCGACGGTCCGGACAACGTCATCGGTGGAGGACAGCACGGGCACCCGGCGGCCGTCGACGTCGAAGGTTGTCCCCCGCCGCCCGCCCGGCAACGCCACACCGAGGATTTCGTAGACGGCCCCGGACTTCTTGGAGATCCGCTTGAGCACGTAGCGCACGTCCTCGGGCTCGCCGATCACAATCGCCCGCACGAGGAACTGCCCCAGGGCCTGACGGGAGTTGTACCATCGGCGCGCCGTCCAGCGGCCACCGGGCAACAGGACGAGTCCCAGCGGGAGCGAGACCAAATGGAACGCCGATGCCGGCTGGACACGAAAAGCAACAAGACCCACGGCGAGCAATCCGAAGACCGCGCCACTTGCCGCGGCCACGCGCTTGTATTCACTGGTCCCGGCACCGAGGATCTTTGTGTCCCTGGTCCGGTAGAGACCGAGTGCGGCGACCCACAGGATGCCCAGGACCGCGCCGATCACAGCCGCGTTGAGATCAGCGAGGCTTCCTGTGAGAGGCTGGCCACCCTCGAAGCGGACCAGGAATCCGGCAAAGACACAGGCGGCGACCAGCAGGGCGTCCGTGCCGCGCAGTACCCGCCGCAAGAACCGTGCCCACTCCCGGCCCGAGAGCCGGTCAGGGGCCCGGACTGCCGGGACTGCGGCGGGCAACGGCTGGGGTCGAAAAATTACCGGTGGGATGCGTGCGTCGTGTTCGGCGTGGCGTTGGTGCGGGGCGTATGCGAGGTCGGCCATAGTCCCGCCGGCGCGGCTGGCACCGTGTCCCGGGGCCGCTGGGGTCAGCCCCGGGGCCATCCACTCCGGACGCGCTGTCACCGGCGTTCCTCAAACCCGTGGCCCGCAGCTTTGGGAACACTTTCATCCACACAGCGGAAGGGAGCCCGGCGCAGGGAAGATCGTTCCGTCGAAAAAACATCCCGTGTGAACGCCAACCAGCGCGTCATAGTGACTCCGTCCAGAATGCATTGGCTGCATCGGGTGATCCCTGAGTCAATCTAGGTTGGGAGGAATACGGCAGTCACGAGTGATTCGTACTCGCCTTTGCGAACCACACTCCGGAGACTTACCCGGGTAGTACTCATGGCCGGGGCCCAGCCACCCCGGCTTGTGCCGGAAATGCGAAGTCAAGTATCGCCGAGGACCGCCCGCCGATACTTCAGCCGGCCATCCGGATCGTCAAAGCACCTCGATCGATGGCCACAGCCAAATGCGTTCCGGCACCGAGATGGTCACCGTCCAGCTGGAACTCCTGCTCGCGCTCCAAGGTGATCTCGGCGGCCTTGCCCTGGAAGTACTCGACTGACTCGGTCTCGCGCTTGTTCCGGCCGAAGATCCCGGCGACAACGCCCAGCCAGCCAAACCGGCCGCGGGGCGCCAGGACCAACAGGTCCAGCACACCGTCGTCGAACTTGGCATCGGGAAAAATCTCGACTCCGCCCATGATCCGGCCGCAATTGCCGATCATAACGCTGCGGATCCTGCGTTGGACGGTTTTCCCGCCGTCGACGCTGATCTTCGCCTTAACCGGTTTGCCCGGAAGCTTACGGATGCCCGCTTCCACGTAGGCCACCCAGCCCATCCGGTCCTTCAGCACGTCCACGGTGTCGGCCATAATTGCCGCATCGTAGCCGAGACCGGCCATGACCAGGAACAACTGCTGCTCATCGGAGTGGTCGAGTGTTGCCTTGACGACATCGATGGTCCGTTCGCTGCCGGTGAGGACGCCCCGGCAGGCTGCAACCGGATCGCTGATGTCCACGCCGAGGTTGCGGGCCAGGAGGTTCCCGGTCCCCAGCGGCACCAGACCCATGGGCGTTTTGGTGCCTGCGAGCACCTCCGCGACGCAGCGCACGGTCCCGTCGCCGCCGGCCGCGATTACAACGTCGACCCCGGCCTCCAGTGCCTGGCGGGCCTGGCCGGTGCCCGGGTCCTCGATGCTGGTTTCGAGCCACAGCGGTTCAGCCCAGCCTTGTGTTTCGCAAAGCCGCAAGATCTCGCGCTGGAGCTCCGGTCCACCGGATTTGGCGGGGTTGATAACGACGGCGGCGCGCCGGGGTGGTGTAGTGCGTTCAGGCTCGGAATCGTTCTCTGGCATAACGTCCTTCAAGACATAGCGGGCGTGGGGTGTCCCGGATTGAAATCCTAGCGGGATTCCGTGCTTAACTTCGGCGGCTGGGCCGCGAACCGTGGACGTCCGCGTGTCACGGTCACTAGACTGGCCATGCTCAAGTACTGGAGCCTTCCGGGATGGGAATCCTGCCGGGAAGGCCGCCCGCCAGGATCGGCCTGGCGGGACGCGTTCCAGGGGCGGGAAGCGGGAGCACATGTCGGAAGCACAGGAGAATTTCTCGGCCGAGGCCGAGGCGTCCAGCATGGATCCCCATGATTGGGGCCGGGCCATGGCGCTGGCCGTCACGCGGCTGGCAGAACAGATCGCCCCGACGGACAGCGAGGACATCCATGCCTCGCTGGTGGGCAGGAACCTCCACCTTAAGATCCGTGACGACGCCGCGGGGGTCACTATTACGGTCTCGACCGCCCCTTCGCCGGACTCCGTCAACTGAGTGCAGCGAGCGTCAGGACGACAGGTCGGCGGAGATGAGTTCGGCGGTAGCAACCGTCGCCTCGCGCACCGAGCCCACGTAGGCCGCCGGGTCGGGCTGGCCGGCAAACGATTGGGCGTGCAGGGACACGTTAATGGCAGCGACCACCTTGAGGCCGTCATGGACCGGCGCGGCTACGCCGCCTCCAACGCTGTCTGGCCGTCCTTTTACGCCGAGATGTTCAGCACCAGGGTCCGCTTCTCCGGCCTGGCCATCGGCACCCAGCTCGGCTTCCTGATGGCAGGCTTCGCCCCGGCGATCGTCGCGGCCATGGGCGGCATCAAGCCCGGCGGCTGGGTCCAGATCAGCATCTTCACCGGCGCCATCTGTGTCACCGCGGCCGTCTCGGCCCTGACCGCCAAGGAATCCTTCAAAATTCCCACCAAGGAGCTCGGCCTCAAGTAACCCGGCCGCTGCGGGCAGGGCCGGTCCGGGCCGCTGCGGGCAGGGCCGGTCCGGGCCGGTCCGGGCCGGTCCGGTCAGGGTGTCAGGATGGCGCCTTTCCGTTCCCCAGGACCGCGGCCAGATCGAAGCCCGCCGGCACCTCGAGCTGGTCATAGGTGCAGGAGCGCGGCTCCCGGTCCGGGCGCCAGCGGACAAACTGCGTTGTGTGGCGGAACCTTTGACCCTCCATGTGGTCGTATTTCACCTCCAACACCCGGTCCGGCCGAAGCGGGGTAAACGAGAGGTCCTTGCCACCGCTCCACCGGCTGCCCTCGGCGTTGCGGGGTGTCCGGGTCCCTTCATCCTGGTGGGTCCGGGCCCAAGGGTGGCCCTCACCGCCGGCCACCAGCGGCTGGAGTTCACCGTAGAGGTCCTTGCGCCGCTGCATCGGGAAAGCCCCCACAACTCCGACGTTGGCGAGTCTGCCGGCAGCGTCATAAAGTCCCAGCAGGAGCGACCCGACGCGGTCCGGCCCGGAAGTGTGCACCCGGTACCCGGCGAGAACGCAGTCCGCGGTGCGTTCGTGCTTGACCTTGAACATCGAGCGTTTGTCCGGCAGATACTTCCCGTCGAGGGGTTTGGCCACGATCCCGTCGAGACCGGCTCCCTCGAACCGGTGAAACCATTCCTTTGCTGTTCCCCGGTCCCGGGTCGCGGCGGTGAGGTGGATTGGCGGGGCACTGCCGGCGAGCACACGCTCCAAGGCGGCACGCCGCTCGGCGAACGGACGGTCGGTCAGGTCCTCGTCGTCGAGGGCAAGCAGGTCAAACGCGACAAAACTCGCCGGTGTAGCTTCGGCCAGTAGCCGCACCCTGCTTGCGGCAGGATGGATCCGCTGCTGCAGCAGATCAAAGTCGAGCCGGTCGCCCGAGGCGCCGACCATAATGATCTCCCCGTCAATCACACAGCGCCGCGGAAGATTCATTTTCAGCGCCTCAACCAGCTCCGGGAAGTAACGCGTTAGGGGCTTAGCGTTGCGGCTGCCGATCTCCACCTCGGCCCCGTCACGGAAGATGAGGGACCTGAAACCGTCCCACTTCGGTTCGAACATCACCGGGCCCTCCGGCAGGGCCCGCACGGCCTTTGCCAGCATCGGCGCGATCGGCGGCATCAGCGGCAGTTGCATGGCCCTATTGTCCGCCCGGACCCCGGCGACCGCCAGCTGCCGCACGGCAACAACCCCGGCGCCGGACGCTTACCCATGTCTTACCGGATCGAAACGAGGTGGCAACATTGGCGCGCCACACTGGAAGCGCCGGCAAGAGCAGGCATCACGCTCCAGTCCAGGAGGTCCCGCCATGTTGAAGGAAGCCACAGCCCACGTGACCCGCATCCGCGCCTTGGATCAGTTGCACCGCGGCGACGAGATCGAGGCGCGGCTGAAGGTCGGCCCCAATTACGACGACGTGGTGATCCGCCGCGGGTGCGTCCAGGAAACCGCCCCCGGAATCAGCGTCGTGTGGATTATGGACCGGCAATCGGGCAGCCGGAAGGCGATTAACACCGACGAGTGCAGCCTCTGGCGGGTCGCTGCAAGCAGCTAGCCGCCCGCGACGGACTGGATGATCAGGAGCTCCTCACCCGGTGACACCCTGGTGCCCAGGCCTTGCAGCCGCCGGATTTCATTCCCGTTGACGTATATATTCACGTGACGCCGGACCGTCCCGGTTTCGTCCCGGAGCCGCCTTGCCAGGGCCGGGTATTCGTCGGTGACCAGGTCAAGCAAAGCCGCCACCGTCACCTCCGCGGCTACGGGTGCAGTCAGGAAGGACTGCCCGCCGGCAAGGGGATGGAGCACACTCGGCAACACCACGTTGATCCCGGCCACGGCGACTCAGGCATTCGCCGGGATGCCGGGCGTGGCCGTGCCGGACACCAGCGCCGGGCTTACAGCTGCGGCCCGCACGCACAGCACGTCGGGCAGGTGCGAAGCCAGCTCGGTGAAGTGGGCGCCTTCGTCGGCGCTGGCGTAAACGCTGCCGCCTCGCGTACCGAAGTACACCCCGGCAGGTTCCGCAGCGTCGACGCAGGCTGCGTCCCGCAGCACGGCGTTGAACTCAGCCTCTGGGAGCCCGTCGTCCAGGCGCTCCCAGCTCGCGCCGGCGTCGACTGTGCGGTGGACCGCCAACTTACCCTCGGGCGGGATTCGTTCGCCGTCGGCCTTGAGCGGGATGACCCAGGCGGTCCCGGCCCGCCGCGGATGCGTGAGCATCACGAATCCGAAGTCTGCGGGCAGACCGTCAGCGATCGAGGTCCAGCTCTCGGCATTGTCGTCGCTGCGGTAAACACCGTGGTGGTTCTGGGCATAGAGCCGGCCTTCGACCGAGGCGTCGGCGGCAATCTTGTGCACACACTGACCGAACTCCGGGTTGGGGTCGGGCATAAAGTAGGCCGAAATTCCCTGGTTGCGCGGCTCCCAGGAGCTCCCGCCGTCGAGCGAGCGGTAGACGCCGCCGGTGCTCATCGCGACGTGAACCTTCTCACCGGTGCGGTCCACAACGATGGAGTGCGCCGCAGCGCCACCGTAGCCGGCACCCCATTCACTGCGGTGCGGGTGGTCCCAGAGCCCGCGGTTAAGTTCGAAGTGTTCACCGCCGTCGATCGATTTCCAGACCGAGATCGGCTCACAGCCGGCCCAGACGACGCCGGGGCGGGACTCGGCATCGGGGTAGATCTGCCAGATGCGTTCGAGCGCAGCATCCGTGCCCGCCGGAAAGCGGATGGCACCCTGCTCGGGCTCGCTCCAGGTCTCGCCCAGGTCATCGGAGTGGAAGACCGTGGGACCCCAATGCTCCGAGCGGACGCCGGCCAGGATCCGGGTCCGGCCATCCCTGCTGTCGATGCCGATACTGGGGACTTCGCTCATCAGGAAATGCGGGCCGGAAAGGGACCAGTCCTTGCGGTCGGGGCTGGTAGCGAGCCAGAGACCTTTTTTGGTGCCGATCGCCAGGACATAACTCTCTTCGGTAGCCATGCCCCCATGCAACCACTACCTGCTGCTGGCCGCAATGGTGTCTTCCCGTGCGCTTTTGTTCGGCTTTGTCAGTCCACGTATTCGGACTGAGTGGCGATGAAGTCCCAATCGGCGCCGGTAAGCACCCCGGAAACATCCGCCGGGTGGGGGCCGCCGGCCTCGGCAATTCCCTGGAGTACCGGCAGCGGGAACTCGGCGGCGCGAAGGTTTTCCCGCAGCCACTCCTTGCTCGCCAGATCCAGATCCAGCCACCACATAAAGATTTCCACAGCGGTCACCCTTTCCTCAGTTTCTCAACGTTAGGCCGCGTCCCCGGGGTGTTCAAGAGCCGGTTGACCCTGGCGGCTACAGGTCCTCGAGCACGACGGCGGGCCGTTCGAGTGCGCCCGGGACGATCGAGTAGTAGGCCCAGGTGCCACGCTTTTCGCGGTGCAGCAGGCCTGCGTCCACGAGGATCCTAAGGTGATGGGAAACCGTCGGCTGGCCGAGCTCAAGGGGTGCAGTAAGGTCGCAGACGCAAGCCTCGCCGCCGTCGGACGCCTTGATGATGGACAACAGCCGCAGCCGGTTCGGGTCGGCAAGGGCCTTGAAGAATTGGGCCTTGCCCTGCGCCTGATCCGCAGCCAAAAATGGCATCCCGGACGAGGTGCCGGATATTTCCGCGGCCGCGGGCTTAACAATCTGCAGCGTCGTCATCGCTCCATTATGCACCATATTGACAGTGGTCGATATGGTGGGCAGGGTTGAAACCCGGACCGGGGAATAAGCCCCTGTTCGCGCCGCGGGGCAGGGGAAAGAATGGAGTATGTCCGCCGAGCGCCAGATTGCCCAGCCCCCGCTTGTTGTCGGCGTGCTCCCGGGGCAGAGCCCCGGGGTGCTCCAGACCGCAGCCGCACTGGCGGCTGGCCTCGGTACCGAGCTGATCTGCGCCCACGTGGATGAAGAAAGCTATCTGGTGGAGTGGGACCCGACGCGGTCCGCGCACCGGCTCTCGCTGCACCCGGACACGGACAACGCCGAGATCAGGGCAGTGGCCCGGGAACTGCGGAGCATGATCAACGCCGCCTGCGACCCGTTGGGTATTCCGTGGACCCTGCGGACGCTGGCGGGGGACCCGGCCCGGGCGCTTGGCAGGCTTGCGGCTGAGGTCGGCGCCCCCATGATTATCGTGGGTACGCCGGAACCCGGGCTGGGGCACCGCGTCTCCGCGGCCCTCAACGGTTCGGTGGCCGCTTGGCTCAGCCACCACCAGGACCATCCGATCCTGGTGGTTCCGGTCCGGCCCGCAGTCCATCACCAGACAAAACATGACTCGTGAGCTAATGGTTTGCGCGTTGTCTAAGGGTTCAACCGAACCTCCCGTAAGTAAAGTGAAAGTACTTATTCGGGGTGCTGGCTTTCTCCACTTACCGCCGAGTATGGTTGAATCCGTGGGCCAGAGACGGCCCCCAAAGACTGCTCCGGAGTGCGTATCCCCCAATAACGCACTCCGGAGCTTTTTTGTCCCCGGGCGCTTTCGCAGGGCCCGACCGTGCGCCCGCACCGCGCTTGCACCATGCGCCCGCACCGCGCTTGCACCATACCCCTGGGGGGTATATGTTTGGGTTATGGACGAGCACGAAATCGCTGTCGCATCAGGCGCGGACACCGAACCTCCCCAACAGCACGGCTATTCCGCGAACAAAGACGCTTACCTGCGGCGGCTGAAGCGGATTGAAGGCCAGGTTCGTGGCATCGCGAGGATGGTCGAGGAAGACAAGTACTGCATCGACATCCTCACCCAGGTCGCCGCCGCCACCAAGGCCCTGCACGCCGTCAGCCTGGGGCTGGTGGAGGAACATATCGGGCACTGCGTCGTCGGCGCCGCCGCAGAACCGGACCCCTCGCTGCGGGCCGCAGCGATTGATTTTAAGGTCAAAGAAGCCACTGACGCTATCGGCCGCCTGTTGCGGTAGCGGCACCATCGACAACAACACCGGGCCGTGGACCACAACAGCCCGTCCCCAGAGGAGAGAGCCATGAGCACCGTATCCACCATCGTCAACGTGTCCGGGATGACGTGCGCGCACTGCGTGTCATCGGTCAGCGAGGAACTGGAGTCCCTGGCGGGTGTCGAGAAGGTCGACGTCGACCTCAACGCCGGGGGCGTCTCCACGGTCACCATCACTTCCGGCGGGGCCTTGTCCTCCGCCGAGATCAGCGAGGCCGTTGCGGAATCGGGCTACCTGGTGGTGGCCAACGAGACCTGAGCGCCACCCGCCCGTCATTCCACGCCGCGCACACCATCTGGACAGGACCACAGTGAGTACAGAGCAGTTATTCGGCCAGCCCGGAAACCGGGTGATCGAGCTCGACATCGAGGGCATGACCTGTGCCTCCTGTGTCGGCCGTGTTGAACGCAAGCTCGGCAAACTTGACGGCGTGACAGCCAGCGTCAACCTGCCGTTGGAGTCGGCACAGGTCACAGTGCCGGCGGCCATCACGGACGCCCAAATCACCGCCACCGTAGCGGCAGCAGGGTACAAGGCGACAGTCCGGCCTCCCCGGTTCACCGTCGAAACGCCGGCTGGTGGCGCCACCCGCGGCGACCACCTACCGGCCCACCCGGCAGCCAAGCTCCGCCCGCGCCTGGTGACCGCTGCCGTCCTCACCATCCCGGTCTTCCTGATTTCGATGTTCCCCGTTTTCCAGTTCGCCAACTGGGGCTGGGCAGCAGGGGCCCTGGCCCTGCCGGTGGTTACCTGGGCCGCCTGGCCGTTCCACCGCGCCGCTGCCATTAATGCCCGGCACCTGGCCTCCACGATGGACACTCTTGTCTCCATCGGGGTGACGGCCGCTTACGTCTTCTCGGCCTGGCAGCTATTCGCAGACCCGCAGATGACCGGGCACGCGGGCGGGGAAAGCATGGCGATGGGTTCGGGCGGACTCTACTTCGAGGTTGCCTCGGTGGTCACCACATTCCTGCTGTTGGGCCGCTACCTGGAGGCCAACGCCAAGGAAAAGGCCGGCGACGCGCTCAAGGCCCTGCTGAATCTGGGAGCCAAGGATGCCACAGTCTTCCGGGACGGCCGGGAACAGCAGATCCCGGCCGATCAGCTTGGGGTAGGGGATCTCATTGTTGTCCGCCCCGGCGAGAAAATCGCGAGCGACGGCGTCGTCGTCGAAGGGAACTCCGCGGTGGACGCCTCGCTGGTAACCGGCGAATCGGTACCGGTGGAAGTCGGCCCTGGCACTCCGGTCACGGGCGCCACCATCAACACCTCCGGCCGGCTGCTGGTCCGCACCACCCGCGTCGGAGCCGAAACGACTTTGGCCCAGATGGGCCGTCTGGTCGCCCAGGCGCAGACCGGCAAGGCGCCGATCGCCCGCCTTGCCGACCGGATCAGCGCGGTGTTCGTGCCGGTGGTCCTCCTCATCGCTGCCCTCACTTTCGGCGCCTGGCTGCTCGCGGCCGGCCCGGCCATCAGCGACGCCGAACTGCGCGCGGCTTTCACGGCCGCCGTCGCTGTACTTGTCATCGCCTGCCCCTGCGCCCTTGGCCTCGCCACCCCTGTAGGTCTGCTCACCGGAACCGGCCGCGGCGCGCAGCTGGGGATCCTGATCAAGGGACCACAAGTCCTTGAGGACACCCGGACCGTTGACACCATCCTGCTGGATAAAACCGGTACCGTGACCAGCGGCCACCTGGCTGTCGACGGCAGCGAGGCCTTCGGAGCCTTCAGCACAAACGAGGTCCTGCGCCTGGCCGGTTCGGTCGAAGCCGCATCTGAGCACCCGATCGCGCGTGCCATCGCTGCGGCCGCGCTCTCCGCCGAACGCCGCACCAACGACGCCGGGACCCTTCCTGCCGTCACCGGGTTCCGGTCGGCCCCGGGCGGCGGGGTCGAGGGAAAGGTTGCAGGAAAGGTCGTAACGGCTGGCCGGACGGGCTGGCTTGCCGAAAACCGCATCTCCCCGACCGCCACACAGCTTCAGGCATTCAGCGCCGCCGAACATTCCGGGGCCACAGCCATCTGGCTCGCCGTGGATGGGCAGCCGGCAGGCATCATCAGCCTGCGGGACACGCTCAAGCCGGGCTCAGCCCCCGCAATCCGCCGGCTCCGTGAGCTCGGCCTCCGGCCGATCCTCCTGACCGGGGACAATGCGGCCGTCGCCGCCCAGGTGGCCGCCGACGTCGGCATCGCTCCCGAAGACGTTTTCGCCGGGGTGCTGCCGGCGGGCAAGGTCCAGGCCGTCAGGAAGCTGCAGGACGCCGGCGCCATTGTCGCCATGGCTGGCGACGGCGTGAACGACGCCGCGGCACTGGCCCAGGCAGACCTCGGCATCGCTATGGGTTCAGGCACTGACGTCGCGATCGAGGCCGCAGACCTGACGGTCATGGGCAACGACCTGGGGCAGGTGGCCCAGGCCATCGAATTGTCCCGCCGGACCCTCGCGACGATCAAGACAAACCTCTTCTGGGCGTTCTTCTACAATGCCATCGGGATCCCGGTAGCAGCCCTGGGCCTGCTTAACCCGATGATTGCCGGCGCTGCCATGGCGGCCAGTTCCGTCCTGGTTGTGGCCAACTCTTTGCGGCTCCGCGGCTTCGGCAAGTAAGCCGCCGTCCGCCCGCCGCCTCAGGCCGCGCCGAAGCGGACTGCGGCCCTGGCCTTCGCTTTGGCAGCTTCCTCGCCGCGGTCCTTGGCTGGAGCCTGGGTGACCAGGGCGGCCAGCAGGTGCTCGGTAGCATGTGCAATCTCGTGGACAGCCCGGTTGAAAGCCTCTTCATTGACCTTCGACGGCTTGGTGCTCCCACTGATCTTGCGCACATACTGCAGCGCGGCGGCTTCCACCTCCGCGTCAGTGGCCTGGGGTTCAAAATTGTGGAGGGTGCGGATGTTTCGGCACATGCCTCCATGCTAGGCCCCAATCAACCTGGGATCGAGGGCATGGGGAGGGCTGCCCATCGACACTATTTTGGCCGGCAGGATAGTTTGGGGGCATTGGATCTTCCGGAACAGCCGGAAGCCGCAGCGGAACCCGGCAGGGCCGGATCCGTTTCTAAGCTTTGAGGAGATTTTCGAATGGCTATTTGGGGCGCAGATATTGCTCAGCTCAAGACTCTTGGGACGAAGCTGCAGGCCGGTTCGTCGGAGATCGACAAGCAGAAGTCGATGCTCACCAAGGTGCTCGAGGGCACCGACTGGAAGGGCCCGGACGCCGATAAGTTCCGCAGCGAATGGAACGGCCAGCACGTGGCGGCACTGGCCAAGGTTTCCCAGGCACTGCAGGAGGCCGGCAAGCAGGCGAGCCGCAACGCCACCGAGCAGGAAAGCGCTTCCCGCTAGGCAAAAACTCCAGACACTAAGCCGGCCCGGACGCAGCAGCGTCCGGGCCGGCTTAGTCAGTTCGTGCCTACGGCACCGGTTCGACGTCGTTCGCGTGGTCCAGCGGTGCCGGCGACCCGGCTTCGCCGGCGCGGGACGGCGCCCGGAGTTCATCCAGCCGGACCAGGATCACGCCGCCGACAATCAGCAGCCCGCCGAGGAGCTGGATGGGGCCGGGCAGCTCGCCGAGCAAAAGCCACGCCCAGATGACGGCAAAGAGCACTTCGGTCAGCGACACAAAGGACGCCACTTTGGAGCCGAGGGCGCGTGCCGCCACAATGCCGGAGACATACGCAAGCACCGTGGCCAGGACCACAAGCCCGCTCAGAGCCACCCACCAAGGCGCCACCCAAGGGCCCAGCCGGGTATCGGCAGTGCTGAACGCCATCGGCAGCAGGCCGGTTGCCGCAGCAAGCCACATCGTCACTGCGCCCACCATAAGCCCGCCCGAGGCCAGTACGATCGGCGGCAGGGTGTCGTTTTCCTTGGCCGTGATGAAAAAATAGATCGCGAGGCAAACGGCCGCTGCTATCCCCCACAGGACTCCGACGATGTCGATCTTGACGGCTCCGGTGAGGTCCAGGACCAGGACCAGCCCGGCGAGGGACAGCAGCGTTCCACCGACTGTCAGTGGGCGGGGCCGTTTGCGGCTGGCGGCCCAGAGCCACAGCACGATAATCACGGGGGCCAGGTACTCCAGCAGGAGGGCAACCCCGACCGAAAGCCGTGCCACTGCGTTGAAATAGAACAACTGGCAGGCCGCGACCCCAATAAGCCCGAAAAGCAGGACGGTAAGCCAGTTGTCCCTCAGCTGGTGCCAGCGCCCGCGCAGTGCCGGGACTGCGGGAACGGCCAGGATGAGCGCGGCCCCGGTGAGGCGGGCCGTGACTGCTGCCCCGGGGCTCCAGCCGGTCTCCAGCAACGCCTTGGCAAAGGAGCCGGAGAGGCCGAACACCGCCGAGGAAAACAGGGCCACACCCAGCCCGGATGCCATGAACCCTGCCGCCGCGCCGGGGCGGCGGGCGCCGGGCGTTCCGGGGGATCGTGACCCGGAATCGGCCATGGCGGGCGTTTCGGCCGGGTAGCGATCGGCAGGCAAGGGCTGCCTCCTGTCAGGAGTAAAGTGATGTTATGGTCATGACAGTACGCCACGCCTACGTAAGGAGTCAAGATGCTTTTTGCCCCTGACACTGAGGTGGCATTGCGGTCGGTTGTCAGCCTGGTCAATTCCGCGGCCAACGGTGCGGAGCACCTTTCCACAGTGCCGGACCTGGATCGGTTTCTGGAGGCGGAGGGGTTCACCGGCTCGCGGACCCGGGACGAGGCCGAACTTGCCGGAGTGCACCGCCTCCGCGGCGAACTCGCGGCCTTGTGGTTCGCTGACGAATCCGCTGCGGTGGACACCGTTAACAGGCTGCTGCGGGAGGCGCGGGCACTGCCCCAACTCGTCCGGCATGGTGATTGGGACTGGCACCTGCACGCCACCACCCCGGACGCGCCACTGGCGCACAGGATGAGCACGGAGGCCGCCATGGCCCTGGTTGACGTCATCCGGAACAAAGAAATGGACCGGATGCTGGTCTGCGCCGCCGAGGACTGCAACGCCGTGGTGCTGGACCTGAGCCGAAACCGCTCGAAGCGCTATTGCGACACCGGGAACTGCGCCAACCGCGCCCACGTGGCGGCGTACCGGGCCCGCAAGGCAGCCTCCTAGGCCACGTCAGAGCGGAGGGGCAGGGCATCACGGGCGCTGGCGGCCGGATCCAGCAGCAGCCCCGGCCATCGGTCGGCGCCGGAGCGGCGGCGGTCGGCGGCAGTCGGACAGCTAGCGGTCGCCGCCGGGTGCCTGGTCGCCGCCGGACCCTGGCGCGCCGGACCCTGGTTCAGGCTGCGCCGACTGGCCGCCTTGGCCGGCGTTCCGGGAGCTGAGGTTGACCCCGGATCCCTTGCCGAGGTGTTCGGCATTGGGCTTGTGGCCCATTGACAGCATGGCGAGCACCACCAGAATCACAATGAACGCACTCCCGCCGGCCGTGAACGCCAGATCGAAGCGGGCCGTCTTTGCGCTGCCGCCGGAGGCAAAAATCAAGGTGGTGACGAAGGCCAGCACAGCCCAGAACGCGGAGAACATTAGCGGTCCCTTGACCGAGGTCCGCAGCTTGCGCGGGGCTCCTGATTTCTGCTGTGCCAAGGTGCTTTCCTCCTGCAGCCGACGCAATGGGCGTGGCAATTGTGGTAGCGCAATCGTTCTACACCAGGTAGAACCTGTTCGCTTCCTAGTTTACGGCCTCCGCCGAATCTGCCTGCGCATCGTGCCGCAGCGTCAGTCCGGCCAGCACCCAGAGCACGCCACTGATAATGCCGCCGCCGCCGGCGATGCCGAGCAGCGCATGCGGACCCAGATCGATGAAAAAGGGCAGCAGCGCCGCCGTGCCCAGTCCGATCACACCGGAGGCGATCCAGTCGCGCGCCAGGAGTGAGCGTCCCCGGAGGGTGATGCCGAGGTAGAGTTCTGCGGCGCCGGCAAGGCCAAGCCCCAGCGCTGCAAGGACACCGAAGACCAGGCTCCCGGAGATGAGCCCGACGGCGGCCCCTGTCCCGGTCAGCACGGCGCCGGCTGCCGACAGCACCTTTCCGGCGGCGGACCCGGGACGGAGCCCGGTCTGGTGGATGCTGCGCAGCAGCACCAGTCCGGTTGCCAGCAGGTAGGCGCCGCCGGCCCATCCCATGCCCATGGCGGTTGGTGCAGCCCAGAAGACGGTCACGGCACCAAATCCCAGGGCGATTGCCGCCCGGATTAGCACGGGCTTCCAGAGAACCGCCGCGGCGGGCAGGGCGGTGGACGCGTCAGGGGCTGCGGGGAGAGTCACACGTCCAGTTTAGTGCGAAGCACCGAGCACCATCCACCGGTCCGTTCGCGCCCGGGCGCCCAGCGTCACGGCCCTCGCCGCCATATACCCCAGCGAAAACGCCGCCCACAGCCAGAGCAGTCCAGCGCTGCCGCCAGCGCCCGTGTGCCCGACAAGCAGAAGTAGCGGCAGATACACCGCGAGATTCACGACGCCGGCAATCGCCAAATACTTTGCGTCGCCGGCCCCGATCAGCACGCCGTCGAGAACGAAAACAAATCCGGCGATCGGCTGGCCGGCCGCCAGTACCCACAGCGCCACCGCGAGTGCGGCACGGACTTCGGCGTCGGAGCTAAACAGCAGCCCCGCCCAGGGCGCCGCAGCTGCCAGCAGGATTCCCGTGAGCACACCGAACCCGATGCCCCAGCGGACCATAGTGCCCGTGAGCTCCCGTGCGGCAGCCGGGCGGGCAGCCCCGAGTTCCTTGCCGATCAGCGCCTGCGCGGCAATGGCGAGGGCATCGAGGGCGAAGGCGAGGAAAGTAAAGACCGTCATGGCGAGCTGGTGGGCTGCCAGGTTCACGGGCCCCTGGGCAGTGGCCACCAGGACCGTGGCGAGGATTGCCACCCGCAGGCTCAGCGTCCGCAGCATTAGCCACGAGCCCACCCTGGTCAGCGCCCGGATGCCGCGCCACTCGGGGCGCAGGGAGACCCCGTGGTTGCGGGCGTTCCGCCGGACAATCACCACATAAACAACCGCCATGGCCCACTGCGCGATGCTGGTGCCGATGGCGGAGCCGGTGACTGACAGCTGCAAGCCGTAAACCAGGAAGAGGTTGAGCACGATGTTCAAGGTAAAGCCGGCGGCCGCGACAAAGAGCGGGGTCCGCGTGTCCTGCAGCCCCCGCAACACGCCTGTCCCGGCGAAGATAAGCAGCATCGCGGCGAGCCCGGGCATTGACCACCGCAGGTAGTCCACAGCAAAGGTCCGCACCTGATCACGGGCACCCATCAGGTCCAGCAGCGGCCCGGCAGCAACGAAGCCCGCCACGGCAAGGAATGCCCCCAGCATTAACGCCAGCCAGACGCCGTCACGTCCGGCAGCGAGAGCCGTGGACAGCTGCCCATTGCCGACCGCCCGCGCCACGGCCGGAGTGGTCGAATAGGCCAGGAAGACCATAAGTCCCACCACTGTATGCAGCACCGCGGAGGCCAACCCGACGCCGGCAAGCTGGGCCACTCCGAGGTGGCCGACGATGGCGGCATCGGCGAGGAGGAACACTGGTTCGGCGATGAGCGCCCCGAACGCCGGGAGTGCAAGGCGCAGGATTTCGCGCCGTCGGCTGGCCGGGGACGGGAGCACTGCAGGAGGCGGGGCGGAGGCTGGCACGCAACCACACTAACGGCACCCCTGGCGTCGCACCGCTTCGCAGCACAACGCGTCCACCCGGACCGAAACAGCGTCAATTCAGTTCCGGCATGATTTGCCCGCCACCCCGGTCCGGCTTGCGGTGTGTGGCGTCCCGGATAGCATTTGTGTCGGGATCCGGCGGCGCTTCCGCAGCCCGTTAGTACACTCTGTGCATGAGTGAGACTGCCGCCAACGCCGTAACCCTGCGCTTCCTTGCAGCTCCGACCGACGTCGGGCACAGCGGTTCGGTCGACGCCGGCACGGTGCTCGAGTGGGTGGACAAGGCGGCTTACGCCGCCGCGGTCGGCTGGGCACAGTCCTACTGCGTAACCGCCTACGTGGGCAACATCCACTTCGCGAACCCGGTCAACAGCGGGGACATGGTTGAGGTCACTGCCACGATCGTCTACACCGGCCGGTCCTCCATGCACATCCGCACAGTGGTGTCCTCGGGCGATGTAAAAGGCGGTCCGGCAACGATGCGCAGCCAGTGTCTGGTGATTTTCGTGGCGGTGGGCGCGGACGGCAAGCCCGTCCCGGTGCCGCAGTTTGAACCGACCGCACCGGACGGGATCGAACAGCGCGACCACGCAGTGGCCCGGATCAAGGTCCGCGAGGAGATCGTGCAGGCGATGAGCGGACAGGAATACACCGACGCCGGCACGGCCGAGAGCGTTGTCCTCCGTTTTGTGGCCGCCCCCACGGATGTGAACTGGGGCGGCAAGGTCCATGGTGGCATCGTTATGAAATGGATCGATGAGGCGGCCTACGTCTGTGCCTCACGCTACTGCGGCATGGACACGGTAGCCGTCTTCTCCGGCGGCGTGAGGTTTTATCGTCCGCTGCTCATCGGCCATGTGGTGGAGGTGGAGGCCCGGCTGGTCTACACCGGAACGAAGGGCATGCATATCGCGGTGCACGTCCGCTCCGGAGACCCCAAGGGACGCGAGCTTCACCTCACAACGTACTGCCTGACCGTGATGGTGGCCCGCGACGAACACGGCACATCCGTCCCGGTCCCGCAATGGGTGCCGGTGTCCGCGGAGGACAAGCGGCTGTACGCCCACGCCCGGGCACTGCTGGAGATCCGCGGCCGGGCACCCGGGAACCGGCTGCCCAACCATCTGCTGCCCAGTGGCGGCAGCTAGCTCCTAGAAGCCGCCACCGGCATCCGCCGCCATGTTCGCGAACCTTGAATAGTGGCCCTGGAAGGCGACCACAATGTCTTTTGTGGGGCCGTTACGGTGCTTGGCAATGAGGATGTCTGCTTCGCCGGCACGCGGCGATTCCTTGTCATAGACGTCTTCGCGGTGCAGCAGGATGACCATGTCGGCATCCTGCTCAATGGAGCCGGATTCGCGCAGATCCGAGACCATCGGCCGCTTGTCCTGGCGCTGCTCCGAACCACGGTTCAGCTGCGAGAGCGCAATGACCGGCACCTGCAGTTCCTTGGCCAGCAGCTTCAGCGCGCGGGAGAACTCGGAAACTTCCTGCTGGCGGGACTCCACCTTCTTGCCGGAGCTCATCAGCTGCAGGTAGTCGAGGATAACGAGCTTGAGATCGTGCTGCTGTTTCAGCCGGCGGCACTTGGCCCGGATTTCCATCAATGACATGTTGGGGCTGTCATCGATGAAGAGCGGAGCGTCATTCATCCGGCCCATCGTGGTGGCGATCTTGGACCACTGCTCGTCCTTGATCGTGCCCTTGCGCAGATCCTGCAGGCCGATTGTGGCCTCCGCTGACAGCAGGCGCATGGCGATCTCGTTCCGGCCCATTTCCAGCGAAAACATCACCGTTGCCAGATTGTTCTTGATGGCAGCGGAGCGGGCGAAGTCCAGCGCGAACGTCGACTTACCGACGGCGGGGCGGGCCGCAATGACAATCATCTGGCCGGGGTGCAGGCCGTGGGTGAGCTCATCAAGTTCGTAGAAGCCGGTCGGAACGCCGGTCATTCCCTCTTCGCGGTGGCCGGAGGCTTCGATCTCGTCCACCGTGGACTCCATCACGTCCTTGAGGACCACGTAGTCCTCTGCAGTGCGCCGTTCGGCGACGGCGTAGATCTCGGCCTGGGCCTGGTTTACCAGGTCTTCGACCTCGCCGTCCTGGCCGTAGCCAAGCTGGACGATTTTAGTGCCCGCATTGACCAGACGCCGCAGGACGGCGCGTTCACCGACGATTTCTGCGTAGTAGCCCGCGTTGGCAGCGGTGGGAACCGTCTGGATGAGCTCGTGCAGGTAGGCGGGGCCGCCGATTCGGTTGATCTCGCCCCGCTTGGTCAGTTCATCCGAAACGGTGACGGCGTCAGCGGGCTCGCCCCGGCCGTAGAGGTCGATGATGGCCTCGTAGATCGTCTCGTGTGCCGGGCGGTAGAAGTCCACACCACGAAGGATCTCGACGACGTCGGCAATGGCGTCCTTTGACAGCATCATGCCGCCCAGGACGGACTGCTCGGCGGGAATGTCCTGCGGCGGCTTGCGGCTGCCTTCGGCTCCGCGGGTCCCCTCGACTGAGTCCAGATGCGTAACTGACAAAACTGCCGTCCTCCATTGGGTGCCGCGGCGGACCTTCGTTCGCCGGCGGCGTGTATGCCTTTTGGTCTGTGCTGCGGGTTGGCCTCGGCCCGGCCGTTATCCGACGGGTTAAGTCCTATCAACCGGCTCCGACATTTTGTCCGCCTCCCGTACTGCCGGTTTTCCACAGGCCGGATCCAGCCCGGCCGGGCGGAATCGAAAGAAAGGCAGCATCGGAATCCAGGATCCTAGGCGCGATATCCAGCAACGTTATCCCCCGTCCGGGCAGGCACCAACCCGAAGAGTCTCCACCCTTGTGGATAACCTGTGCACTACCACCCCCTGCTTGTGCACAGCCTGTGGGAACAGCTGTGGATAGAAAATTTCTTTGTCGCATAATCAGCCCCTGACCTGCGTAAACGCAAAAAGGCCGTGTGGACGTAAAAGAAATACGGCCGGCGTTCATCCACAGTGCGCTAGGTGCGGCTGGGGATAGCGATCGGCACATGAGGCCACACTCCGGCGGAAATATGCGCATTTGGTGATGTTCCTCACCTGGCGGGCTGGATGGGTGCCTCCCGGCACTGATGGTATGCCGGCCGCAGAATGTGCTGTGGATAACTGCGATCTGGCATAAGCTCTTCACATGGGCGATGTATTGCTAGTTATACTGCCTGCCCTCATCGTGGCAGCTGTACTTTGGGCGTTTACGACGGCCCTGCGACCACGTGATTTTGGCTTGTCCGACGCGGATCGCTACCAGCAGGAGCTCGCTGTCCGTTCACAGGCCCACTACGCCGCCCAGGTGCAGGCCGCTACTGCCGCCCGGGCCCGGGTGGACGCGGCCACGCGTCCGAGTCAAAACGAACAGCAGCAGTCCCAGCAGGCCGATCATGCCCGCATGGCATTGCGGGCCCAGACCGGATCTGCCCCGGCCGTCGGGCAGCCCGGCTACCAGGGGCCGGTCCTGCCCGGCGGCCAGCTGAATCCCCAGTTTGCCCTGCAGCTGCAGTCCCTGGCCCGGAACGGCAAAAAGATCCAGGCCATTAAGTTGCTGCGGCAAGCAACCCAGTCAGACCTTTTGACCGCCAAGAATTACGTAGATCGGCTATAGCTTGATGGAATCCATGCTTATCCCCCTGTTGATCCTGGCGCTCGTCGTCGCCGGCGTCCTGTTGGCCGCCCGCGCCGTCGGCCGGAAGACCAGCGGGTCCCGGGCGGAAACCGCCCCGCGGCCCGGGCGTGATCCGCTGGAACTGGCCCGTAGCTCCGCGGCCAAGCTCAACCAGGAGCAGCACCGCCGCCTCTACGCGCTGATCGCCCAGGGTCAGGCAATGGGAGCCATCAAGCTCTACCTCGAAGCTACCGGGGACGGCCTGCGGGCCTCCCGGGACGCCGTAGGGGCGCTTGCGTCCCACCCACAGCCCTTCCGGCCGGAGGTGCCGGGACAGCAGCCCAGCGAGGACGACGACGACGACGCGCCTCAGCGTTTCGCGTACCGCTACCGTGCGATCGCCAGCAAGGGCGATGTCACCCGCGAGGTCAGCAGCAACATGCTCAACGACGAGATCTACGGCCGAATCCGCACCATGGCCAGAAGCGGCGACCCCGAAGCCGCAGCGGAAGCCCTGACCCGCCACTCCGATATCTCCATCAAGCAGGCCCGCGAGTTCATCGAACTCCTGGAGGACTGACGAACGGTCCGGCGCCGCCCCGCGCACTCACGCGTGAGCAACTACCGGACGCGCCGCTGCTTGGAGCTGCCCGAACGTTTCCGGCAGCGGCCGGAACCCTCTACCGGCTGGAACGCTCTACCGGCGGGCCGAGATACCGGCGAGCAGCTGCTCAAATGGCAGCGTCGCCAGGGCATCCGGCTTCTGGAGCGTCTGTGGGACTTCCAGGAGGCGGGCGAACTCCCCGGCCGCCCGGTCGATCCGGACGGATAGCGGCGATTCGCCGTCGCCGTCTTTTCCCCAGTCCTGGGGTCCGGCGAAGACAGCCGTGCCGGCGATCCGGGTACGGAGGTAGGTGAACAGGGGCCGCATGGCAAAGTCCAGCACCATCTGGTGCCGGTCGGTTCCGGCAGTCGCGCCCAGCAGAACGGCCTTGCCCTCAAGCGACGTGGGATCGAGGACGTCTATGAAGGACTTAAAGAGGCCGCTGTAGGAGGCGCTGAAGACCGGGCTGACGGCGATGATACCCTCCGAGGCCCGGACGCCGGCAATCACTTCGGCCAGCTTTGGCGCGGCGTAGCCGGTCACAAAATTGTTGGCAATGTCCACGGCGAGGTCCCTGAGTTCCAGCACCTCGATATCGACTGCGTATCCTGCGGCGGCGAGCTGGCGCTCGACGGCGGCGGCCAGCTGGTCCGCGAGCAGGCGGCTCGACGACGGGACGCCGAGTCCGGCAGAGAGAACTGTAATGCGGCGGGATTCCACGCGAATGCTCCTCAAGTTGTTATCCGGACCAAACGCCAATTCATGCGTTTGCATCTACTTAGTCAAGCCGTGTGCCTGCTCGTTTGTTCCCCGCCGCTCCTGGCCATCCGGTCGGCCCCCTCAGAGCAGGACCATCCCCTCAATGCAGCTCACCGTGTTCCCGCCAATCCAGATGTCGTCCCCCACCGCGTCGATGTGGACCCGCCCGGCCCGGCCCAGCACCGTCCCCTGCGCCACCAGGTAGGACACCGGGGCCCGGCCGCTGCCGATCAGCCACCGGGCGGCACCTGCGTTGAAGCTGCCGGTGACCGGGTCTTCCGGCGAGGCGTCCCCCGGGATAAAGGTCCGCACCTCAAAGCCAACCTCGGAGCCGGCCGGGTGGGGACCGATCACACCGACTTTCAGTCCCGCCAGGGCCAAGTAGTCAGGCCTGAGGCCGAGCACCAGATCCGCCGAATCCAGCAGCACACCGATCCACTCAGGGCCATTGACCAGCCAGGATGCGTCAAGCAGCGCCTCCCGCTCCAGCCTCAGCCCGGCGGCAATACGGCTGAGGACCACCTCGGCCACCGGACCCGATCGGGTCAGCGGCGGCACCGCAAAAGCCAGCCTCCCGTCCGCGCGCTTCACCCTGACCAGTCCGGCCCCGCACTCCTGGACCACCGTCCCGTCTTACCGGGGTTCACCGCCAGCCGCGAGCCAGGCGTCCGCCGAGCCGAGCGTCGGGTGCCCGGCAAAAGGGAACTCTTCGCTGCCGCTGAAGATCCTGATCCGGTAGCTGACAACGCGGACGGGGCCTGCGAGACTGCACGCATGGCCGCGAATAAGCCCGCAAACAAAACCACAGCCACCGGCGCGTCCGTCGAGGAGTTCCTGGTCGCCATCGAGCATCCTGTCAGGCGCCGGGACGGGCTCCGCTTGCTCTCGGCGATGGCTGAAGCGACAGGTCAGGCTGCCCAGATGTGGGGTCCCGCGATTGTGGGCTTCGGACGGTACCACTACAAATACGAGACCGGCCGCGCAGGGGACGCACCCGCAGTAGGCTTCTCGCCGCGAAAGGCCAGCCTGTCGCTTTAGGGCCGAGCTGCGGGCCGGAGCCGGCCAGCCTGCGGGCCCAGCTGGGGAAGCACAAAACCGGGGCTGGCTGTCTCTACATCACTATGCTCGAGACGTTGACGAGGCAGTGCTGACCGGGCTGGTTCGGGACGGTTACCGTTACGTCACGACCGTATTGCACCGGGACTGAATCTTAACGCAGAAGGCCCCCGCATCCGGTTCCGACAAGGAATCCGAAGGCGGAGGCCTTCCAGTAGTTCGGGAGTGCAGAGCCGTTGAGGGCTACTTGCCTGCGACTACGTCGAGGTCGATCACAGCGGCAACGTCGTTGTGCAGACGGACGTTGGCCTGGTAGGAACCGACCGACTTGATGTGGGTCGGCAGTTCAACCTTGCGCTTGTCGATGCGGCCAAGGCCAGCGGCCTCAACAGCGTCGGCCACGTCGCCTTGCTTGACGGTGCCGAACAGTCGTCCGGTCTCGCCAGCCTTGACAACGAGCTTGACCGGCTTGGCGGAGAGTGCTGCGGCCTGCTTCTGAGCGTCTTCCAGGGAAGCGTGCTCGCGGGCGGCGCGGGCAGTCTTGATTGACTCAACCTGCTTCTCGCCGCCCTTGGACCAGGTCAGAGCGAAGTTGCGGGGCAGCAGGTAGTTACGTGCGTAACCGTCCTTGACCTCGACAACATCGCCTGCAGCACCGAGACCGGTTACTTCGTGGGTCAGAATGAGCTTTGCCATGTTAGTTAATCCCTTCCTTAGCCGCGGCCAGCGCCGGAGTAAGGCAGCAGAGCAACTTCGCGGGCGTTCTTGATTGCCTGGGCGATCTTGCGCTGTTCCTGCACCGTGACGCCGGTGACGCGACGGGCGCGGATCTTTCCGCGGTCGGAGATGAACTTGCGCAGCAATGCTACGTCCTTGTAGTCGATGACAGTGATGTCAGCGGCCTTCAAGGGGTTGGACTTTGGTTTGGGCTTACGGAGTTCAGCCTTAGCCATCGTGGAGCTCCTATTCGATGGAGCCCGTGGATATTGATCCACGGGATGGTGGTGATCCGACGTTGAACAGCACCGGTTCGCCTTGCGGCATCCCGGCAGTGTCCGTCCTCGAACCTTAGATGTTGTTTAGAAGGGAGGTTCGGAGTCCGGGCCGTTGCCCCAGCCGCCGCCTGCATTGCTGACCCCGGGCGTAGCCCAGGGGTCATCCTGCTGTGCGGGCTGGTTGCCGCCCCAGGTTCCGCCTGCGTTGCCGCCGCCCTGGTTTCCACCAGAGCCGCCACCGAAGCCGCCGCCGCTGTTGCCGGCGCCAAAACCACCCTGGGCACCGTTGCCGGCACCACCACCGCCGGAGCGCTGGGTACGGTTGACCTTGGCGTTGGCGTAGCGCAGGCTGGGGCCGATTTCATCGACCTCAAGCTCGATAACGGTGCGCTTCTCGCCTTCTTTGGTTTCGTAGGAACGGCTCTTCAGACGACCGGAAACGATGACGCGCATCCCCTTGGTCAGGGATTCGGCGACATTTTCGGCTGCTTCACGCCATACCGATGCGCGCAGGAACAGGGTTTCCCCGTCCTTCCACTCATTGGACTGGCGGTCGAAGGTGCGGGGAGTAGAAGCGATGGTGAAATTCGCTACGGCCGAACCTGACGGTGTGAACCTCAGTTCGGGGTCACTGGTGAGATTACCGATGACCGTAATAGTGGTTTCGCCTGCCATCTACTGCCTCCTTGTTCGTTCCTGCGGGATGAAGAGTGAAAAGTGGACGCTGAAGTTACTCAGCAACAACCTTCTGCACTTCGGGGCGGGTGATCTTGGTGCGCATGATGGTCTCGTTGAGGCTCAGTTGGCGATCAAGTTCCTTGGCGGTACCCGGCTCAGCGGTGAAGTTCACCACGGCGTAGATACCTTCAGACTTCTTCTGGATTTCATAAGCCAGGCGACGACGGCCCCAGATGTCAACCTTTTCGATGGTTCCACCATCGGTCGTGATGACGTTCAGGAACTTCTGAAGCGTTGGCTCAACGGTACGCTCTTCGACCTCGGGGTCGATGATTACCATCAATTCGTAAGGACGCATATGTGAACCCACCTCCTTTGGGCTAAGCGGTTACGGCATTTCCGTAACAGGAGGTTCATTTGCGGTGCCGTGTGCGTGCAACACCCCCGGGGACGGGGGCAGGGCGCAGCACAGACTTCAATAGCTTAGTGCATCGGGACCGGATTCCGCGATTCCATCCCTGTCCAACGTAGGCCCAACCGGCAAGGCCCGGAGATCGGTCCGGAAGCTATGTGGACAACCCTGTGCCATGATCGGGGAATGAACACCGGTTCCCTTATCCGCGGCCACTCCCGTCCGGTCCGGCGCGGCCGGCTGCGGCTGGCGGTGATGCTGCTCGCCGGAGTACTCGGGGCCACGGCGACCGGACTGTCCGGGTACTGGGTGGAGGCCCCGGCGGTCGGCTGGGGCAGCGCCTCACTAACCTATGTTGTGTGGGTCTGGCTGGTGATCGGCCGTTTCGACCCGGACGAAACGCGCGCGCACGCGACCGCGGAGGATCCCGCCCGGAGCACCACTGACCTGCTGATCCTGGCCGCTAACGTCGCCAGCCTCGGGGCGGTGGCCGCCGTCGTCGTTGATTCCCATACCAGCGGCGGCGGATCCCGCTTCGCCGGCGGGCTTCTGGCGCTGGCGTCGGTGGCCCTCTCCTGGCTCTTGGTGCAGACGCTGTTCACGCTGCGGTACGCCGAGCTGTATTACCACCCGGACGGGAAGGCCGGGGCGGCCGTTGGCGGTATCGACTTCAATCAGGAACGCAACCCGCAATACACCGACTTCGCGTACCTCGCCACAAGCCTGGGAATGACTTACCAGGTCTCGGACACTGCCCTGAAGAACCACCGCATCCGGACCGAAGCGCTCAAGCACAGCCTGCTTTCCTACGTCTTTGGCACCGTCATCCTGGCCACGACCATCAACCTCGTGATCAGCCTGGCCTGAGGGTGGCGGCCCGGAGGCTGGTCCTGCAGGGTAGAAAAACGAGTACAGGACGTCGAGACTACTCGACTTCGGGCGATGCCCTACTCGACTATCCGCACGGCCTAGTCCCCCGGCAGGGCGACGGATATATTGGCTGTGAGTATCACCATCGGGACGATCCCTCCACGACAGGGTAGCTAGGTGGCTAGCTGCAGCCCCGAATTTGCCGCGGGCAATTCCGGTGGGGCTGTAGTGCGAGTGCCGAGCGTGTGAGTGCCAGCGAACGGCCGCATTTTTGACAGACGGGGACCGCATGCCTGAAGTGTGCCGCAGCGAGCAGGACCTCACCCCCGCCATGCGTATTCTTGTCTACCCCCATGAGCTGGCCATGGGAGGCAGCCAGATCAACGCACTTGAGCTTGCGGGCGCAGTGCGCGATCTGGGACACAACGTGACGGTCTTCGCCACCTCCGGAGTACTGGTCGAGAAGGTGAGGATGCTGAACCTCGAGTACGTCGAAGCGCCGCGGCGCAGATTCGCCGTGGATCCCGCGACCATCCGAAAACTGACAACCACAGTGCGGTCGCGGGGTATTGACGTTGTCCACCCCTATGAGTGGGCACCCAGTATCGATACAGCGTTCGGGCCCGGCCTGCGCTTCGGAACCCCGGCAGTTATGACAGTGCTCTCGATGGACGTCCCGGACTTCCTGCCGCGGCATTTTCCCCTGATTGTCGGCACGCATGCCCTCGCCGTCCAGCAGAATCTCCGGCGCTCCCACGTTCAGGTCATGGAGCCTCCGGTCGACACTGCCCAGAACAAGCCGTCCGTCGTCCCTAATGCCCGGCGCCAGCTCCATATCCCGCCGGATCAGCTGGTCGTCAGCGTAGTTGGCCGGCTGACAACGGACCTGGAAAAATTGCAGGGCGTTGAGGCGGCCATCCGGGTTATGGACAATTTGTCCGAAAGCCGGCCGGTGACCTTGCTGATCGCCGGCGACGGCGAAGGCCTGGCTGACGTAGCTGCGGCGGCCCGGGCGGTCAACCGCCGGCGCGGCCGGGAAGTGGTTCGGGTTTTGGGCAACGTCGGCGACCCCCGGCCGCTCTACGACGCGGCGGATGTGGTTCTTGGGATGGGAAGCTCAGCGTTGCGCGGAATGGCGTATGCCAAACCCCTTATCGTGCAGGGGACAAGGGGTTTCTGGAAACTCGCCAGCCCGGAGACGGCACCCCGGTTCCTGCAGGACGGATGGTTCGGCCACGGCGGTGGCGGCGGGGCGGACTTGACGCAGATTCTCGCCCTCCTCTTGGACAACGAGCAGTTGCGTTCGGAGCTCGGAGCCTTCGGTCGCGAACTGGTTGAACAAAGATTCGGCCTCGATCAAGCGGCACGGAAGCTTGAAGCCACCTACCGTCGCCTGCTGCTGGCACCGCCGGGGGCCCGGCTCAACAGCTCCGTGGTCCGGACCGGCTATGGGGTGGCGAAATTCCGTGCCGTGATGAATTTCAGGCAGCCCAAACCGCCACTCAGCCCCCGCAAGTCACCGGCATGAGGGCCGCCCAGCCCGGACTTGGGCCGCAAATCGGCCGCGGGCTCGCGTGGAGCAGCATCAACAGCCTCGTGCTGCGGCTGGGCAGTTTTGCCGTTGGAATCGTGTTGGCTCGGTTGCTGGCACCTGAACAGTTCGGCGCGTTTGCCATCGCATTAACCGTACAGGCCATCCTTATGACCCTCGCCGATTTAGGCATGAGCGCGGATCTGATCCGCTCGGCGGAGCCCGCACGGAAAGCGCCAACGGTAGCCAGCCTCGGAATTGCTTCGGGAGCATTGCTGGCCGTGACCATGGCTCTTTCGGGCCAGGGTGTAGCCGAATTGCTTGGCAGCCCGGACTCCGGTCCGGTGATCTCGGTCATGGCGGTCTCGTTGTTGCTGGCAGGGGCCGGAGTGGTGCCCTACGCGGCACTGCAACGCCGGTTCGCGCAGAAAGAATTGTTCGGAATTGCGGTCTCGGACTTCGTTGTCGGCACCGCTTTAACGATCATCCTGATTCTGGCCGGCTGGGGCGTAATGGGTCTTGCTGTCGGGCGGCTTGTCTCCCAAAGTGTCGCCTTGGTTTTGCAGTTCATCCTCGCCGGAGAAAAGGTCCGGTTCGGATTCGACCGGTCCGTAGCACCGGAAGTGCTGGCGTTTGGGCTCCCCGTTGCCGGTGCCAACATGCTCTCCTGGGTGCTTTTGAACGTCGACAACGTAGCAATCTCCCGTCTTGCCGGCCCCGTGGCACTTGGCTTCTACTTCCTGGCATTCAACGTCTCCAACTGGCCGATGAGTGCGCTGGGCCAAGTTGTGCGCTCCATCTCCATACCTGCGTTTGCCAGATTGGCCCGAGGGAATACCGACAAGAGTTTCGCGGCGGTCCTGGGTCCAACCTGGGCAGTGTCCCTGCTGGCCGGGCTTATGCTGGCGGTACTGGCGCAACCGGTCATTGAACTGGTCTACGGGACCGTCTGGCTGTCCGCTGTCCCTATCCTTGCCTGGCTCGGGCTCTTCGGAGCCCTGCGCACCCTGTTCGACCTGGCCGCGTCGTATCTACTGGCCAGAGGCGCCTCAAGACCGGTGCTCGTTGTGCAAATCCTTTGGATCGCTGCCCTTATCCCTGCTGTCCTGTTCGGCATTCAGGCCGGAGGAACCCCCGGCGTGGCGATCGCGCACCTGGCGACGGCCGCCGTCGTGGTGTGTCCCGCCTATGCCGTGGCCCTTCGCCGCAGCGGGGCCGATCTCCGGGCCGTGGCCGCCCGCCTGTGGCCACCCCTGGCGGCTGCTGTTCCGGCGGGTGGTGCCGCTATGGCAGCCCTCGGCTGGGCCCCCACACCACTCACGGGACTACTCGCCGGGGGGTTGACCGGCACGGCCGTCTACTCACTTCTGCTGGGCCGCTGGTTTCGGCAGCAGATCCGCGACCTCAGGGGCTGGATGCCGGCCGACGCCGGCGCGGCCCCGTCTCCGGCGCCCGCACCGGAGACGACGACGGCTGCGGGACCACTGTGACGGCAACGATCAGCAAGAAGATCAGAACCCGCCCCTCGCCGGGGGCCGACGGCCCGGCTACTGTCACAGTGGTCATTTCCTGCTACAACTACGGCCGATTCCTTCGTGCCGCGGTGCTCAGCGCCGTCAGCCAGGACGACGTCACCGTTGACGTGATCATCGTCGATGACGCTTCGACGGATGACAGCCGGGACGTGGCGGAACTGCTGTCCGCCGAACATGGCAACGTCCGGGTGTTGACCCACAACACCAACCGTGGCGTCGTCGAAACATTCAACCATGGTGCCAAAGCCGCACGAGGCGAGTTCCTCGTGCGGCTCGATGCTGACGACATGCTGACCCCTGGCTCACTTGGCCGTTCCACTCGGGTGGCCCGCGCTTACCCCTCGGTAGGGCTGGTCTACGGACACCCCATCCACTTCTCCGCCGATGTACTCCCGCCGCCCCGGCTACTCGCATCCGCCTGGACCATCTGGCCGGGCCGGGAGTGGCTGACTGACCGCTGCCGCAGCGGCATCAACGTCATCACCTCGCCCGAGGTCCTGATGCGCAGGTCGGTACTGGAAGAAATCGGCTACCAGGCACAGCTCCGGCACACCCATGACATGGAGCTCTGGTTCCGCCTCTCCGCCTTCGCTGACGTCGCCTACATCCACGGGGCCGATCAGGCCTGGCATCGCGAGCACAGCGAAAGCCTCTCCGCCCGCGAGGTCAACGTCTTCGTGGATCTGCAGGAGCGACGGGAAGCTTTCGACGTACTTTTTGCCGGCCCTGCCGGCTCGATCTCCGAAGCCGGCGAGCTGCGGCGGTGCGCCACCCGGGCGCTGGTCGAGGAAGCCCTGAAGACCGCTCGACGCGAACTCGACCGAGGCGCCGGACAGACAGATCTGTTCCGGTCCAGCCGTGAGCTCGCCCGGGAACTGGCCCCCGGAGTGGTTGGCACCACCGCATGGACTCGTCTGGCGCTGCGCCCGGGCCAGACTTCCCGGTCCGCGCGATTCACCGCTGCCGCACTGGCCCGGCGCATAGCGGCGCGATTGAGATCCGAGCTCCAATGGCGGCGCTGGCACAGGACTGGAGTGTACTGATGACTGTTGAGGATGCCGCCAGAGCCGAGCTGACCGTCCTGACCCCGAGCTACGGACCCGACGCGGAGTTGTGCGCTGACCTGAACCGGTCCGTGATGGAGTTGACCGACGACGTCGAACACCACATCGTTGTCCCGTGCGGGGACCGGAAACACTTCAGCAGCATGGAAGGGGGCCGGACGTTTGTCCACGATGTCGGTGAGTTCCTGCCGCGCCGCCTGGTCAAGATACCGGGCGCCAACGCCTGGGTGAACGCCCTGCGCCCCTGGCCACCAGTGCGCGGCTGGATCGCCCAGCAACTGGTCAAATTGTCCGCTGCCGCCTCCTTCACCACCCGGGGAGTGCTACTGGTGGATTCCGACATGGTGCTCATCCGCAGGACGTCCCTGGAGTCCTTTATGGTGAACGGGAGGCCTGCAATGTACCGCAACCCCGGGGCGGTCCACGCCGGGCTGCCCCTGCACCGCACCTGGCACGAAACTTCCCGGTCACTCTTGGGACTGGCACCGCCGCCGGCCGAAAACCTTCCGGATTACATCAGCTGGCCGTGCCTCTGGAACCCCGCAATCGTCCGGGACCTGTTGTCCGCAGTGGAAGAAAACACGGGTCTGAACTGGACCACTGCAATCGGCAGTCAACTCCGCTTCTCCGAAATGATCCTCTACGGAGTGTATGTGGACGAGGTGCTCGGAGGTGCGGAGTCAACGACCTCGCGGATGAAAAGCGTCGTCTACTCGGAAGAGCGCCCCTTGAATCCTGCCGGAATGGCTGAATTGCTGGCAGCGGTCAGCTCCGACGATCTTGCCATCATGATTTCGGCCAAGTCGGGAACCAGGCTCCACCACCGCCGCCAAGCCGTTGCAAACGTCCGGGGGACACTGGCCGGCGAACGGGAGCAGGGCTGATGATGCGGCCCACAGGGCGGCTGGCCCAGCTGGCCACCAGGCTGAAGCGGGACGGCCCCGGCGAAGTTTTTCGCCGCGGAACACGGAAGATCGCCCAGAAGGCCGGCGACCGGCTGGGGTGGGCCGAGCTGGATTTCCCCCTCCGGACAGAGGACATTACGGATCCGGAAACCCGCCGGGTTCCTTCCCACTATCCCGTCCGGGACGGCGCCCTTGAAATCGGCTGGGTCTGCACACCGCCCGGGGCCGGATCCGGCGGGCACACAACCCTGTTCCGCATGGTTGAAGGATTGGAGCGCCGCGGACACAGCTGCACCCTGTTCCTTTACGACGTTAACGCCGACGACGTCGCTCGCCATGAGGAAGTTATTCGGCGGTGCTGGCCCGGGATGAAAGCAGCCATCAGGTCAGCTACACCCAGCATCGACGGGGTCGACGCGGTTGTGGCCAGTTCCTGGCAGACGGCTCATGTGGTGGCGTCCCGGGTGCGGGGCCCGATTCGCCTCTTCTACCTTGTACAGGACTACGAACCCTATTTTTATCCTCGCGGTTCGCTGTACACCCTCGCAGAAATGTCATACCACCTGGGCCTCGAGTTGATTGCGCTCGGCGACATGGTAGCAGCGCAGCTTCAGCACGAATCAGGCATCGTGCCGGCGTTGACGGTCCCGTTTGGCTGCGATACCGGGGTGTACCGGATCCTGGAGGATGCCCGCGGCCGGCCGCGAAGCGGCGTGGTTTTTTACGCCAAGCGGAACACCGACCGCAGGGGATACGTTCTCGGCAAGTTGGCGCTGGAACTCTTCCACCATATGCACCCGGAGGTGGAGATCCATGTCTATGGCGACCGCGTGGCGAACTGGCGTATTCCTGTCACGAGTCATGGGAATCTTCTGCCAGTTGAACTGAATGAACTCTACAACCGCACCAAAGCCGGTCTGGTGATGTCGTTTACGAATATCTCCTTGGCTGCCGAAGAACTCCTGGCTGCAGGCTGCAGGCCCGTCCTGAATGACTCCGCCATGGCACAAGCCGATCTTCCCGGCGCCGGTGCCGTCTGGGCCCGGCCAACCCCGGCGGCCCTGGCCGGCGCACTCTCTTTGCTGGTCGCAGGTCCGGAGTGGAAAGCTGCGCCCGGGGTCCGGCAGGGCTGGGACCACACCCAGGCGATGGTGGCGGACAGTCTTGAATCGGCGTGCAGGGGAGACCTGAACGCCACATAAGCCGGCCGCACTGGTCCTGCCGGGGCCCTCGCCGGCCGCCGCTAAGGAGCGCTGTGGGGCCCGCCCACGCTACTCTGGCTCGCGGACGTTGACGTCGCGTACGGTTCAGTGCTCCCTTCCGGGCTGCCGGCTGAACGTCTCCTGCCGCCGCGAGTGGCGGGCGCCTGGCCGCGGGTGGCGGGCGCCTGGCCGCGGGTGGCGGGTGCCTGGCCGCGGCCCTGCCCTGGTACTCGTGTGCTCTCCGGGCCCCTTGAGGCCTTGTGAATGCCAGCGGATGGATCAGGGATGCGGAGGCCGTCCGCTGGTGGCGGCCCGGCTGGCCCGTCCCCGGCGGCTGGGGACGCTGCCTTGCGGGCGGCCCGCTTTCTTCCCGCCACCTCCACCACTCGGGCGAGGGACACCGCGCCGAAGACCAGAATCGCGCCCACCAGAAAAACGATGATCGCTGCCCGCAGGCGGTTTGAGTACAGCTCGGTGGCACGGTCCGGCTTCGAGACCATCAGCGGGGCGAAGTAATAAGTCTTGTCCGCCCCATTGATGCTCTGCATTTCCAGGAGATTGGATTCCAGTAGCTGGCCCAGGGCTTCGGTGGTCGCGACGGCCTGCTGTGCTGAGTCGCCAACGCCCCTGATGTCCACCACAAACCCGTTGCCCCCGAGGCCGCGGCTCACGGCGTATTCATTGCCGAGCCCTGCCGATTGCAGCTTGTCCCCCACGGCCAGAGAGTTGAGCCTGGTGATCAGCACATCGATGACCAGGGCAGGGTCTGCCGACCGCAGGTAGGGATTGTCCTTATTCACGAGTCCAAGTTCCGGTTTCTTTTGGATGTCTTCGCTCGTCGGGACGATCGGATTCACCACCGCGTAGCTCATGCTCGCCTCATACGACCTCGGACCGAACTGGTAAACATATCCCGCGGCCAGGAGCGTAAGCAGCACAACAGGAAGGACGAAGAACTTATGGTGCCACAACGTTTTGAGCACAGCCAGGGGATCCATTAGTTGTCTCCATTTCGCGCAGTTGGGCCGTTCTTGGGCAAACTATCCGGTGGCGCCGCGACGTCAACGACCGCCAGAACCTTTGTCTCGCGCTTGACGAGGATCCAGACGGCTCCGCCGAGGCCAACGAACAGCGGGTAGACAAGCGCAAAGACCGGAAATGAGAGGGAGTCGAACCCCAAAGAGCAGACACCCGCGACGAGTCCCGCCGCCGCGATGGCACCGGCCAGGCATTTCAGCGACTGGGTCCGGGCAACCCGGGCTGCCTGCACAGCGGCCAGACCCGGGAGCAACAGGTAGAGGACCACTGCGAGCAGTCCCACCAATCCGAGGGTTACCGCGGTATTCAGGTATTGATTGTCGAGAATGAATACAGCGTTTTGCGGCACGTAGTTTCCGGGTCCCGTCCCGAAGATGGGACGCTCCTCGAACATGGCGGCCACCAGGGGATAGTTATTGGTCCTGTTGCTGATCGAGGGGTCGGACTCACCGACGCTGACGCTCTCGCTGATCGTACTGACCAGACCAGGAACGGTCAGGAAGAGTCCCGCGAGCACCACCGGCAGAATCAGGCTCAGCCAGCGCCGGGCCCCCCTCGGCAGGAACGGCAGGAACGTCAACATTCCCACCGTCAGGCCAAGGACTCCTGAGCGCGACACCGTGGACGCCACAGCAAAGACCAGGAGCGCAGTGACTCCCCAATGGATCCATTTGCGGCCGACGGGATCGTAGAGCCCGCGCCAGATCGACAGCGGCAGCAGCATCGCCGTGACCACGGCGAGCTCAATGGAGTGAAAAGTACTGCCGGACACCCGCATCAGGGCGCCTCGCGCCTGGAACGGCGTATCACCGCCATTGTAGGTAAAGCCGGGCATGGCGGCCTGGATCCATTCCATCGGGTTCACCCGGAAGTAGAACTGGACCACGGCCACCAGGCAACAGAAGACGCCGCCCGCGAGCAGGGCCCTGACCAGCACCAATGCGTGGGTGACGGTTCGGATCTGTTCGGTGGTGACCAGGACGATCCCTGCGCTGGCTGCCAACAGGATCAGCCATCTGTCCGCCGAAGCCCGAACAACAGGGGTGCTGCCCCCGGTCCAGCCGGATACGAGCCCGATATAGGACAGGCACGACGCCAGGATCAGCGCGCCCAGGGCAAGCCGTCCCGGATGCCGGAAGCCCACGGGGTCATGCAGGCCGAGCAGGAAAGAGACCACCCACAGCACAAAGAGCCCGGCCGATAGCAACAGCGGCACGGTCCCGGCCGCCCCCAGCCCGCCCAAGACCATGCTTGAGGGAAAGAAAAACACGCCAAACGCGACCATTCGGAGGAGCAGCGGCGGGTGGCCCTTTGGCGCCGGGGATATCTCGAAGTCGGCCAGCGCGGAGGATTGGCGTGGTGACGCGCCGGATCTTTGCTCCGGGATTCGGACAGTACCGGCCATTCACTTCCCCAACCTACCTAGAGGACCGCCGGGTCACAACGCCAGTGCCCGTCTTTTCTGACACTAGCCCTTGGGCCGCGCCGGAAACAGTACTTTTCCGAAAACGTCTTTACCGATTCCGGCTGTGCCGGAGGCAGTAATTTAGTAGGATGGCGCACAGGCCCGCCCTGCCGGACCTTCCCCACGAAGACCTTCAAAGTTTGAAGGGGTTCCCATGGCATTCGGATATCTGGTCCCTGAGTTTCCGGGGCAGACCCACAGTTTCTTCTGGCGTGAAGTGGCCGCACTGCGGACCTTGGGAATGGAGCCGGAACTGATCTCCACCCGCCGCCCCAAAGGGGGGAGGGTGAGCCATGGCTGGGCCGGGGGCGCGGAAAATGAGACGTACTACCTCGTGCCACCCTCACCGGCAACCCTCGTCCTTGCCTCAGCAACCCTGCTAAGAGGACTGATGTCCGGCCGGGCGCCCGCCCTCCGGTGGTCGGTCAGGGAATACCGAGCTGGGCGTGCACCGGCGGTCGGACTGCGCCGGCAGGTCATGGGTGCACTCTACCTGGCCGCGCTTGTCCTTGCCGCTGCCGATCTGGTCCGGGTTTCCCGGAGCAGGGCCTGGACGCATATCCACGTCCACTCCTGCGCGGACGCCGCACAGATAGCACTCTTTGCCCACCGCCTCTCAGGCCTCCCCTACAGCCTGACGCTTCACGGTCCGCTGGCCGATTACGGGCCCAATCAAGCCGACAAGTGGCAAAATGCCGCTTTCGCCGTGGTCATCACCAAGGGGCTACTCCGGGACATTGGCCAGCAGCTCGGCGCGGCGCTTCCAGGCAGGGTTGAAATCGCGCCCATGGGGGTCGACACCACAAATTTCATCAGGCGGACCCCTTATGAACCCTGGACGGGCGCGGGACCCGCCAGGATATTCAGTTGCGGGCGGCTCAACCCCAGCAAAGGCCACAAAGACCTCGTCGCCGCGGTCCGATTGCTGGCGGACGCGGGAATAGACGCACGGCTCGTGGTTGCCGGCGAGGACGAAGTTGGCGGAACCGGATACCGGCTTGAGCTTGAGCGGTTCATCACCGAGTTGGACTTGGCTGGCAGGATCACGCTCCTCGGGGCCGTATCCGAAGAAGTCATCCGATCCGGACTTGAGGAGGCACACGTTTTTGCCCTCGCGAGCCATGCCGAGCCGCTGGGGGTAGCAATCATGGAGGCTATGTCATTGTCCGTCCCCGTGGTCGTTACCGGCGCTGGGGGCGTCCCGGAGTTGGTGCAGGACCAGCAGAGCGGCCTTCTGGTCGCCGCCAACGATGCCGTCCGGCTCGCGGCCGCCGTCGCCCTTGTGCTGAACTCCCCGGATCTGGCCAGCCGCCTGGGCGCTGCAGGTCGGCAGCGCGTGGCGGAGCGGTTTGACAGCACCCGCAGCGCCGCAATCCTGGCCCAACTCATCCGAGGGGTATAGCCCGTGAAAATTAGCCCAGAACGCTCCCACGCGGTCTTGACCGCCGCCTTTTGTCTGGCGATCGCGCTGCTCTTCAGCGGCAGTGGAGCGCCACCCGGGGAATCTCTGGCGGCGAACGCCACGACACCCGCGGATGATGCTGCGGCCAAGGGCCTCCGTGCAGTCGATGGCGGGGCTGGTTTCTACGGCGGATTCGAGAACCCACTGCCTGCCACCCCGGACTACTTCCCGCTTGGTGTCTGGCTGGAAAGCGTCCTGGAGCCGGGCGACATAGAAATGGACAAAAGCGTCGGGCTGAACACCTACGTGAACTTGACTGCGAACTCCGACACCGCCCTGCTGCAGCCCGGCGGTGTCCACGCTGTGACGAGCGAACCCTCGCCATGGAGCTCGGGCCTGGTCCTTGCCGACGAACCCGACATGTGGGCGGGGCCGGGGTCCTCCAAATGGACCGGAAAGTGGCCCGGGCAGGGGGAGGTCTGCAACCCCGCGGGAGTGCCCTGTGGCTATTCTGTGCAGCGGAAGCTCTCTGCAGCTATTGCCGACGGAACCATGACGTATGCCAACTACGGCAAGGGCGTCAGCTTCTGGGAGACCGATGAAGAAGCGTCGGTCTTCGTCAATGAATTCCAGGACGTGGTTTCGGTCGACAACTACTGGTTCACCGACCCCAACATCTGCGGCCAAGGGGAGGGTGGCGGAAGGCTGGGCGGGGGACGCAACCTGACGGACCTGGAATGCCGGCTGGGCGCCAATTATGGCTGGACAGTTGACCGGGTCCGATCCCTGGTCCGGCCGGCCGGCAGCAAACCGGTGTGGGCCTTTGTGGAACTAGGGCATCCGGCGGGCGAGGCCAAAGCCCCCACCATCACCGGCCCGCAAATCAGGGCCGCCGTCTGGAGCAGCCTGATCCACGGCGCACGGGGAATTGTCTATTTCAACCACAGCTTCGGCGGCCCGTGCCAATCCTTCCACATCCTCCGGGAATCATGCGGTGACGAGATAAGGCCCTGGGTGACCTCCGTCAACCAACAAATCACCGTCCTGGCACCGGTGCTCAACGCGCCGTTCCTGGACGGTGCCCTGACCCGGACTGCGGGCGTCGACACGGCCGTGAAAGTACTCGACGGCGACCTCTACATCTTCGCGGGCTCGGCGCAGGCACAGGCACAGCATGCTGAACTCACTCTGGGGTGCCTGCGTGGCGCGGATTTCACCGCCGCGGTGCTGGACGAGGACCGCACGGTGCACGTCAGCAACGGCACCATACGGGACACGTTCAAGGACGGCAACGCGGTCCACCTCTACCGAATCAACGGGGCCGCCGCTTCCTGCCTGCCCTAACGGCCGCAGGATTACAGGGTTACACCTTGAGCGACTACGCCGCGGTGCGGAAGAACAATTCCGTCACCCTCGCAAGCCGGTAAGGATCGTCCACGCCGCAGAGCTCCCGGGCCGAGTGCATCGAAAGCAGTGGCACACCGACGTCGACCGTCCGGATACCGAGTCGGGTGGCGGTCAACGGACCGATGGTGGAGCCGCAGGGCATCTCGTTGTTGGAGACGAACTCCTGGTACGGGATGCCGGCGTCCGCGCAGAGCCGCGACCAAAGAGCTGCGCCGGTTGCGTCCGTTGCGTAGCGCTGATTCGCGTTGATCTTCAGCAGCGGGCCGCCGTTCAGCGCCGGCCGGTTGGCCGGATCGTGCCGTTCAGCATAATTGGGGTGGACGGCGTGACCGGCGTCGGCGGAGACGCAAAATGACGCGGCGAAGGCCTGCCGCCGCTGGCTCGCAGAAGCCCCCAGACCGTCGGAAATGCGCACCAGGATGTCCTCAAGGAGGGGCCCGCTGGCACCGGAGCGGGAGGCGGAGCCGATCTCTTCATGGTCAAACGCGGCTAGCACGGCAATCGGCGACCCGGCCGGGAGCGGCGCGGCGGCGTGGGCGATCAGGGCCGTGAGCCCGGCGTGGGTTGCGGACAGGTTATCCAGCCGGCCGGACGCGAAGAACTCGCCTTTCGCGCCGAACACTGCCGGGGCCTGGGTATCGGCAATGACAACGTCGTAGCCGCCGATCTGGGCAGCGTCCACGTCGGCACCGGCAACCCGGTCCGCGAGCAGGCCCAACAGGTCTTCCCCTGCCGGATCGCCGAGCCCGTACACCGGGTTCATGTGTTGCTGCTTGTCCAGGGCCAGCCCCTCGTTGACGGCACGGTCCAGGTGGATGGCCAATTGGGGGAAACGCAGCAGCGGCCCGGTGGCCGTGAGGTGCTGGCTGCCGTCACGCAGCACGAGGCGCCCTGCGAGCTGCAATTCGCGGTCCAGCCAGGAGTTGAGCAGCGGACCGCCGTAGACCTCGACGCCGGCCTGCAGCCAACCGAACTTGCCCGTCGTGGGTTTGGGCTTGAGCTTAAACGACGGGGAGTCCGTATGGGCGCCCAGAATGTTAAAGGCCGTGGTGGGATGGGCTGTCCCGGGCACCACCCAGGCGATGATGGCTCCGTCGCGGATCACGTAGAACTTCCCTGCGCCGGCGGGCATCTGCCAGGGCTCCCGCTCGTCAAGGGCCGTGAATCCTGCCCCGTTCAGCCGGCGGGCGGCTTCGTGGACGGCATGGAAGCTCGACGGCGACGCGGTGACGTACGCACCAAGGTCCTGGATGTGGGCTGCGGCATTGGGCTGTGAAGGCATGGCTCCGAGTCTAGCGCCGTGGCCCTGGCGCTGCCGGTAGACGGCGACGACCAGGCCGGCCGCGTAGCCGCCGGGCACTGACCCGATCATGGTGGCCAGTTGGTAGATTTCGCCTGTGTCGCCGAAGGCATTGTCCCGTTTCAGCGTGCTCCGCGGGAAGTTCCGGGCGCCGGTTCCCGGCCGGTGGGCATGCCCTCCCTTGGTGAGGCCCGGTGTACATATGTCCATCATGTCCACCCGTGCGCGGCAGAGCTGGACATGTCCCGCGGTGCTGGCCCGCGGGACATGTCCCGCGGTGCTGGCCCGCGGGACACATCCAGCCCACGGACCAGCACCAGGCAGGGGCTTTCGGTGCTACGAGGCGGGGCGCGACCCTGCAGCGGCGTCTTCGAGGGGTACCTCAGACGCTCCCATCTTGACCTCGTCGGCCGCGGGAGCTGCAGGCTTCCCGCCGTTTTTGCGGTAGCGCCACACGCCGATACCAACAACAACCGCGGCAAGGGCCAGGGAAAGCAGCAGCGATTCGCGGGTGGACTCCAGGACCACCATGCCGATCAGCAACGCAACAATGCTGATGATTGCCACCCAGGTCAAATAGGGGAAGAGCCACATCTTGAGCTGCAGGTCCTTGGCCGCAGCGCCCATCCTGCGGCGCAGGATCAGCTGCGAGCCGGCGATCACGAGCCACACAAACAAGGCGATGGCACCTGAGGTGTTAACCAGGAACAAAAAGACCGTATCCGGGGCGACGTAGTTCAGGCCAACAGTGACAAAGCCGACCACTGTGGAGGCCAGGACTGCCGCGGCGGGTACGCCGCGCCTGGAGATCCGCATCCAGGACCGCGGGGCATCGCCGCGGCGGGAGAGGGAGAACAGCATCCGGCTGGCGGTGTACAGGCCGGAGTTGAGGCAGGAAAGCACGGAGGTCAGCACCACGATGTCCATAATGGTGCCGGCGCCGGGGATTCCGAAGAGCTCGATGACGGCAACATACGGGCTCTTGGCCACGGAGGCGGAATTCCAGGGCAGCAGCGTAACCACCACCGCAATGGATCCGATGTAAAAAACGAGAATGCGCCAGACGGTCGATTTCACGGCCTTTTTGACGGCGTCGACAGGGTTTTCGGATTCGCCGGCAGCGATCGTGGCGATTTCAGCACCGAAAAAGGAGAATACGACCACAAGGATGCCTGCCAGCACGGCACCCGGTCCGTTGGGCATAAAGCCGCCGTTTTCGAGCAGGTTGCTCACGCCGGGAGCCGGCACGCCCGGTATAAGGCCCAGGATGGCGGCGATGCCGAATATCAGGAACAGCACAATCGCCGCGACCTTGATGGAGGCGAACCAGAATTCGAATTCACCAAAGGACTTCACCGAGCCCAGGTTGGTCAAGGTCAGGAGCACCATCAGCAGCAGCGCCCAGACCCACTGGTCGATCCCCGGCACCCAGCGGTGCATGATGGCCGCGCCGGCCGTGGCTTCAATGCCCAGGACGATGATCCAGAACCAGGCGTAGAGCCAGCCGATGCTGAACCCGGCCCAGCGACCCAGGGCTTTGTCCGCGTAGGTCGAGAACGAACCAGTTTCCGGGTTGGCAGCGGCCATCTCGCCCAACATGCGCATGACCAGAATAACAACGAGCCCTGCCGCTGTGTAAGCGACCAGGATCCCGGGCCCCGCCTGCTGGATTGCCGCACCGGAGCCGACAAACAGGCCTGCGCCGATCACTCCGGCGATGGCAATCATGGACAAGTGCCTGGGTTTCAGGGACTTGGAGAGCTGCTGGTCAGCCTGCATAAGGCGCCGTCCTTCGGGAATTGTGCGGGTCCGCGGTGGAAAGTAACTATTTGTGTGGCGGACCACATTGACGTTTCACCCTAAACCGGACTCAGGACCGCCTGTCCTGTGCAATCCCACAAATGACGGATGGGCAGGCGGGGCACTACCCCAACACCAAGGCCTAGAAGGCAATGAAAGTTGCCCCCTAGGCAATTCACCCGTGTGTCTGAAACCACTGCTTCAAGCAAACAGGCCTCCGCCCGCCGCTCACCGCGGGCTCAGTAGTCGGGGTTGCTGGGCACCACCAGGCCGGTCTCGTAGGCGTACACCACGGCCTGGACCCGGTCGCGCAGGTGCAGTTTGGTCAGGATCCGGCCCACGTGTGTTTTGACGGTGGCTTCGGAGAGGAAATACCGGTGCGCAATCTCGGCATTGGAGAGTCCCTCGGCCATCGCCCCGAGCATCTCGTTTTCGCGCGGCGTAAGGTCCTCCAGCAGCGGATCCTTGACCGGACGGGCCCCGGCCGGGGATCCCGGACCGGGTGTGCCCGGGCCCACCCCGCTGCCTGCAGCACCGCCGCCCGTGCCGGCACCGCCGCTGCGGACATACGTTTCCAGCAACCGCCGGGTGATGCGCGGCGCCACCACGGCGTCTCCACTTGCCACCACCCGGACGGCGCTGATCAGTTCAGCGGGAGCGACGTCTTTGAGCAGGAAGGCCGAAGCGCCGGCCTGGAGGCCGGCAAAAGCGTATTCGTCGAGGTCGAAAGTGGTGAGGATGATGATCTTCGAGTGGATTCCGGACGCGGTGATGGCCCGGGTGGCCTCGATTCCGTCCAACACCGGCATCCTCACGTCCATCAGCACGACGTCGGGCTGAAGGTCACGGACCTGACGGATTGCTTCGGCTCCGTCGGACGCCTCGCCCGCAATTTCCAGATCGGCTTCGCCCTCCAGGATCAGCCGGAATCCCATCCGCAGGAGCGGCTGGTCATCCACCAGAAGGATGCGGATCGGTGCAGTCTCGCCCATCGGTTCCCCTTGACTCATATGCACTTACTTTCCGTTGTCGCCGTTCAAGTGCAGGACGGCCCGCACTCGCCAACCGTATTCTCCGCTTCGTCCCGCCTCCACGGTGCCCGCATAGAATCTGGCCCGCTCCAGCATTCCGGCCAGGCCCTGGCCGGTGCCCACAGTTCCGGGGGAGTCCAGGATCCCCCGGGCCGCAGCCGAACCGCCGGCGTCCAGGCTGCCCTTGCCATCGTCCACAACTTCGATGGTGACGGTGGAGCCGTCCCGGGCAATCACCACGTCCACCCGGCCCAGCGACCGGCCGTAGCGGAGCACGTTCGTCAGCGATTCCTGCACGATCCGGTAGACCGTTAGCTGGAACGCGGTGTCCAGGGGCAGCGCGGGACCGGTGTGGGTGTAGTGCAGCGGGAGTCCGGCGGTCCGGAATCCCGCCAGCAATTTGCCCAGGTTGTCACCTGTCACGAGAGGTTCGCGCGGAGCCTGCCCGGTGGCCGACTCGTCACGCAGCACGCCGAGGACGCGCCGCATGTCCGCCAGGGCGGTGCGCCCGGTGCTGGAGAGTTCCCCGAGGACATCGACCGCCCGCACCGGGTCTTTTTTGATAACCACGGCTGCGCCGTCCGAAAGGCTGATCATGACCGTGAGCGCATGCGCCACGACGTCGTGCATTTCCCGGGCGATACGGTTGCGTTCGGCGGCCGATCCGAGCCGTGCGGCCCGGACGGCCCAGGCGGCAATCTCCTGTTCGTGCTCGCGCCGCTGCCGGACGGATATTCCGATCCCGGTAGCAATAACGTTGGAGAGTGTGATGCTGACGCCGGAGGCGATGCTGCTAATCAGCTGGAAGTTCTCCGGCGTGTTCACACCCGTGTCCGGCAACCTGCCGTCCAGCGGCCCAACCGCCAGCAGGACGTAGGGGATCACCAGCGGCGCAGTAGCCGACATAAGGGATAACAGGGCAAACCGCCGGCTGCGCGCCACCGCCACGGAGTAGAGCGCAAACCACAGTCCGGCGGAGACGTTCGAACCCCAAGGATGCAGCAAGGTCACACCCAGGTCGAGCACGGCCACGAGGGCCAAAACCGCCACCGGCCGGCTTCGCCGTAAGAAGAGCGCCCCTGCGCCCGCCGCAAGCAGTCCCACAACCGGCCACACGCCGTCGTGCGCTGACTCGACGCCCGCTGGAATGACGAGTCCAAGGTAGCAAAGCACCACGACGGTATCCATCACCCGCGGATGCTCAAACAGGTAGCGCCGGAACCGCCCCCGGCGGCGGTCGGTGATTTCAGCGAAGGACGCGTCAGCCGGGCCGGCTGGCGCGTCCTTCACAGGAACTGCATCGATCATGTTCTGAGCCTAGACGCTGGGCCGGCGGAGGTTAGACGTCCCGCCGTTTCAGTACCACGGCGGCCAGGACCACTGGGATGACGACCCAGGCGCCCAGGACCAGGGCAGCCTGCCAGGCTTCCAGCGTGTCCGGGACGTGCTGGACCGCTATCATCGGGTCGATCGTGTTGCCGGGGAGGTACTTGCGGGCTTCGACGAAGAAATCGCCGGGGATCAGCTGGAAGGCGATCGGGGCCACAAAGAACAGCCCGACCAGGCTCATAATGCCCCCGGCCGAGTTGCGGACCAGCGAGCCCAGTGCCATGCCGATAGCGGCGACGGCTGCGATGTAGGCGCTGTTGACGAGCATCATCTTCACCGACTGCGAACTGGCGAGGTCCAACTTAAGGTTGTAGTTGCCCAGGATCGGCAGCGACACAAGGCCGGCCAGGTACACGGAAGCCGCCGTGAGCACAAACGCCGTCACCATAACAACAAGCAGTTTCGCGGCATAGGCCGGAATCCGCTTGGGGACGGCGGCGAAGGTGGAGCGGGCCATGCCCGTGGTGAATTCGGAGCTCATCAGCAGCACACCCAGCGAGCCCAGGATCAGCTGGGCGAATGCGATGCCGGATGTGGGGACGCCGACGGCGAGATCTCCGCCCTGCGCGGCAAATGCCGCTGCCGCTTGCGGGTCCCGGGAGGCCGCCTCAGAGAACTGTCCCGTTCCCCACGCGGACAGGGCACCGAAGCCAACCATCACCAGGACGGTGGAAGCAAGCAGGATCAGGGTGGAGAGGAGGGTGCGGAATTTTATGAATTCGGAATTCAGGACCCGGAAGAAGCTCGGTCCCGGACCGGTGCTGGACTCCTGGCCGGCCGCAACGCCACCGGCGCCTGCATGCGCGCCGCGGCGGGAGGGTTCGAGGGTTGTTGAGCTCATGGCTTAGTTGCCTCCGGTCTGGACGGGGGCCGCAGCGCCCGCGGTGATCAGCGAGTGGTATTCGACCTCATCCTTGGTCAATTCCATGTATGCCTCCTCGAGGCTGGCCCGAAGCGGGGTGAGTTCGTAGATCAGGACGTGGCTGTCGAGGGCAGCGCGCGCGATCCCGCGGGGATCCAGGCCTGAGACCTCGAGGAGTTCGTTGTCCTGCAGTTCCACGGAGACGCCGTCAGAGGCCAACAGCTGCATCAGCTGGTCCGGCCTGTCCGTGCGCACACGCGTGCGGACCTGGCCCTTGCCGGTGATGATGTCCTGGATCGGCGCGTCGGCGATGATCCGGCCGCGGCCGATCACAATCAGGTGGTCGGCGGTAACTGCCATTTCGCTCATCAGGTGGCTGGAGAGGAAGACCGTGCGCCCCTCGGACGCGAGGTACTTAACGAGGTTGCGGACCCAGACAACGCCTTCCGGGTCCAGTCCGTTGACGGGCTCGTCCAAGATGATGGTCTGCGGGTCGCCGAGAAGTGCCGCGGCAATCCCGAGCCGCTGTCCCATGCCAAGCGAGAAGCCGCCGACCTTTTTCTTGGCAACGTCCGCCAGCCCCGTCATTTCGATCACGTCGTGGACGCGCTTTTTGGGGATGCTGTGCGTGGCGGCCATGGCCAGGAGGTGGTTGTAGGCGGAGCGGCTGGTGTGGACTGCCTTGGCGTCGAGCAGCGCCCCAACGTCGCGCAGCGGTGCAGCGTGGCGCGCCAACGGGGTGCCGTTGACCGTGACGGTGCCCGACGTCGGACGGTCCAGTCCCATGATCATGCGCATGGTAGTGGACTTGCCGGCGCCGTTAGGGCCCAGGAATCCGGTGACCCTGCCGGCTTCAATAGTGAAGTTGACCCCGGCGACGGCGGTTTTATCGCCGTACACCTTCGTCAGGCCTCGTGCTTCGATCATGGAAGCGGTCCTTTGCGTAGGAGTGGTTGGTGTACCCACCACGCTACCGAGGCCAACCGCCGGTTTCACCGGTCTCAGGGATGATTCCGGGTCGACCCAGGGTAGTCCGGGAGGATGACCCTGAGTCGACCCGGCGCCGGTCAGCGGCCCAGCAACTCCCGGAAAACCGGCGCCAGGGCTTCCGCCGACAAATCATGTCCTTGGCCGGCGATGTTGCGCCAGACGCCGCCGGGAATCATGGCGGCTACGCCCTTCGCAGCCTCGGCCAGTCCGGGGAAAGTTGCGTCGCCGCTCAGGACAAAGCTGGGGATCGAGACCCGGGACAGTGCCTCGACGCTCACGTTCGGGTCGCCGCAGATGGCCTGATCGTAAGCCAGCGTCTGGGCGATGGCCTCCATTCCCGACCAGAAGGGTGCCTTGCGCTGGCCGTGCAGAGCCGCTGGGGGGATCCCCACGACCACGGTCTGGAAATATTCGACGGCGTCACCGGGCCTGCGCCCGGCCACCAGCTCTTCGATCCGCCGGACATGTTCAACGGTGGAGGCCGGAGTGCCGCCGGCCATAAAGAGCGGAGGCTCATAAAGCACAATTGTCTGGAAGTCGAGGCCGTCCACGGCAGCCCGAAGGGCCAGGATGGCGCCGGATGAGTACCCAAAGACGTGGCCGCGGCCGCCGTAGAGCCCCAGCAGCGCCTCAAGGTCTTCCACTTCACGGCGGATGTCGTAGGGCCGGGTGTCCCCGCTGGTGCCCCTGCCCCGCCGGTCGTAGCTGATGCAGGTAAAACTGTCCCTGAGCGCCGCCGCCAGTGGCGCCGCGGCCATCCGGTCATTCGAGGCGCCGGTGACGAAAATCAGCGGCTCGCCGGCCCCGGCGGTCTCAAAGCCAATGCTGGTGCCGTCTGCGGATTGGACGGAGGACTGCTGCACTGGCTGCATGGCTTATCCCTTCAGGCCGGTCAGGACTCACTCACAGACTACGCCGGTCCATGCCGGGCGGGCCGGTAAATGCGTCAGCGTTCAGTCAGCGGGGAGTAGTACGTCAGGGCGCCCGGCCGCACCGAGAACTCGACGGTCCGGACCGCCGGCATAACCTCGCCGTCGACCGCGAGGACCATTGTCGAATCCACCGGTTCCACCCGGATCCGGGTGGCTTCGGACAGGTGCGTTATGCGCGAGGTGGCGACCGTCCCGGTCAAAACAGCCCACAGCAGCCGCAACCGGGCAAACGATTCGTCGGCCGTGATCATCCTGAGGTCGAAGACGCCGTCGTCAAGGACCGGACGAACCAGCGGGGCATGGTCGCGGGGATAATAACGTCCGCGGCCGATGTACAGGATCCAGACTTTGTGCCGTACGCCGTCGACGACCAGGCTGGTGGGGGTCCCGGCCGCGAAGGTCCGGAACATCGCGACGATGCCGGCCAAGGGTTTGCCAAGCGCCGGCTGCAACAGCTCACGCCGGCGAACCAGGTTCGGGTAGAGGCCTATACTCGCGGTGTTGAGCATCGTCACGTGCACCTGCTCGGGGTTACCGGGAAGCCCCCGTTCCACTGCCACCAAGCCCAGGTCCGCTCGGGCCGCTTCCCCCCGGGTCGCGGCTTCCACCGCCTCGGAGAGGGTTGGAATGCCCGCGTCGCGCGCGAAATGGTTCAGGGTTCCCCCCGGCAGGACCAGCAGCGGCAGGGAATGCTCGACGGCGGCAGCCGCGGCCGTTCCAACGGTTCCGTCACCGCCCCAGACGCCCAGGGCCACAACACCGGGCTGGCCAACGACCCGCGCAATCTCCTCCGCCAGGTCTTCGTCCTGGGAAACTTCCTTTATATGCGCCTTGGGGAATATTTTGTGCAGGGCCGCCGCGGTTTCCGCGGCGTAGGAGCCGCCCAGCGTATTCACAGCGATACCCAGACCTGTACCCTCCGGAAGCTTGGCGACTGTCGCTGCACTCCGGCGGATGGCCGGGAAGGGCGGCCGGACAGGCCACCATTTCCGGGCTGCCAGGGCAGCCCCGGCCCCGATCGCCGAGCCGAAAAACACATCAGAGGGCCAGTGCGCGCCGGTATGAACACGGGAGTAGGCGACGCCCGCGGCAAGCGGCGCGAGCGCGGCTCCGAGGGGCGGCCGGACCATACCGACGCCAAGGGCGAACGCGACGGCAGAGGCCGAGTGGCCCGAGGGCATGGACGAGCTCTTGGGTTGGGGGTGGACAAACCTGAAGGCCGGAAGGTGCTCCGGCAGCGGACGTGCCCTCGGCAGCAGCGTCTTGAATCCGAGGTTCGTGACTGCGGAGGCAACGGCCTGCGCCAGCACCCCGTGGACGGCAGCACGACGGGTCCGCCCCGGAAACAGTGCCATCACGGCGGCAATGCCTATCCACAACCTGCCGTTATTCGCTGCCGCGGAAAGCCGCCGGAAGAACTCGTCGTAATTTCCCCCGGGGAGGCCGGCCACCGCACGGACAATTCGGCGGTCCACTCTTCCCACGCGCCCCGGCGCCTTCCTCAGCATGCTTCGCATCCGACCACCTTACTGCCCGGGCGGGACGATCCCTTCGCTAGGATGAGACGATGACCCGAGTGCTGGACCCTCAGCGATTGTCCGCGGGCCGCGTGCTGGCGGCCAGTACGGCCCTGCTCACCTTGGGCGCAGTACTGACGGGGATGCTGCTCACGGACGTCCAGCATCCCCCGTTTCAGTCCCTGGACGAAGGCTGGGCCGGCGCGGTCACCGCCCTGCGCGCTCCGTTCTGGGACGGGCTCAATGGCTTCCTCAACCTGGCCGGCTACCGGGGCGTCCTGGTGCTGCACGGGTTGCTCGTCGTGGCCCTGCTGCTGCGAAGGCGCGCGCGGACGGCAGTTTTCGCCGCCGCAGCAGGGATAGTTGTCCTTGGTCTTACCCAGATCCTCAAGGCGGCCATCCTCCGCGAGCGGCCCGCCAACACCATTGTCCTGACCGACACGGGATCATTCCCTTCCGGCCACGTTGCGAGTACAGCCGCTTTCCTGGTGGTGGTGGCAATTTTGCTGGGCCGCGCCTGGGCCGGGGTGCTTGCTGGTCTTGGCGTCTTGGCCATGATGGTCAGCCGCACGTATCTGTCCGCCCACTGGCTCGTGGACACGGTCGGCAGCGTATGCCTGGCCGTCCCGGTGGTGCTCCTGCTCTGGCTGTCCTGCCGGAACATCTGCATTCAGGAAAATGCAGATGCCCGCCGGCTAATCAGCTGGCGCGCGCGGGCTTCGCGGCGCCGGCGAGCAGCAGTGCCCCAAGAATTGGAATCATGATGGTCAGCAGTGCCACCCGGATGCCGACCAGGTCTCCGAGGTAGCCCAGCAGCGGCGGCCCCGCCAGGAATGCGATGTACCCGATCGTGGACACCACTGCAACACGGGCGGCGGCATGCCTGGGATCGTCAGCCGCAGCCGACATCCCCATCGGGAACGCAAGTGCGGCCCCTGCACCCCAGAGCACCGCGCCCGCCGTGGCCCACCAAAGATTCCCGGCCAGCACAAATAGCCCCAGCCCTGCGGCGGCCGCCGCCATACTGGCACGGAGCACGGGTACCCGGCCGTAGGCGTCAATCGCCCGGCCGCCGAAGAACCGCACAGCGGTCATGGCCAGGACAAAGGCGGCAAAAAGCAGCGCACCGGTGGAATCTGTGGCCTTCAGGCCGTCGACGGCGGCTTTCGCGATCCAGTCGTTGCCGGCGCCTTCGGTAAGTGTCGCGCCGAGCACCACCAAACCGATCAGCAGTGTCCGACCGTCCCGCCAGGCCGTGCGCCCCTTGGGTTCCGTTCGCTCCCCGGATCCAGCCGCGGGTGCCGGGAGGTGCGGCAGGAAATAGCGCGGCGCAACAACCGTCAGTGTGGCGACAATGACGGCAATCACCAGCAGGTGCGCCGGAAGCCCGACACCCAGACCCGCCAGGCCAGCGCCGATCAGGGCGCCGAGGAACGCGCCGCCGCTGAAGGCTGCATGGAACTGCGGCATGATGGTTCGCCCCAGCTGGTGTTCGACGTCGGCGCCTTCAATGTTTTGGGACACGTCCCACAGGCCGATGCCCACACCGAAGAAAAACAGTGCAACGGCGGTTCCCGGCACGGAGCCGGCCAGCAGCGCCAGCGCCACGCCGACGCCGGCAAAAGCCGCGACCAGGCCGGCGGCGCGCACGGCATTCGCTGTCCCGATCCGTCCCACCACGTGGCCGGCAGTGGGCAGGGCGACCAGGGATCCCGCCGCCACGCACAACAACAGGGTCCCCATCTGCCCGGAGGAGATGCCAAGGATGTCCGTCACCGCAGGGATGCGGGCGGCCCAGCTGGCGAATACCAGCCCGTTAATTCCGAAGATCAGGAAGGTGGCCGCTGCGGCGGCGTTGAGTTGCGGGCGGGTTGCCGTCTTGGTCATACGATCACTACTTCCACCGAGTGTTGGGTGAGCTGGTCAAGGTCTCCGGCACTGAACTGATGGTCCGTGACGAGGACGTCCACGGCATCCAGCGACGCGACAAGTGCGACGGCGGTGGCGTTCCATTTCGCTGCGCAGCAGGCCACGATCACCCGGGCCGCGGACTCTACTGCAGCGCGTTTTACCGCCGCGTCGTCGAGGTCGTGGGCCATCATCCCATCCCGGAGGTTCAGTGCGCAGGGCGTGAGGACGGCTGCATCAAACCGCAGCGAACGGATGTTCGATTCCGTCATGGGTCCGCGGAATGACTGTTCGCCGGCGAGCAAACTCCCGCCGGGCAGCAGCAGGTCGGGATGACGGCCGGCAGCTGGGCCCCCTTCGGTCAACGCGCTGACAGCCTGCAACGACATCGGCATCACGGTCATCTGCCGCAGCCTCAGCTGGCGGGCCACCGCGGTGGCAGTGGTGCCGCTGTCCACCCAGACGTGCCCGCGGTCCGGGAGCAGTGCGGCGACGCCGGCCGCAATCCGCACCTTCACGGCGTGGTCCTCGATTTCGCGTTGGCCGTACTCAGGGTATCCGCCCCCGAGTACGAGGCTCCGGGCACCGCCGTGGACCCGGCGGAGAACGCCGTGCCGGGCCAGGACATCCAGGTCACGGCGGATCGTCGCCCCGGAGGCACCAACGGCGCCCATCAGCTCATCGATCGTTACATGCTCCTGGTGCCGCAACAGTGCTCCGATGCGGCGGTGGCGCTCCTCAGTCCCCATGTATAAATGATAACCGAGCGTGATCATTTGATCACGTCGTGCGCAAATGTATTCTGGCGTTATGGCTGAAGAACTATTTACGGACGGCAGGGTCTCCGGCGCCGGGGAGTACCTGGACGGCGAACGCCACGGCCGGTGGGTCTTTTACTTCCGCAGCGGCCAAGTTAAAGCCGAGGCCGGTTACCGTCGCGGACGGCTCAACGGCGACTGCGTCTGGTACCGCGAAGGAGGCGGACTGGTGCAGAAGGGGGCATTCCGGGACGGGCAGCAGGACGGCTTCTGGCAGCGGTGGCACCGCAGCGGCGAGCTGTTGGACGAGGGATCCTTCGACGTCGGACGGAAGACCGGCGAATGGATCACCTACGCCCCGGACGGCACCGGAACAAAGCGCAAGACCTTCAAATAGCCCAACGCTCTCCCACGTTTCGCACGAAAATCGCCAACGCTCTCCCATCCCGTGAGAAAGCGTTGGCGCAAAACGTGCAGGAAAGGAGGGAGCGTTCTGTCTACCGCGTGACCTCTTCCAGCAACTCGAGCACGTGCCTGTACTGGGCGCCCGTGGCCCGGGTCATGCCCAGTTCGCAGGTCCGGTTGCAGGAGGCGTGGGCGGCGGCTTCCATGTCGGCCACTTCTGCAGCCTGTTTCGCGGTCGCCGACGCTGTCAGTTCCGGGTGCAGCATGCCCCGGTCCCCGGCGAACGCGCAGCAGCCCCAGTTTTCCGGGATCTCAACCCGGTCCGCCACGGCGCCGGCGACGGCGTCCAGGGCATCGTCGAGGCCCATCCGGGTGGACGAGCAGGTGGGATGGAGCGCCAGTGACTCCAGCTTCTCGTGGCCGGGCAGCCGGGGCAGGATCCGTTTCGCGGCGAAGTCCACGGCGTCCAGCATCCGCAGGGCGCGCTGCCCTGCCGCGGGTGCGTCCGATTCCACCGCCTGGCGCAGGCCCTCGGTGCAGGAGGACGCGTCGCACACGATTGGAAGCTCCCCGTCCCGGGTCGCCTCCCGGAGGGCGGCCAAGGTCTTCTCCCTCATCGTTCTTTGGCCCGCCGCCATGCCTTTCGAGGACCAGGGCGTCCCGCAGCACAGGCCATCGACGCCTTCGGGTACGAGGAGGGTGAGCCCGGCCCGGACACAGAGTTGTTCGAAGCTGTACTGGACGCCGCGTCCCTGACCGTCTGGACCGGCTCCTGCCGGTCCGAACATAGTGCCAACGCAGGCCGGGAAGTAGACGGCGTCAACCGGGCCCGGCGGCGTCGGACGCTTCCGCACCGAACCGCCGCCGGGCAGTTCGGCGGAATACAGCGGGACGGTGTCTGAGCCCAACACTGCCCGCGCTGCGTGGTTGGGTGGGGAGATGGCAGCGGCCGGGAGCTTGTTGACGACCGTCAGCGCCAGGGAGGCGCCGCGCGTAACGCCCTCCCAGTGCTTCGCGGCGGCGTTCCAGGCACCGTTGGCGAGCGGGCCGGCGTCAGCCGTCCGGAGGCGTTTCACGAGCGATCCGGTGTTGATGTCCACCGGGCAGGCCGTCTGGCACATCCCGTCCACGGCGCAGGTGTCCACGGACTCGTACTCGTAGTCCTTTTCCAGCTCCTTGACCAGTGCCGTGTCCCCGGCCAGCCGCGCGGATTCGATGGCGCGCAGCGTGACGATGCGCTGCCGCGGCGTAAGCGTGATGTCCTTGCTGGGGCACACCGGCTCGCAGTAGCCGCAGGAGACGCAGCGGTCCACTTCCTCCGCGACGGGCGGCGCCGTCTTGATGTGGCGAAGATGCGCCAGCGGATCCTCATCCATCAATACGCCCGGGTTGAGCATCCCGGCGGGGTCGAAGAGCCGCTTGATGGTGCGCATGACGTCGTAGAGTTCATCACCGTACTGCCGGCGTACGAACGGGGCCATGACGCGCCCAGTCCCGTGCTCGGCCTTTAGTGATCCGCCCTCGGCCAGGACCAGCTCCACCATGTCCTCGGTAAAGGCGCTGTAGCGGTCCAGTTCGGCAGCGGTGGCGAAGCCGTCCGTGAGCATAAAGTGGACGTTCCCGTCCTTGGCATGGCCGAAGATCACGCTGTTGCTGTAGCTGTATTTGTCAAAGAGCCGGATCAGTTCCCGGCAGGTGCGCCCCAGCACGGGGACCGGGACCACAATGTCCTCCAGCAGCGCAGTGGTGCCCTGGGGCCGCGCGCCGGCGACCGAGGCGTAGAGGCCCTTACGGAGCTGCCAGAGCTGGGCGCGTTCCCGCGCGTCGCCGGTGAACCGGGCCGGGGCGGAAAGCCCGAGTCCGTGGAGGACGCCCTCGCCCTGGCCCTGGAGTTCGGCCAGGTGCCCGGCGCTGCCCGCGGAGTACTCCACAAGCAGGGCGGCATGGTCCCGGACCACCAGGTCCTGGACGACGGCGGGCGTTCCCTTGAGTGTCTGGCCCACCTTGAGCGACAACGCGTCCATCAGCTCAACGGTGGCGGCACCCGTCGCGACGAGGGCGGGCAGGGCAGAGTTGGCCGCCTCGAGGTCCGGGAACACCAGCAGGCCCGCAGCGGCATGCGGGAGCCGCGGGATCGTGCGGAAGACCGCTTCGGCCACGAAACCCAGGGTGCCTTCGCTCCCGACGATCAATTGGGCCATGATGTCCACCGGGGTCTGGAAATCCAGCAGGGAGTTCAGGCCGTAGCCCATGGTGTTCTTCATGGAGAACTGCTGCCGGATCCTCTGCACGGAGTCTGCGTTGTTCCTGATCCGCGCGGCCAGCCGGGCCAGGCCTTCGTGGAGTTCCGGCTCGAGGGCACGGAGTTTCTGGTCGGCGTCGGCCGCCGCGGTGTCGATCACGGTGCCGGAGGGCAGCACCACGGTCAGCGACTCCAAGGTGCGGTAGGTGTTGTCCACGGTGCCGCAGTTCATGCCGGAGGAGTTGTTGGCGACCACCCCGCCGATGGTGCACGCTGCCTCGCTGGCCGGATCGGGCCCGAATTTACGGCCGTAGCGGGCGAGCCTCGCATTGAGCGCCCGCACGGTGACGCCAGGCTGGACCCGGACCCGCGCGCCGCCGTCGAGCACTTCGATGTCCCTGAAGTTGCGTCGGACGTCTACGAGCACGCCATCGGTGACTGCCTGCCCGCTGAGGCTGGTGCCGCCGGAGCGGAAAGTCAGCGGCACTCCTTGGGCCGCGCTGGCGCGCAGCAGACCGCCGACGTCGGCGGCGCTCCCGGCCGTGACGACGGCCTGCGGGATCAGCAGGAAGTGCGAGGCGTCATGGGCATTCGCGTGCAGGTCGATCGCCCGGGTCTTCACCTGGGCGGGGTCCTGCACTGCCGAGCGGAGGCCAGCCAAATCCAGGGGAGCCATCAGGGCACCATCCAGCCGAGCACGGGGGTGGACTGCAGGAAGATCAGCACGGTGATGAGCGCAAGGAGCCCCAGGCTCCAGCCGATGAGTTTCCGGAACAGGGTCCCCTCGGCGCCGTCAAGCCCCACCGCCGCGGCGGCAACGGCCAAGTTCTGCAGCGACAGCATCTTGCCCATCACGCCGGCGGAGGAGTTGGCGGCGGCCATCAGCACCGGAGACAGACCCGTCTGCGCCGCTGCGGTGGCCTGCATCTGGCCGAACAGGGAGTTGGAGGAGGTGTCGGAGCCGGTCAGGGCGACGCCGATCCATCCGATCAGTGGCGAGAGGATGGCGAAGAAGCCGCCCGCTGACGCCAGCGCGAAGCCCAGGGTGGTGGTCTGGCCGGACAGGTTCATCACGAAAGACAGGCCCAGGACGGCGGTGACGGTAACGATGGTCCAGCGCAGCTGGACCAGAGTTTCCTTGTAGATGCGCAGGCCCTGGGATGCCGTGATCTTGTACAGCGCCATGGTGATCAGCCCAGAAAACAGCAGCAGGGTGCCGGTCGCCTTGAGGTGGTCGAGCTTGAACTTGGTGGCCGCAACCGGTTTGCCGGCCGAATCGGTGATGTCCAGGCCCGGCCAGGCGAACGTCACGCTGCCGACCTGGCCAAGCCAGGTTTTGACGGCCGGAAGCTGGGCGACGGAGAACACCGCGATGATGATCAGGTAGGGTGCGATCGCCATCCAGATCTGCCGGGGTTCGGGCCGGGAGTTATCGATCGGAACCCCGGTGCCGGGGGCGGCGGCCACGGAGCCCTTGGCGGCGGAACCGCCGTCCCGGGAAGTTCTTCCGGTCGTTGCGGCAGCAGCGGCGTGCACAGCCTCCGGGGTGCTCTCGGCGGACCCGTCCATCCCGACAGTTTCTGTCGGCTGCCAGAACTTCAGCATCAGCAGCACCGCGGCCACGGTCACGACGGCGGCGACAACGTCAGTCAGTTCAACGGCGAAGAAGTTGGACGTGACAAATTGGGCCACGCCGAAGGCGGCGCCTGCCACGAGGGCCACGGGCCAGGTCTGCTTGACGCCGCGGCGGCCGTCGACGATGAACACCAGCAGCAGCGGCACGATCAGTGCGATGAACGGCGTCTGGCGGCCGGCCATGGAGGACAGATCATGCAGCGGCAAGCCGGTGACGCCGTTCAGGGCGATGATGGGCGCGGCCATCGCGCCGAAGGCGACGGGAGCGGTGTTGGCCAGCAGCGAGACCACTGCTGATTTCAGTGGTTTCATGCCGGCTGCCATCAGCATGGCGGCGGAGATTGCCACTGGCGCGCCGAATCCGGCCAGGGATTCCAGCAGGGCGCCGAAGCAGAAAGCGATGAGGATTGACAGGATCCTCAGGTCGTTTGAGATGGAACGGATGGTGCGTCCCAGCACTTCGAACCACGGGGTGGCCACGGTGAGCCGGTATATCCAGAGTGCGTTGACAAGGATCCACAGGATCGGGAACAGTCCGTAGAAAATGCCGGCCGCGGTGGCGCTCAGGGCCTGGTTCACCGGCATCTGCCAGCCGACGATGGCCAGCAGGAGGGACAAGGCCAGGCTTGCCAGGGCCGCCTTGGGGGCTTTCACCTTGAAGACGCCGAGTAGGACGAAGAGCAGGACGAGCGGAAGCGCCGCGCAAAGGGCCGAAATCACCAGGGACCCGGCAATGGGATCGAGGATCTGCTGAAACATGAGTCTCCAGATTGTGTTAGGCGTCACAACACCGTGGCGCCCTTCGATTGTCTTACAAGTGCACATGTTGGTCAAGCCTGACCAGTTGTCTTGTCTGGCAAGATTGGGACTGAATCAAGAAACTCTTGGCGGAATGGGAGCTCCGGTGCCTGGCCGAATTGCAGCAGTCTCGATCGTGGACGCGGTCGCCTCGGATCTGCGAAACCGGATCTTTGCCGGTGCGCTTGGCTCCGGGGACGCCCTGACGGAGTCGGAGGTCGCCTCCTCCTACGACGTGGCGCGGCCGACGGCGAAGGCCTCAATCGAGAAGCTGGTCGGCGAGGGGCTGCTGGACCGCGGGACCCACAAAACCGCCCGGGTGGTCGAACTCGGCCCGGATTCCGTGCGGGACATCTATCTCGCCCGCGCGTATCTGGAAAGCGAAGTGCTGCGCCGGCTCGCAACCGCGCGGGAGGTTCCGGCCGCGGCGGTGCAGGCCAACCGCGACATCGCGGCGGTTCAGACCGGCGCTCCGCTCGACGTCGTCGAACCGGACATGCGGTTCCACACCAGCCTGATCGACGCCGTGGGCAACGAACGCATCAGCCGGATGTACCGCTCGCTCGTGGGTGAGGTGCGGCTGTGCATGGTCCGGATTCAGTCCCTCCACCTCCTGGACACCGCGCTGATCCAGGCCGAACACCAGAGGATCCTCGAGCTGATCGGGGCCGGACAGGGCGAGGCTGCCGCCGTCCTCCTCGACGAACACTTGGGGCGCGCCCGTGAGCGGCTGGTCGCTGCCATGGGAGGAACCGCCGGCCCGGAGGCTGCACAGCCGTCCGGGCTGTTTACGGAGTAGTTGGCGCAAAACCTGCAGCAAGGGAAGGCGCGTCGAGGAACTCCGTCCGCGGGCTTGTGGCTAGCGGGCGCGCTCGACGCGCTTTTCGTCCCAGACGGGCTCGGCCGATTCGTAGACCTTGCCGTCGGAGCCAAAGACCAGGAAGCGGTCGAAGGTCCGTGCGAACCAGCGGTCGTGCGTCACCGCCAGGACGGTGCCTTCGAAGTGGTTGATGGCGCGTTCCAGCGCTTCGGCCGAATGCAGGTCCAGGTTGTCCGTAGGTTCGTCCAGCAGCAGCAATGTGGCGCCGGAGAGCTGCAGCAGCAGGATCTGGAAGCGGGCCTGCTGGCCGCCGGAGAGGGATTCATACTTCTGTTCCGACTGCGGGGCCAGGCCGTATCCGTCGAGTGCACCGGCGGCGGCTTCGCGCCCCATCCCGGAGCGGTGCTCGTCTCCGCGGTGCAGGATTTCGAGCAGGGTCTTGCCCAGCAGGTCCGGGCGGACGTGCGTCTGGGCGAAGAAACCGGGCCGGATGCGGGCGCCCAGCTTCACCGTTCCGTCGTGCGGCACTTCGGCGATGTCAACGTCGGAAACCGGCAGGTGCTCCCGCTCCGGGTCGGTACCGCCGGTGGCCAGCAGACGCAGGAAATGGCTCTTGCCGGAGCCGTTGGAACCCAGGACGCCGACTCGGTCGCCGAACCACACTTCGGTCGAGAACGGCTTCATCAAACCGGTGAGGCCCAGTTTCTCGGCGACGACGGCGCGCTTAGCGGTGCGCCCGCCCTTGAGCCGCATCTGCACGTTCTGCTCGATCGGCAGCGCCTCGGGCGGGCCGGCTTCGAGGAACTTCGCCAGCCTGGTCTGGGCGGCGTGGTAGCGGTTGGCCATGTCCGAGCGGAACGCGGCCTTGTTCTTGTACATGTTGACAAGTTCCTTGAGCTTCACGTGCTCCTCGTCCCAGCGCTTCCGGAGCTCCTCGAAGCGCGCGTTCCGGTCCGCTCGGGCCTCCACGTAGGTCCCGAACCCGCCGCCGTGGATCCAGGCCCCGGCACCGTTAATACCCGGTTCAAGGGTAACGATGCGGCCCGCTGCATTGTTGAGCAACTCACGGTCGTGGCTGATGAATAGGACTGTCTTTTTCGATTCGTTGAGCTTCGCCTCGAGCCAGCGCTTACCGGGAACGTCAAGGTAGTTGTCCGGTTCATCCAGCAGCAGCAACTGGTCCGGGCCGGCGAAGAGTGCCTCCAGCACCAGGCGCTTCTGTTCACCGCCGGAGAGGCTGGACGCGGGCCGGTGCTGCGCCCGGTCAAAGGGGAGCCCCAGGGCAGCCATACAGACCTCGTCCCAGACCGTTTCGACGTCGTACCCGCCGGCGTCGCCCCAGTCCACAATGGCTTGGGCATACTTCATCTGGGTGGGCTCGTCGTCGTGCTCCATCATCGCCAGTTCGGCCTCGTCGACGGTGCGGGCGGCGGCTGCCAGGGCGGGAGGCGCGGCGGAGACCAGAAGGTCACGGACGGTTGAATCATCCCGGACCTGACCCACGAACTGCCGCATAATTCCCATGTTGCCGGAGCGCCCGACCACACCTTCGTCCGGGACAAGGTCTCCGGAGATGATCCTGAACAGCGTTGTTTTGCCGGTTCCGTTGGGTCCGATCAGAGCAGTTTTAGTGCCGTCCGGAACCTTGAAGGTCACACCGTTGAGCAGCTGTGTGCCGTCGGAGAGGAAGTAATCGATGTTGGAAACGTCAATATGAGCCACCCTTCCATCCTCCCACGGCACACACGCGCCGCCGGGGGCGCCCCTAGCCCGCAGCGGTAAGGAACTCCTTCAGGAGCGGGCCGGAGGTCGTGGCGCCGAGTCCGCCGTCCTCGACGAAGACAGCAACAGCAAGGTCGCCGTGCACCGCCACGATCCAGGCGTGGGTCTTGGGTGGATCGTCCTTGCCGAACTCTGCGGTCCCGGTCTTGGCGCCCACCGGCGCTCCGGGAACGGATGCGAGGAAGCCTGCATGTCCGGAGGTCACGACGGCCCGCATCATGTCCGAGAGCAAGGCGGCCTCGGCCGCGGTCACCGGCGTCCCCGCGGTTTTCGCCGGAGCCGGAGCTGACGACGCCGGGCCAGCCGATGTCGTCGTCGGCTCGGCCGTCGCACCCGCCCGGGTGGAATCGTCGCCGGCGTTGGGATTCAGCACGAGCTGCGGGGTAACGGGGGCGCCCTTGGCGACGGATCCGGCCATAATGGCCGCTGACAGCGGAGACATCAGCACCTTGCCCTGGCCGATCATCGACGCGGCGTGCTCGGTGCCTTCGGCGGTCCCGGGGACGGAGCCAAGGAACGCGGCGGCTCCAAGACCGGGAGCTTCCACGGCCACGCCCAAGGAGGTGGCCGCGGATTCCTGCTGGGCCTGGCTGACAGTATCGCGGGCATTGATAAAGGCCGTGTTGCAGGAGTGCGCAAAAGCGTCCCGCAGGGTCACGGAACCCAGGGAAGCCGCCGGATAGCCTTCGGCATTTTTGAAGGTACGGCCGTCGACGGACAATGTTGCGGGGCACTCAACGATCGAATCGGGAGTTATACCGTTGCGGATCATGGCGAGGGAATCCACGATTTTGAAGATGGAACCGGGGGCGTACTGGCCCAGCATGGCAGTGTCGTAGCCGTTGCTTCCCGGGCCTGAAGCGGCGGCAAGCACCGCGCCGCTGGAGGGCCGCAGCGCCACGATGGCCGACGCCGGTGCGACCTTGCCCAGAACATCCTCGGCCAGTTGTTGCAGGGCCGGGTCCAGCGTGGTCTTCAGCGCCGTCCCCGGCGTGATCTCCACCTGGAACAAGCCCCGGCGTCCGCCGTTCAGCAGCCCTTGCCGTTCTTCGGCGGAGAGGCCGGCTTTTTCCGCGAAGACCTGGATGCCGTCGGTGCCGCGGAGTTGGGCATCGTACTGCTGCTGCAGTCCGCCGGTTCCCGTGGTGTCGCCGGCTTTGAGTGCCCCGCCGGACTTTTCAATTTGTTCGGCGTTGGCCTCGGCCACGGTGCCCAGAAGTGCGCGGGCGAATGTTCGGGTCGGTGCCAGCGGAAGGGAGTCAGCGATCGCCCGGGCCCCGGGAATCGCGGCAATTTGATCGTCAGTGATGCTCTGGCCGTCCTGGCGCAGGGTAATGGCCGGGACGAAGGCTTCCGCACCGGCCGCGGCGACCTGTTGGGAATAGGCGGCGGGGTCGACTCCCACCAGTTGGGCGAGCCGGGTGGCGGAAGCTGCGGGATCGGCGGTCCCCAGCCGGGGCTTGTCGATGCCGACGTTCACCACCGGCCGGTAGGTAACCAGCTTGGCGTCCCCAGCACCCAGGATGTCAGCCCGCGCCGGCGACTGGGACATGGTGCCGAGGACTTCGCCGTCTGCCAGTTCGGGCACCAGCGACGCCGGGTTCCAGACGGTGAGCCACTTGTCGCCCGATTTCTTGAGCTGGGCGAAGGTGGTGTATTTCCACTCGCCGGTGCCGATCTTCCAGCTGTAGTCCAGCGGGATCGTAGCGGTGTCCTTGTCCAGTTTCAGCTCGCCGGTCACGACTGAAGGCTTGGCCGGATCCAGCGCCTTGAACACCTCTTTTAGCTGTTCGTTGGCCGCTCCGGAGTCTTTGCCTTCGAACGGCACTGCCGCGACGTCGAGCGCCGCGACAGCGGAAGCAAGCTGTTTCGCCGCATCCTGCGCGCCGGCGCGGCCATCGGAGCAGCCCACCAACGAGCCGCCAAGTATGAGCCCCACCAGGGCAAGTGAAAGTTTTGATGATTTCCCCATCGCGCCATTATGCACCGGCCAGCGGAAGAATCTCGTGTCACATGGTCCTTGCCGGCGATCAGGGGTTCCGGAGCGGGAGGCCGGCGGACCCTGGGCCGGCCTGTGCCGGGCTCTTGGAGGGTGACGCCTAAAGTGCGAGCGAAGGCAGCGTGAGCCCGAATATGTCCTTCAAGGCATATTTAGCAGCATGGTACCCCGGCATCCCGGTCACCCCGGGACCCGGAGGTGTGGAGGACGAACACAGGTACACGCCCGGCAGCGGCGTGCGCCAGGGTGCGGTGCCCAGGACGGGCCGCCTGATGATCCCGCGGAGGTCCATCATTCCGGCACTGAAGTCACCGCCGACATAGTTCTCGTTATACCCTGCCAGGCCGGCCGCCGTCGTGACGTGGCGGCTGCGGACGAGGTCGCGGAATCCGGGGGCGAAGCGCTCCAGCTGGGCTGTTACGGCTTCGGCCATGTCCACTGTGGAACCTGCCGGCACGTGGCAATAGCTCCACAGGATGTGCCGGCCGGCGGGTGCCCGGCCGGCGTCAAAGCGTGATGGCTGCGAGACCAGGACGTAGGGCCGGTCCGGATGCCGGCCCGCGGCGACAAGGTTTTCGGCTTCGGCCATCTCCGCCCGGGTGCCTCCGACGTGGACAGTGCCGGCATCGGCCAGTTCGGGCGCGGCCCAAGGGACGGGTCCGGACAGGATGAAGTCGACCTTGCAGGCCGCGTCGCCGAACCGGAACGACTCCAGGGCGCGCCGGTACCGTTCCGGGAGCCGTCCGTCCGCCAGAGCCAGCAGCCCCGGCGGTGCCACGTCCAGTAACGTCGCCCGGACCGGTGGAAGCTCCGCCAGGGACCCGATCCTGGCAGCTGTTTCCACATCTCCGCCGTGCGCTTTGATGTCCGCCACCATGGCCTGGGCGATTGCCGCGGATCCGCCTATCGGAACGGGCCAGCCCCCCGTGTGGGCCAGCGTCGCCAGCATAAGGCCGGCTGCGGCCGCCGCCGGGGCCGGCAGCTTAGACACTGCGTGCGCCGCGACGCCGGTCAACAGCGCCGGTGCCAGCTCCTCCCGGAACCGTGCCCGCCAGAGCGGCGAGCCCTGTTCCAGCACCCGGGCACCGAACAGGGCCGCCGCCATCGGGTCCTTGGGCAGGCGCAGAAGCTGGTTCAAGGCCAGGTCCGTAACGCCATCGGCACGGTCCACCAACGGGGCCATGAGCCGCGCGAAAGCCACGCCGTCGCGGCCCAGGCCGGCAGCGGTGCGCTCGAGTGAGCGGTACGCAAGGGCCGCCTGGCCGCCGTCGAGAGGTGTCCCGTACGAAACGTCGGGAACCTCCAGCCGGATCCGGCGGGACAGCTCGAACTGCCGGAAGAAAGGCGAGGCCAAGGCCATCGGGTGTACTGCCGAGCAGACATCATGAAAGTGGCCGGGCTCCATCAGTTCCCCGGTGCGCAGGCCGCCGCCCAGTGTCGGCGCCGCCTCGTAAACGTGCACCTTCAGTCCGGCGCGGGCCAAGGTCACGGCCGCGGCAAGCCCGTTCGGTCCTGATCCCACAACTGCGACATCAGGCATCCGCTGATTCCTTACGCCAGGGCAGAACGGATTTAGTGGGGTGGAACAGGTCCACCCGCAACCTGTCCGGCGCGCCGTCGAACGGGCCGCCCTGCGGGTCATCCATGCCTTGGCGGCGGACCACGTCATAGCCGGGGTCCCAGATGTCCCACGCCACCCGCACCATCAGGTAGCCAATGGCGATCATATGGAAGGCCACCGCGAGGACGTAGTAGGGCATATCAATATTGTGCTGGGAGACCCCACCGCTCGTCACCTGTCCGAGATACATCCAGACTGCCGCCCAATGCAGGCCCTCGACGGTCTGCCAGATCAGGAAGTCCCGCCACCTCGGCCGGGCCAGGGCCAGCAGCGGGATGAGCCAGATGACGAACTGGGGTGAGTACACCTTGTTGGTCAGGATAAACGCGGCAACAATCAGGAACGCCAATTGCGCGAGCCGGGGACGCCTGGACGCTGCAAGGGCCAGCACCGCGATCAGCACACAGGCGAGCACAAACAGGTTCAGGGCGAGGGTGTTGATCGCCTCTGCCTGCAGGGGTTGCCATCCGAGGCGGCCGGCGACGAGGTTGTAGGCAAACCAGGGCGAGCTGTAGCCGGCAGGCCGGTCCTCGGTGAACTGGTAGAAGTATCGCCAACCCTCCGTGTTAGCGGCGGCGACCGGAACATTGACTGCCAGCCACGCGGCAGCGCCGGCGCCGGCAGTCACCAGGATCGCCCGTACCTTGCCCGTGCGCAGCGCCAGGAGCAGGACCGCCCCCAGGATCAGCAGCGGGTAGAGCTTGGTTGCGGTGCCCAGTCCGATGAAGATCCCGGCCAGCACGAGCTTGTTCCGGGAGAAGCAATACATGCCCAGAGCCAGCAGCCCAACCGCCCACATGTCCCAGTTAATGGTTCCGGCCAGGATAATACCGGGAGCCACCGCCACCATGGCCGCGTCCCACCGCCGTCGGCGGGCCATCCGTGCCGTGGCGAGCACCGTAATGATCCAGACGGCGGCGATCAGGGTGGCATTGATGTCAAAGTAGGCAAGAATCCGGGCCGCAGAAACGCCCCCGCCGGGTACCAGCACGGCGGTGCTGCCGGCGATGAATCCCATCAGGACGGGGTATTCGAAAAAAGTCCCTGGGGTGATGAAGGGAAAGGCACCGTCTCCCAGCCCGCGGTTCTTGAACAGCTCAGGGAAGTCCGAATAGCAGGTCGCGTAGAACTGACCAGGGGTTTCCCAGCCGCTGGTGCGGCAGTAGGACTTGATGAGGATGCCGAGCACGGCTGCCAGGACGGTCAGCATGATCAGGACGCGTTCGACGGTAAAAAATCCGGGGGAAATGACGCCGGGGGCGCAGCGGCGGCCCATCGGTCCGCCGACCAGCTCCGTGAAGTTCCTTAGCAGGGCATCGCTGCGGCTGGGGATAACCAGCCGGACACGTCTGCGGTGCTCCGGCGGCTTAGTCTCCTGCATGTCCCTGAGCATACCGGGGTGGAGGCGCCTGACCGCGCCGGGCAGGGCCGGTGCCCGCGGGAATGGCGCCGGTGTTTCCTGAACGGGCAGTTAACGGGGGAGCCCACGCGTCGCCGCGTGGGCTCCTTGCGGATCAGTTCCGTTGTCAGGCACCAGGTCCTCCTTCGATGGCGCGAACCTGCCCCAGCGGATGAACCCGATCCGGTGCATTGTAAGAAAGACATCTTCCCGCTTCTGGTCCAGGAGCGGGCCGTTGAACTGCGTCTTTCGCCGTGGGCCAGGGTTGAGGCTCAGCTGCAGTAGTCTCTGGAGTTTCTTCTTCATGGCGGTCACCTCCTTCCGGTGGTTCGCGCCGCGCGGCCGGGGAGTGGTACTGGCGATAGTCACGATGGACCTTTCATTGGTGCTACTGGAATAGGGAGTAATTGGGCATGACAATTAAGGCCTCTGTTAAATAAGGAAGAAAGGGCCTTAATGGGGCACGGAAAAGCCGAGGCTCTTTAAGGAATTTCGCTAAAGCGAAAAAGTGGCTCCTGGGCGCGGAAAGCGGCAACCCCAACAAGAAGCTGGGTTCCGAACTTTAGGGATGCTGCGAAACCACGTGGTTCCGTCCGGTTTGGTCCGTTGTCACGCCACCGCAGGGACGGGCGGTGGCGGTGTTATCCCGGCTGGGGGCCCAGTTACAAAAAACTAGGCCGCGAGCAGAAAATTCAGGAGACAGTCGGGCCAAAATTCGGGCGCGGCTCAGCGACAGAGGCCGGGGGGGCAGTGACGAGGTACATCCGTCCGCTAGTCAAAGTAATCATTTCTCCCAACCTCCTTTTCTGTTGTGCCGTGGCTCCGGCTGATCGGCCGGGCGACCTGCGCCTTGACCCCGGCAGGAAGCCTTTGAGTCAGAATTAAAATTACACTATGAATCCAGCGTTTGACCAGTGAATTCATTAACTTTCTTGGAGTTGTTTTATAAACAGTATTTATAGGCCCCAGCGGACCACTGCCGGCGTCTTTTTATCCCAACCGAGTGTGCAGACTTTGGCGGTTCCCAAGACGAAGTGGCGTCCTTCGTGCGCATCGAGCCCCAACCACCGCGCGGTGAGGATCCGGGAGAAGTGTCCGTGGGCCACGATCAACACATTATCCAGGCCGGATTCCAGCACCCGGGCCACGATCTTGTCTGCGCGCGCGGCAACGTCATCCAGCGATTCGCCGTTGGGCACGTCGTGGGTCCAGATCAGGTACTCCGGGTTGTCCTTGCGGATGAGGTCCGAGCTGATGCCCTCGTAATCGCCGTAGTCCCATTCGACCGCGAGGGGTTCCAGTTGCGCGTCGGGAAATCCAGCCAGTTCCGCGGTACGCCGGGCCCGGCGAAGCGGTGAAGTCAGCACCAGGTCAAAGTCGACGGCGTCGAGTACCTTGCGGGCCTCAACGGACTGCTGCTCGCCCTCCACTGTGAGCGGCACGTCGGTGAGGCCGGTGTATTGGCCACTCTTGGACCACTCGGTTTCGCCGTGCCGGAGGATCCACAGCTGCGGACGGGGACTGTTGGAGGGTGCAATCACTTAGGACTCCTCGGTTGAAAGTGGGAGGGCGGACTCGGGCTGGGCTGCCCACCATTGGTGAAGTTTGGCCTCGGCCACATCGGCATCCAGCGGCCCGTGCTCCATCCGTTCCTCCAGGAGGAAATTGTAGGCCCGGCCGACGACGGGTCCCGGCTTGAGTCCCAGGATTTCCATGATCCGGCCGCCGTCCAGGTCCGGGCGGACGGCCTCGAGGGATTCCTGCTCGCGCAGCGCCGCAATCCGTGCCTCAAGGTCGTCGTAGGCGAAGGAAAGCCGTTCGGCCTTGCGCTGGTTGCGGGTGGTCACATCCGAGCGGGTGAGCCGGTGCAACCGCTCCAGGAGCGGACCGGCGTCGGTGACATAGCGTCGGACGGCGGAATCGCTCCAGCCGGCATCGCCGTAGCCGTAGAAGCGCATGTGCAGTTCCACCAGCTTGGCCACAGCTTTTGTGGTGTCGTTGTCGAAGCGCAGCGCCTTCATTCGTTTTGACGTTAGTTTGGACCCGACCATGTCGTGGTGGCGGAAGCTCACGGCGCCGCCCGCTTCGAAACGGCGCGTGGCCGGCTTGCCGGCGTCGTGCATCAACGCGGCGAACCGCAGCACAAAGTCCGGACCCGGCACGGCGCCGTCGCTGGCGGTTTCAAGTGCAGCCGCCTGCTCGAGGACCTGGAGCGAGTGCTGGTAGACGTCCTTGTGCCGGTGGTGTTCATCCGCCTCCAGCCGCAGGGCCGAGACCTCAGGAAGGACAAAGCCGGCCAGTCCCGTGTCCACGAGCAGGTCCACTCCGGACCGGGGGTGCGGGGCGCAAATGAGTTTGACCAGTTCATCGCGAACGCGTTCGGCCGAGATCATGGTGATTCGTTCTGCCATCCGGGACATGGCGGCGCGGACATCCCCGTGCACAGTGATTCCCAGCTGCGCGGCAAAACGGGCAGCACGCATCATGCGCAGCGGATCATCGGAGAAGGAACTTTCCGGCGCGCCCGGGGTGGCGAGGATTAGCGCCTGCAGGTCGCGTACTCCGCCGAATGGATCCACGAGTTCCAGCGCCGGTAGGCGCAGTGCCATGGCGTTGATCGTGAAGTCGCGGCGCAGCAGGTCATCCGTCAACGACTTTCCGAACGCAACGACGGGTTTGCGGGAATCGGGATCATAGGCTTCGGCGCGGTAGGTGGTGATTTCGATCTGGAAGCCCGACTTGCGCATCCCGATGGTGCCGAAGGCCCGCCCGATCTCCCAGAAGTTATCAGCCCATTTCTTGATGAGGGCAACTGTCTGGTCCGGAGTGGCGTCGGTGGTGAAATCCAGATCGGGGGAAGTCCGGCCCAGGAAAAGGTCACGAACGGGTCCGCCCACCAAGGAGAGCTCGTGGCCGGCGTCGACAAACCGTTGCCCGAGCTCCAGGACCACCGGGTCTACCTGGAAATCAACGGTGTGCGGGTAAATCTCGTGATGTGCGTGCGCCATAGTTTCTTAAGCTTGGCAGAAATCCCGGCCAGCACCACACCGAAAGCCTTCCGAGTCCGGCTGCTGGCCCCCAGAGGGAGCGGGAACAAGCGTCCGACTTTCCCTGGCGTCCACTTTCCTGCCATGTTCAGGTCATCAAGTGCGGGCAAGAGTCGTTAGAGTGGACATCATGGCCCACCCCGTACCGAGCGCTCCCGGCAGGAGGACAAACGCACCGTTGCCATCGGCAATCGGTGCCAACGTCGCGCCGGTGCAGCACTCCGGGCAGGCGTCCCTCCCCACTGTTGAGGAAATTTCGGCCGGCGGCGTTGTGGTGGACACCACCGACGCCGAACTCCGCGTAGCGATTATTGCCCGCCTAAACCGCGGCGGGCGGCTGGAATGGTGCCTCCCTAAGGGGCACCCGGAGGGCAGGGAAAGCAACGAGGAAGCCGCCGTGCGTGAAATCGCAGAGGAAACCGGCATCGAGGGCAAGATCCTCGCCCCGCTGGGCAGCATCGACTACTGGTTTACGGTCAGCGGACACCGCGTGCACAAAACCGTCCACCATTATCTGCTGCAGGCCACCGGCGGCGACCTGACGATCGAGAACGATCCGGATAAAGAAGCCGTGGACGTCGCCTGGGTTCCCATCCACGAACTGGCCCGGAAGCTTTCTTTCCCTAACGAGCGCCGCATCGCCGACCTCGCCAAGGATGTCCTTCCGGACCACCGCTAAGGCCTTGCAAGCCCCACATTGCGGCCCGGATAGCGCACAAAGCCATATTCGGGTGAGACGATGAAGCTAATGTCATCTGCCAAACCCACCCCCGCGCCCTCCGGCCCTGCCGATTCCCAAGCTGTCCAATCCGGAGAAGTCCGTTCCAGCGCCATAATGGCCGCCGGTACGCTGGTTTCGCGTTTCCTGGGCTTTGCCAAGACGTGGCTGCTGGCAGCCGCACTCGGGTTGGGCTCCACCGTCAACGACACCTTTATCAATGCCAACAACCTGCCGAACCTGATCTTCCTGCTGGTCGCCGGCGGGGTGTTCAACGCCGTGCTGGTACCCCAGATCATCAAGGCAAGCAAGGCCGCCGACCGGGGCGCTGATTACATCAGCCGGTTGCTGACGCTGGCCGTCCTGGTATTGCTGGGCCTGACCCTGGCGGTAACGCTGCTGGCGCCTTCGGTAATTGAACTGACCACGCAGGGTTACGCACCGCAGCAGAAGGCACTGGCGGTGTCCTTCGCGTTCTGGTGCCTGCCGCAGATCTTCTTCTACGGCCTGTACGCCCTCCTGACGCAGGTCCTTAATGCCCACGGAGCGTTCGGTCCGGCAATGTGGGCGCCGATCCTGAACAACATCGTGGCAATCGCCGGGCTGGGGATGTTCATTGGGATTATGGGCACCAATGCGGCCAACTCTCACACCCTGGACACCTGGGACTCGACCCAGACAGTGCTGGTGGCCGGATTCTCGACCATTGGCGTGATTGCCCAGACCGCCATCCTGCTGATTCCGGTGTTCAGGCTCCGGCTCGGACTTCGCCCGCGTTTCGGCTGGCGCGGGGTTGGACTGGGCCAGGCCGCCAAGCTCAGTGTCTGGACCCTCGCGACGGCCGCCGTCGGGCAGCTTGCTTTCCTCTATGTCATGCGCATCGCCACGATCCCGGGCGCGGAACGGCTCAGGCTGGAGCAGGCGGGGGATCCGGCCGCAGGCTCGTTGCCGGGCAATGCCGTGCTGGAGGTGGCGAGCCAGCTTTACTTGCTCCCGCATTCCATCATTGCCCTGTCCCTGGCCACTGTGCTGTTCAACCGGATGACGCGTGCCTCGCAGGACGGCGATCGTGTGGCGCTGCGCAACGCGCTCTCCCACGGGCTGCGAACCATGGCCGTGGCGACGGTTTTTGGTGCTCTTGCCTTGTTCGCCCTGGCCGGACCGCTGGGCATGTTCTTCTCCGGCGGGGTGCCCCAGGACGGCGTTATGCTGGCCCAAACGCTGACCATCCTGGCCCTCAGCACGCCGTTTATGAGCGCCAATTTTATGATGTCCCGGGTCTTCTACGCCAATGAAGATGCCAGGACACCATTTTTCATCCAACTGGTCCTGGCCATCGTCAATGTGGTTACAGCTTTTGCCATCCAGTTCCTCCCCTTCGGCCAGATCATCTTCGCGATTGCACTCCTATACACCGGCGGCAACATCCTCTCCGTAATCGTCAGCGCGGTCTTCCTGCGGCGCCTCCTGGGCCACCTGGACGGCCCGCGGATCGCCAATGCCTACATTCGAATGGGCTACGCCGCGCTGGGTTCCGCGGCGGCCGGAGCGGCTGCCCTGTGGCTGTTGGGCAGCTACACCCCTGATGGCTTCGCCTGGAGCAGTCCCAGTGCCGCCCTTGTGAGCATCATCGTCGTCGGGCCCGTTATGCTGGCGGCTTATCTGCTCCTGCTCAAGATCTTCCGGGTGACAGAGCTGAGCGACCTGCTTCAGCCACTGCTCGGACGCCTGCGCCGCCGGTCGGTTGTTCCGCAGGATGCCGGGAATCTTCCCGACGGCGCTGCGGCGGCGCGTCCGAAACCGGAGCGCGCCACAGTATCGGTGGATACCGGACTCATCCCGAGGATTTCCGGGGAATTCGACGCCGCATCCTTCCGTGCCGGCCCCGATCTGGCTGAACAGGACGAACGCTCAGCACACAGCGGACCCGACGGCGGCTACCTCGCCGCCGAGGACCTGCCCAGCACCGCTGAGGGCGGCCTGAGCGGTGACGTTCCCCTGCCCGGGCGCAGGACGTACCAGGGCCCGGTGGGCCACAACCCCTATTTTCCGTTCGGCGGCAGGAAGAAAAAATAGCAGACGGCGGGATTCGCAGCGCTGCGCGTCCGCGGCCGGCACAGTGCATCGGCTAGGATCGAAGACTAACAAGGGGAGTTGCAGACCAAGGGTCCACCGGCTTACCGGGCGATCTGCGGTTACTGACGACGTGATCAGTTCAGCGGCTCCCGGACAGTCTAGGAGGAGCCCGTGTCCCACCCGATCGATGTCGGATCAGTACTTGGTGGCCGCTACAAGGTCACTGCCACCGTACTGACCTCACATGACCAGGATCTGGTGCTGGACGGTGTGGACCAGGTACTTAACCGTGCGGTGAGCATCCTTGTGGCCGGGCCCGGTAACGCGGATCAAGTGGCACACAGTGCACGGGAAGTCGCCACCGGCGAGCGTCCGGGCAGTGTGCAGATCCTGGACCTTGGTGTCAGCGACGACACGACGTACCTCATCACCAACCACGCTTCGGCCGCTGACCTGCTGGACCTGGTTGTCTCCGCCAATCCGCCCTACGTAGAACCGTTCTTCACGGACACCCTGGGCAGTGAAATCTTCGGGCAACCCCGCTCCAGCGAGCCCGAAACCTACGACGGACTCTACGACGAGGAAGAAGTAGACGCGGGATACATCAACTACGGGACGAACCAGCCGCCGGCCGCACCCCCGGCAGCGGCGACCCGAATGCCCTCACGTCCGACCGCGGGGCCCGCCGCCGGCGCTGCTGCAATCGCCGGCGGCGCCGCGGCGTCTGCCGCGAACGCCCCCGAAACCGCGCCGCAAGAGGCTGCGCCGCAGGTCACAGCCCCCCAGCCGGTCCAGGGGCGCGCCCCGGGCTCCGGCGAACGAGGCACCACAGCAGAGGATCCCGGCGATTCACCCAAGGTTTCGCTGTGGTCTGACGACGATTACGGTCGCCCGGATACCGGCAACGACCGCGCTCCCCGGCAGAACCAGGAGGGCTCTGCGGGCACCGGCTCTGCAGCGGACCGCGCCCCGGGCTTTTTCCCGGGCTCAGCCCACAATACCGAGGCTGCTGACGCTGAGGAAGACTACGACACTGACGACGAGCCGCGCCGCGAGCCCCGCTCCATGCGCTGGCTGGTCGGTGGACTACTGGCGGCGGTCCTTGTTGTCGGGCTGGTTCTCGCCGTAACCAACCTCGGCGGCCTGTTCAAGAGCACACCCCAGCCCGCCGCCGGTGGTACTTCTTCCACCGTCGCCCCCAGTCCAACCTCGGCGGAGACGTCAGCCAGCGCCAGCCCTTCGCAGGCCGCTGGCCCGCCCGCCGTCGAGGGCGTCACCCGGCTGGGGAACTTCGACTTCGCCGGAACGTACGACGGCGACCTGGTCAAGACCGTCGACGGCAACGGAGCCAGCTACTGGTCGGACATGGAATTTGCGACCGAAAACTGGGGCGGGCTGGCCTCGGAGGTTCCACTCGTAGTCAAACTGAAGGCCCCGGCCAAGGTCTCGTCGGTGACGCTGAGCCAATTGGGCGCCTCGGGCGGAAACATCAGTGTTTATACCAACGACCGCCCGTCCCTCGATGGTGCAAAAAAAGTCGGCAGCAACAGCTTCACCTCCCCTGACCTGACGATGCCCCTGCCGGAGCCGGCGACTGCCCAGTACGTCATCGTTTCGATTGAATCCCTGCCCAAGCTCGCTGCACCCAAGACACGCTACGGATTCGGGCTTCGCCTGGCGGAAATAAAAGTCCAGTAGCGCCTCAGTACCACCGTCAGTAACCCCGGCCTTCGATGCGTCCTACCGTGTCCGGCCGGAATATTCAACGCTTAGCAGTAGTTGTGCCATGTGGCCGGCCACCCAGGCGGGCGCATCGACAAAGGAAGAGGTTCACCGTTCAGTGAGCAACGCAGAAAACAGCACGTCCGAAGTACGTGATGTCATCATCGTCGGCTCCGGCCCCGCGGGCTACACCGCAGCGGTGTACACCGCACGCGCCAACCTGAAGCCGCTGCTCCTGGCAGGATCGGTAACCGCCGGCGGCGAGCTGATGAACACAACCGACGTCGAGAACTACCCCGGTTTCCCGGATGGCATCATGGGTCCGGACCTGATGGAAAACTTTGAAAAGCAGGCCGCGCGGTTCGGTACCGAAATCCAGTTTGAGGACGTAACAGAACTGGACCTTGAAGGCGACATCAAGACGGTGACCACTGGCTCGGGGGAGACCTTCCGCGCCCGCTCCATCATTTTGTCGACGGGTTCGGCCTACCGCGAGCTTGGCCTCCCCAATGAGAAACGTCTATCCGGCCACGGCGTGAGCTGGTGCGCAACCTGCGACGGTTTCTTCTTCAAGGATCAGGACATCGCCGTGATCGGCGGGGGTGACTCGGCTATGGAAGAGGCGCTGTTCCTTACCAAGTTCGCGAAGTCCGTCACAGTGGTCCACCGTCGTGAGACCTTGCGTGCGTCCAAGATCATGGCCGACCGCGCCCTTGCCCACGAAAAGATCAGCTTCGTCTGGAACACCGGCGTCGAGGACGTGCTCGGTGAAGACAAGGTCACCGGCCTTCGGTTGAAGAACCTTGTGGCGGGCACTGAGACCGAACTTGCCGTTACGGGTGTTTTTGTGGCCATTGGCAACGATCCCCGCACGGACCTCGTCAAGGGCAAGTTGGACCTGACTCCCGAGGGAACCATCGCCGTCGCCGGGCGCACCTCGAAGACAAGCCTCAAGGGTGTGTTTGCGGCAGGCGACGTCATCGACCCGACATACCGCCAGGCCATCACGGCTTCGGGTTCCGGCTGTGTAGCCGCACTCGACGTCGAGCACTACCTGGCCGACCTCCCCGCCTAAACGGCGCGCGCAGAAATCAACCGAAGAGAAGGACAAGGCTATGAGCAACGCAAAAGAAGTAACAGACGCTAGTTTCGGCACCGATGTACTGGCTTCTGACAAGCCGGTCATCGTGGACTTCTGGGCCGAATGGTGCGGACCGTGCCGCAAGCTTGGTCCGATCCTGGACGAGATCTCGGTGGAATACAGCGAGAAGGTGGATGTCGTTAAGGTCAACGTCGACGACAACCCGGCAATCGCAGCCCAGTACGGGATCACTTCGATCCCGGCTGTTTACCTTTTCCAGGGCGGCGAAGTGAAGAGCACCGTCATCGGGGCTCGACCCAAGCAGTTCTTTGAGAAAGAATTCGCTGACGTTCTGTCCTGATTCCAGTTTGGGGCGGTGCGTGTCACCGGCCAACACCAAGAATGGCCCTCCTTCCCCCCGGAAGCGGGGCCATTTTGGCCCTCCGCCTCAACCTCCCGTTCGCTCCTCGTTGCCGCCCCACGAGCTCGATAGGCAACGCTTCGGGGACGCGTGACGCGAACTGCATTAATTACCGGTTGTTTCTCCGGGAAATTTGCTCCACGAGCGTTGTACACCTTGGGGCTTTCCATTCCCTCGCCGGTGACGGGGTGGACGTAGTGCAACCAGGGACCTCACGGTCGGAGCTGATACCAAGGCGCTCAACGTAGGGCGCGCAGGTATTGCTGCCGGACCGGATCGTTGAACTTCTGTGGATCTCAGTGAATTCCGTTTCACGTGAAACAGTTTGGTCAGCTCTTAGCCGGTGACCAGAACTCTCGGAACTCGCGCTTATCGAAATCTCAAAAGAGTCTCACAGACACCCACGTCGCGACCAGCCACCATCTCCATAGGGCCTTGGTCCGACCTGATTGCAGTTCCTGGCCACCGCCAGATCGGGCCGCGCTTGTGTCCGCCAAAGAGCCCAATAACGGCGTCAGGCGCCGCACCATACGCGGCGGAAGTGCCCAAATGCCGGATTGTCCAGCTGGCAGCAGCCCGCTCCTGGCTTGCGTCCACCCCTCCACCCCGCGGGGTGAAGTACATATTCAGCCGCCCTCCGTGGACAGCGTGGTGCCAGTTTCACCTGGCTGCATATGTTTCACGTGAAACGTCCGCACCCCTGATTGCAGGCGCCTACTCCCACGGTGTGTTGACCCGTCGCGATCCGCACCACCAACTACTGCGTGCCTAACCAAGAGGGCTGCCTGTACATCCAGACGCAACGCCACCTATAGCCTCTCAGGAGAGCTCGGCACGGATATCGGGGGTCAAAGGATGGTTCAACTGCGGCGGACCCACCGGAACCAATTTGGAACCTTCGCAATGGACTCCCTGGAGCCGGATCACTCCTGATTACCATTGTTGGCACCCGGTCAGTGCCTTTATCGCAGCGGCGGCCGGGCGGCGCTAGCGCCGGGTAAACCGGACGCCGTCGCCGGAACTACGCCAATGTTTCACGTGAAACACATCATCCCTCGCATCGTCGCCGTCTCCGGTCACAAACGATGCGGAGTCTCAGGCGGCACGGGCGGGTTCACTTCCTGTACAGAGCCCAATATCTTCAGGGCCAGCCAGCTGGGGGACACGGGGCACAGAGGCGGTGCGGGCCACGATCAAGGACCTCGTACTGCAGTTGGGGTCCCGATGTCCTTCGGGCACCGCGCGTCTATCCGCGGCACCTCCTGCAGCGAACGCCGGTGCCTCGCGCTCCAGTCTGCGGTGAAGGACTGACAATAGAAAACCCGAGGAAAATACGGCAAACTCTGCCACAGGGGGACCGTGATACCCCCCCGCCGCCGAGAGGACTGCACCGTAGATGGAGAGGTCCACTGGGCGCTCTCTCTTCCGCCGGGCGAGAACGCCTGCAAGGACCGGCTGGAATGCCCGGCCGAACCATCCCTAGCGACATCATTTTGCCATTTGGCCGCCGTGGATCTCTTGGGAGGGCCCACGGATTAAGCGGTATCGTCCAGCCCGCGTTCTGCTGCATCAGCCAACTGATACCCAGCCTTCAGCGGAACCCTTTGGTGCGGGCCTCCAATGTCACTTCGGACACCCTAGAACGTACCTCGACAGGGGTCGCCAGATCACGATGGTCCGGGCATCCGATGGGGGAGGCTGAGGGAAGCAGGCCTAGCCGATACCTCCCCACTTCTCTTGTTGCCCTCGAAGAATGGGCTGTGCCGCAGCGACCGGGATTTGGCCCAGCGCTTCCCGAATCCAGTGTGCCCTGGCGGCACGCGGATGGTGATGCAGGGAGGCGGACTAAGACTGCCGATCATACCCAATAGCCCCAAACCGGGTAGATTCCCACAGCCTTCTCCACAGAGGTTACTCACAGGGTTATCCACAGGGGATGAGGGACTGATCACACGGTCGAAGCGTCGGCGCCCAGAGAGCCATTTGACGTTAACTCGGTTCGCGCCATTGCCCGTGATTCGAGGCCGTCCCTGGTCATCGACCCACGTACAGATTGTGGCTTGCATCAACAGCACCTTGTCTGAATATTCGTGGAAAATTAACCAGCTGCAGTGGATTAAGTAAGCACAGCCTAGCGTTTTCGGTGCCGCCAAAATAGCGTCGCCGGATGTTTCACGTGAAACGCTACGGGAGTCCTAACGCCCGGTTGGAAGCAGCTCGCAGCTGGCGCTCCAACGGCCCTGGCAGCAGCGTCGCGGCCCTGACCTGGGTGTCGAGTAATCCACAGCTTTATCCACAGCACTATCCACCGGGTTATCCACCGCCGACCACAACAGCCCAGGGAAGCCTCCGGGTACGCGGTCCCAATCTTCACCATCACCCGCCGAGCTGGAGGCATCCGTTATCGGCCCATGTCTGGCGTCCGCCACCCCGTCCAGCAGCCGTGGCAGCACGGATAAACGTGACGGTACCCCGCGATCGAAAGAGCACTCGCTCACGTCCGTGACGGCCGGGACAACTACTGTGAATAGCCACTACACACGATTGGGCTGCAGCGACCCTCAAAGCTCCACACGGGGGGCTCGTCGATTTCCGTCACTCGAAGCCCCATACGATCGGACGGCCACCCGAAGCTTGCAGACCCCCAGCCGCGCCCCGTCATCGCCAAACTCACACTGATGTCTGTCGCTTGGCGCGAGCATAAAGAACCGGTCTACCACCGTGCCACCCGCTGTGCCGGGTAAGGCCCGCGACGAAACAGCACGGCAACGAAGGTCGCCCACAGGGTGTGGGCAGAAAGGAGCTGTGGGCACGCTGCCGGCTCATGGGGGGCGCGCCCGCATGCCTGTCTAGGGCTTGTGCACGGCCTCCAGGCGTACATAGAGCGGTGCGGAGTGCAGTTGTCGAGAACCGAGACGCAAGGGGTCCAGAGAGCGGCCTAGGGGCCCCTAGACCGCTGCGAATTGCACCTGTCCTTGATCTGCGGCCAAGACCTGCCAGCCTAGCGCCCTGCAATTGTGAGTCATGGCGATCACCGCCCGGCGATGCCAGGCGTGTTGGTCATGCCCTGGGTTCGCTGCAATGAGACGCGGATCCAGCGGGGTTATGTGAATGTCCGGCACCCGGGCCTACCGCCGTCTACCGTACCCCAGTCCGTGCCATACCCCATCAACCGAGACAAGGAAGGATCCGACCGCCAGCTGAATGCAGACTCGATGCCGGGCCGCCAGCGTGCGGAGGCACAGTCTCCACTTTCGGGAATTGTCGAAGCAACAACCAGCTGACTGCGGCGATAGCCCAATAGTTAGTATTGGCGTCTGGCCGGGTAGCCCGCGGCAGCACGTGCTTTTGTGTTGGGCCAGCAGGAATTTGCCATTTCCAGCCGTGACTTCGGTGAACGGGCGCCTTTTGCTGCTTCAGCCGACAGGGCATCACCAGCAGGTGCAGCACCTTCGTGAGAATTGACGTCCATGTTTCACGTGAAACGTGTGTTCAGCGCGGGCGCAAATCTTCCGTGCAAACACCGTGGATCAATGAATGGGCACCGAAAACTGCCGCTGGCATGTCCTCTTATCTCCAGTTCGTCCATGGTCGTTGGGGGGCATTTGGCATGCGTGCCAGCTCCGTCCCTTGACTGCAGGACAGCCTTGCTATTGCACCATAGGCACTTGAACGACTGAGCGGGTTCCAAGCGTGGCCCGGCAGCTGAGTCCGCAGAATTTGGACTGCATAGCAGGAGCCACCAAACGACCAACGGGTCCGCGCAGACCTTGCTGGCGTTGGAACCGCCACCGCTACCAATAGAAAGGGGCCTGTTTCACGTGAAACAGGCCCCTTCCAGTGTGTCGTTGATGCGCTATCCTGCCGCTCCCGGCGTCAAGACATCCATGATGCGGTTTAGATCCTCCACGCTTGCGAATTCAATACTGACACGACCCTTTCGCGCCCCCAACGAGATCTTGACGTTGGTATCAAGGCGGTCAGAAAGTGAAGACGCCAGATAGTCCAGGCGCTCGTGCCGTGCACCGGGCCGCGGAATGTTGTTTTTCGGTGTCGCTGTCGGGTTCTGATACAGCGTTACAGCTTCCTCCGTCGCGCGGACGGACATACCCTCGGCAACGATCTTTTGGGCCATTCTTTCCATCGCGGGGGCGTCGGGGAGGGCGAGCAGCGCGCGGGCATGACCGGCAGAGATAACACCGGCAGCTACGCGGCGCTGAACCAGTGGAGGCAGCTTGAGCAGACGCAGTGTGTTGGACACCTGGGGCCGGGATCGCCCAATACGGTCCGCCAGTTGTTCATGTGTGGTGCCAAAATCTTCCAGCAGCTGCTGGTATGCCGCGGCCTCTTCCAGCGGGTTCAGCTGACTGCGGTGGAGGTTCTCCAAGAGGGCGTCGCGAAGCAGGTCATCATCCGTCGTATCCCGCACGATGGCCGGAATGGTTTCGAGCCCAGCAGCCTGTACAGCCCGCCAACGACGCTCGCCCATAACAAGCTCGTAGGGTTCTCCACCTATTTCGGTTGAAGTACGAACAACAATTGGCTGGAGGACGCCGATTTCACGAACTGAATGCACCAGCTCTGCCATATCGTCCTCGTCGAAGACCGAACGGGGCTGTTTCCGGTTGGGATGGATGTCGGTGACCGGAATCTCCGCAAACCGGACCCCGGGAACTTCGACGAGCTCCACGTCCTGGCCCTGCCTTTGGGAACCAGTCTCAGCATCCGGCGCCTTGCGGACCGGCGCCTTCCTGGTTTCGGAAGCAGGCTTCGAGGACGTATGCGCCGACCCATCAATGTTTGCCGCTGCCGGCGAAGACGTCTCCGCCGGCGCCGCCACCATGTCCTCGGCGGGGACTAATTCACCAGCTGCTGCACCTGCATCGGGTGTTCGCTTTCGGCCTTCCGGAAAGAAGAGATCCACGGGGCGGGACGGCGCGGAACCACTGCCTGAAGCCGCAGCGGAACTTGGAATGAGTGCCCCAAGTCCACGGCCGAGGCCGCGTCGCTTATCGCTCATGGATAAATCCCTCCATTGGAAGAGTCGGTCAGCACCGGACTCTAGCTAGTGCAATTCTCGAAAAGATACTAACGTTGTGCGATTTCGGCTGCGGCTTCAAGATAGGACAGCGCCCCGCTGGACGAGGGATCGTACGTCATCACGGTCTGCTGGTAGCTGGGGGCTTCAGAAATCCGTACCGATCGCGGCACCACAGCCCCGAGTACCTGTTCCGGGAAGTGTTCGCGAACCTCTGCAGCCACTTGGGCAGCGAGATTGGTGCGGCCGTCGTACATCGTCAGAAGAATCGTAGAGACGACCAGATCCGCATTTAGGTGCTTCTGGATCATTTCGATGTTTTTCAGCAGCTGGCTGAGTCCCTCCAGTGCGTAGTACTCGCATTGAATCGGAATCAAAACCTCATTGGCAGCACAAAACGCGTTGACTGTCAGCAAGCCTAGGCTTGGGGGACAATCGATGAAGATGTAATCCAGGCGTTCCTCACCATTCTTGGCGCGTTCCTGGGCATACACATCAATCGCCCGCCGGAGCCGCTGCTCGCGGGCAACGAGGCTGACCAGCTCGATCTCCGCCCCGGCGAGGTGGATGGTGGCTGGCGCACAGATCAGCTTGGCAATGTCGGGGCAGGGAGCTACAACGTCCCGCAAGGGAAAGTCATTGATGAGCACGTCGTAAATGCTGTCGACTTCGGCGTGGTGTTCAATTCCCAACGCTGTCGACGCGTTCCCCTGGGGGTCGATGTCGATAACCAGGACGTTCAAGCCAGCGGCGGCCAGGGCGGCAGCAATATTGACCGTTGTGGTGGTCTTGCCCACTCCGCCCTTCTGATTGGAGACGGTAAAAATTCTGGTCTTCTCGGGCTTCGGGAGTTCACGGCCAAGAAGACGTTCACGCCGTTTGTTCTCATGGGCGAGCTCCCGGGCAATCGGGCTGGAGTCGTCAAGGGAATCAAGCACATTTCCCTTGGCAACTACCGAAGTTTCACGTGAAACACCAGCCATGCCACTGGCCTTTGCAACCGATACCGGACGATTACCGGTGTTTCGATGAACGACGGGAGGCACAACCGTGGCCCGTGCGGACCCCAGGGACACAAACGGGGGAATCCGCTGTGTGGAGGCTTCGCTACTGGTCACTGTGACACACTCACTCTCGTTCGGCTCTTGCTGCCGGTTACTAGCCTAACCTCTTACCCAGGGGGACAGAGGGCACCGGGCGGACGCTAGGCTTTCTTTTGAGGCTTATTCACAACGATACGGACAACCGTTGTGGGTTCTTCCAGGAGTCCTTCACCCACCAGCAAAACAGTGGTCTGCGTGCCACCAAGCTTGCGGATTACCTTGGCTGCCTTTTCGACTTCCTCGCCGGCGCTGCGTCCCTTGATCGCGATAACTTCACCTTTACCCGCCAACAGCGGAATTGTCAGGCCGGCAAGGTTCGAGAGTGCTGAGACGGCCCGGGCCGTCACGACGTCGGCCTTCACCATCCCAACCGCCAGCTCTGCCCGGCTGCGCATCACCGTGACATTAATAAGGCCCAGGTCATCGACGACCTCCTGAAGCCAAATCACGCGGCGTTCGAGGGGCTCAATCAGGGTCAGTTCAAGGTCCGGGCGGGCAATGGCCAGACACAGGCCAGGCAATCCGGCCCCGCTGCCGACATCCGCCACGTGGCTTCCCTCGGCAATCTGACTTTCAATTACGGCACAGTTCAGCACGTGCCGGCTCCACAACCGGGGAACTTCGCGGGGACCGATGAGGCCCCGTTCCGTGCCCGAGGTGGCCAGATGCTCTACATACCGCTTTGCCAGGTTCAGGCGGTCACCAAAGATCGTCTGTGCTGCCTGCGCTTCAGCGTCGGTTATCTCAACCATCAAGGTATCCGCCGGCATCAGTCTGCAGAAACGACGATGTGACGTTCGGCGCCTTCGCCTTCAGACTCGCTGACGAGTCCCAGATCGGCAACGGCGTCGTGCACGATTTTGCGCTCATAAGCGCTCATCGGAGCAAGAGCGACGGCTTTACCGGACTCCTTGACGGAGGCAACGGCGTCGTCTGCAATCTTTTGCAGTTCGCCGGAACGCTCGGACCGGTAGCCGTTGATATCCAGAACCAACCGCGAGCGGTTTTCCGTCGCGGACAAAACCGCCAGCCGGGTCAGTTCCTGAAGGGCTTCGAGCACCTCCCCGTCCGCACCAACCAGATTTTCCAGACCGGCTGATTCTTCCTCGGTAACGATCGAAATGTACGTGCGACCATTACGCACTTCAATGTCAATGTCGCCGTCAATATCGGCGATGTCCAGCAGTTCCTCGAGGTAGTCCGCGGCGACGTCGCCTTCTTCTTCCAGCCGACCGGCGGATGAACCCTTGCCCTCGTCAGCTGCCGATTCTTCGGTACCTTCATCAGTGGTCCGGTCAGCATCCTGGGTTCCGCTCAGGGCCTCGTCCTGCTCATCAATGGCTTCAGCGGAAATAGCTTGTTCGGTGCTCTCGGCGGACATTACTTCCTCTTCCTGTTCTTGCGTTGTGGCTGGACACGTTGGCTCTTAGCCGCCAGGGCCGCAGCGGCTGCAGCCTCCGCGGATTCGGCCTCGGCCTTCTTGGCACTAGTCAACGGCAAGGCAGGCAGGCCCTTGGCGGCACGACGCTCAGCCAGGGCCTTGGCGGCGGGGGACCCGGGCGTCGGCATACGGCGAATAACAAAGAACTGCTGACCCATGGTCCACAGGTTTGTGGTGGTCCAGTAGATCAGGACACCGATGGGGAAGTTGATCCCGCCGACGCCGAAGACGAGCGGCAGGATGTACAGCATCATCTTCTGCTGGCGCATAAACGGACTCGCCATGGCTTCCTCGGACATATTCTTCGCCATGATCTGCTTCTGGGTGATGAACTGTGAGGCCGTCATCGCCAGAATCATCACAATCGAGAGGATCCACACCGCAACGACGTTGCCGCCGGCCGGCGTACCGTGCAGCAGGGTGGCAGAGAGCGGGGCACCAAAAATGCTCGACTCATCGAACTGCAGGACCTGTTCGTGACTCATCGCACCGATGCCGACACCGCTGGTCGCCGCCGACGTAATCCCGGAAAGGACCTGGAAGAGCGCAAAGAAGAACGGCATCTGAATCAGCATGGGCAGGCACGCCGAGAACGGGTTGGTGCCGTGCTTCTTGTACATGGCCATCTGTTCCTGGGCCATGGCCTGGCGGGACAGCTGATCAGTTTTGCCCTTGTACTTGTCCTGCAGCTTCTTCAGGTCCGGCTGCAGGAGCTGCATCCCGCGCTGGGCCTTGATCTGTTTGACGAATACGGGAATAAGCGCCGCCCGGATCACCAGCACCAGCCCGATGATGGATAGGGTCCACGTCCAGCCATTGGCGGCAGGCAACCCGATGACGCTCAGGCCATCGTGGAAGACCAACATAATGGCGGACACAAGCCACTTGAAAGGAAACATGATTGTTCCAAAGAAATCCATACGATATCCCTATTCGTCAGGCCGCAGAGCGGCCTTCTCCATCAGTCCGAGCAGCCAGATACTTGTCCGGATTGTTCATCACAACAATTGTGGGGGTGTGGTCTGCGGGCCATTCGCATTTACCGGCGGGGACATGGTCCACACCACCGGCATTCCAGGGGTGGCAGCGCACCAGGCGCTTGGCCGCCAGCCAGCTCCCCTTAACCGCGCCGTGCACGGTGACCGCTTCAAGGGCATAGGCCGAGCAGCTCGGGAAGAAACGGCAGACCTGGCCGTAAAGCGGTGAAATCACCTTGCGGTACGCCAGGAGCAGCAGGATGAGGATATTGCGGGGCGCGTTCCAGACTGCCCGGCCCAACCATTCCGCTGCGAATTTTGCAGGAGGGACGACGGCGGCAGTTAAGTTACGCACGCGAGGTCCCTTCCTGTGTTGTCTCGTAAGAAACTGACGAAGCAGCCTTAGGAAGGCGGCTGCCCAGCCGTTTCATGTTGTTTTCCAGTGCGGCGTCATAGTCCGATCGCAGTTGGTCCCAACTGGCTCCCGCCGCGGCGGGCAAGGCCCGAACCACGATCGCGAACCCGCTGCCGTATTTCTGCAAGGACAAGGCGCCGACTTCTCTCAGTCTCCTCTTAACGAGGTTCCTGACAACAGCGTTCCCGACACTCTTGGAAACGATGAATCCGATCCGGCTTGGTTCATCGGCAGCCAAGGCTGCCGTATATAACACTACGTTCCGGCGTCCATTGCGGACACCGGAACGTACGGTTGTTGAAAAATCGGTTGATGTCCTCAGACGGTTGCGGGTGGCCAGCACCGTTAAACTCGCACAGGGATGTGGACCGACGAGTCAGTTATTTAGGCCGACAGCTCGGTGCGACCCTTGCCACGACGGGCTGCCAGGATGGCACGGCCGGCACGGGTACGCATACGAAGGCGGAAGCCGTGCTTCTTGGCTCGACGGCGGTTATTCGGCTGAAAAGTCCGCTTGCTCACGTTAGTTACTCCAGTGGGATCAAAGGTGCGCCCACCCGATCAAGGGGAAGAACTGGTCGACGCTAAGTTTTGTATGTGCCGCTTACCTCAACTCGCAAGACGCGCGGGGCGCCGGGAAAGATTCAAATGAGGCTTAAAGCGTACACATGGGACTTCACAACGTTAGGGCTTGCCGCCCTCCAGAGTCAAACCGGGGGTCGCGCCGCAAAGTTTCCCCAGCTGTGGCTAACTCCCTTCCCAGCCTGTGGATGACGAGTGTCAAAGGGTCCCAATTCGAACTACAGCAGTGTGATTATCCACAGGACAGAACCCAGCTATCTTCTGCCCATTTGATCCCCTAGAGTGTCCCAGTAGCCGATTATCCACGGACTGTGCATAACCCTGTGGATTAAGCCGGGGCCAGCACACTGGTTCGGGACTTGTGGCTGCCGGCAATTTAGGCAAGCAAGTTTGAGGAACTGATTGATGACAGTAGACGAAGCCAACCAAGCCAACACTGTCGGAAGTTCCTGGCGGCGCGTAGTAAGCCTGCTGGAGAACGATCACCGGGTATCACCCCGGCAGCGCGGCTTCGTCATCCTCGCCCAAGCCCAGGGACTCATCGGTTCAACCCTGCTGGTGGCGGTCCCCAATGAACTCACCCGTGAGGTACTCCAGACACAGGTGAAGGAAGCCCTCGACGACGCACTCCGGAACGTCTTCTCCGACGAAATCCGTTGTGCAATCGACGTCGACACCGATCTGGTCCCGCTGCACCCGGAGCCCGAACCCGCCGTCGAACTGTCCCTCGTGGCCGATCCGTCCGTCGAACTAAAACCACAACCCATGCTGCCGAGCACCTCGCATGAATTTGGCCGCCTCAATCCGAAGTATGTCTTCGACACCTTTGTGATTGGTTCCTCCAACCGTTTCGCCCATGCCGCGGCGGTGGCCGTCGCTGAAGCGCCGGCCAAGGCATACAACCCGCTCTTCATCTATGGCGATTCCGGACTGGGCAAGACTCATCTGCTCCATGCGATCGGTCACTATGCCCGCAGGCTGTACAGCGGAATCCGGGTCCGCTACGTGAACTCCGAGGAATTCACCAACGACTTCATCAACTCCATCCGCGACGATGAAGGCACCAGCTTCAAGACGACGTATCGCAACGTGGATGTCCTCCTGATCGATGACATCCAGTTCCTGGCCGGCAAGGACCGGACGCTGGAGGAGTTCTTCCACACCTTCAACGCCCTGCACAACAACAACAAGCAGGTGGTCATCACCTCCGACCAACCGCCCAAACTGCTCGCTGGCTTCGAGGACCGGATGAAGTCCCGCTTCGAGTGGGGCCTGCTGACGGACATCCAGCCGCCGGAGCTCGAGACCCGGATCGCAATCCTGCGCAAGAAGGCCCTCAGCGAGGGCCTCTCGGCACCGGACGACGCCCTGGAATACATCGCGTCGAAGATCTCCAGCAACATCCGCGAACTGGAGGGGGCACTGATCCGGGTCACGGCCTTCGCCAGCCTCAACCGCCAACCGGTGGACGTTGCCTTGGCAGAGATGGTGCTCAAGGACCTCATCACCGATGACGGGGCCCAGGAAATCACCTCCGCGCAGATCCTCACCCAGACCGCCGACTACTTCAAGCTCAGCATGGAGGAGCTCTGCAGCAAGTCGCGGACCAGGACCCTGGTCACCGCCCGGCAGATCGCCATGTATTTGTGCCGTGAACTCACGGACATGTCCCTTCCCAAGATCGGGCAGGAACTCGGCGGCCGCGACCACACCACGGTCATCCATGCAGACCGCAAGATCCGTGAGTTGATGGCGGAGCGCCGAGTGATCTACAACCAGGTCACCGAACTGACCAACCGGATCAAGCAGCAGCAGCGTAATTCCTAGGCAGTCGCGCCGAGCACTCTTACCTTATTAACAGACGCCTGTGGACAACCCTGTGGATAGTTAAGGGGACAACTGCGGTTAATGGGCTTAAAACCCTTAAGGCGCCTGTGGATCAAGGGGAGCGGCAAAAACGTTATCCCCATCCACACCCTGTTTAAAACCTGCTCCGCCCACAGTCCATGAACAGGCGTTAACCGCGGAACCGCACCGTCAAACGGGGTTATCCACAGTATCCACAGCAGTTATTAACACTACTAATCCCTCAATAATGAAATTCCCTCAAATAACAATCTCCGTCCCACCCCGGAACACGGCCAGGACCGAGCCGGCCGCCGGCAACCACCGGGCTCCGGAGCCGCCCAGACAATCAGCCCGGTTCCAACGCGGAGATGGGAGAATCACACTTCATGCGGCTAAGCTGTCTGCAGTGTGTCCGTCCTGGACATCTTTTGTGATTCCTTGCCGGGCCGGTGGCCCGGCCATCAGCGATGACAGCAGCAATGAAAGGCGGCACCCTTCCGTGAAGTTCAGAGTCGAACGGGACGTCCTGGCAGAAGCCGTGACCTGGACCGCCCGGTCGTTGTCTCCGCGGCCGCCAGTACCCGTCCTTTCCGGTCTGCTGCTCAAGGCTGAAGCCGGTACGGTGAGCCTCTCGAGCTTTGACTATGAGACCTCGGCAAGGCTTGAAATCGCTGCTGACATCACCACCGAGGGCACGATTCTGGTATCGGGACGGCTGCTCGCCGAGATTTGCCGCAGCCTTCCTTCGGCGCCGGTTGACGTTGAGACCGACGGCAACAAAGTGACATTGACCTGCCGGCGCAGCAGCTTCCATCTCGCCACCATGCCCGAGGCCGAATACCCTCCGCTGCCGGCTCTGCCCACAATCAGCGGCACAGTACCCGGTGACTCCTTCGCCCAGGCCGTCTCCCAGGTGATCATCGCGGCGAGCAAAGATGACACCCTGCCCATCCTCACCGGCGTCCGGATGGAAATCGAAGACGACCTGATCACCTTGCTGGCCACCGACCGTTACCGGCTGGCCATGCGCGAGGTTCCGTGGAAACCGGTCACTCCGGGCATCTCCACAAGCGCACTCGTCAAGGCCAAGACCCTCAATGAAGTTGCCAAGACTCTCGGCGGCAGCGGTGACATCCACCTCGCCCTCGCTGATGACGACAGCCGGCTCATTGGCTTTGAAAGCGGCGGCCGCACCACCACGTCCCTCCTCGTTGACGGCGACTACCCCAAGATTCGATCACTTTTTCCCGAGTCCACGCCGATCCATGCCACCGTGCAGACCTCGGAACTCGTCGAGGCCGTCCGTCGTGTCTCGCTCGTTGCGGAACGGAACACTCCGGTCCGGCTCGCGTTCACCCAAGGCCAGCTGCACCTCGATGCCGGCACCGGCGAAGATGCACAGGCATCAGAAGAGCTCGAGGCCCAGCTCACGGGCGAAGACATCACCGTCGCGTTCAACCCGCATTACCTGATTGAGGGCCTGAGCGTCATCGAGACCAAGTTTGTCCGGTTCTCCTTCACCAGTGCGCCCAAGCCGGCCATGATTACGGCCCAAAACGATGCCGACGGAGAAGACCAGGGCGACTACCGTTACCTGGTTATGCCGGTGCGGTTGCCCAACTAACCCGCAGTTGAGGCCGTTTTGAGGGATCAAAACGGCCTCAACTGCCAGTCAGTTGGGTGGACGCCATCACCCGAAACACCCCAGCGCAGAAAAGAGTTCATCTAAGTGCACATTGGACTGATCGGCCTTGGAAAAATGGGTTTCAACATGCGCGAACGGCTGCGCGCGGGTGAAATTGACGTTACCGGTTTCGACCGCAACCCTGAGGTCACCGACGTCGCCAGCGTGGATGACCTGATAGCCGCCGTCCCGGCGCCGCGCCTGATCTGGGTGATGGTTCCCTCCGGCGGGATCACCGACGCCGTCATTACCGAACTCGGCGCCAAACTCGACGCCGGTGATCTGGTCATCGACGGCGGTAATTCCCGCTTCACCGAGGACCAAAAACACGGCGCCGCACTGGCTGAAGTGGGCATCCGATTTGCCGACTGCGGTGTGTCCGGCGGCGTATGGGGCCTGCAGAACGGTTACGGTTTGATGGCCGGCGGGGATGCGGTGGATATTGAGCGCGCCATGCCCGTCTTCGACGCACTTCGTCCCGAGGGCGAACGGGCCGACAGCTTCGTTCACGTCGGCGGGGTTGGAGCCGGCCACTACGCCAAGATGGTTCACAACGGCGTCGAATACGGCCTGATGCAGGCCTATGCCGAGGGGTATGAACTCCTCGCCGCCAAGGACATTGTGACTGATCTTCCCGGTACTTTCCGCGCCTGGCAGAAGGGGACTGTGGTCCGCTCGTGGCTGCTGGACCTGATGGTGAAGGCGCTCGATGAGGATCCCGGCCTGGAATCGATCGATGACTATGTTGAAGATTCCGGCGAGGGTCGCTGGACCGTGGAGGAAGCGATCGCCAACGCCGTGCCGGCCCCAGCCATCACGGCAGCCCTCTTTGCCCGCTTTTCATCGCGCGAGGACAACTCACCCGCCATGAAGATGGTTTCCGCACTGCGGCATCAATTCGGCGGACACCCAACCCGTCCGGCAAAATAGTCCTGTCCCGAAATCCTGACCCGGCGTGTACCTAGAACAACTTTCGCTCACGGACTTCCGCAGCTATGCCCAGGTAGAGCTGAGCCTGGAGCCGGGTGTCACCGTGTTGGTAGGGTCCAACGGCATCGGCAAAACCAACCTGATGGAAGCCATCGGCTATCTGGCCTCACTCAGCTCGCACCGGGTCAGTTCCGATGCGCCGCTGCTGCGGTTTGGAACCGATCGGGCGATGATTCGTGCCAAGCTGGTCCGCGGCGAGCAGTCCACGGTGCTCGAACTCGAAATCAACGCCGCGCGCGCCAACCGCGCGCGGATCAACCGCAGCAACCCGGTCCGGGCCCGCGACATCTTGGGTATTTGCCAGACCGTTTTGTTTGCACCGGAGGATCTTGCCCTGGTCAAGGGTGACCCGTCCAGCCGGCGCCGTTTCCTCGATGAGCTCCTGGTCAGTCTCATCCCGAGGCATGCTGCCACCCGCAGCGACTATGACCGGGTGCTGAAACAGCGCAACGCGCTGTTGAAGTCCGCCAGGTCAGGAAGATTCAGCCCGGGACACGAATCCACCCTGGATGTCTGGGATCAGCACATGGCCCGCGCGGGAGCGGAGCTGCTGCATGCACGACTCGAATTGGTGGAAAGGCTTGGACCGCATCTCAAAAGCGCCTATGCCCAGCTCACCGACGGGTCCAAGGAAGCAGGTGTGATCTACCGTTCCACCCTGCAGGGTGTTGTGGACGATGACGGCGCTGTGCCGGCCGAAGCCTTGGTGGCGGTTCCGGGTCCCAACGGGCAAGTTCCGGGACCCGGGGATTTGCGGCTTCTCTCGATTGATCAGCTGACCGAACGCTACATCCAGGCTTTCGCATCGTCTCGGCGCAGGGAATTGGAACGCGGGATCTCCCTGGTTGGCCCGCACCGCGACGAACTCGAACTGGTGCTCGGTTCCGCCCCCGCGAAAGGCTATGCCTCGCATGGTGAAACGTGGTCCATGTGTCTGTCCCTCCGCCTGGCCTCGTACTATGTCATGCTCGATGACGCCCGCACGGGCGGATCAGCTCCCATCCTGATTCTGGACGATGTGTTCGCGGAGCTTGATGTCCAGCGCCGGCGTAAACTGGCCGCGATAGTATCCGGTGCCGAGCAGGTGCTTGTGACCGCCGCCGTTGAGGACGATATCCCCACGGAACTGGCCGGACGGCGGGTGAGGGTAGTCCCGGGAGGAATCGATGTGCGGGAAGATCGATGAATAAGGATACCGACGGCGGCCTGCAGCCGGGACGCGATCCGGACGATATCGATGCCGCGCAGTCGGCATTAAACAGAATGCGTGAGGCGGCGGCGGCGCGCGGCGAAATACGGCGCAAAGCTCCACCACGCCCCGGAACGGCTCCGCAAAAGCCTGGCCGCAGCTCCAGCAGCTCCAGCAGCACCCGCGGCTTCGGACAATTCCACGGTACCGGCAGGGACCCGATGGGGCTGGGCAAAGTGGTGGGCCGCCTTGTTGCCGAGCGTGGTTGGAGCTCTCCTGTGGCCGTGGGATCGGTGATGGCCGAATGGTCAACGCTCGTTGGACCGGAAATATCCGCGCACTGCACGCCGGAGAGTTTCACCGATACCACTTTGCATGTCCGTTGCGATTCCACCGCCTGGGCTACGCAATTGCGCCTGCTCAGCATCAGCCTGCTGGAGAAATTCCGCACCGAACTCGGTGAAGGTGTGGTGACCAAGATCCAGGTCCTCGGACCTGCGGCGCCGAGCTGGCGCAAGGGTGGCCGGACGGTCAACGGGCGCGGACCGCGGGACACCTACGGATAGCGTTCAGCCTGCTGGTACGCCAGGCCTGAAGCACTCCTTGCAAAAACTCTTGAAAATTCCGCAAACGGCGTGTAGGGCGCTCAGACGTACCGGAGTCGTATAGTCACCCGCGTCCGGTACTCCCGGAGCCTTGCAGGTGGAGTCTGTGGCCTCCCAGCGGCACTTTCCTTCCCGTTTGGCGCGATGGAATGCGGGATTCACCCCTATAACACGGTAGAATCGGGGGAGATAACTGGGCGCCGGTGAAACGTTGACTGAGTCCGTTTCCGACGCAATTTTCGCGTGCGGTTAACGGATCCTCGAGTCGGCAGGACAACCGGTGTCATCAGTGCCGTGCCCGTTGGCAGAAGCTGTTTCCTCCGGGAAGGGGCGACGGCTGGCCGTTAACGAAAAAAGAGGAGTCGAAAGCGCCTGTGGCTAACGACAATGCAGAGATCCCGGCAGTGGAACCAGCAGTGGTAGCGGCGGATACCCCGCCGGAAGCCGCAATTGCCCACGGCTACGGCGCCAGCGACATTACGGTGCTCGAAGGCCTGGAGGCCGTCCGGAAACGTCCCGGCATGTACATCGGTTCCACCGGACCGCGCGGATTGCACCACCTGGTCTATGAAGTCGTGGATAACTCCGTCGATGAGGCGCTGGCCGGGTACTGCACCCACATTGAAATTGTGCTGCAGGCCGACGGCGGGGTCAAGGTGGTTGACAACGGCCGCGGCATCCCGGTGGATATGCACCCGACGGAGCACAAGCCCACGGTGGAGGTCGTGATGACCATCCTGCACGCTGGCGGCAAGTTCGGCGGCGGCGGTTACGCCGTCTCCGGTGGCCTGCACGGGGTGGGCATCTCAGTTGTCAATGCGCTCTCCAGCCGGGTCGATACCGAGGTCCGCCGCCAGGGCCATGTTTGGCGGATGTCCTTCGCGGACGGCGGCAAACCCCAGGGCGGACTTGTCCAGGGCGAGGAAGCCAGCGAGACCGGCACCACCCAGACGTTCTACCCGGATGCCGGTATTTTTGAATCGACGGAGTTCGATTTCGAAACACTGCGCGCCCGCTTCCAACAGATGGCGTTCCTGAACAAGGGACTGCGGATCACGCTGACCGATGAGAGGCGCGTTGCCGAGGAACCGACCGAGGACGCTGACCTCGACCTCGACGCCGTTGCAGTCGACGGCGAAGTCCCGGCGGAGTTCCACACCGTTGTGTACCAATACGATGACGGGCTGCTGGACTACGTCAAGCACCTAAACTCCGGCAAAAAGGTCGACGTGGTCCATGAAGATGTCATCGCCTTTGAAACCGAGGATACCGAACGTCACATCGCGCTGGAAATGGCGATGCAGTGGACCAACGCGTACTCCGAGAGTGTCCACACCTATGCCAACACCATTAATACCCACGAGGGTGGCACCCACGAGGAGGGATTCCGCGCTGCGATGACCTCGCTCATCAACCGCTATGCGCGGGAAAAGAGCATCATCAAGGAAAAGGATGACAACCTTACCGGCGACGACATCCGTGAAGGACTGACGGCAGTCATTTCGGTCAAGCTTGCCGAGCCTCAGTTTGAAGGCCAAACCAAGACCAAGCTCGGCAACTCCGAGGTGAAGGGATTCGTCCAGCGAGTCGTCACGGACGGCCTTGGCGACTGGCTGGAACGGAATCCCGGCCCGGCCCGCGACGTTATCCGCAAGGCCATCTCCGCGGCCCAGGCCCGGATGGCAGCCCGCAAGGCCCGCGATAACGCCCGCCGGAAGAGCCCGCTGGAATCTTTCGGGATGCCTGGCAAGCTCTCGGACTGCTCTTCCAAGAACCCGGAAAAGTGTGAGGTCTACATCGTGGAGGGCGACTCCGCCGGTGGTTCCGCCAAGCGCGGCCGCAACCCGGAAACCCAGGCCATTCTTCCGTTGCGTGGAAAAATCCTCAACGTCGAACGGGCGCGGCTGGACAAGGCACTGGGCAACGCCGAGGTCCAGTCCATGATTACCGCCTTCGGTACGGGGATTGGCGAAGACTTCGACCTGAGCAAACTCCGCTACCACAAGATTGTCCTGATGGCGGATGCTGACGTCGACGGCCAGCACATCACCACCTTGCTGATGACCCTGTTGTTCCGCTACATGCGCCCGCTGATAGAAAACGGCTACGTCTATCTGGCGCAGCCTCCGCTGTACCGGATCAAGTGGTCCAACGCTCCGCACGACTACGTCTACAGTGACCGGGAGCGCGATGCGCGCCTGCTGTCCGGCCAGGCGGCCGGCCGCCGCATTCCCAAGGACAACGGCATCCAGCGCTACAAGGGCTTGGGTGAAATGGACTATACGGAACTGTGGGACACCACAATGGACCCCGATCACCGCACACTGTTGCAGGTCACGATGGACGATGCCCTGGCCGCGGACCAAACCTTCTCCACCCTGATGGGTGAGGACGTTGAATCCCGTCGAAACTTCATTCAGCAGAACGCCAAGGACGTTCGGTTCCTGGACATCTAGGGTACTCAAGCCCTACATATCCCTGGACCGATATATACCTGAAACGGAAAATATAGACTATGAGTGACGAAACACCAGAAGTTCCGGCCGGCGCGGCCGACGCTGAGCCCGTTATTGAGGGCACCGTCCTTGGCACCGATGTGCTGACCGACCGGGTTGAACAGGTTGACCTGCAGACCGAAATGCAGCGGTCCTACCTTGACTACGCGATGGCCGTGATTGTGGGGCGTGCCCTTCCGGACGTCCGCGACGGCCTCAAGCCGGTCCACCGCCGCGTGCTCTACGCCATGTTCGACGGCGGCTACCGACCGGAGCGCTCCTTCAATAAGTGCGCCCGTGTGGTCGGCGAAGTTATGGGCCAGTACCATCCGCACGGCGACACCGCCATCTACGATGCCCTGGTGCGCCTGATCCAGGACTGGACGATGCGCTACCCGCTGGCGCTGGGCCAAGGCAACTTCGGCTCTCCCGGCAATGACGGCGCGGCGGCACCCCGATACACCGAAACGAAGATGGCGCAGCTGGCCATGGAAATGGTCCGCGACATCGACGAGGAAACTGTCGATTTCCAGGACAACTACGACGGTAAAAACCAGGAACCCACCATCCTGCCGGCGCGGTTCCCGAACCTTTTGGTCAACGGATCCTCGGGCATTGCCGTTGGTATGGCAACCAACATTCCGCCGCACAACCTCCGTGAGGTTGCCGACGGGGTGCAGTGGTATCTGGCCAACCCGACCGCCAGCCGGGAAGAACTGCTCGAAGAGCTGATCACACGCATCAAGGGGCCCGACTTCCCGACCGGGGCCACCATCCTGGGCCACCGGGGGATTGAGGATGCCTACCGTACGGGCCGCGGCTCGATTACGATGCGGGCCGTTGTCAACGTTGAGGAACTCCAGGGCCGTACCTGCCTCGTGGTCACCGAGCTGCCCTATCAGGCCAACCCGGACAACCTGGCGATCAAGATTGCCGAGCTCGTCAAAGACGGCAAAATCTCGGGCATCGCCGACCTGAGGGATGAGACCTCGGGACGCACCGGACAGCGGCTTGTGATTGTGCTCAAACGCGACGCAGTCGCCAAGGTGGTGCTGAACAACCTCTACAAGCACACCCAGTTGCAGGACAATTTCGCCGCGAACATGCTGGCGATCGTTGACGGTGTGCCCCGCACCCTGAGCCTTGATGCCTTTATCCGGCACTGGGTGACCCACCAGCTCGACGTCATCGCCCGCCGGACCCGGTACCGGCTCCGCAAGGCCGAGGAGGAAGCGCACATCCTGCGTGCCCTGTTGAAGGCGCTCGATGCACTCGACGAAGTCATTGCACTGATCCGGGCCTCGAACACGACCGAAGCGGCCCGCGATGGTCTGATGCAACTCTTGGACATTGACGAGCTTCAGGCCCGGGCCATCCTAGACATGCAGCTGCGCCGGCTGGCTGCCCTGGAACGGCAGAAGATCCAGGACCGCCACGCAGAACTCCAAGCCATGATCACCGAGTTCAACTCGATCCTGGCCTCCGAAGAACGCCAGCGTGGAATCATCAGCACCGAGTTGGCCGAAATCGTAGCCAAACACGGCGATGACCGGCGTACCAAGGTCCTGCTGGGCTTCGACGGGGACATGTCGATGGAGGACCTGATCCCCGAAGAGGAAATGGTCGTCACGATCACCCGCGGCGGCTACGTCAAGCGCACCCGCAGCGACAACTACCGCTCGCAGCAGCGCGGAGGCAAGGGCATCAAGGGTGCACAGTTGCGTGGCGACGACGTCGTCGAACATTTCTTCGTCACCACCACCCACCACTGGCTGCTGTTCTTCACGAACCTTGGCCGGGTATACCGGGCGAAGGCGTACGAGCTCGTGGAAGCCGGGCGCGACGCCAAGGGCCAGCACGTGGCCAACCTGCTCGCGTTCCAGCCGGACGAACACATTGCCCAGGTGCTTGACCTGCGCGACTACCAGCAATCGCCGTATCTGGTCCTCGCCACCAAGCGTGGCCTGGTGAAAAAGACCCGCCTCGAGGACTATGACACCAACCGCTCCGCAGGCGTTATCGCAATCAACCTTCGCGATGAAGATGAACTGGTTTCGGCCCAGCTGGTTTCCGAAACGGATGACCTGATGCTGGTTTCCCGCATGGGCCAGTCGATTCGTTTCACCGCCACCGATGAAGCCCTGCGCCCGATGGGGCGGGCAACGTCCGGCGTTACCGGCATGAAATTCCGCGAGGACGACGAACTTCTGGCCGCCGACGTGGTGACGGAGGGCTCCTTCGTCTTTGTCGTCACGGAGGGCGGCTACGCCAAGCGCACCGCCGTGGAGGAATACCGCCTCCAGGGCCGTGGCGGCCTCGGCATCAAGGTGGGCAAGTACCAGGAAGAGCGCGGCCATCTGGTGGGCGCCCTGATTGTCCAAGCCGAAGACGAGGTCCTGGTGGTTATGGAAGGCGGAAAGGTGGTCCGTTCCTCGGTGGCCGGAGTGCCGGCCAAGGGGCGCGACACCATGGGCGTTATCTTCGCCAAACCCGACAAGAACGACCGCATCATCGAGGTGGCACGCAACAGCGAGCGTGGACTGGAAACCGACGAGGTGGTCGAAGACGAAGATGCAGTCGATGCTGCCGAAAGTCAGGCATCGGCGACGGATGACGTAACGTTGGCTGAAGATACCGGATCACACGAGGGGTCCGCAGCGGAAGAATCAGCACCGGCCCCGGAGTCAGATGAGTCATCAGGCAATGCCGAGCTGGACGAAGACAATACCGGAGGTAACGCGTGAGTAATTCCGACTCATATCCCAAGCCGAACAGCGGCGTACCCGGCGGGGTGCGGCAGCCCGCCTCCGCACCGCGGGTAGGTGCGCCGTCGCGTCCCGAGCAGAGTCCGGGAGCTTCGGGTGCGGCTGCTGGCTCGGCCCAGCGGCCGCAAGCCCCCGGGCAGCGTCCCGCGCAGGGACGACCCGCTGCTGCCGGGCAGCGCCCGGCCACCCCCGGACAAGGTCCGGGGCAGAACCGCCCGGGGCAGAACCGTCCGGGACAAAACCGTCCGGGACAAAACACAGCCGGACTGATTAAGCCGGCGCCCAAGGCCAAGGTCCGCCGGGCGCGCCTGTTGGTGAGCAAGGTTGACCCTTGGTCCGTGTTGAAGATGGCATTCCTGCTCTCCGTGGCACTGGGCATCGTGACGGTTGTGGCAGCCATTGTGCTCTGGACGGTCTTGGACCTGACCGGAATCTTCGACCAGGTCGATGGCCTCCTTGGCACGCTGGCCGGCTCCGAAGGCGGCGGTTTCGAGTTGAAAAAGGTCGCTTCATTGGGGCAGGTGGCATCGTTCGCTACCATCATCGCCGTCATCAACGTTGTGCTGCTGACGGCGCTGTCCATGCTCTCGGCCGTGCTGTACAACATCTCCGCCACCCTGGTAGGCGGCATCGGCGTCACCCTCACGGACGACTAAACCCGCGGTTTTCCCCGAAAAGTTGCGGGAAAATGCCTCGATTTGAGATCGGGCCGGGATGTGCTGTAAAGTCGTATCTCGGCCCGATGAGGCATCGGGGCGTATAGCTCAGGCGGTTAGAGCGCTTCGCTGATAACGAAGAGGTCCCAGGTTCAAGTCCTGGTACGCCCACGGAATCTGTACAGATTCAAGTGGAGGGTCGGTGGTAGTACTTACCACTGAACCGGAACGGGGTGCATGTGAAGAAGTTGTTGGTTTTTATAGCCACGATCGCAGGCGTCCTGCTCTACAAGAAAGTGCAGGAATCCGAGGCCCGGAAAACAGTCTGGAGCAGATCGACCGACACGGTTGATTAGCCCAGATCCCAGGCGCAGGAGCTGGAAAACAGCTCCACGAACTGGGGTATGATTGTCGGGTTGCTTCTTATGGGGGCATGGCGCAATTGGTAGCGCACCTGCTTTGCAAGCAGGGGGTTCGGGGTTCGAGTCCCCGTGCCTCCACCATAGGAAAGGCCCCGGTTCGCGGAAACGCGGACCGGGGCCTTTTGCGTTTCCGCTGACGTGCAGGTCGGCGCCGGGACCCTCGTTTCACTCCGGACGCATACGGTTAAGTGCAGCGTTTCCGCGCCCATTACTCTTAGACCGTGAACTTCTTCCTAGCCGCCCTGGGCGTCCTTGGCGTGGCTTCCTCCGGGCCGCTTATAGCAGCGACGCTGGGGGCCACGTCGGTCAGCGCACTGGCGATCGCCTTTTGGCGCAATGCCATCGGGTCGGTTGTGATGGCCGGCCCCGTCCTGGTCCGGGGCCCGCGTCAGTTCGGCAGGGTCACCGGCAGCGAGTTCCGTTGGTCACTGGCGGCTGCAGTTGCCCTGGCGCTGCACTTTGCGTGCTTTATTACCTCTTTGCAGTTGACCTCGGTCGCGGCAGCCACTGCCCTCGTCTGCCTGCAGTCCGGCTGGATAGCCATCTTCCAGCTCTTCCGCGGCGTCCGGCACCGCTGGCCCGTCCTGGCCGGCCTGGGCCTCGCGTTTGTTGGGGTTATTGCCATCACGGGATTCGACATGGGAGCTTCCCAGGGTGCCCTGCTGGGCGACCTCCTGGCGGTGGTAGGCGGCGCCCTGGCGGGAATCTATACCATGGCCGGCGGCAAGGCGCGCCAGAGCCTGGGGACGGGCGTCTACACCACGCTGTGCTACGGGATGTGTGCGGCCGTCGTTGCGCTGCTGGCGCTGTTCTCGCAGCAACCGCTGGCCGGTTTCGAAACAACCGGCTGGCTCGGCATCCTGGCCATCACAGTCTGTGCACAGCTCATCGGCCACACCGCCTTCAATCACCTGCTGGCCACCATGAGTCCGCTGCTGGTCTCGATGATCATCCTGCTGGAGATTCCTGGAGCCGCGCTGCTGGCTGCGGCGTTTCTGTCCGAGACCCTGCCGGCCGGAACCTACGCAGGTTTGGCGTTGATCCTGGTGGGTCTTGGCGTGGTGGTCCTGGGCCAGCGTGGTTCCCGCTCGGTGCGGGGTGCCGGGGCTCCGCTGGCGGAACTGGGGACGGACTGACAACGGCGGGACAGCGGCCCCGCGTCGCAGCGCCGGGTGTTACTGGCCGCCGCGGCGGCCAGGCTGGGCGGTGTTGACAGTGTGGATGGCGCGGAGCAGCTTGGCAGGAAAGTAGACGGAGAAGAAAACGACCATGGGGGCCTTGAGCGCCATCTTCTTGACGTTGTGGGCCTTGTAGGTGCGGTCGAAACGCGTCACGTAGTAACGGTAGTCGCGGGGCGAGTCTTCCAGCCGGCGCGCGGACATCCCCGAGACCATCTGTGGCCAGTATTGGATCCGGAGTTCATGGTCGGCCAGGTGCAGGGACAAATCGATGTCCTCGTGCATCTCGTCCTTCTCATCCCGGCACGTCTCGTTCCGGATTATTTCCCAGGCTGAGCGGCGGAGGGCCATATTTGATCCAAAGAGGAAGTGGTACTGATGCTTGGCCAGCCTGAGCATCAGTTGTCGCATTTTGTCGTCTGCTTTCAGGCCAAAACGACGCATCGGCATGTCGTAATAGACCACCGGTCCGGTCGCGGCGTGCACCGCCTTGTCCCGGAAAGCCTTCTGCACCTGTTCGACCCAGTCGGGTTCGAGGACCGAGTCGGCGTCGATCCGGCCCAGGATGTCTCCGGTGGCGCGGTCCAGGCCGAAGTTGCGGGTCGGGATCAGTCCCTGGTCCCGGTCCTGGCTGAGCAGGATGATGGGGCTCTCCGGGTACTCCAACTGCATTTGCCGGACGATTTCACCTGTACGGTCCGTTGACATGTTGTCGACCACAATGATCTCGTGTGCCGGAACGGACTGGTACACGGCAGCAATCAGGCACTGCCGGATCACACTTTCCTCGTTGTAGGCCGGAATCACGATCGAGACGTCGGGCGTCTGGACAGCATCGTCTAAGGCATCCTCAGAGGATTTTTCGGGTGACATTCCCCCCAATTTAGCACCACTGCGGTCTTTCCAGCCCGGTGCCGGGCAATGCCGGGCCACGAACTGGTAAACATCGTGCGAAAAGAAGGGAAGGACCCCGCCCGCGGCGGAGTCCTTCCCTCAACGACCGCCTGGTGACGGCCCTAGGCGTGCTTAGCTGCCGGTATTCTTGTCCGTGCCGTTGTTGCGGCTCGCAGCGATGTTTCGGACTGCGGTCTTCGCGTCCGTGGCGACCTTGGCTGAGGCGTCCTTGACGTCCTCGGCAAGGTCCGTGGCGACCTTGGCTGAGGTGTCCTTGACGTCCTCGGCAGCGTCCGCCACGACCGTGGCGGCATGCTTGGCTTTGTCCGCGGCGTCACCGGTGGACTTGGCAGCATCTGATGTGGCGTCGGCGGCAGCGTCTGCAGCGTCAACCGTTGCTGCGCCAGCCTGGCCCGCGGCTTCCTTGGCGGAATTCTTGACGTCGTTGACCGTAGTGGCCGGCACGGGAGCGGGGGTGACCGGCGCAGGCGTCTGCCAGGGATCTTCGACCGGCCTGGAAGCCTTCCACGCGGCCACACCGGCCGCGGCAGCGGCCGCGATGACGCCGAAGATCAGCAGCCCGCGGTGCTTGGGTTTCTGCGGTTTGGCCACCTCGACGCCAACGGCGTGGCCGGCCTTCTTGGCAGCGACCTTGACGTGCGTCCCAGCAGTCTTGGCCTGCTCCTGGACGGAGTGGATGATCCCCGCGTCGCCGAGGCGCTGGGCAACTGCATCGACATGGGCCGGCGCGTTCTGGAGTGATCGGTGTACGGCGTCGGAGGCCTGGCCGAGCTGATCCGAGAGTTTCGGCAGATAGTCCGCGACAACCCGGTCGCGGGCGTTGGCGAGGACCGGAGTTGCCTTGTCCAGCGCCTCCTGCAGGCGGGGGGTTGCTCCCTCAACAGCGTCATTGATCCGCGGCGCGAGATTGGCAAGCCCGTCCTGCAGGCGCGGGGTCACCGTCGCAACGCCGTCGGCGAGATTGTGGGCCGCCGACTTGAGCCCCTCCTGGATCTTGGGGGAAGCTGAATCCAAGCCATGCTGCAGGCGCGGAACGGCCCAGCTGACTGCCGCTTCAACCCTTGGGGTCGCCCATTCCTTGGCATTCTCGACCCCGGTGCTGACTGAATGCTCCAGCTCACGGGCAATTCGATCCGTTTTCTTCACAACTACCTCCCGATTAAATGTGACGGTTCTGGAGTTAGCCTACGTGTCCGGGACCCCACCGGCTATTCTTCAGGCCGATTCCGGGCGGATTTCACCCAGCGCGGAACTGGCGCACCCGCCCCGCCCGCAGGGGTCGTTCGTGGAAGAATAGGGGCCATGACTGCCATCGCAACTGCAAAAGCAACTATCCACACGAGCCTGGGCGACGTCGTTGTTAATCTCTTCGGCAACCATGCTCCCAAAACCGTCGAAAACTTCGTCGGCCTGGCGACCGGCGAGAAGGCCTGGACGCACCCGGAATCGGGCGATGACAAGACGGGGACGCCCCTGTATGACGGCACTATCTTCCACCGCATCATCAAGGACTTTATGATCCAGGCGGGCGATCCCCTGGGCCGTGGTGTTGGCGGACCCGGCTATAAGTTCGATGATGAAATCCACCCGGAGCTGACGTTCAACGAGCCCTACAAACTGGCCATGGCGAACGCCGGCATCCAGATGGGCCGCGGTACCAACGGTTCGCAGTTCTTTATCACAACCATCCCCACCGGCTGGCTGCAGGGCAAACACAGCATCTTCGGCGAGGTGGCCGACGACGAGTCCAAGAAGGTTGTTGACGCCATTGAAGGTGTCCGCACCGGAATGGGCGACCGTCCGGTCGAGGACGTCACCATCAACAGCATTGATGTAGTGAAGCTCTAAGCCCGGCTTATGAGCTACGGAATTCCGGCGGCGGAGCCGTCCGCGCAGATCCCGGTGTGCCCCAGGCACCCGGAACGGGCCGCCTACGTGCGTTGCCAGCGTTGTGGGCGCCCCGCCTGCCCCGACTGCCAGCGGGCGGCCGCCGTCGGATTCCAATGTGTTGACTGTGTCAACGAAACAAAACGTACGACGCCGGATATCCGGACGGTCTATGGCGGCGCGGTGACCACAGGCAAACCTGTGGCCACGCTTACCCTCATCGGCCTCTGTGTCCTGGTCTATGTTCTCCAGTGGCTGGTGCCCAATGACGGCATCTACCAGAACTTCGCGTTCGCTACGGTTTATGCCACCCCGGAGTATGGGGTCTTCGAACCCTGGCGCATGGTGACGTCCGCCTTCCTCCATTCCCAGGGCTTTATCCTGCACATTGTGCTGAACATGTATATGCTCTGGGTGTTTGGTCAGGCGCTCGAGCCCCTGCTGGGTCGGATCCGCTTCCTTGCCGTCTATTTGTTGTCCGCCTTCGGCGGCTCGGTCGGCTACCTCGTGCTGACCCCCGGATACGTCCCGGGCCAACCGCTCAGCGGCGTCGTGGGCGCCTCGGGTGCCATTTTTGGACTTTTTGGCGCCATGCTTGTGGTCCAACGCCGCCGCGGCGGCGATACCAGGCAACTCTGGGTGCTTATCCTGATTAATGGTGTTATCGGTTTCCTGGTCCCGACGATTGCCTGGCAGGCCCACCTGGGCGGGGCGGTAACCGGTGCCCTGTGCGCAGCCGTTGTTGCCTACACCCCGCGCGGACCGCGCCAGGGACTCATGCAGGCAGGCGGCCTGGTCCTGGTCCTGGCCTTGCTTGTCGGCGTCTCCGTTTTCAGGGTTGCCACCGCCTGAGGCCCGGCTGGCCGGTGATCCCTCCCTCCCCCACCCTGACTGCGGCGGACTCTGTTCCCCGGGATTCCACCGGCTTCCCGCGGCCCCTTTTGGAGCGTAAACGCCGTTTTAGCCAACGCGCCCTGACGGGCGCGTTTTTTGTGTTGCCACTCCTTGTCTGGCTGGGCCAGGCAGTCCTGGCGACAGTATCCCGCAGTAGTTCTCCACAGGGGTTATCCACACTGTTGGTAACTTACACACGTGTAGTTCATGTGCCCGCCATGGATCTGACGGCCACACCGGGGGATCTTGCGATGCGGCGCCGCGCGATTTCCACAATTGTGGATAACCGCGGTGGGGAGGGCTGTGGTTAAGTGGACAACCCAGGCCCCGCTGGGGTTCGCTCCGGTGCAGGTGCCAAAGACGTGACGATCGGTGCCCGGTGGGGATGGCAAACTCCGGTCAGGTAGCCGTCGCGCCGTTGATTTCAACAAGGTTTTGCACAGTGTTAATAACTTGTCGCTCCAAGTAAGGTAGCCAGGATCGGCCCCATAGTGCGTTGGAGCGCCTCTGGCGGTACCCGACGGGCCAACTTATCCCCAACTGTGGATAAGTTGTGGGTACTGGGTTGTTATTAAGTGGATAACTCTTGAGAAGGGAACGGTTGAGCCCTTTTGCCTGCCATTTCCCGGCTGATAGTCCCACTGCGACGAAGAACGTGCCGGACCGAAAACTTATCCACAGGCAATCCACACTGTTAATAACTGCCGGGACTGTCAGTGTGTGCGTATACCTCTCCGGACCGGGCCCCTGAAGGCCAGCATCCGCGGGGAAGGCGGCGACGAGAGCCAAAAGCTGCCAGAAGTTGTCCACACTGTGGATAACTTAAACCATACTTGTTCACAGCCTGCTGTCCTCAGTGCGGCCAGATGCCCGAGCTTCCCCGACGGTGGCTGTCCATCAGATGTGTATCAACCATTCCGATGGCTTCCATCAAGGCATACATGGTGGTGGGGCCGACAAAGGCGAAACCACGCGTGCGCAATGCTGTGGACAGGGCGATGGACTCCGTCGACGTTGTGGGGATGTCAGCATGCGTTCTCGGCAGGGGTGTAGAAGCGGGTCGGAAGGACCACACGAAGTCGACAAGCCCGCCGTCGGCCCGCAGGGCGATGGTGGCTTGGGCGTTGGTGATCGCGGCCCGGATCTTCAGCCGGTTGCGGACGATTCCGGCATCCAGGAGGAGACGCTGAACATCCGCTTCGGTGAAGGCCGCTACCGTCTCGGGGCGGAAATTCCCGAAGGCGGCCCGGAACGCCGGACGCTTGCGGAGGATCGTGGCCCAGGACAGTCCGGCCTGGAACGCCTCCAGGCTGATGCGTTCGAAGAGTCCCTGTTCGTCCCGCACCGGAAGTCCCCACTCCGTGTCGTAGTACTCGCGCAGCATCGGATCCACGGCCGCCCAGGGCGGCCTGGCGAGGCCGTCCTCCCCGAGGATCGGGCCGGCTACCTCCCGTACCATCCGGGTTTCCTCACTCGCACTATTCTCCGCTCCAGGCTGACGGGCCCGTGGGCTGCCGGGACAAATTGCGCAAAAGACCGGCACACGGGGTGTACCGGTCTTTTGGTCGTTGCGACGGGCTTAGGAACGCCAGCGGGTGGTCATCAGGAAGCCGGCGATGGCGATTCCGAATCCAGCCATAATGTTCCCTGATCCCCAGGCGGCCACGGGAAGTGTGCCTTCGCTGATGTAGAAAGTGATGATCCACAGGAGGCCGAGGATCATCAGGCCAAACATTACGGGCTTAAACCAGACCGGGTTGGGTTTGTTGGCCTGCGCGGCGGAAGTCTGTGGCGTTGCCTCGATTGTGCGCTTGCGGCGTTTTGACTCGGGCACGGGTCCTCCTGGGCGGCTGGAACAAAAGCGGGACCCCGGCTTGATATCCTGCAAGGAGGAATGCACCGGCGGTCAGCGCGCTTTTGGTCATGTTTGTGGTCGTATTCGGACCCAATTCTAGCTGTAGTTAACACCGCGGCGGTGTCCGCCGCGAACGTCCGGGAGGAGAAGCCACGTGCTGCAACTGCAGGACAGCGCCGCACGCCGTTTCACCCGCGGCCCCCGAACATTCCGCCGGACTGTCCTGGTCCTGGGCGAGTTGCTCGTCACCGCCGGTTTCATCGTATTCCTGTTTGTCCTCTGGCAGCTGTGGGGGACCAACATGGCAGCGGATGCCCGGCAGCGTGAGATGGTCAGGGAGTTCAACCGGCATCTGGCGGACCCGGCCGCGGCTGCAGCGGCGCCCGCCGTCGACGACGGCCGGCCGGCTGTCGCCGCGGAGCCCGCCACCGGTAGCACTCTCGGCGTTGTCTACATTCCCCGGTTCGGCGCTGACTATGCCAGACCCCTCGTCCAGGGCACCTCTCCGGCAATTCTGGATGCCCTTGGAATCGGCCATTACGAAGGCACGGCCATGCCTGGCGCGGTGGGAAACGTCGCGGTCGCCGGCCACCGGCAGACCAATGGGGCCGTTCTGGATAACATCGATGAGCTGGTCCCCGGGGACCGGATCTACATTCAGACCCGGGACGGCTACTACGTGTACAGCTTCCGGAACAGCGAGGTCGTCCTACCTGCCAGGACGGACGTCCTGCTGCCGGTGCCCGCACAACCCGACGCCGCAGCCACGGAACGCTACCTGACGATGACAAGTTGCAATCCCCGGTTCGGCTCCCAAGAACGCGTCATCGCCTACTCGGTGCTAGAGCGCTGGCAACCGGCATGGGCCGGTCCTCCACCGGCTGAGATCGCCGGCCAGGTCCAGCGTGCCGCCGGGGAGGACTGAGGAGTGTACGCCTGGATCTTCCGGCATTTGCCGGGCCCCCGCTGGCTTCGAATTACGACTGCGCTGGTGTTGGTCGCCGGCGTGCTGGTAATGATGGTTCAGTTCCTTTTTCCCTGGATGGCACAATTCACCCAGTTCACTGATTCAACGATTGGTTCAGCAAGGCACCCATGAGTACAACCAAGATTCTCGTCGTCGATAACTATGACAGCTTTGTATACACCCTGGTGGGGTACCTCCAGGAACTCGGTGCGGAGACGACAGTGGTCCGCAACGACGATGTCACCTTGGCTGAGGCGATCGATCTCGCGGAGGCCCGTGACGGCGTCCTCATCTCGCCGGGACCCGGAAACCCTGCCGGTGCGGGAGTCTGCATCGAACTGATCAAGTGGTGTGGAAGCCACAACAAAGCCATGCTTGGGGTCTGCTTGGGCCACCAGGCACTGGCCGAGGCCTATGGGGGAACTGTGACCCACGCCCCGGAACTTATGCACGGCAAAACGTCACTGGTGGAACACCACGGCGGCGGAGTGTTCGAGGGTCTGCCGTCCCCTTTTACAGCGACCCGATACCACTCCCTCGCCGCCGTCCGGGAGAGCATACCCGAGGTCCTGGAGATCACGGCGGAAACGGGGACGGGCGTTGTTATGGGGCTGCAACACCGCACCGCGCCCCTGTGTGGAGTGCAATTCCACCCCGAGTCCGTGCTCACCGAAGGAGGCTACCGAATGCTCGGGAACTGGCTTGAATCCCTTGGGATGGTCGGCGCCGCCCAGCGGGCTTCGGCGCTAAGCCCGCTGATCAAACACTAGGCGGAAAAACCGCGTAGGAATGCCCCGCTTTCCTTGGTGCTCTTGGTTGCCTTGGGGGTAGGCGTGGGAGTGGGACTTGGCGACGGCGGGGGCGGCGGCGCGGGCGCCTTGGCGACGGTAACGGTGACCGTTTTTCCCTGTTCTACGAGGGCGTCCGCCGGGTCGGCCTGTGCAGTGATTTTTCCCGGTTCAACTTGGGAGTTTTCGACTTCCGTGGCGCTCATGGCCAGGCCTAGCGCCTTCAGCGCCGCCTCTGCCTCGGCCCGGGGAAGTCCGACCAGTTGGGGAACCACAACCTTGCCGGTGGAGACGATAATTTCCACCGTGCTGCCGGCGGCCACATTCTGTCCGGGCGCAGGATTTGTGGTGATCACGAGCCCTGACGGGACGGTGGGGCTGTTGGCCATGGTGGTGCCGGGGGCCCCGGCGAGTCCCTTCTGGCGCAGCACGTCGCGGGCGGCGGCCTCCGTGCGTCCGGGCAGGTCAGCGGGGATGGTGATAACGCTGGGGCCTTCCGAGATGTTGAGGGTGATATCTGAGTTCGGGTCCAGGGGGCTGCCGACAGCCGGAACGGTGCCGATGGCAATTCCCTTGGTGATGGTCTCGTTCTGCATGTGTTTCAGCTGGGGTCTCAGCCCGGCGTTGTACAGCTTCTGGAGGGCCTCAGTTTCGGTCAGCGAGGTCACCGACGGCACCAGGACCTTGGCGACGGGCGGCGGAGCCTGGTTCATCAGGTTGTACAGCCACAGGCCACCCCCCGCGAGAACCAGGACGGTGACGATCATCAAAGCCGTGATCCACGTCCGGCGGCGCGACTTCTGGTGCCGGGTATGCTCCCGCTCGGGGGGAAGGACCAGCGGCAAACTGCCGGTGTCCGCGGCGCCATAGCTCACACCGGATGCCATCGGAGCGCCGTCATCATAAGCCGGCGATTCCAGTGCGGGCCGGAGCCTGCCGGTATGGGAGTCGTCCAGGAACCTCGCTCCGGTCACTGAGAAGGCAGCCGTCGGAGCGTTGTCCGGCGTCGGAATGGTGTCATTGGGATTGGTGGGCGCTTCGCTTGCCGGCGGTGCGGTGACCCCAACTCCGCTCCGGGCAGCCCGGAGGGCACGGCGGAAGGCTGCGGCATCCTGGAAGCGGTCCGCCCGGTTCTTTTGCAGCGCCTTCATCAGTACGCTGTCCAGTGCCTCGGAGACATCAGGATTCAGGCTGCTGGCCAGTTCCGGAATCTCCCGCACATGCTGGTAGGCAACAGAAACGGGGCTGTCGCCGATGAAAGGGGGCCGGCCGGCGAGCATCTCATAGAGCAGGCAGCCGGCAGAGTAGAGATCGCTGCGGGCATCCACGGTCTCGCCGCGGGCTTGTTCCGGCGAAAGGTACTGTGCGGTCCCCACAACGGCCTGTGTTTGCGTCATGGTCGCTGCCGAGTCCGCCATGGCGCGGGCAATTCCGAAATCCATCACTTTGACGCTGTTGGACTCCGGGCAGTACATCACATTGGCCGGTTTGATGTCGCGGTGCACAATTCCGGCCTTGTGGCTGTAGTCCAGGGCGGCGAGCACCCCCAGGGTGAAGTCAATCGCCTGGTCGATTCCGACGTCCTTGGACCGGATGAGGTCCCGGATCGTTTTTCCGGAAACGAACTCCATCACGATGTACGGCACCCGGACAGTGTCCTCGTGGTCGCCGGGGACGGAGTGGTCCCCGGTGTCATAGATGGCCACGATTGAGGGGTGGTTTAACGCGGCCACCGCCTGCGCTTCGCGTTTGAACCTGGCCTGGAACTGAGGGTCCCGGGCAAGGTCGGGGCGAAGCAGTTTGACCGCGACGGTGCGTCCCAATCGGGTGTCCACGCCGCGGAAAACGTCGGCCATGCCGCCACGGCCGATCAGCTCACCCAGCTCATAGCGCCCGCTGAGGACGCGCTGCGTGTTGACGGGGCCGCGGTCCTCCCGGTGCGATGGGGTGCGGGGTGAAGTGGACATGGTGGCCTACGTTCCCGTCGGACTTGGGGTAGCTGCCGCGGGGGCTGCTTTGGCCAGGTGGTAGGTCACGAGCGAGCCGGCGGGGACGCTGGCGCCGGACGCGGGCTCGGAACTGACGAAGGTGCCGGGAGCCTGCGTCTTGGTGGCCGGAGCGAGGTCAGCCCCCTTGGCCCAACGCAGGCCCGCACTTTCGATGGCCTGCTGCACGGCGGCTTCGCTGGCACCGGGCTGCAGGGTCGGGACCGTGGCGGGTGCCGGGCCCTTGGAGTAGCTCACTGTGATGGTTGTGCCCGATTGGACCCGTCCGGCCGGGTCAATTTGGACCACCGTTCCAGGGGTGGAATCGTCAAATACCTCGGCTCCGGTCACCACAAGGCCCAGTCCGATGAGTTCGCTGCGGACCTGGTTAAAGGGGCGGCCGAGATAGCTTTCCGGAATGAGGTTGATCCCGGCCGGAGTCGACTTTGTAGGCGTCGCGGAGCTGCTGGTGGGGCTCGCGCTTGAGGATGTGGGTGACGCGCTGGAGCTGCTCGGCTGTGCGCTGCTGCTGGTGGTGACCGCCGCGCTGCTGCTCGCCGGCGTCTTCGGGAAAAGGATCCCGGCCTGGGTCAGTACCACGCCCACCAAGGCGAACAGCACGAGCAGGATCAGCGCCACCAGCGGCCAGGTCCAGGGGCTGCGTCCGCGGTGCCCCGGTTCGTCGACGGGATCGTCGTAGTCGTCGTCCTCCTGGTCCCAGGTGCGTTCCGCGGCGAGAGCATCGGCGCGTGAGAGTGTGCTTCGGGCCCCGGCGGCGTCTGATCCGGCAGCAAACCCCGCTGCGGCACCGGCTGCGGCGGCGCCGACCACCGGCAGTGCCGAGGTGGCCGACGTCGTTCGGTCAGCCGCGCCGATGACACCCGTAGCCGCTGTGGGGACGTCTACCGGGGCGGTGATCGGGCCGGTCGCCGCCTCGAAGAGGAGCATGCCGGGAACCGCAGCGTGAGCTGCGGAGATGTCGCCGTTGCGGATGGCTTCGGCAGCCTCCGACAGCTTGAGCGCGTCGGCGGGACGGTTCTTGGGGTCCTTGGCCAGCATGGACATCAGCAGCGCGCGGACCGGCTTCGGCAGGGTCTCCGGAAGCGGCGGCGGCGCATCATTGACCTGGGCCAGTGCGATGGCGATCTGTGATTCGCCGGAGAACGGGCGGCGGCCGGTGAGGCACTCGTAGCCGATCACGCCGAGGGCATAGATGTCCGAGGCTCCGGTCGCGAGTTGGCCGGTAGCCTGCTCGGGGGCCAGATACTGGGCCGTTCCCATCACCTGTCCGGTCTGGGTGAGCGGGACCTGGTCTGCCAGCCGAGCGATGCCAAAGTCCGTGACCTTTACGCGCCCGTCCGGGGTGATGAGCAGGTTCCCAGGTTTGATATCACGGTGCACCAGGCCCTGGGTGTGCGCCATCGAGAGGGCGCGGGCGGTCTGGGCAATCATGGAAAGGGTGCGGTCCGGGGAAAGCACCTGTTCGTGTTCAATGATGCTGCTCAGCGGTTGGCCCGGAACGAGCTCCATCACGAGGTAGGCGGAGCCTTCTTCCTCGCCGTAGTCAAAGACGTTGGCGATGCCCACGTGGTTCAGCAGCGCCGTGTGCCGGGCCTCGGCCCGGAAGCGCTGGAGGAAACCGGGGTCCCCGGTGTACTCCTCCTTGAGCACCTTGATAGCGACGATGCGGCCAAGGATCAGATCTTTGGCTTTCCAGACTTCTCCCATGCCGCCGATCGCAATACGCGTCGTCAGCTGAAATCTGCCGCCGAGGGTGATTCCTGATGAAGGCCTCACTTATTCAACACCGCCTCAAAGATCTTCTTCGCATTCGGACTGGTTAGCTGTGCGCCGGTGGTGATGTCTACGCCTTCCATCACGATAGTGACAGCCACCTGCGGGTCATTCGCCGGGGCAAACCCGGTAAACCATGAATTGTTCAGGCCGTTGCCAAGCTCAGCGGTACCGGTCTTGCCGGCCACCTGGACACCGGGCACGGCGGCCGCGCGGGCAATGCCATCGCTGACGACACTGACCATCCACTCGTTGATCTGCCGGGCAATCTCCGACGAGGTGGAGGTGCGCAGCACCTGTGGCTTCGGCTCGCTCAATGGCCGCAGGTCCGGGGAACGCAAGGCCTTGATGAGGTTTGGTTGCATCTGTACCCCGCCGTTCGCGATCGCCGCTGTCATCTGGTTGATCTGAAGCGGAGTCGCCCGGACGTCCCGCTGGCCGATCGACGACTGCGCGAGGCTGGCGTCATCCAGTTTCTCCACGGGGAAGAAGCTGGGGGCGGAGTCCAGCTTCAGCTGGTCGCCAAATTCCTGCCCGAAACCGAATTTTTCGGCCTGGTCGACAATGGCTTGCTGTCCCAGGTCCAGGGCGATCTTGGCGAACGGGGTGTTGCAGGACTGCTGCAGTGCGAAGGCAAACGTGGCCGTGTCGCGGGAGTAGCAGTTGCCGCCGGCGTAGTTGGGCAACTTGTACTGGATGCCGGGAAAGGACATCTCAGCCGGATTCGGCAGAATGCTGTCCTTATTGTATTTTCCCGAGTTCAGGGCAGCCGCTGTGTCAACGATTTTGAACACCGAGCCCGGTGCCAGCAAGGCACCGGTTGGACCGCTGACGTTCTGGTTCAAGTTGATCCCGGGGACCTTGTTCAGCTCGGCCAAATTGGCTGCCTCGGCAGCCGGATCCTGGGTGGCGATCAGGTTCGGGTCGTAGGAGGGTTTGGAAACCATCGCTATGATCGCGCCGGTTTTCGGATTGGTCACCACAATCGAGCCGCGCTGTCCGTCCGGAATGAGGTCGTAGGCGAGCTTTTGGATGGCGGGATCCAGTGTGAGCTCAACGGAGGCGCCCTTGGGCTGGTTGCCCAGGAACAGTTGGCCGACACGGTCCAGGAACTGCTGGTCCGAGCTTCCAGCAAGCTCTTTGTTCATCGTTTTCTCCAACCCGGTCACGCCGAAGCTCCTGGAGAAGTAGCCGGTGATTCCGGCGTACTGCGGCGGTTGGGTGTAAGTGCGCTGGAATTTGCAGCTCCCCGCCGTCTCGACTGACTCCGCCACCGGGGTGCCGCCCACGATGATGGCGCCGCGGTCGTTGCAGTAATTCTGGAGCAGGGTGCGTTTGTTCCATGCATTGGCCTGCAATTCGTCCGCGCCGACGACCTGGACGTAGCTGAGGGCGCCGAAGATCAGGACGAACATCGCGATCGCCGCGATCCAGGAGCTGCGGATGGCTTGGTTCACAGCTTCACCGCCGCGGTCGGTGTGTCCGGGCTGGTCCGTCCGGTACCGGGCGCGGCGGCCGGCTTCGAAGGCATGGCAGGGGTGACTTTCTGTTGGTCGGGTTGTTCGCCGGGGGCCAGCGGGGTCGTATCGACCGGGCCGCGTGCCGTGTGCGAGATCATCAGCAACAGTCCAACGATGATCCAGTTGGCCAGCAGCGAAGAGCCGCCGGCGGCCAGGAAGGGAGTGGTGAGGCCGGTGAGGGGAATGAGCCGGGTGACGCCGCCAATCACGACGAAGCACTGCAGTGCAATCGCGAAGGACAGTCCGGTGGCCAGCAGCTTCCCGAACGCATCCCTCGTCCCCAGCGCAGCGCGGAAGCCGCGGGTGAAGAGCAACAGGTACATCAGCACGATCGCGAACAGGCCGATGAGTCCCAGTTCCTCACCGAAGGACGCGATAATCATGTCGCTGTTGGCGAATGGGACAAGATTGGGGCGCCCCTGGCCGAGGCCTGTGCCCACCAGGCCGCCGTTGGCCATACCGAACAAGCCCTCAACGATTTGCAGGCTGCCGCCAAACTCGCGGCCGTAGACCTCGTCCGTGAAGGCGTTGACCCAGCCGTCGATCCGCAGGGCCACGTGCGAGAAGACCCGGGACGCCACAAACCCGCCTGCAGCGAGCAGCCCGATCCCGATGATCACCCAGCTGATACGGCTCGTGGCGACATAGATCATCACGAGGAAAAGCCCGAAGAACAGGACTGAGGATCCCAGGTCCCGCTGAAAGATCAGCACGCCGATGCTCACGAGCCAGGCCGCCAGCATGGGGCCCATGTCCTTGAATCTGGGGAATTGGATGGGGCCGACTTTCCGGCCGGCCAACAGGATGAGATCCCGGTTGGAGGAAAGGTACCCTGCAAAGAATATTGCCAGCGTGATCTTCGCTATTTCACCGGGCTGGAAGGTCATCGAGCCAAATCTGATCCACACCCGGGCGCCCAGGATTTCACCGGCCGAGACTCCGGGAAGAAGCGGAAGGACCAACAGGAGCGCGCTGACGGCAAGCGAGATGTAGGTGAAACGGCGAAGGACCCGATGGTCCTTGAGGAACCAAATGACGGCGATCGAAACTGCCATGGCCACCAGCGTCCAGCGCAGCTGGTTGTTTCCAGTGTCTTCCCCGACCCTGTCGAGTCGGTGGATCATGGCGAGACCGAGTCCATTCAGGGCGATCACCAGCGGAAGAATAACCGGATCGGCATATTTCGCGCGGAGGCGCAGCACGATGTGGAATACGAAGGCAGCGGCCGCAAACAGGCTGGACTGGAACCAGAACTCCGTGTCAAATGCCTTCTGCTGGTCTGCGCCGACCAGTACGTTGGCGCCGATGCCGACGGCGAGGGCCAGGACAAGCAGGACCAGTTCAACATTCCGCCGGGGCTTTGGCGTGGACTCTATCGGTGTCATTTGGCACCCTCACAGCTCGGAGCGGTCGACGACGGTGCTGGCGTGGCGCTGCCGGCCCCGCCCGGACTCGCGGTATTTCCCGGAGCCGATGATGCATCTGGGCTAGCCGGCGCCGGAGATGGCGTGATGCACTCGTCTGCGGGGGCTGTGGTTCCGGTGCGCTCCAGGTTTTTGACGATCCGCTGGGCATCGTAGAGATCCCTGGCAGGCACAGTCTGTCGCACCCGCTGCTGGGAGAATTCCGGCAGATCCGACATCCTGACCTCGGTCACCGTTTCGAGCCTGGATAACTGGATGGGTCCCAGGCGTTGGGAGACCCCGTTGAAGATGGCTACATGCTGGTCCTGCTCGCCGATGTAGTACCGGGTCTGGGTCCAGGCGTAGCCCAGCCACAGACCGACGGCGAGCACTGCCAGGATGGCGGCGGCGATTGCGATCGTCACCCAGCGGCGCGGCCCTCCGTCCGGGCTGAACTCCTCGGCTTCTTCTTTGGCCTGTTCCGACTTGTGGGTCAGGACGGTCGCGGCCCGGCGCGCCATGGTGCGCCCGGCGATGGTGGGAATGGAGCCGGATTCGGCGGCGGTGGCTGCTGCCCCCACAAGCTCGTGCGGCCGGCCGGAGAGTTCCTCGCGGAGGACCTCCGCGGAAAGGTGCTCACCCAAGTGCGGATCGGTGGAGTTTTCCGGCTCTTCCTGCGGCCTGACCCTCTCTGCTGGGCTCGGTGCCCCGTCGGGGTCCTTCGGGGTACCCGTTGACGAGGCCGCGGATTTGGCCGCTGCGCCGACGGTGCTCCCGGTGGCCTGCCCGGCCCTTTCGGACCCGCCGGAGGCCACGATCGGGCTCGCTGGAGCCGGAACAACATCGACGGCGGCCGTCCGTACGTCGTCGGCGGTCTGTTCGACGATCTCCAGCATCACGACCGTCACATTGTCCGGGGCGCCTGCTTCGAGCGTGAGATCGACCAACAGTTCGGCGCATTCACGCAGATCCCGGGTCTCCCGGACCGTGCGTTCCACGACGTGGCCGGCCACGTAATTCAATCCGTCTGAGCAGAGCAGCCAGCGTTCGCCCGGCTCCACTTCGAGGGTGTCCAGGTCCAGCTCCGGGCTCGCGTCGACGTCACCGAGGACGCGCATCAGGACATTTTTATGCGGATGGGTTTCGGCCTCTTCGGGCCGGAGCCGACCTTCGTCGATGAGGCGCTGGACGAAGGTGTGGTCCACACTTACCTGCTCGTACTCACCGTTTCGAAGCCGGTAGGCGCGTGAGTCGCCAATGTGGGCGAAGTGGAGTTTGCCTTCAGCCAGCAGGAGGGCAGTGACGGTGGTGCCCATACCGGCCAATTTGGGATCAATGTGAACGAGTTCGGAGAGCAGCGAGTTGGCAGTCTGGATCTCGTCCGCCAGTATGGTGCCCGCGTCGCCGTGGTAGTCGTCGCTATCCAGATGGATCATGTCCAGGACCGTTGCGGCCGAGGCGACATCACCTCCGGCGTGTCCGCCCATACCGTCGGCAACGACGGCGAGGTGGCGGCCAACGTAGGCGGAGTCGTCGTTTTTTCCGCGCACCCTGCCGACGTCGGAACGCGCGGCATAGCGCATGATCAGTGGCCGCTTTGAGGCGGGTGCCTTGCCTGCGGGAAGTTCGGTGGCAGCCATGGCTATGGCCTCAATTCAATGACCGTCTTGCCGATTCTCACGGGGACACCCAACTCGACGGGCAGTGCCCGGGTGAGCTGCTGATCGGCCAGATAGGTACCGTTTGTCGAGCCAAGGTCTTCAATGAACCAGCGGCTGCCCTGCGGGAACAAGCGCGCGTGGCGTCCCGAGGCATAGTCATCCTCCAACACAAGGGTGGCTTCCTGGGCCCGGCCCAGCAGGATGGGGCTTGCCGCCAACTGGATCGTTGTGCCCTTGAGCGGACCCTCCGTGACGATCAGTTGGCGGGGCTGCTGTTTGGCGGGGGTGGCTGGCTCGGCGAGGGCCGGGTTTTTCCGCACCTGCCGCGCCGTCGGGGCGCCGGCCGCTGCCTTGCGGCCGATCATAAGATCGCGACGCATGGCGGCAACGATGCTGAAGATCAGCACCCAGAGGAGCAGGAGGAAACCGAAGCGCAGGGCGGTGATCGTCAGTTCGCTCACCGGCGGCCACCTGGGTTGGCGGGCAAAAGGCGGAAGATGATTTTGGTCCGTCCCATAGTGATTGTGGTGCCGTCGGTGAGTTCCGAGGACCCCACGACCTTGTGGCCGTTGACGTAGCTGCCGTTGGTGGAGCCCAGATCGACTGCCTGGGCGGTCCCCGGCCCCGTCCGGATTTCCAGGTGGCGGCGGGAAACGCCGGTGTCGTCGATGAGGATGTCCGCTTCGGAAGAACGTCCCAAAACGATCGACGGGGCGTTCAGCGAGTACCGCTGCCCGTCGATGTCCAGGACCGGCTGCATCCGAGAGGGCTGGCGCGTCGGTGCGGCCGGCATGCCGCCGTGCCCCGCCGGCTGCGGGGCAGAGGGGGACTTTTCGGTCCGCGACGTGATTTCGAAGGCTCCGGCGCGGCGTTCCTCATCACGGCGGAAACTGATCCGGACAGGGCCCTGGAGGGTGTACCCCTGGCTGCGCACGTGGTTGATCACAACATCGCACAGTTCTTCGGCAAGGGGAGTGCCCCATTCCTGCGCCCGCTCGAAGTCGGAGTCGCTGAGGAGTACGTCAAAGACGTTGGGAGCAAGGGTCCGCCCGGCGGCGATGGTGATGGCCTTGTTGTCCACCTGGCGGCGGAGGTGGCTGGCAATCTCGACCGGCTCAACCTGGGCGCGGGAACCGGTGGAGAAGACCCCGCGGACGGCCTTTTCGATGCCGCGCTCGACTTTGTCCAGCAATCCCATGGTCCTTCTCCTTTCGTGACGACTGCAGGGCAGTATTCTGTCCGGAACTCGGTTTCCCGCATCGGCGGGAGCCCGCTGGTAACGGGCACTCCTAATCAGATACTACTGGGCGAGTCTGGAAATGGCCTTAATGCGGGCCACCGCTGCGTGCCAGGGAAAATACCTCGGAGCCCTTCTGACGTGCGCTGACACCTGCTTGATCCGACCGGCACGAAGATCTCCATTTCTCCGCGGCGGCCGCATCCCGAGTGCCGTCCGGAGCCGGATTCCGGGTGCGGCGGGTGACTGAAGTCTTCCCTAGCAGGCCCCTTCGGCTCCTCCGGGGTCCCCCTCCGGGGGTCGATTGGCCTTTTCCCGCTCTTGTCCGTTATGCTTGATCTCGCTGCTTTCACGAGGTTGGCGGTCCGGATTCCGGGCCCGGATTAGGTGGAAGAAGTTGCGCGCGAGTGGCGGAACGGCAGACGCGCTGGCTTCAGGTGCCAGTGTCCGAAAGGGCGTGGGGGTTCAAATCCCCCCTCGCGCACGCACTAGAACCCCGGTCTTCGGACCGGGGTTCTTTTTTTGTGCGCTCCCGGGCCCTTCGGACGGCCGGACCCGGACGGCTAGACCCGCAGCGCGCCGAAACCGGTGACAAGCGTGTCGAGTCCCAGCTCAAATGCGGCGTCGGCCTGATTCGCGTGCCCTTGCTCGGCCAGGCGAGCCACGGCTTCCGTGAAATTCGGTGTCGAGGCAGCCATTCGGCCGGAGTCAAAAATGTCCGCGGGTGCAGTGACGTCATACGCCGAGCCGAAAATGAAGGATTCCAGGGCGACAATTGCGGAAATAATCCGCTCCTGCGGGAAACCGGCCCGGCCGAATCCGGCGCTGACGGCCTCGTACATGGCGAGGGTCTTGGGCGCGTCGGTGACCGGGAGCACTGCAATCACCGGGATCAGGGGGGTGTGCTGGGAGAAAACGTTCCGGTAGCTCCAGGCCCACCTGCGGACGGCTCTGTCCCACGGTTCGGCGTCGAAGGCTGACACGTCAACGAAGGACGTGAGATGGTCCTGGACCAGGACCAGTACGTCCTGTTTGGACGAGACGTGGTTGTACAAGGCCGACGGAGCGACGTTGAGCGTCCGCGCCAATGCGGCCATGGTAAATCCGCCGTAGCCGCTCTTGCCGATGAGCTGAAGCGCCGCCACGGTGATGACGTCCTGATCGAGCACGGCGGCAGCAGGCCGGCCAGCCCTGCGGCGGGGTTTTGCGCCCTGGCGGTGCGGTTCTGCGGGGGCACTGGTTGATGCCGGCATTCCTGGCCTTTCTGCTGTGGGGCGGTTCTCCCATTCTGCCCTTACTTTTCGTCCGAGTTTTCTTCGCGTGAAGGTCTTCCCTAGCGCACCCGATGGGTCTATAGTCGAGTCTAAATGAATGGCATTCATTTAGTGGGCCGCATCACTTCGCGGCCACGGAGAGGACATCATGCTGGAACTTGACCGCGACGTCGTTATTGTCGGAGCAGGGCCCGCCGGGCTGACCGCAGCCCGTGAACTGAAAAAGGCCGGCCTAAGCGTGGCCGTGCTGGAAGCGCGCGACCGCGTAGGCGGCCGCACCTGGACCGACACCATCGATGGCGCCATGCTGGAAATCGGTGGCCAGTGGGTCTCCCCGGATCAGACCGAACTGCTGGCTCTCCTCGACGAGCTGGGCCTCCAAACGTATTCCCGCTACCGCGACGGCGAGTCCGTCTATATCGGCTCCGACGGTAAGCGCACCCTCTATTCGGGGGCTACCTTCCCGGTCAGCGCGAGGACCGCGACCGAAATGGATAAGCTCACGGCACTGCTGGACTCTCTCGCCGCCGAGATTGGCCCCACCGAGCCGTGGGCGCATCCCAAGGCCCGAGAGTTGGACACCATCTCCTTCCACCACTGGCTGCGGGAGAACTCCACGGATGAGGAAGCCTGCAACAATATCGGCCTCTTTATTGCCGGTGGCATGCTGACCAAGCCGGCCCACGCTTTTTCGGCCCTGCAGGCGGTGCTGATGGCTGCCTCCGCAGGATCCTTCAGCCACCTCACCGATGAGGACTTTATCCTCGACAAGCGCGTCGTTGGGGGAATGCAGCAGGTCTCGGTCCTGATGGCCGCCGAACTGGGGAACGACGTTGTATTGGACAGCCCGGTGCGCACCGTCAACTGGAGCGCGGACGCGGGCGGGGAGCAGCGTGTCACCGCCGTATCGGACCGTGCCACCGTGAACGCGCGGTTCGTTATTATGGCCGTCCCGCCCAACCTGTACTCCCGGGTCTCGTTCAATCCGCCGCTGCCGCGCCGCCAGCACCAGATGCACCAGCACCAGTCGCTGGGACTGGTGATCAAGGTCCATGCCGTCTACAGCACCCCGTTCTGGCGCGAGGACGGACTCTCCGGAACCTGCTTCGGTGCCGGCGCCCTAGTCCAGGAGGTCTACGACAACACCAACCACGAGGACCCCCGCGGCACCCTGGTCGGCTTTATCTCGGATGAGAAGGCCGACGCCATGTTCGAGCTCAGCGCCGAGGAACGCCGCCGCACCATCCTCGAATCGATCGCCGGCTTCCTGGGGGACAAAGCCCTCGAACCGGAGGTCTACTACGAGTCGGACTGGGGGTCCGAGGAGTGGACGCGCGGCGCCTATGCTTCCAGCTACGACCTGGGTGGACTGCATCGCTACGGAAAGGACCAGCACGCACCCGTTGGTCCTATCTACTGGTCCTCCTCCGACCTCGCCGCTGAGGGCTACCAGCATGTCGACGGCGCAGTCCGGATGGGGCGCCACACGGCGGCCCGGATCGTCGCGGCGGCAGACCGCGCGTCTGTCTCCGCCAATTAGCACTTTTTTACGGCCCAGCCCGCGCAACCCTCCAGAAAGGACCGGCCAGATGCGTTATGTAGTGGGATATTCAGCCAATGCGAGAGGCCACGATGCCATTAACCTGGCCATCTCGCTGGCCCGGGGCCGCGGTGCCAGCCTGGATTTGGTGCTGGCGGTGCCCGAAATCCAGCAGGGAGCCGCCGCCCATGCACCCAAGGCCGGTTTCGAGACGCTGCTGAACGAACAGGCACAACAATGGCTCGACGAGGCCCTTGCCCTCGTTCCGGCGGACGTCCCGGCGCGGGCCCATATCCGCAGCGGAGATTCCGACGCCCGAACGCTGATCCAGGCGGCGGAGGAGTTGGGGGCCGACGTCCTCGTGATCGGGGCCACCAGCAACGGGCTTTTTAAGCGATTTACCATCGGGTCGGTAGCTAGCGCGCTGCTCCACGCATCGACCGTTCCGGTGGCCTTGGCCCCCCGCGGCTACCACCGGACGGAGGCCCTGGGCCGGATCAGTTGTGGACTCGGCACCCGGACGGGGGCGGAGAAGCTGCTCGACTTTGCCATCGGCATGGCAGCGAACCGGTCCGTGCCGCTGCGGGTGGTGTCGTTACTCGCCCTTGACGGCGGCGACTCGGCAGAGTCGGCCAAGGCCGCCCGCGAGTACGCCGAAAAGACTGTCGCGGACGCCGCGCCGGCCAGCCCGTCCGGTGACCCGCTCTCGGCCACCACGGATGTGGTCGTTGCGCAGGGCCGGAGCATCGAAGAGGCCGTGGACGGCCTCGACTGGGAGGACGGGGAGATCCTGGTCATCGGCTCAAGCCGGCTGGCCCACCCGCGGTCCATATTTCTGGGCAGCACAGCGAACCGCATCCTGCGCGCCCTTCCGGTGCCGATGTTTGTGGTACCCAGCGGCTACGAACTCAAGCACCAGAACCATTCAACGTTGAATGACACCTCCGGAGAGGCCCCATCATGAGCACCGAACACGCGACGGCCAAGACCGCGCACGATACGCACGCAGGACTCAGTGCCAAGGGCCTGAAAGCCGGATCGGTGGGACTGATCGGCGCCGTCGTTATTGGCGTTTCCTGTATTGCCCCGGCCTACACCTTGACCGCCGCCCTCGGGCCCACTGTCGCCGAGGTCGGCGTGCAGTTGCCGGCCATCTTCCTGGTGGGGTTCTTTCCGATGCTGCTCGTCGCATTCGGCTACCGGGAGCTGAACAACGCGATGCCCGACGCCGGCACGTCCTTCACCTGGGCCTCGCGTGCCTTCGGTCCATGGATCGGTTGGATGGGCGGCTGGGGACTGATCGCCGCGACGATCATTGTGTTGTCCAACCTGGCGGCCGTTGCCGTTGACTTCTTCTACCTCATGCTGGCCCAGGTGTTCAGCAATCCCGATCTGGCTGACCTGACCCTGAACCTGCCCGTGAACATCGCCACCACGCTGGTGTTCATCGCGCTGGCCTGCTGGATCTCTTACCGCGGCATGGAAACGACGAAGGGTGTCCAGTACGTGCTCGTCGCGTTCCAGCTCTTTGTGCTCGGCTGGTTCGCCATCGCCGCTTTCAGCCACGTCGCCAACGGCACAGCCTTTGACGCCACGGCGATCACCCCCGACTGGTTCAACCCGTTTGCCGTTGGCTCCTTCTCGGCTTTCGCCGCCGGCGTCTCGCTCTCGATCTTCATCTACTGGGGCTGGGACGTCACCTTGACCATGAACGAGGAAACCCGCAACCCGGAGAAGACCCCGGGCCGTGCGGCCACCGTCACAGTGCTGGTCATCGTGATCATCTACATGACTGTGGCCCTTGCGACACTGTCTTTCGCCGGCGTCGGAGAGGAAGGCCTGGGTGCCGGAAACCCCGAGAACCAGGGAAGTATCTTCGCTGTCCTCGCCGGACCGGTGATGGGCCCGTTCGCGATCCTGATGTCCCTGTCCATCCTGAGCAGCTCGGCTGCGTCCTTGCAGTCCACGTTCGTTTCCCCGGCACGAACGCTGCTGGCGATGGGCCATTACCAGGCGCTGCCGGCGAAATTCGGCAAGATCAGTCCCACGTTCAAGTCTCCGAGCTACGCCACGATTGCCGCCGCCATCGCGGCCGCGGCGTTCTACGTGGTCACCCGGACCACCTCCGAGAATGCGCTGTGGGACACCATCACCGCCCTGGGCATGATGATCTGCTTCTACTACGGCATCACGGCTCTGGCCTGCGTCTGGTTCTTCCGGAGCGAGGCGTTCAAGGGGGCGCACTCGTTCTTCTTCAAATTCCTCTCCCCGTTGCTGGGCGGAATTATCCTTCTGGTGATGTTCCTCAAGACCGCGTATGACTCCATGGACCCGGCGTACGGTTCCGGTTCATCGGTCGGCGGAATCGGCCTCGTGTTCATCCTGGGCATGGGCGTGATCCTGCTGGGCGTGGTCCTGATGCTGGTTATGTCCAAGCTCCGCCCGGAGTTCTTCAAGGGCAAGGTCCTGTCCAAGGGATACTGAGCCCGGCAGTCAACACCGGAAAGGTCCTCCTGCCGGCAGTTGTTGATAAGTAAGCACACTTACCAATAGGCTGTCGAAAGGGGGACCTTCCCCCGTTCGGAACCTGAACGAGGTGAGAGCATGTCGGACGCAGAAAACATCAGCAAAGTTACGGACATCATCAACGATTCGCGGATCGGAATGTTCACCACAGTTAATAACGAGGGCGCATTGGTCAGCCGGCCGCTTGCCGTCCAGGACGTGTTGGAGGACGGGGATATGTGGTTCTTCACCTCCGCCACCACCTCCCAGGTAGCCCACGTCCGGGCGCATCCGGCCGTCAACGTCTCCTTCGGCAAGGGGACGGAATGGGTGTCCGTGGCCGGAACGGCCGAGGTTGTTACGGACCCGACGAAGATCCATGGGCTCTGGAACCAGATGGTCGAGGCCTGGTTCCCGGACGGTCCGGATACCCCCGACGTGGTGCTGCTGCATGTCGATTCGGACTCTGCCGAGTACTGGACCAGCCCTGGCGGGACGGCCGCGACTGTACTCCAATGGGTTAAGTCCAAGGTTATGCACAACCGGATGAGCGTGGGCGAAAGCGGCACTGTGGAGCTGTAATACTGGTCCGCTTGCAGCGGAGCGTTGCCGCGCGCGGGTGAGTTGCCGGCGGCGTCAGCCGAGCACGGGATCCGCCGTCACCAAGGCGGCGGTGCGGACCGGGGCCGTCTGTTGCACCCCGGCGGCGCGTTCGGCCTCGGCGAGGGCTTGTTCCAGGCGAGCGACAGCCGGGGCGTAACCGGGATCGGTTCCGCCCCGGAGCAGCTCTGCTGCCTTGATGGCCCGGATCAGGACAGCCGTCTCCGGTTGCCGCGGGTCACTCATGGCGGGGTAATCGATGCAATGCGCGGGGTCGAGTTCGTAGCGTTGCCAGCGTGCCAGGGCGCCGCGGTGCCGGGCGGCAGCGAGTTCGTTGCGGCCAGCAGTCACCCGGGCGAAGCGGCGGGCCGCCGTCTTTTCGACGATCCCGGGCGTCCCCAGGTAGCTGGCGGCAGCCGCGGCGGCGGCGAGAATGGCGAGCAGGAGCCCGGCCCAAGGTGCCGCCAGGGCGGGGAGGATTACCGCCGGAACGGCGACGGCGAGCCCGGCGAAAGCATCCCAGAAAACGGCATCCGGCAGGCCATCCTCTGCGGCCTTGTGCTTGCGGACCAGGTAGACCGAGGCTCCCGCAGCGATCACCACAACGGCGGCCAGCGCCAGGAATTGCCATAACGCGAACGGGGCGGACAAGAACGGTGACGCCATTCCAACACCTCCAGGGATTCGGCCCGGTGCGGGCGCGGTTCCACTGATTCCATTGGAGTCCATGGACGGCGGGCCGTCAATGGTCAGCTGGGGGCCGAGGGTGTCAGTTTTTCGACGACGGTTGCGGGGACTTTATCCGGCCTCACCGGGACTGAGCATGCCCCGCCGCCTTCAGCGGCTATTCGGCCGAGTTGCGTGCGGTTTTGGTGTCCTTCTTCGCGGCTTCATCCTTGACCCGCTGGGCTTCGGCGCGGACGGCGGCGTGGGTGGAGCGTTCGGCGACCAGCCAAGCCGGGGGCGCCTGCAGCAGCGCGGTGATCTCCGCCGTCGTCAACGCCTCCTCGACGCCGCCGCGGGCCAGGCCGCTGATGGAGACGTTAAGCTTCTGGGCGACCACCGGGCGGGGATGCGGGCCGTTGCGGCGAAGTTCCGCGAGCCACTCCGGCGGGGTGGCCTGGAGCTCGGCGAAATCGGCGCGGCTGATAACCGAATCCTGGAACTCCTGGGGTGTTGCGGGCAGGTAGATGCCAAGCTTCTTGGCAACGGTGGCCGGCTTCATGGACTGGGAGTTTGCAGAGGTCATGGTTCAAGGGTATCCGGCCAGAGCGGGAGCAGGCACCGGCACTGAACCCTGACACCCGCCATGCGCCGGGCCGGGCGGTACTGTGAACATGTGTCCGCAGCAGAAGAACCTCCCCAGACCCCCGATGAAGCCACCGCCGTCCCGGCCGAAGCAGCCGCCCGGGAGTTGCGTTTCGCTTACGTCGCCGGCGTAACGCCGGGCAAGTGGACGCGGCGCTGGGAAGAGCGGATGCCTGATGTTCCGCTGCGTTCCTTTATGTCCGACGACGGCACCCAGCTCGCCGTGCTGCGCGACGGTTCCGCCGACCTGAGCTTTGTCCGGCTGCCCGTGGAGCGCGAGGGTTTGAGCGTTATTGCCCTGTACGAGGAACAGGCCGTGGTGGTGGCGCCCAAGGGACATGAGATTTCCGTGTTCGAGGAAGTGGCGCTGGCCGATCTCGCTACGGAGTCGTTCCTGGACGTCGCCGAACTTGGCGGCCCCGAAATGGCCTTGCGGGTGGTGGCGACGGGGGCTGGCCTCGTGATCCTGCCCATGTCCGTGGCGCGCCACTTCAACGTCAAGGACACTGTGGCGCGCAAACTGACCGGGGCGCCCGCCACGGAGATCGCAGTGGCGTGGCGCAGCGAAACCACTGATGAAGTGATCGAGGAGTTCATCGGAATTGTCCGCGGCCGCACTGCCGCGAGCTCCCGCCAGCCCTCGGCCAACCAGGAAAAGCCCAAAAAGGAACCGAAGCCTGACCGGCGCGGCCCTGCCGTAAAGAAGCCAAAGGTGGCGCAGCGGTACGCCCCGAATCCGGATAAGGGCCGCGGGAAAGGGTCCAGGAAAAGAGGCAAGCGCTAAGGAGCCGCTGCCCGGGAGCTACTTGGCGCAGGCGTCCTGGAGAGCCTGGACGGACTCGGCCGGCGCTTGATCCCCGGAGTCGGCGATTTGGCGCAGCGGAGTGACGATCTCCGCGGGAACTCCCGCTTTCTCCGCGCCGGAGACCAGGCTGCCGAGCACTTCCTTGTCCTTCACGCTGACCAGGCCGTCCGCCACGAGGGAGCAGGCCTGCTTTTTGATTTCACTCCCGGCAGCTGTGGCGACCTGGGAGGCGCCGTCGCTGACGGCCTTGTTGGCGGCGTCCTGCACCTGCCCGCAGCCCGTCAGCGCGATCATCAGGGCAGCAGCGGACAGGGCGGCGAGGGGAAGTTTCATTTATCCACCCTAGCAAGGGACGCTTGCCCGAAGCCGGCCGCCGGCGCTTGTCCACGGTTCGATGGAAAACGACGCCACCGCCGGCTCACGCGGTGCGGAAAAGCTGCAACGAACGGGCCCGTATCACCGGAGGCCAGTTCTGTTGTGTCGGCGCCGGCAGGATCCTGGGTGGCCACAACGAGGGCGGCGGGACTCCCTTCGGCTGAAGAAACTCCGGCGGAAACTGGCGGCACACCTGCCCGGACCGCGGCCGCAGCTTGTTCTGCGCGAGGTCCCGTATCGGCGCCGCATCACCGACTCGAAGAATTGTTGAACAATTCGTATATTTAGTGCATCCTTATTAAAGAGCAGCAATGAGATGAGGATCACAAATGGCAAGCATTGACCTGAACAGCGACGTTGGCGAGTCCTACGGGCGCTGGAGCCTGGGCGACGATACGGCGATGTTCGGCTCAGTCTCCAGCGCCAACGTGGCCTGCGGATTCCACGCCGGTGACCCCAGCGTCATCCGCCGGACCTGCCGCGAGGCGGTCGCCGCCGGCGTTGTGATCGGTGCCCACGTCGGCTACCGTGACCTCGCCGGTTTCGGCCGCCGCTTCCTGGACATCGACCCGATTGAACTGGCTGACGACGTCGTCTACCAGATCGGTGCGCTGCAGGCCCTGGCCGCGGCCGAGGGCGGCACTGTCACCTACGTCAAGCCGCATGGCGGCCTGTATAACGCAATTGTCGCGCACACAGCGCAGGCGAAAGCCGTGGTCGACGCCGTGAAGTCCGTGGATCCGAACCTGCCCATCCTGGGCCTGCCCGGATCCGAAGTGCTCCGTCTCGCAGAGGCTGCCGGGCTCCGTGCCGTGACCGAAGCCTTCGCGGACCGGGCCTATAATCCGGACGGCACCCTGGTGTCCCGAACGCTTCCCGGAGCCGTCCTCCACGACCATACGGAGGTCACCGAGCATGTCCTCCGGATGGCCTCCGATTCAACCGTCCGCACGATAGACGGCTCCATCCTGAAGATCCGCGCCGAGAGCATCTGCGTGCACGGCGACACCCCGGGCGCCGTCAGCATGGCGGCGGAGGTCCGCGCGGCCCTGTCCGCCGCGGGCATCAACACTGCCTCGTTCGTTTAGCCGCAGACGCGGTTCGTATCCAGTTCAAGGCACCGGCAACGATGAAAGCAGCTATGGAAACCCTGGCAGTACAAAAGGTCCGCTTTGTGCGGGCGGTGGGAACCCGTGCGGTACTTGCCGAACTTACCGGAACCCAAGATGTGCTGGCCCTGCAGGGAATGCTGCTCGAGAACCCGTTGCCGGGCCAGTTGGACGTCCTCGCGGCAGCCGAAACTGTGCTGGTCATGGCTGACTCGCCCGGGTCCGCCCGGCGGATCGCCCGGCAACTGCTCCAGCTCGACCTCACCGCGCCCGCGCAGCGGGACGGCGAGCTCGTGGTCATCGATACGGTGTACGACGGCGAGGACCTCGCCGAAGCCGGGGAACTGACCGGTCTTGGGGCCGACGGCGTGATCGCAGCCCATACCGGGCAGATCTGGACCGTGGCTTTCGCCGGGTTCGCCCCGGGCTTTGGCTACATGGTGGGGGAAAACCAGTCCCTCGAGGTCCCTCGGCGCAGCTCGCCGCGCACCGCGGTGCCGGCAGGTTCGGTGGCGCTGGCCGGCAATTACTCGGCCGTCTATCCGCGCCGCTCACCCGGCGGGTGGCAGCTGATCGGCCGGACCGGCGCCGGCATGTGGGACCTGGACCGGGAACAGCCCGCGCTTGCCTCCCCCGGCCACCGGGTCCAGTTCCGCGCGGTCCGGGACGCCGTGGAGCTGGCCCCGAAACCCTCGGCCGGGGTTGCCGATGCCTGGGTGGAATCCGGCCTGCGGGTTGTTTCGCCGGGTCTGCAGAGCCTGATCCAGGACCTTGGCCGCCACGGTCACTCCGGTATGGGCGTCTCCGCCGCCGGGGCGCTGGACCGGGCTTCGCTGCGCCGGGCCAACCGCATTGTCGGGAACGCGCCGTCGGCCGCCGCTGTCGAAACGGTCGCGGGAGGCCTTCGCGTGCAGGCAGTCGGCGACCAGGTCCTCGCGGTCGCCGGGGCGCCATCGGATCTGGCCATCGAATCACTGCCCCCGGATGGCTGTGCGGCCGCCCGCCGGACTGTCCCAATGGCCACACCCTTCGCCCTGCTCGACGGCGAAACGCTGACCATCGGCGCGCCGGAACGTGGTTTCCGCAGTTACCTCGCCATTCGCGGCGGCGTAGACAGCTCCCCGGTGCTGGGCAGCCGCTCCACTGACACCATGTCCGGGATCGGCCCCGCACCGCTGGCCGCCGGCCAGCTCTTCGCCGCCGGCGGCGAAGCCGAATCCGGCGTCGTCGGGCATCCCGAACTGCAGCCGGACTTCCCGGGCGCCGGAGTGACGGTGCTCGACGTTGTCCCCGGTCCCCGTGCCGACTGGTTCGATGCCGCAGCCCTGGCGTCCTTCTGCGGCCAGGAGTGGGAAGTGAAACCACAGTCCAACCGGGTCGGCATGCGCCTGCAGGGATCTGCGCTGCAGCGCAGCCGGCAAGGCGAACTCGCCAGCGAGGGCACAGTCGCCGGCGCCCTGCAGGTCCCGCCGGAAGGGCTTCCCGTCCTCTTCCTCGCCGACCATCCGATCACGGGCGGCTACCCCGTGATTGCCGTGGTGGTCGATTCCCAGCTGGATCTCGCCGCCCAGGTCCCGATCGGCGGCCGGATCCGCTTCCGCTGGGCGGACAATCCGGCCACTGAACCCGCCACCCCCAAAGAAGAAGTGAGTAACTGATGCGCAAGGTCCTGATCGCCAACCGCGGTGAAATAGCCGTCCGGATCATCCGGGCCTGTGACGACGCACAGCTGGCCTCCGTCGCCGTGTACGCGGACATCGATGCCGACGCCCTGCACGTTTCCGTCGCCGACGAGGCCTATGCCCTGGGCGGGAATTCACCGGCCGAGACCTACCTGAATATCCCCAAGCTGCTGGCAGCAGCGGCCGAATCCGGCGCCGACGCCCTTCACCCCGGCTACGGCTTCCTCTCGGAGAACGCCGAATTCGCCCAGGCCGTCCTCGATGCCGGACTCACCTGGATCGGGCCGACCCCGGAGGCCATCCGGTTGCTCGGCAATAAGATTACTGCCCGCGAGGCGGCCGTGCGCGCCGGTGCCCCGCTTGTCGCAGGCAGTGCCGGCCCGGTCGAATCCGCCGCCGAGGCCCGCGTCTTCGCAGAACAGCACGGACTGCCGATCGCCATCAAGGCGGCCTTTGGCGGCGGCGGCCGCGGGATGAAGGTGGTCCGCGCCCTCGACGAAGTCGAGGAAGCCTTTGACTCGGCCGTCCGGGAAGCCGTCGCCGCGTTCGGCCGCGGCGACTGCTTTGTGGAGCGCTACCTGGACCGTCCGCGGCACGTCGAGGCGCAGATCCTCGCGGATACGCACGGCAACGTCGTTGTCGTCGGAACCCGCGACTGCTCGCTTCAGCGCCGGCACCAGAAGCTCGTGGAGGAGGCCCCCGCGCCGTTCCTCAGCGAGGACCAGAGGCTCCAGATCTACAACGGCGCGAAGGCCGTCTGCCGCGAAGCCCGCTACTCCGGCGCGGGCACTGTCGAATTCCTGGTTGCCGCGGACGGCACGGTGGCATTCCTCGAGGTAAACACCCGACTGCAGGTGGAGCATCCCATCACGGAGGAAACCACCGGGATCGACCTGGTGCAGGAACAATTCCGGATCGCTGCGGGGGAGCGGTTGCGCCTCACGGCGGACCCGGCACCGAGGGGGCACTCGTTCGAATTCCGGCTCAATGCCGAGGATGTTGGGCGCGGTTTCCTGCCATCACCCGGCACGGTAGAGGAGTTCCACGGCCCCACCGGCCCGGGGATCCGGCTCGACACCGGTGTCCGTGCGGGCTCCTTCGTTCCGCCGCAGTTTGACTCGCTGCTGGCAAAATTGATCGTCACCGGCGCCGACCGCCAGCAGGCCCTGCGCCGTGCCCGCCGGGCCCTCGCCGAAATCAGCATCACCGGTGTGGCCACCGTCCTGCCTTTCCACCGTGCCGTGCTGGAATCCCCGGACTTCACCTCTGAAGCCGGCCTGGGAATCCACACCCGCTGGATCGAAACCGACTTCGCGGACCGTGTCCCTGCCGACCCGGGCTACAGCACCTCGGTTCCCGACGGCGAACGCCGGACCATCACCGTCGAGGTGGACGGCCGCCGGATGGCAGTCGGGCTGCCGGCTGAACTGTTGGACGGCTGGGCACGTTCCGGCGGCGCCCTCCCGCAGCGGATCTCCCTGGCGGAGGCCTCCGGTGGCGGACCGGCCCCCGTTGACCCGGGAGAACTGCGGGCCGACATGGCCGGCACCGTAGTGAAGTGGCTTGTGGAACCGGGCACCGAAGTCGCGGCGGGGGACCCCGTTGTTGTGCTGGAAGCGATGAAAATGGAAACTCAGGTCTCCGCCCACCGCAACGGCACACTGACCGGCGTCCGCGCGGAAGCCGGCAGCGTTGTCACTACTGGAGCGGTGCTGGCTCTGATTGGCTAGGCGCCGGCTGAGCCTTTGGCTGCCCGCTAGCGGCCCAACTGGCCAGCAGCCGGACGGCATCCGCTGAGCTTGAACCGGGCTCGGCGGTATAAACAAGCAGCGACAGCCCGGCGTCGGCGGAGAGATCCAAGGCCTCGTACATCAGGTGGAGATCGCCCACTACGGGGTGGCGGAGATGCTTGCGCCCGGTGTAGTGCTGGCGCACATTGTGCGCCGCCCACCGGGTGCGGAACTCCTCGCTGCGGGTGGAGAGCTCCCCGACCAGGTCGGTAAGGCCGCGGTCGTAGGGGTCGCGGCCGGCCTCGGTGCGCAGGATCGCCACGGTGTCGTCAGCGGCCCGGTCCCAGTCCGGGTAGAAGCCGTACGCGCGGTTGTCCAGGAAGATGAACCGGGCATGGTTGGCCGGCCGGACGGGGCCGGCGAACATCTCCGAATACAGGGCGAAGCCGAGTTGGTTGGCCGCGAGGATGTCCAGTCGCCCGTTATGCACAAAAGCCGGTGCGTTCGCGATCGCGTCGAGCATCAACTGCACGCCGGCACGGACCGGCTGGGCGGCCGCGCGGCGGCGCTGGGGCCTGCGGCTGTTGCCCGCGGCCCTGGCCAGATCGAACAAGTGCGCCTGCTCCGCCGCATCCAGCTGAAGGGCCCGCGCCAGCGCTTCCAGTACTCCCTCGGAGACTCCGGCGAGGTTCCCGCGTTCCAGCCGCGTGTAATACTCGACACTCACCCCGGCCAGTAGGGCAACCTCGCCGCGCCGCAGTCCGGGGACGCGGCGGTTGCCGCCGGAGACGGGCAATCCCGCCTGTTCGGGGGTTATTTTCGCCCGCCGGGTGGCAAGGAAGTCCCGGGTCTCGCTCTGATTATCCATGCCTATAACGTTAGAGGGTAGGGCCCTGCCAGGGAGGCCCTGCTGGTAGGGGTACTGGCAGTGACTCCCTGAACGGCAACGGGTTGGTGTTTGATGGAGAGTGCCCCCGATGACGTCCGGGCCCACAGGCCGCACCGCACCGGTGCCGAACGCCGGGGCAAACTCCCCCTGAACCCCACAAACAGGAGACCCATGCTTACCGTTAACGCTTATGCCGCCACTTCCGCAACGGAACCCCTCGTTCCGACCACCATCGAACGCCGCGACGTTGGCGCGCACGACATCCTGATCGACATCAAGTTCGCCGGCATCTGCCACTCTGACATCCATACCGTCCGCGGAGACTGGGGACCGCAGCAGTACCCGCTGTCCCCGGGGCACGAAATCGCCGGCATCGTCAGCGAGGTCGGCTCCGCCGTCACGAAGCACGCCGTCGGCGACCGGGTCGGCGTCGGCTGCATGGTCAACTCCTGCCGCGAATGCGTCAATTGCCTGAAGGGTGAGGAGCAGTTCTGCGTCAAGGGCAACATCGGCACCTACGGCGCCGTGGACCGCGACGGAACGATCACCCAGGGCGGCTACTCCACTCACGTTGTGGTCACCGAGGACTTTGTCGTCCGGATTCCGGACAGCCTGGAACTCGACGTCGCCGCGCCGCTGCTCTGCGCCGGCATCACCACCTTCTCGCCGCTGAACCACTGGGGCGCCGGCCCCGGCAAAAAGGTCGCGGTTGTTGGCCTCGGCGGGCTGGGCCACGTCGCCGTCAAGATCGCACACGCGATGGGCGCTGATGTCACGGTGCTCTCGCAGTCCCTGAAGAAGCAGGAGGACGGGCTGCGCCTGGGTGCTGACCACTACTTCGCCACCAGCGATACGTCCACCTTCGAGCAGCTGGCCGGCTCCTTCGACCTGATCCTGAACACGGTCAGCGCGAAGATCGACCTGGACGCCTACCTGTCCCTGCTGGCCGTCGACGGCGCCATGGTCAACGTCGGTGCCCCGGCCGAACCGCTCTCGCTGAACGTCTTTTCGCTGATCGGTGGCCGCCGGTCCTTCGCCGGCTCGCTGATCGGCGGCATCCGGGAGACCCAGGAAATGCTGGACTTCTGCGCCGAGCACAAGCTCGGTGCCGAGATCGAGGTCATTGGGGCCGACAAGATCAACGAGGCCTACGAGCGGGTGCTGGCCTCCGATGTGAGGTACCGTTTTGTGATTGACACCGCCACGCTGGCCTAATCCCGTCCGCGGAAAAGGGCTCGGCCGGCGTGAACCGGCCGGGCCCTTTTTAGCTTTACCGGGCTGCCGGCCGCGCCGCCCCGGGGCGCTGCTGTCGTGCGGATGTCCGGTCGAGGCTTAGGATTATCATAATGATGCCTGTACGAACCCTCGCCGCGGAGGGTAAGAACTCCCTGAGTGTCCGCGGCGGGATCATAGAATCCGTCTGGCGCCCCGGCTCCGTCGTTGACGTCCACGACGCCAAGGACGCCATGCTGGCCGTGGAACGGATCACGGGCGGAATCCCGATGCCGATGCTCTCGGAAATGACCGATGTGGAAATCAGCGCCGCGGCCAGGCGTGAGTTTGCCCAGACCTCAGGCGTGCTGGCCATCGCGGTCCTCGGATCCAGTGCAGTGGACCGCGTGATCGCTGCCGCCATGACCAGGCACACCCGTTATCCGCACGAATTCTTTACCTCCAGGAACGCGGCCCTGACGTGGCTCGCGGAAATCCTCAAGACCCGCACGTAGGGCGCGGACCCGATAAGCGGCACGTGGCGCCTCGCGCAGGCCGACCGCTGGACACCGCAGGTATACCGATGTGTAACGCGCCAATATGATTACTAGTGATCATAACTATTACTATTGAGTCATAATTGATCACTTCGAAGGGTGCATGCGCGATGGCCGAAGTCATTGTTGTTGAGAACGAGGATGCCGCGGGCGAACTCGTGGCCGGAGCTATCCGCGAGCTGATAACGGCCAGGCCGGAGGCGGTATTGGGTCTCGCGACCGGTTCCACACCGCTTCCCGTGTATCGCGCCTTCGCCCGCTCGCTCGCCGCACGACCGCTCGACGTATCGCGGGTGCGCGGTTTTTCGCTGGATGAGTACGTCGGCTTGCCGGACGGGCACCGGGAAAGCTACCGCGCTGTTATTTCCCGTGACGTCGTGGCGCCGCTCGGGCTGACCCCAGGCAGGATCCGGGTGCCCAGCGGGGACCCGGCCGGACTTCCCACCGCCGGCGCCGACTACGAGCAGGCGATCGTCGACGCCGGGGGTGTGGACTTGCAGCTACTGGGCATCGGACGCACCGGTCACCTGGGCTTCAACGAACCTGGCTCCTCGTTTGCATCACTGACCCGGGTGAAGACGCTCACCCCCCAGACGCGTGCCGACAACGCCCGCTTTTTCGACTCGCCCGCTGAGGTGCCCATACACTGCATCACCCAGGGGCTCGGCACGATCATGCGTGCCCGCCACCTGGTCCTGCTCGCCTTTGGGCACGGTAAGGCCACGGCGATCGCCGCCGCCGTGGAAGGTCCGGTTACGTCCAGCCAGCCCGGCTCGGCGATCCAGTTGCACCCGCACGTCACTGTCGTCGTCGACGAGGCCGCGGCGGGCAGGCTTACGAACCTGGACTACTTCCGCTATGCCTGGGCTAACAAGCCGGCCTGGCAAGGGATCTAATTCGCCGTTCCGACGTCCGGCCGCATCCGGTGGCTCTGAACGGCCTCATAGCTGAGCCGAAGTGACTCCGTCATATCGTCGTACATGGATTGGGCGATGCGCACAAAGAGAATGTCGACCAGGGCCAACTGGGCGATGCGGCTGGACATGGCGCCGGCGCGGTAGCGGTTCTCCCTCGCCTGGGTAGTGAGCACAAAGTCACAGTGTTCGGCCAACGGTGAGTCGGCGGAATTGGTGATTCCCACTGTTGTCGCCCCGGCGGCGCGGGCGATTTCTTAACCACAGTCGAAAATTATTTTCTACCCTGTCGTGTGCTGGGGGCCACGGCCACGGCCGCGGAGGCGGTGCCGTGGCCGGATGCGACAAGATCGCCCCAAGAGCCATGGCTTAGGCGGGCAGGCGTCGACCGGCCGCGAATACCGAGTCGACCGTGAGGTCATCGGCCAGCAGCACCGCGTCGGCGGCGTAGCCGACTGCGAGCCGGCCCAGGTCATGGCCGCGGCCGATGGCTCGGGCAGGAGTCTCGGTGAGGGCAGTGACCGCCTCTTCGAGGGGGATGCCCACCTCGGCGACCGCCCTGCGCAGGGCCGCGTCCAGGGTGAGTGTAGAGCCGGCGATTGCTCCCTCGCCACCGGTTCCGTTGCCGGCGAGGCGGGCTACTCCGCCGGTCACGGTCACGGCCAGCGACCCGAGCATGTACTCGCCGTCTTCGGAGCCGGTGGCCGCCATGGCGTCGGTGATAAGGGCGATCCGGCCGGGCGCGCCGGCGAAGGCCAGGCGGACCACCTCCGGGTGGACGTGCACGCCGTCGTTGATTATCTCCAGCGTGACGCCGGGCGAGCGGGTTGCGGCAGCAACCGGACCGGGGGCGCGGTGGTGGATGCCCTGCATTCCGTTGAAGGCGTGGGTCAGGATCGAAGCGCCGGCCTCGAACGCCGCCAGGGCGGTGGCGTAGTCGGCCGAGCTGTGTCCGACGGCCACGGCGACTCCGGCGTCGACAAGCGTCCGGATGGCGGCCGCGGCCCCTGGCAGTTCGGGTGCGAGCGTCAACTGCCGAAGGTGGCCCCTCGCCGCGGCCAGGAGCCGTGTGATCGACTCGGCGTCTGGGGAGCGCAGCAGCGCCGGGTCGTGCGCCCCGCGAAAGTCGTTGTCGAGGAACGGTCCCTCAAGGTGCGCGCCGAGCACCAGTGGGTTCGTTTCGGCCGCGTCGGCGACGGCGGCGAGCCGGGACTCGAGGTCGCTCTGGCGGGCGGTGACGAGTGAGAGTACGGCGCGGGTGGTGCCGTGGCGATGGTGCACGGCCAGGGCTTTGCCGATGGCATCGGGTCCGGCGTGCCCGTTGGTTTCAACGTCGAAAGCGAACCCGCCGCCGCCGTGACAGTGGATGTCGATGAAGCCGGGGACGAGCGGGCGGCCGGCGGCATCCGTTATCTCCCCGGCCCTGGCGCCGAAAGCCTGCCAGCCGGTGCCGGATCCGACGGCGGACACGGTATCGCCCGTGAAAGCGACCCAGGCGTCGGCGGTGCTCGACCCGCCGGTGACCAGGCGGGCGGAATGGATGATGCAGGTGGGAGGGCGGCTCATGATGCGACAATCACCTCGAGGCCCTGGTCGGCGAAATCGGCCTGCTGCTTTGGGGTGATTCCGTCGTCGGTAATGAGCCCGTCGAATCGGTGCAGTTCGCCCAACCCGGCGAAGGCTATGCGGCCGATCTTGCTGGAGTCGGCCACGATCATGGCCCTGCTGGCGCGCGCTGCCATCAGGGAATTAACGGCTGCCTCGCGTTCATCGTTTACGGTGGGGCCAGCCTGCGGATCTATGCCGTTTACGCCGATGAACGCGATATCCATCCGCACCTGCTGCAGCACCGCGTCGCTGTAAGGGCCAACAAGTTCGTACGAGCGCGAATGCACCACCCCGCCGGTGACCACCGTCTTGATCTGTGGGCGCATCGCCAGCTGGGCGGCGATGTTGAGTGCGTTGGTCACAACTGTCAGGGTGGCGTGCGGGGACGCCTCCATAATGTCCGCCCTGGCGCCCAGCACGCCGGCAATCGCTGTGCTCGTGGTACCGCCGCAGAGCCCGACGACGGCGCCGCGCGCCACGAGCGCGCTTGCTGCGCGCGCGATCAGGAGCTTTTGCGGCGCGTTTTGCTCGCGCTTGTAGCGCAGCGGCAGGTCGTACGCCACTGACTGCCCAATCGCCCCGCCGCGCGTGCGGGTGAGCAGTTGCTGGGCTGCAAGGGTGTCGAGGTCCCGCCGGGCTGTCGCCGCTGAGACGCCGAGGCTTCTGATGATGTCATCCACCTCAATTTGGCCGGACTCGGCGAGCAGGTCGAGTACGGCGGCGAGGCGCTCGGTCCGGTCGAGTGTCATGTAGTTCCTGTTCATAGGTGCAGCGATTTCTTAGCTGCAGCGATCGATTCTGATTGAAAAGACCGCCACTCAATCACTTTAGCTCGTTGCTGTGCCGACAATAGCTGTGCTTTTCCCTGGCCGGGATGTAACGGGTTGGTTACGGGTTTGGGGTGACCCATCCGGGGTGGGGGGTGTTCCCGAAGTACTCCTGACAGACCAAGCCGGACCCGCTGGATTCATTGTCAGGACCGCACCGCTTACGGTGTGGCCGCGGGAACGGATACATCCACTGAACTACTTTCAAGGAGCATTCCCATGCGCACATCGATCAAGACTTTCGCCGGTATCGCCGCGGCCGGTTCGCTGATGTTCTCCCTGGCTGCCTGCAGCCCGGCCAGTAACACCTCCGCCGCTCCGGCGTCCTCCTCGGCCTCGATGTCCGCCGAGGCGCCCAAGGCGCTGGCCTCCATCCCGGCCCTGACCGGGACCTCCACCGCCGTGAAGCTCGATGCCTCCTTCGCCAAGGCCCTTGAGACCCTGAAGCTGACCCCGGGCACCGTCGGGACCGCGGCACTGACCGATGGTTCGCTGATCTTCCCGATCACCGGCGGCAAGGTCGATTACTACGACCCGGCCAAGGACTACCGCCCGTTCGTCCAGGGCCTGATCAGCCACGCCGGTTCCGGGTTCTCCCTGACCGCCGGAGACACCAAGGTTGACCTGACCAACTTCACCATCGACCCGGGCACCTCCAAGCTCTACGGCGACGTCGCGGTCAACGGCACCACCGCCGCGAAGCAGGCCTACATCTTCAACCTCGACGGCTCCACCCTCAAGCCCCTCGCCAAGGCCGGCGACACCGCCGTCCTGGAAGGCACCCGGGTGCTGATCTCCGACACCGCCGCCGGCCTGCTGAACAAAACCTTCAAGACCGACGCCGTGAAAGCCGACATGCTCGTCGGCATCGCCAAAATCACCGTCAACACCAAGTAACACCCACCCGCAAAAGCCGCCCGGTGCAGGGTCTGCACCGGCGGGGCGTGCCACGGTACCTCCTGTTGGAGGTCCGTGGCACTGTGCGTATACCGTAATGATTACAGGGCGAAGCAGCGCTGCCTGATCCGTCTCCTGATAAGGATGTTTGAAATGACCGCAGCCCTGGTGGATGTTGTTCTCCCGTGTCTGAACGAGCGCGGTGCCCTGCCGTGGGTGCTCTCCCGGCTGCCCGAAGGATACCGTGCCATCGTTGTGGACAACGGCTCCACCGACGGCTCCGCCGAACTCGCAGCCAGCCTGGGTGCGACAGTGGTCCATGAAGCACGGAAGGGTTTCGGCGCCGCCGCGCATGCCGGCCTCCTCGCCGCGACGTCGGAGTTTGTGGCGTTCTGCGATTGCGACGGCTCGCTGGATCCGGCCGGGCTGCCGGAGCTGGCCGGGCCTGTCCTGGGCGGTACTGCGGATCTGGTGCTGGGTAGCCGCCGGCCCCAGCGCGGTTCCTGGCCGCTGCACGCCCGCATCGCCAACCTCGTACTGGCGTGGCGGCTCCGGCGCCTAACCGGGGAACGGATCACGGACCTGGGCCCAATGCGGGTCGCCCGCCGTGAGGGTTTGCTTTCCCTCGGCTTGGCGGACCGGCGCAGCGGCTATCCCTTGGAGATGTTCCTCAAGGCAAGCCTGCGCCGTTGGCGGATCGTGGAGCTGCCCGTTCCCTATGCCCCCCGCACCGGCAAGTCGAAGGTCACCGGGACTCTCCGGGGCACCCTGACGGCGGTAAAGGACATGTCCGCGCAGCTCCGGGCCGCCAAGGCCGTCACCGAGGCCTCCGCTGCGTTGCCGTCCGGACCGGTCCGCGGCGCGGCCGGCAACGAATGATGGTTATGGAAAAGAGCGTGGATCTTACCGTGGCGGTCATCGCCAAAGAGTGCGTGCCGGGCCGGGTCAAAACCCGGCTGAGCCCGCCCTTGAGCCCAGAAAATGCGGCGGCACTGGCCCAGGCGAGCCTGAGCCGCACCCTGGCGACCGTCCGGCTTCTCCCGGTCCGGCACCGGATCCTGGTTATGGACGGTACTCCTTCGCCCGCGGACGCAGCAGGCTACACCGTCGTCCCGCAAGTAACCGGCGGGCTGGACGAACGGCTCGCCGCGATCTGCGACGCCACCACCGGGCCGCTGCTCATCGTCGGGATGGACACCCCACAGGTCGCGGCGGACCACCTTGGAGCGCTCCTGCGCGACTGGTCCACCGTGCAGGCGAGCCGCGACGCTTGGCTCGGCCCGGCCGCCGACGGCGGCTTCTGGGCCCTGGCCCTGCGCCGGCCCGACGGCGCCCTGATCCGCGGCGTGCCGATGTCCACCGACACCACCGGAACTGCGCAGCATGCCCGGCTGACCGCCGCCGGGCTCACCGTCGGGTCCCTCCCCGAACTCCGGGACATGGACTACTTCAGCGACGCATTGCAGATCGCGGCGGAGATCCCCGACACCGACTTCGCACACGCCGTAGACAACGCCGCCAGGACTGCCGCAGACCCGGCGCCGAAGTCACGCCCCCTGGAAGGAGCGCTGCGGTGACCGTCGCCGCGGCTGCCCCCGCTGCCGTGTTCGGCCAGGGCGACGCAGAGCCGTACGCCCGGGCCCTGCAACTCGGTGCAGGTAAGCTGACGCTGCGCCCCGAGGGCCGGCACTATCACACCGAGGCCGTGGAATTTGACGTCAGCGGCTGGTGTGAGGACGCGAACGGGCTCGAGCGGTCGCTGCTGGCGAGCCTACGCGGCCCGGTCCTGGACGTCGGCTGCGGGCCCGGCCGGCTGCTGTCCGCCGCCCGGTCACTCGGGCTGCAGGCTCTGGGCCTGGACACCAGCGCCGAAGCCGTCCGCCGCGCAGTCAACCGCGGCGAGCAGGCGCTGGAGCAGTCCGTTTTCGCGTCGGTCCCCCACACCGGTGATTGGCAGTCCATAATTTTGCTCGACGGCAACATCGGCATCGGGGGCAGCATCACCGCTTTGCTGCGCCGCTGCCGCCAGCTGATCACCGCGTGCGGCACCCTCCTGGTGGAGGTCGAAGCGGACGAATACCTCGACACCGCCTACCCCGCCGTCCTCGAAGACGAACATGGGAACCGCAGCGAGCCGTTCCGCTGGGCACGGACCGGCGGTCCTGGTCTGGCGGCCCGGGCCGACACCGGCGGCTGGACCGTCACGCACATCCAACGGCTCCAGGGCCGCGTCTTTTACCGGCTCTCCCCGGCTCCGGAGCCGACGCGCTCCAGGACGTAGACCAGGGCTGCGGCGACGACTGCCAAGGTCGCCCAGAACCAGAGCAGGTTGGCGGCATAGTCGGCTTCCAGCGCGCTGGTGTTACGTGCCACGGACTGCGCCTTGAGCAGCACACCCGCGATCAGGGTGACCACGGCGCCCGTCAGGAGCGCGCCGCGAATGATTGCCGTCGACGCCGGACGCAGTCGTGAGCCCATCCGGGTCAGGCCCGCTCCGGCCAGGGTGGCGAGCGGGACGATGACGCCGTCGTGGAGCAGGACGGCCACCGCAAGCCAGAGCAGCAGCCCAAGCAGCTGGGCCGGCCCGAGCTGGGTCGGCAGCCCCAAGAGCCCGTAGCCGATCACCGCCACCCCTGCCGTGCCCAGGACGATCCGGTAAATCTTCGCGGTTTTCACAGGACCTCCACAGTCTGCAGCCACTTTGTTTGCAGCACACCCGGGCGTCCGGGGGCGATGACGCGGGCCGGGTACCCGTGGTCCAGATCGAGCGTCTGGCCGTTAAGTTCCAGGGCCACCAGGGTCTGCTCATCCTGCACATACGCTGCGGGCATCAGCATCGTCCGGTAGGCGCCTTCCGGTTCCAGGCTGGTGACGCGCAGGGTGGAGGATGACGGGGCGCCGACGCCACTGACCAGGTCCCGGATCCGGACGCCCCGCCAGCGGGCCGTCTGGCTCCAGCCTTCAACACAGGCGATGGGAAGCTCTTGCTCGGACTGCGGCAGTGCTTTGAGCTGGGCCAGGGTGTACGAACGGCTGGTTCCCCGATGTGTAACTTTCAGCTTCCAGTCCGTGGAACCCGCCAGGTCCGCAACTTTCGCGTCGGCGGCCGTGCGGTTCACTGGAACGGACTGGGGCCCCGTGCCCATGTTCCGGGGTGCGAAGAGGTTCAGTGGGTCCAGCCAGGAAAAGGACTGACCGGCGGTTGTGGCCACCAGGGCCCCCGTGCTGGCCGCGACCCCGGTCAGGAACGCGCGCCGGGACCAGCGGCCCGGCGCCGTCTCGTCCGCCGGACCACTGCCGGAACGGGCGCGCCAGTTCTCCATGATCGCCGGAAGTTTGACGGCGATGTGGAGCAGCAGGGACCCCCAGATGACCCAGGCCAGCCAGAAGTGGGTTTCGCGGAACGGGAATGGCCAGGGATACCACTTGTAGGTATTGATCAGGCCAGTCGTCAGCTGCACCAGGGAAGAGGCGATGAACAGGGCGATGGAACCCCGTTCCAGGCCGTGCACCACGGACTTAACCGGTGGCCAGGTCAGCAGTTCGGGATACACCGACCATAACTTCGCCAGAAGGAGCGGGATGGCGGCAATGCCGGCCGTTACGTGCACTCCCTGGGTCAGCTGGTAAATCCAGGCAGGGCGGGTAAGGAAAAACATCCACGACGGTGGTTCCTGGAGCCCGTGGCTGAACAGGCCCGTCAGGAAACAGATGGTGAAGCTCAGCCCCAGCCAGCGTCCCAACACCACAGTCAGCCGGGTGCTGCGCGTCGGCGAGGCAAATCTGGCGGCCAAGGCGTTGGTGAGCTTTTCCATAGCTAGATCACACCATCATTCCTGCGCCCACGGTGCCGCCGGCCCCTGCGAGTCCAGAAAACATTGAGCCGCGGCCCGCGAAGAAAGCTGCGTGGGACGGCATCGACAGTGCCGGGAAACTCCGCTGAACGCGGCGGGCCCGCCGCGGCACCTCCCCCCCGGATGACAGGATGGTTCCTATGGAACAATCATTTGCCGGCACGGCGCAGGCGCGCATCGGAATCATCGGAGGATCCGGCACGTACGGGCTCCCTGGCGCAGTCGTCAAGGACACCGTCGACGTCGAGACTCCGTTCGGACCGCCGTCGGGCCCCATCACGCTGGCCGAGGTGGCCGGCCGGACCGTGGCATTCCTGCCCCGCCACGGCGGCGGCCACTCTCTCCCGCCCCAGAAGATCAACTACCGGGCCAACCTCTGGGCTTTAAAAAGCCTTGGCGTCAAGGCTGTTATATCGTCCTCGGCGGTGGGCGGCCTGCACGAAGGCTACGGGCCGGAGACGTTTGTGGTCACGGACCAACTGATCGACCGGACCTGGGGGCGCGCCGATAGCTATTACGACGGCACAGTTGCCGACGGCGTCGAGCCGGCCGGCGTGCAGCACCTGCCGGCCTCGGAGCCCTTCTGCCCGGCACTGCGTGCACACCTCGCTACCGCGTTGCTGGCCCAGGATGTCTCCCATGTTTTGCGGGGGACCGTGGTGGTTGTCAACGGGCCGCGCTTTTCCACGAAAGCCGAATCCGCCTGGTACGTCAGCGGGGGCGCTGACATCATCAGCATGACCCAGTACCCCGAACCCGTCCTCGCCGCCGAACTGAACATGGGCTTCGCGAATCTGGCATTCATTACGGACTCGGATACCGGCCACGACGGTTCGGACCCGGTCACCGCCGACGCCGTGTTTGCTCGGCTGAAGAACGCCCAGGGTACTGTCCTGGCTGTGCTGGAGGCGACGATTGCCGCCGTCGATGATGACTACGCACCCCGTCCACTGATGGATCCGACGGCGGTGGACCGTGTGCTGGCGTTACCGGTTGTGCGCCGGGCGGTGTCCGCCTCATGAGGCTCCTTGTCACCGGCGGCGCCGGATTCATCGGTTCCCATATCGTCGACGCCGCCCTCGCCAACGGCTGGTCCGTGAGGGTCCTGGATTCACTGGACCCGGGCCTCCATCACGGACCGCCGGCGTTTGATCCCCGGGTGGAGTTGCTGACCGGAGACGTCACAGACCCCGACGCCGTTCACGGTGCGCTGGACGGCATCGACACGGTCTGCCACCAAAGTGCGAAAGTGGGCCTCGGGGTCAGCTTCGCTGACGCGCCCGACTATATCCGCAACAACGACTACGCGACGGCGATCCTGCTGGCCGCGATGGAACGCCGCGGTATCCAGCGGCTGGTCCTGGCCTCCTCCATGGTGGTCTACGGCGAGGGTGCCTACACCGACTCCGTGACCGGTGCCCCGGTGCGGCCCGGGCCCCGCGCCGAAGCGGACCTGCGCGCCGGCGTCTACGATCCCCGCAACCCGGCGACCGGCGCCCTGCTGGACCCGGCGATGGTCACGGAGGACGCGCCCCTTGACCCGCGCAACGTCTATGCCGCGTCCAAAGTGAGCCAGGAGCATCTTGCCGCTGCGTGGGCGCGAAGCACAGGCGGCGAAGCGGTGGCGCTGCGCTACCACAATGTCTACGGACCGCGGATGCCGCGGGATACGCCCTACGCCGGCGTCGCGTCACTGTTCCGTTCGGCCTTGGCCCGGGGTGAAGCGCCCCGGGTCTTCGAAGACGGTGCGCAACGGCGCAGCTTCATTCACGTCCGGGATGTGGCCGCCGCGAATATCGCCGCCATCGAGTCCCTGGGCGCCGGCGGTGGCGCTGGATTCCGGGTCTACAACGTCGGAGCCGATGAGGTCCACACGATCGGCGACGTTGCAACCGCCCTGTCCCGGTTCAGCTCCGGCCCCGTGCCTGTGGTCACCGGCGAGTACCGGCTGGGCGACGTCCGCCACGTCACGGCGTCCTCTGAGCTGCTCAAGACGGAGCTTGGCTGGTCCCCGGCCGTGGGCTTTGACGAAGGCATGCTCGAATTTGCCAACGCACCCCTTCGCGGCGGCCCGGCCGCCTGAAAGGGGCGCGAACGGCTCCGGGATGTCGATCCCGCTGGCCGGCCCGCGGGAACACACACAAACTTGCTCAGGCAACAGCGAAGCCACGGCCCCCAAGAGCCGTGGCTTCACTGTTTCGCTTGCCCGCCAATTCGACCGGCAGGATTTAGGGGTGGGTGTTACTTGGTGTTGACGGTGATTTTGGCGATGCCGACGAGCATGTCGGCTTTCACGGCGTCGGTCTTGAAGGTTTTGTTCAGCAGACCGGCGGCTGTGTCGGAGATCAGCACCCGGGTGCCTTCCAGGACGGCGGTGTCGCCGGCCTTGGCGAGGGGCTTGAGGGTGGAGCCGTCGAGGTTGAAGATGTAGGCCTGCTTCGCGGCGGTGGTGCCGTTGACCGCGACGTCGCCGTAGAGCTTGGAGGTGCCCGGGTCGATGGTGAAGTTGGTCAGGTCAACCTTGGTGTCTCCGGCGGTCAGGGAGAACCCGGAACCGGCGTGGCTGATCAGGCCCTGGACGAACGGGCGGTAGTCCTTGGCCGGGTCGTAGTAATCGACCTTGCCGCCGGTGATCGGGAAGATCAGCGAACCATCGGTCAGTGCCGCGGTCCCGACGGTGCCCGGGGTCAGCTTCAGGGTCTCAAGGGCCTTGGCGAAGGAGGCATCGAGCTTCACGGCGGTGGAGGTCCCGGTCAGGGCCGGGATGGAGGCCAGCGCCTTGGGCGCCTCGGCGGACATCGAGGCCGAGGAGGACGCCGGAGCGGCGGAGGTGTTACTGGCCGGGCTGCAGGCAGCCAGGGAGAACATCAGCGAACCGGCCGCGGCGATACCGGCGAAAGTCTTGATCGATGTGCGCATGGGAATGCTCCTTGAAAGTAGTTCAGTGGATGTATCCGTTCCCGCGGCCACACCGTAAGCGGTGCGGTCCTGACAATGAATCCAGCGGGTCCGGCTTGGTCTGTCAGGAGTACTTCGGGAACACCCCCCACCCCGGATGGGTCACCCGGGAACCGTCACCAACCCGTTACCTCCGCTGGTGGACCGTCGCGGCCCATCCACTTCGGAATAGCCCGCGGACGGTGTGGGTTGACGCTCACTGAACACCCCGCCGGACGTCATCGTGGTCCGGCATCCTCAAACCGGAAGGATCCCCAGATGGATCTCAGCAACCGCCGAGGCATCATCACCGGCGCAGGTCAGGGCATCGGCCAGGCCCTGGCCCTCGAGTTCGCCGCCCGCGGTGCGCACTTGTTGCTCGTGGGCCGTAGGGAAGAAACGCTGAAGGAAACCGCTGCTCTGGTTCAAGCCGCCGGCGGCAGTGCCGAAATCCTTGTGCAGGACCTGAGCATGCCGGGCGCCGTGGACCGGGTGGTCGAGGCAGTCGTGGCGTGGGATGCCGTGGACTTGCTGATCAACAACGCCGGTAACGTCCGGGCGGGCCGCCTGGAGCTCTCCAGCGAGGTGGATGTGCGCTCGATGATCGACCTGAATCTCACCGCGCCGCTGCTGCTGACCCGGGCCCTCCTGCCGCAACTGCGGGCCAGCGGCACAGCGAGGGACAGTATTGTGCTCAATATTTCCAGTGGCATCGCGCTGGTGGGTATGCCGTTCTACGCTGTTTACGCTGCCACAAAGGCCGGGCTGGCACGCTTCGGGGAATCGTTGCGGCGTGAACTGCACGGCACCGGCGTGCACGTGGCCACGGTGTATCCGGGGGCGACGGACACCGCGATGATGTCCACCCAGAACGCCGGTGCTGATCAGGGCTGGGAGCGCCGGACAGTCGAGGCAGTCATCACGGACCTCATGGCCGGGCTTCTTGCCGGTGACCACGAAATCAACACGGCGCCCGAAAGCCGCCGCAGCATGCAGCGGCTCAATGTCGAGGACCCGATGGCAGTCGATGCGGCGTTGGCGCCCGGACTTGATGCCTTGGAAGCTTCAGTCCGGGACCATCGCAGCATCTAAGCGGCCAACCCGCGGACACCAAAGGTGCCGACGTGGGTGTTACCGTTCGCGCCGGGCACCGGCCGACGCGCTGACCGGAAAGATGTGCGGCGCGGCGAAGCCCGCGTCGGAGAACTGACGGGCAATTCCCTCGGCGACCCTGGCGGCGTCGCTGTTTCGCACCAGTGCGATCGCGGCGCCGCCAAAGCCCCCGCCGGTCATGCGGGCGCCGATACTGCCCAGTTCCTGGGCGCTGGAGACGGCGAGGTCAAGTTCCGGCGTGGAGATTTCGAAGTCGTCGCGCATCGAGACATGTGATTCGTTGAGGAATGATCCGATGGCGGCAGGGCCCGATGTCCGCAGCGCGGCGACGGTGTCCAATACCCGCTGGTTCTCCGTGATGATGTGGCGGACCCGGCGGAAGGTCTGCCCGTCCAGCAGGGCCTCGGCGCGGGGAAGGTCGCCGGGGCCAAGGGCCCGCAGGCTGGCGACGCCCATGGTGCGGGCGCCGTCCTCGCAGGACCGGCGTCGGCTGGCATAGCCGCCGTCCGCGTGCGAGTGGCTGGTGCGGGTGTCGATCACGAGGATCCCCACCCCGGCGGCGGTTAAGCCGAGGGCAATACTCTCGGTCGTGAGGTGCTGGCAGTCAAGCAGGATGCCATGATCCGGCTCGCCCAGAAGTGAAGCCGACTGGTCCATGATGCCGGTGGGCGCGCCGACCACACGGTTCTCGGCCAGTTGGCCGATCCTGGCCAGTTCCTGCCTGTCCAGCCCAAGTCCCCACAGCTCATTCAGGGCGAGGGCCACGGCGCATTCGACGGCAGCGGAAGAAGAGAGGCCGGCGCCGGCCGGGACGTCCGAGATCAGTGCCAGATCCATGCCGGTCAGCCCGGCGCGGGCAATGGTGGCACCGGCGTCGCCGGCACCTCCCGGCGGCTGGCTCATCGCCCAGGCAACGCCCAGCGGGTAGGCGGCCCAGCCGGTGAGCGCAGCCGGGTCGAGGTGGTCCAGGCTCACCTCCACCACGCCGGGATAGGAGCTGCTGGCCACCCGCAGCAGGCGGTCTTCCCGCGCGCGGGCCGCCACAGTGGTGCGCTTATCGATTGCGATCGGAAACGCGTAGCCGTCGTTATAGTCCGTGTGCTCACCGATCAGGTTGACCCGGCCCGGCGCCGACCACAGCCCGTCCGGCGCGCCGCCGAACTGGCTTTCGAAGTACTTGCTTCCACGGTGCAGGACGTCGTTCATGGCCGGAGGTGCTCCTGTCCTGCCGTGCGCTGACCTGCGACGGGCGGTTCCGTGGCCGCCCCGGCTGGCCCGCCGCCGGCTTTTTCGATGGCCTTGCGGAGCCGTGCTGCGGCGGTTTCCGGCGGGATGTCCGCTATAAACGCACCCATCGCCGCCTCGGAACCTGCCAAGAACTTGAGCTTGTCTTTTTCCCGGCGGGGGGAGGTCAGCTGCAGCATCAGGCGGATGTCGTCCCGGTGGACGTGGACGGGGGCCTGATGCCACGCCGAAATGTAGGGAGTGGGGGTGTCGTAGAGGGCGTCGATGCCGCGCAGGAGCCGGCGGTAAAGCCGGGAGAACTCATCGCGTTCCTCGCCCGTTGTGGCGGCGAGATCCGGGACGTGCCGGTGCGGGAGGACGTGTACTTCCAGTGGCCAGCGCGCGGCAAACGGCACAAACGCCGTCCAATGCTCACCCTGGAGCAGCACCCGCTCGGAGTTCTGCTCAAAGTCAAGGATGTCCTCGAACAGCGAGCCGCCATAATTTTCGATGGTGCGGACCAATTGGGCAGTGCGGGGAGTGATAAAGGGGTAGGCATAGATTTGTCCGTGCGGGTGGTGCAGCGTCACACCGATCGCCTCGCCCCGATTCTCGAAAGGGAAGACCTGCTCGACGCCGGGCAGCGCCGACAGCGCGGCCGTCCGGTCTGCCCAGGCCTCCACAACCGTGCGCATCCGGGACAACGACATCCCGGCGAGGGAACCGGTGTGTTCGGGGGAAAAGCACACCACTTCGCACCGGCCCACTGATTGCCGGCTGCGCCCCAGCCCGACCCGGGCCAGATCGTCCAGGGTGTCGGGCGCTTCGGGGCCGGACAGCCCGGGCCCGAAGGACGGGGATTTGTTTTCAAAGACGGCGACGTCATAGCGGCTCGGAATTTCCGAAGGATTGTCCGGCGACGCGGGTGCCAGCGGGTCCAGATGCGAGGGTGGCAGGACCACCCGGTTCTGCCGGGCAGCCGCGATCGAAATCCATTCTCCGGTCAGGGCGTCCTGGCGCATCGTGGCCGTGGGCGGCCGGACGGCCGGCTCGCGGAGATCGTCCCCGCGTTCAGGCGGCAGGACGGTATCGGCATCATCGAAGTAGATGATGTCCCGGCCGTCCGAGAGCTTGTAGGAGCGCTTTGCAATCTGGCCCATGTCAGGAGCTCCTCACGGCGTGGCCGCCGGCTGGGGTTGGCCCGGCAGCGGTGACCCGGCGGGCGGTCAGGAGCAGCCCGTGCTCCGGGTTGAGGACAGGCATCGGAAGTCCGGAACCGGCCAGGAAACGGCCCGTCGCCGAGACGCCTCCGGCTAGCCACGCCGGCGGCACGGCCTGCAGGAACGCCCGCATGTCGTCCGGCGCCGGGTAGACCGCTTCCACCCGATACACGGCATCCGGCAGCAACCCCGGGATGGCAATCCGGCCGGGGACTTCAGCGAACGAGGTCGCCACGGACACCAGTGCGAAGAGGGCCTCGCCGCCGTCGTGCGAAACGACGCCATGCAGCCGGAGGGCCGGATCTGGCTCGTCGGCCCGCACCATACGTCCGGTGTGCAGCAGCGAGCGGTATTCCTTGAACAGGGCGATTGCTGCCGCAAGTTCGGTGCGCTCGGAATCATCGAGGTGCCGGACGTCCCATTCGAGGCCGAAATGGCCGAACATGGCCGTGATGGCCCGGAAGGAAAGGTCGTGGGTTCGTGCGGTGGTGTGGCTCCGGGTCGGTCCGATGTGGGATCCGACGAGTTCCGGCGGGACCACTATCCCGGTCCAGCGCTGGATGGTTTGCCGTTCCAGGGCATCGTTGCAGTCCGAGCCCCAGATCCGGTCCGTGCGTTCCAGGATGCCAAGGTCCACACGGGCACCTCCGGAGGAGCAGCTTTCGATCTCGACGCCGGGATGGGCCTTGCGGAGCTCGTCGAGGAGCCGGTAAACGGCCCCTGTCTGGGCGTGCACTGACGGCTGGCCGTCGTGGCCCATTTCGCCGAGGTCCCGGTTCTGGTCCCACTTGAGGTAGGTGATGTTGTTTTCGCGCAGCAAGGCATCGAGCCGGTCGAAAATGTACTGCCAGGCCGCCGGATTGACCAGGTCCAGGACCTGCTGGTGCCGCCACCGCTCCGGCAGCCGGCCAGCCGGTCCGCCGTCGCTGGACGGCCGCGGGGCCGGGCCGGCGATCCAGCCCGGGTGGGTCCGGGCCAGGTCCGAGTCTTCATTGACCATCTCTGGTTCGACCCAGAGCCCGAACTCCATCCCGTGGCCGGTGACCGCGTCAATCAGCGGGGACAAGCCTTCGGGCCACAGGTCCTCGTCAACGTACCAGTCGCCGAGACCCGCACCGTCATGGCGCCGGCCCCGGAACCAGCCGTCGTCCAGGACGTAGCGTTCCACCCCGAGCCGGGCGGCGGATTCGGCGAGTTCAAGCAGTACCGGCATCCGGTGGTCGAAATACACCGCTTCCCAGACGTTGAGGACCACCGGGCGGGCCTTGCCGGACTGTGCGCCGGGGTGGTGCGGGCGCTGGCGGAACCAGGCATAGAACGCGTCGCTGATACCGTCCAGCCCCTCCGCGGAGTACGCCGCGAACAACCAGGGCGTCTCGTAGCCGGTGTTTGCGGGGAGGGTGATCTCGCCGGAGCCAAGGAGCTCCGAGGCCCCGATCACCGTGCGGCCGTCGGGGGCGGCGTCGACGAAGCTCTCGTGGTTGCCGCTCCAGCCCAGATGGACGGCCCACACCTGCCCGTGGCGGTTGCCGAATCCGGGGGTGCCGGCGGCCAGCAGGAGCGAGGCGTCATGGCCGGTCCGGCCGTGCCGCCCGGAGCGGACCCAGGTTCCCTGGCCCAGCGGCATCCGCTGGGGGTGCGACTCCCGGCACCACCGCCCGGTCAGGTCCAGGATCTCGGTGGCGGCGCGGCCCACCGGAAGCACCGCCGCGAGTTCCTCGACGCTGTAGGGATCGGTCCCGTTGTTATCGAGCCGGTGCCGGAGCTGGAGCAGGCCGCCGTCGTTGATCCTGACCTCCGTGCGGACGGTGACACCCGCGGTTGGGTCGGATTGGGTGATGATGGCCGAGCAGTCCGTCCCGCTGGATCGTTCCACGGCGCTAACGCGCAGGCGGGCCGAGAACGCCAGTCCGTTGCGGTGACCGCGGAGGCCCGGACGCCCCCGCCAGCCGGAGGATGCCTGCGGGATCAGCCCGAGCGTGACGGGGATGTCGAGGGCCGAGTGCGGCACGGGGTCGCCCAACAGGGACAGGTCCGGAAGAGCCGGGCCAAGGTCTGCGCCGAAGTGCAGCAGGGCGGGTTCACCGGTGCGGAAATCGATCAGCAGTGACGTTCCTGAGCGGCGCAGGTAGAGCGGCCCAGGGAGGGGGAAAGGGGTCTCGGGTGCACGAGTGAGGTCCGGGTTGTTCACGGTAGCTCCAGGCATAGGGGGTTGGGGTGGGCGGGCCGTACCGGTCAGCCCGGCGTGGCAAGGAGGCGTGCGGCGGGGACGGGCCGGGCGCCGCCGGCAGGAGCAAGCCGGAGCCGCCCCACGCGTTCGCCAAGAATGCGCCGGGCTTCACCGCCCAGGAGGTCGTCGCTGATGAGTTCGTCGGCATCCTCGAGGCTCGCAATCGTGCTGATACCCAGGGTGCCCCACTTCGTGTGGTCGGCGAGCACCACCACCCGGCGGGCCGCACTGACGAAAGCCCTGTCCGTCTCTGCCTCCAGGACGTTTGGTGTGGTGAACCCGGCATCGGCGTCGACCCCGTGGACGCCGAGGAACAGCACATCCAGGTGCAGCTGCCTGAGTGAGGAGGTGGCCAGCGGCCCGACGAGCGCATCCGAAGGGGTCCGCTCGCCGCCGGTCAGGATCACAGTGGACGCAGAGGAATTCTGGTGGAAAACGTCGGCGATCCGCACCGAGTTGGTGACCACCGTGATCCGGGGACCGGGGGACAACAGCTGGGCCAGCGCCCAGGTAGTGGTTCCGGCGCTGAGCCCCACGGCCATGCCTTCGCGAACCTGGGCGGCCGCCTCCTGGGCGATTGCCATTTTTTCGTCCTTGAGCTGCGTCACTTTCAGCTCAAAGCCCGGCTCGTGGGTGCTGGCCCCGCCGGGCAGCTTGGCCCCGCCATGGATCTTTTCCAGTACGCCGGCCGTGTCGAGCGCCTCGATGTCGCGCCGCACGGTCATCAGCGAGACGCCGAGCATCCTGGCGAGGTCCGTGACACGGACAATCCGCTCACGCTGGACCTCCGCGAGAATGGCGGAATGACGGGCTGCGGCTAGCATGCGGAGTCCTTACAGGCTTGAGTGGGTTGACTTGGCGGCAGAGGGGCTGCCCTGCCGGGCGGTGGAACGGACGACGGCGACGGCCCCGGCTTCCAGCCCGAGCCCGCCGTCGAGCTCGGTGCCGGTAAGCAGGTCAACGCCTGCCAGCGGCAGCCGGACGTCCTGTGTTCCGTGGTTGATGCAGAACGTCCAGTCTGTTCCGTCTTTGCTTCGCCGGGTCACTTCGACACCGGCCGGCAGATCCGGGACAAGCGGCTGCACGGCCGCATCGGCACAGATGAGACCAAGCAGTTCGCCCAGGCCCGCCGGCGCGAGTGTTGTGGCGACGTAGTAGGCACGGCCGCTTCCGGCGTGGTTGCGGGTCACGGCGGGGGAACCGGCGGCCGGCCCCTCGTCGATGGCCGCCAGGACCTCGGCGGTGGTGGTACGCCCCAGCTCATTCCAGCAGGAGCCCGCACCGAAGCCGCTGAGCCGGACGCTTTCGCCGGCGCAAAGCGGAAAGAACTCTTCCATCCGTACCCCCAGCAGGGCACTGAACGCCCCCGGGTAACTGCCAAGCCTGATGTGGTCATTTTCGTCCACGATACCGGAGAAATACGTCACCACCAGATGGCCGCCAGCGCGGACGTAGGCTTCCAGGTTTGCCGCCCCGGCGTCGGTGACGAGGTACTGCATCGGCGCGACCACCAGGCGATAACCGGCCAGGTCCTCGGTGCTCTGCCGAAAGTCCGTGGGAACGCCGGCCCGGTATAAGGCGTCGTGCCAGCGCCTGGTTTCCGCGATGTTCGAGGCGTCCACACTCGGGTGCGAGTCCAGTTCCGAGGCCCAGCGGGCGTCGGTGTCGTGCAGGATAGCCACATCCACCTGGCCGGAGGCGCCGGTGACAACCGAACCGCTGAGCTCGGCCAGGCTGCGCAGCGCCTGTCCCAGCTGGACGACTTCGCGCCAGACTTTGGTGTCCGTGCCGGCGTGCGGCAGCATTCCGGAGTGGAATTTCTCGGCGCCCGCGCGCGAGGCCCGCCACTGGAAAAAGAGCGCACCATCAGCGCCGCGGGCCACGTGCTGCATGGCATTGCGGAGCATCTGGCCCGGCGCCTTGGCGATGTTGCGGGGCTGCCAGTTGACCGCCGAGGTGGAATGCTCCATCAGGAGCCACGGCTTGCCCTTGGCCCAGCCGCGGGTGAGGTCAGCCGTTGCCGCCAGCTCCTGGAAATTCCGCGGATCTTCGGCAATGAGGTAGTGGTCGTTGGAGACCACATCCATTTCCTCGGACCAGCGCCAGTAGTCCACGGGCTGGTGCAGGCCCATGTTGAAGCCCATGAAGTTGGTGGTGACTGGATGCCCCGAGTGCGAGCGGATGATGGCCGCCTCGGCCGTGTAGCATTCGAGCAGCTCATCGGAGGAGTACCGGGCGAAGTCCAGTTGCTGGGTCGGGTTGACCCAGGTCCCGGACGTCCGGGGCGGCAGGATCTGCGCCCAGGCCGAGTAGCGCTGGGACCAGAATGAGGTTCCCCACGCGGCATTGAGGGCATCGATGCTGCCGTACCGAAGTTCGAGCCAGCGCCGGAAACCGGCAGCGGCACCGTCGGAGAAGTCAGGCTGGTTGTGGCAGCCGTACTCATTGTGGACGTGCCACATCACCACGGCCGGATGGTCCTTGTAGCGGAGCACGATCTGCTCGGTCAGTGCCGCGGCGGCGCGGCGGTAGTCCGGGCTTGAGGCGGCAAAAGCCTGCCGGGAACCGTAGCTGTGCCGCACGCCGTCGGCCGTCACCGGCAGTGATTGGGGATACTTGTGGCTGAACCAGGGCGGTGGGGAGGCCGTGGCGTTCGCCAGGTCAACCCGGATGCCGTTGGCATGCAGCAGGTCCAGGACCCGGTCCAGCCAGCCGAATTCGTAGCTGCCCTCGGCTGGTTCGAGCAGGGACCAGCTGAAGATGCCCACGCTGACCAGGTTGACGCCGGCCTCGCGCATCAGCCGGACGTCTTCGTCCCAGGTTTCCTCGGGCCACTGCTCGGGGTTGTAATCTCCGCCAAAGGCCAGCATCGGCGACCCTTCGGAGCCGAGACGGGCGGTGATGTAGTCCATGGCGGCGTTGTGGTTGCTGCTCACATTCATCCTTTGCTGGAGCCGAGGGTCAGTCCGGCGACGAAGTGCCGCTGAAGCATGAGGTAGATGATCAGGGCCGGGATCGCCGTAATCATGGCGCCCGCGGCAATGAGGTTGTAGTTGGACAGGAACTGGCCCTGGAGGTTGTTCACGGCCGTGGTCAGCGGAAGCCGGTCCCCGCTTTGAATAAAAAGAAGAGGCCAGAAGAAGTCGTTGTAAATAAAGATCACTTCCAAGGTGCCCATGGCCGCCAGCGCCGGGCGGCACAGCGGCAGGATGATCTCCCAGTACTGGCGCCAGATGCCCGCACCGTCCACGAGGGCGGCCTCCGTTAACTCGGAGGACAGCGCCTTCATGTAGTTGGAGAGCACAAAGGTGACGAAGCCGATTTGGAAAGCGGTATCAACGGCAATGACGCTGATGTAGGTATTGAGCAGGTTGCCCGAATCGCTGATGCTGTACGGCAGTTCGAAGTGCTTGAACATTTCGAACAGGGGAGCGGCCAGCACCTGGGGCGGCAGCAGGTTCCCGGCCGTGAACATGATCAGCAGGGTGATGTTGAACTTCCAGTTCACCCGGCTGACGGCGAAAGCCATCATGGAGGCGAAGAAGAGGATCAGCAGGACCGAGGGGACCGTGATCAGGACGGAGTTCCATGCGTACTGGGCGAAACCGGCCTGCGTCCATGCCTGCACGAAGTTGTCGAAACTGAAGGAGCCACCGAGGCTGAAGTAGCCGTATTTGTCGGTGTCTGCCTTCGGCCGCAGTGCCGTGAAGAGGGTCCACACCAGCGGAATCAGCCACATAATGGCCATAACGCTCAGGAAAATGTGGGTTCCGTAGTGCCGCTTCGCGGATGTTCGTTTTCCGGCGGCGCGCCCTGCCGCGCGGTTCGCGGCCGTGGGCTGGAGTTTCCTGCCGCCCACGTGGGGACGGGAGGGATTGGAGATGCTCATGCCTCTTTGTCCTTTCCGAATGCGCGGGAGAGGTAGAAGGTGATGGGAACCAGCGAGATAACCAGCAAGATGACTGCCAGGGCTGAGCCGACGCCGATCACTTGGCCTTCGCCGACGAGGTTCTGGACCACGAGGGCGCTGATCAGCTCCAGGCCGTTGGTGCCGCGGTTAATGACGTAGACGATGTCGAAGGCCCGCAGGGACTCGATGACTGTAATGACGATGATGATGACGTTGACCGGGCGCATGGCCGGGAAGATCACCCGGAAAAAGGTCTGCACGGCGTTGGCGCCGTCGATCTGGGCGGCCTCACGCAGGGTTGGGTCAACGCCCTTGAGCCCCGCCAAGTACAGGATCATCACGTAACCGGCGTGCCGCCAGGTGGCGGCCACCAGGGCAGCCCAGATGTTGACGCTCGAATCGCCGAACCAGTCGACTGCCTGCGGCGTTCCTGCGGTTCCGAGCAGGAAGTTCAACAGGCCGGTATCCCGGTTGTAGAACAACTGCCAGATGACGCCGATCAGTGCCAGTGAGAGCATCACGGGAGTGAAGAAGATGCTCTGGTAGATCTTGGTGCCGCGGATGTTCTGGTCCAGCAGGATCGCGAGCAGCAGCCCCAGTGGTGTGGCGATCAGCGCCAGAAAGATCAGCCACAGCACATTGTGCTGCACCGCGGGCCAGAACGGCGGGTAGTTCTGGGCGATGAATTCATAGTTGTCCACCCCGGCGGGTTTGATGTCCTCCAGGGTCAGGCCGTTCCATCGGGTGAAGGACAACGCGGCGGAGAGCAGCGTTGGAATCCAGACAAGGACCAGCTGAATCAAAGTCGGCAGGCCCACCATAAAGGCCAGGACCCACTTGTCGCTGCGGGACAGCCGGCGGACCCGCCGCACCGGGGCAGCGCCGGAGCGCCGCGCCGGGGCGGGGTTTGTGTTGGTTGATGTACTCACTAAGACGATTCCTCGATCTGGCTCGTTGGGGGAGTCTTCGTTCGGCGGCTACTGGGCGGCGTACAGTGCTTTGGCCTGGGCTTCCAGGTTCTTGACGTCGACGGCGCCGTCCTTGATAAAGGACTGCAGGGCCGGAATCATCACGTTATTGGCCATGGCCGGGAGGGCATCGCGGTCGAAGAACTGGCTGATGCTCTTGGCGTTGGTGATCACATCGGCCATTTTTTTGTTCAGCGGCGAGAACTTGGACGTGTCAGTGCCCTTGGCGGCGGCGATGTTGGCAGTGTCGACCGAGGCGTAAACGTCTTGTCCCTCCGGGGTGCCGAGGTAGGCCATGAAGTCCCGAGCCGACTGGTTCTGGCCGCCCTTCTTGGACAGCAGGAGGCCATCGATGGGGGCTTCGACGGCGTCGCGGCCTTCCATCGCGATTTCCGGGAACTGGAAGAAGTCGATATCGTCAGCGACTGCCTTGTCCGTGTACTGCTGGGTCAGGAAGGAGCCAAGCAGGTACATGCCGGACTTCTTGTCGGCGAGGTTCTTGGCAGAGTCCTGCCAGGTCATGCCAAGGGCGTTGGGGTTCTGGTACGGCAACAGGGCCTTCCAGGTGTCAAAAACGTCGCTGACCTTCTTCTGGTCCCAGGATTCCTTGTGGGCTGTGAGGTCCATGTGGAACTGGTAGCCGTTGAGGCGCATGTTCATGTAGTCGAAGGTGCCCATGGCAGGCCAGCCGTCTTTGTCTGCAAATTCGATCGGGATCAGCCCGTCGCCTTGCATCTTTTTCGCCAGCGCTGTCAGCTGGTCGAACGTTTCGGGGACTTCGTAGCCCTTCTCGGTCCAGAGGCTCTTGCGGTAGAAGAATCCCCAGGGATAGTTGTAGTTCGGAATGAAGTACATCTTGCCGTCGCTGCCGGTGGACGCCTTTTTCATGGCGTCGGAGTAGTTGGCTCCGACCTTCTCCCAGACGTCGTCGATTGGCGCGAGCAGGCCCTTATCCGCGTAGTACTGCATCCGGTAGCCTGCGAACCAGGTAAAGGCGTCGTCGGGGCTTCCCTGCAGGTAGGTGTTGATCTTGTTCTGGAAATCGTTGTGCGGAACAACGTTGGTGTTGACGGAAACGCCGGACTTTTTTGTAAACGCATCCGTAACTGCCTTGTAGGCAGCCTTGGGCACTTCGTCGGAGGAGCCCGAGCCAAAGGAGAGCGAGGAGCTGCCGCTGCTGCCGCCGGCGGGGGCGCTGCCGCCGGTGCAGGCTGTGAGCAGGGGAATTCCGGCCATGGCGACTGCTCCGGCACCGAATGTCTTCAGCAAAGTCCGCCGGTCCCAGCCGCCGTGGCTGGAAGCCCGGCGCAGTGCGTCTTCATGCATGGTCATGATTTCTCCTTTGAAATAACGGCTGGCGTGTGAAGTAACTCACATCACTATCTATCATAAACGCACAATAAGGAACGTCGAGTGACCAAAGGGAACAATTTATGTCAGGTCGTTAGGCAAGCGAGTCGATGGCGGCCGAGGTGCGGGGTGGGTGTGCCGGGCCGCAGGTTAACCACGGATCCGGCCTGGGGAGATCCGCACGCCCCTGCTTAGTGGGACGCCGACCGGGGGACGCGCTCCGGTTCAGTCGTCGGATGGGCAGGCTCTGCAGGCGCTGGTGATCAGCCCCGCGAAAGGAGCCGCAAGCTCAATAGAGTCAACTGTGATGGTCCCGGCCGAGTCCGAGCCGAAGTCATGGGTCTGTCGGAACCGTTTGACCGGGACCTTTACCGGCTCGTCGATGGGGGCGGGCACCAAAATGCCAGGCCCGCCAGGCTAGTGTTCCCTGGCGGGGTTAATCCTGCGCTAACGCCGGCGACGTCTGCTGCCCGCGGCCGGGCCGTCAAAGCTGTGTGGTCGTCGATGCTCCGGCAAAGATCAAGCCATTTCGATTTGGGCATGCGCGTCCGGTGGTGGTCCTCCCTGCAGGGTTCTGGAAGCAGGGACCGGGGTCCACGGTCTAGGGGGTGTCCCGGAGCGCAACGTCGATCAGGATCTCCGCCGCCGCCCGGGCCTGGCGCGCGGGCTCGGCGCTGGCGGCTATTGCCGCAGTGGTGATGGCGCCTTCGGCAAGGATGGCCAGTTGCGGGGCCAGCGATGCGGGGGCGCCGAGGTCCTCCGCCAGTTCAGCCAGATAGTCCTGGAAGTGTTTCTTCTGCTTCCTGACGATGTCGGTGATATTTCCGGAGGCACCGCCTACTTCCCCGAAGGAGTTGATAAAAGCGCACCCCCGGAATCCCTCGGAAGTGAACCAGCTGGCCAGGAAGTCGTAGACAGCCAGCAGCCGCTCGCGGGGCACCTGGGTCGATTCAACCTGCGCCGTCACCCCGGACGTCCACATACGCTCCCACGCGAACAGGACTTCTTCCACAATGGCTTCCTTGGACGGAAACAAGCGGTAAAGGCGCTTGAGCGGGACGCCCGATTCGGTCCGGAGTTCGTCCATTCCCACGGCAGTAAAGCCCCGGGCATAAAAAAGCACTGCGGCGGCGGCAATGACTTTCTCTCGGGACGCGTCGTCATCCGGCCGTTCGGCGGGCTGGTTCGCCGGCGCGGCACGCTCTGCTGTGGTCACCTCAACCACCCTTTCCAACACCCCGCTTGCCTAGATAACGATCGTTCTCTATGGTAAACCCTATGAAGTGAGAACCAGCGTTCTACGTTGGTATGGAGCGATCCGGCCACGGCTGTTGTAACCGTCAGTACCGAGAGTAGGGCGCTTTGGCCGCAGGCCCGGGCGCAACCCCTCACCCCGCTCGTGGTTCTCGGGCCGAAAGCTGAAGGCGCCATGAACCGTTTAGAGCAGGACGTACCTCCCCGGACCCACCAAGCCCGGGATCTCCTGGCCGGCCTCCTGGTGCGCACGTCCCACGGCGATCACCTGGCCTTTAATGAGTTCTACCGACACACGGCCCGCCAGGTGTCCGGATTGGTCCAGCGGGTTGTCCTCGACCGTGAGCTCAGCGAGGAAGTGGTCCAGGAAATATTCCTCGTGGTCTGGCAGGACGCGGCGAAGTACCAGCCGGCGCTTGGGACCCCAACAGCCTGGCTGATGACCATTGCGCACCGGCGGGCCGTTGACAAAGTCCGGTCTAGCCAAAGCAGCCGCAACCGTGACGACCGCTGGGCTGCGAGCGTGCCCGGTGCCTACGACGGTGTACTCGAAGCGGTGACAGCAAAGATGGAAGCCCGGGTCCTCATTGCGTCGCTGGCATGCCTGTCAGCACTTCAGCGGGAATCCATCGTCCTGGCCTACTTCGGGTCGCTTACTTACCGGGAGATCTCGGAGGAGCTTTCCGTGCCCCTTGCCACCATCAAGTCCAGGATCAGGGACGGCCTCCACAGGCTCAGGACGCAGCTGGAGCCGGCATAGCGGGAATCCCGCGGGAGCCCCTGCCACGGGGGTGGCGGACGGCTCTGTTCGTCCCGAACCGCCGGCTGCCCACAGACAGGCCAGCCGGCGCTGCAGCTGCTGCAGGTAACCGACCGACCGGGGGGCGGGGGCGTCAAGCCAGATCTGCAACGCAGGTCCCGGCTCCAGCCCATTCCAGGGCGCGGTACCAAGTCCGAAGCCCGCCACTAGTCCGAATCCGAGCCATAAAGCCCCTGGACACGCTGTGGGTCCATCCGACGGGCAGGCGCCGTCAGAGTGCCGTCCGGCACTCCAGGGGCCGCCCAGCCAGGACGAAACACCCGCAGCAGCAAGCCCCTGCCGGCACCGGCGCCGGGCCAAGTACCGGAACTGCTGTCGAGGCAATAACAACGGAGGAGCCGGAACAAGTTTCTTCCGGCTCCTCCGAGTCATTTCCGGGCAAGTGAATTGCGTTTGCGGAAGGTTCCGGCGATGGAGAGTTTGCTTGAGTATTGGATGGATCCGTAGCGGAAGAGGTGGACGGCGAGGCGGAGGATGAGGAATCCGAGGATAAAGAGTTCGGCGATGATGATTGTTGCTTCGAGCGGGCTAAGGGTGCCGAAGGCGTTGCGGAGCATGGCTGTGATCGGGGCGGAGAGCGGAAAGTAGGTGAAGATCTGCACGATGGGGGCGTTCGGGTCCGAGACGATGAGGGTGACGGCGTAGAAGGGTACAAAGATCAGGCCCATGAGCGGTCCGAAGATGCTGCCGGCGTCCTTGGCCGTGGGCATGATCGCGCCGATCGCGACCAGGACGCCGGTGAAGACGGTGAACCCGCCCAGCAGCAGAAGTGCCCCGACGATCATGGTTCCGGGTTCGAAGGTGAGGTTGGAAAGGTCGAAATCGGGGAGGGCGAGCTTTTCGCGGAAGAAGAGATAGCCGACAGCGATGGGGGCGAGGAAGACGATGATTTGGAGAAGGCCGACCATAAACAAGGCCACGACTTTGCCGACGATCAGGGTGGTCGGGTTCAGGGTGGTGAGGATCATTTCGGTAACCCTGTTTTCCTTCTCCTCCAGGGTGCTGTTGAGCATCTGGTTGGAGAGCAGGATGATCGAGACGTAGAAGATCAGCAGGAACATCAACGGCGGCACGACGGAGCCTAGCCCGCCGGCAAGCTGGCCGTCCTTGAACGCTTGGGATTCAGTTTTCACATTGCCGCTGGCCGCGGCGGTCAGTTGGGGGGAGCCGACGGCGGCTTGGGCCGAGGCGGTGAGGAGTTGCTTGGCGACGGCGTCGTACTTGCCGTTTTCGAAGATCCCTTTGTCCGTCCCGTAGACCTTAACCGGCTGGGTGGCCGGCTCGGCGGGGTACTCAAAATACGCATCTGTAGACCCGGCTTTGACGTCCTGCAGCGCTTTAGCCGGATCGCTGGCTTTCGTCCCGCCCATGGCGGTGGCGATCTGCGGAGTGATGAGACCGGAGGCATCGCTGTAGGTGAAGGACACTGTTGCGGTCTTCTGGGCGTCGGCGCTGGCCGCGGTGGAGGAGTTGCTGAGGAAGACTAGCGCGAACACGATCGCAAGCACCACCGGGATCGCCAGGGTGGCGATCCAGAATCCGCGTTTTTTCATGGTGCGGGTGAATTCGAATCCGATGACGGTGCCGAGGTTGTGCTGGGCGAAGGGGCGCTTCGGCGGGACCGGCCCCGGCCGGGGCGGGGGAGCGGGGGAGGGTTTAGTGCCCGTGGGATGTGTCATGGGGTGTTATGCCTCCGCCATCGTGTGGGCTTCGCCGTATACCTTGATAAAGATTTCATCCAACGACGTTCTCGCGGTGGTGAAGGACCGGACGGCCATGCCGTGATCGATAAGTTCGCGCAGGACGGCGGTTTCGTCGCAGCCGGGGCGTGGTGAGAGCTCGGCATTGGTCCCTGTGTTGGCTACGACGTCGTACAGGGCCGAGGCGGGAAGGACCCCGTCGTAGGAGAGCCGGTAGAGGGTCCCGCCGAATTGTTCCTGGACCTCGGCAACGGTTCCGTACGCCCGGGCCGTCCCGTCCTTGAGCAAGATCACCCGGTCGCAGAGCCGTTCGACTTCTTCCATCTGGTGGGTGACCATGATGACGGTCGCGCCGGCGAGTTTTTGTTCCTCGATGATGTCCATCAGCAGGCGCCGGTTCACCGGGTCAAAACCCTTGGTCGGCTCGTCCAGGATCAACAGCTCCGGATCGTTCATGATGGTCACACCGAGCTGGATTTTCTGCTGCTGACCGCCGGAGAGCTTGTCCAGCCGCATGCCGGCTTTGTCAGCAAGGTCGACCCGGTCCAAATACTCCCGGGACCAGGCTTTGGCGCGCGATTTATCCAGGCCCTTGAGCCGGCCGAAGTACACCATCACATCGAGGACGGACTCCTTTTTGTACAGGCCGCGTTCCTCGGGCAGGTACCCCAGCCGGGCACCGTCCTGCGGGGCGAAAGGTTTACCCCCGATGTGGAGGATCCCGGCCGTCGGCTGGTAAATCCCCAGAAGTGCCCGCAGCGTCGTGGTCTTGCCCGAACCGTTGCTGCCCAGGAACCCGAAAGTTTCCCCGGCCCGAACATCGAAGGAGAGGTCCTTGATGACCGTTGTGTCCCCGAAGTCCATCTGAAAATCCTGGATGTGTACCAGCGGCTCCGCCGCGTCCCCCAACGTCATGCACACCACTCTAACCGGACCCGTTATGGCAGGGTGGCCACGACTCGGCGCGGGGCCGGCCGGTGCCAACGGTGCCCAGACTGCCAACTAGGCTTGGCGCCATGACTTTCGAAGCGGTACTGGATTCCCTTCGCCGGATGGCTAAGGGCTCAACCCACTCCCACACAGGTGTGTGGATCTCAGCCCAACTGCGTCAGCGGATAGCTGCCGGCGAGCTCGCGCCCGGCACAAAGTTATCCGAGGAGGCCCTGGGTGATGCCCTGGGTGTCAGCCGGAACACGCTCCGGGAGGCGTTCACCGCGCTGAACGCCGAACATATTATTACCCGCATTCCCAACCGCGGAGTTTTTGTCGCCAGACCGTCCGCGGCAGACGTTCGTGAAATTTACCGTGTGCGCCGCTTTATTGAACCTGCAGCCGTGCTGTGGCAGGAACCAGCGCCGCTGGATGAGTTGCGGGTAATTGTGGCCGCGGCCCAGCTGGCCAGTTCCAGCGGGGATGTCAACGGGATGGCGGCAGCCAATCAGGAATTCCACCGGGCGTTGGTTGCGCGGGCGGCAAGTGAGCGGCTTGATTTGTTGATGGAGCAGGTCTTGGCGGAAATGCGGCTGGTGTTCCACTCGATGGGATCCGATCCGGCATTCCACGAGCCTTACGTGGCGGACAACGCGCACGTGATTGAGTTGATGGCTACCGGGGACAATGCCGCTGCCGCGGAATTCGTGCGCCGCTATCTTGACCGGGCCGAGGCTCAATTGCTCGAGGCCATGACCGATTAGCCGGGCGCTGCGGCGCCTTGCGTATTGTTCAACAAATCCCTAGGCTGTGGATCACGGTGATGGGCATCACTTTGCGGGGACCACCTTCCCGGCACGGGCCGGCTCGGCCATGCCACGATAACTACTCGCGTCCGCAGATCGGACCTGATCCATGCGGGGATGGATGGATATGCTCGTACTAATCGGAGTTTTGCTGGTCATCGTCGGCTTTGCCATCCGAATGAACCCACTGATTGTTGTTACCGCCTCAGGCATCATCACGGCCCTTCTCGGCGGACTGACGCCGCTTCAAATCCTCGACGCCTTTGGTTCCGGTTTCGCCAGCAGCAGGTCGGTCACGATTTTTGTTGTGGTCCTTCCCGTCATCGGCATCATCGAACGGTTTGGCCTCCAGGAGCAGGCGAAGACTTTGATTTCCAAGCTCGCCAAGCTCACGGCCGGGCGTGTCCTTTTGGGGTACCTCCTGGTCCGCCAAGCCACGGCTGCCCTCGGCCTGACCGGGATCGGCGGCCATGCGCAGACGGTGCGGCCATTGGTCTTCCCGATGGCGGAAGGCGCCGCGCTGCGGCGGTACGGCGAGGTTCCGGAGAAGGTACGGGAAAAAATCAAGGGCCACTCCGCTGCAGCAGACAACGTCGGTGTCTTCTTCGGCGAGGACATTTTTGTCGCAGTAGGCTCGATCCTGCTGATCACCACCTTCGTGGACGCGACATACGGGCTCCACCTGGAGCCGCTTGAGTTGGCCATCTGGGCTATCCCGTCCGCCGTGATCGCCTTCCTGATCCACGGGTTCCGTCTCTTGCGGCTCGACCGCGAGCTGGACCGGGACGTCCAGGCAACCCAACAAGCAGCGAAGACCGCCCAGAGCGCCACTGTCGGAGGCAACGCATGATCAAGGTTGAAGCTGTTTTCTGGCTGATTGGCATTCTTTTTGTTGCCTGGGCATTCTTGATTGCCCGCGATACGACCCATCCGAAGCGCTGGGGCAGTGCGGCTTTTTGGGGACTGCTGGGTGTGTGCTTCTTCTATGGCACTTGGGTCCAGGCTGGCACCGCGCCGCCGTGGATCCTGGGCGTGGCCGTGCTGGTGCTGGTGACTCTTGCCAGCTCGGGACCTCTTGGTGATGGCAAAGCAAGGACCACGAGCATGACAGAGCGCGCCGTATCCGCCACCCGGTTCGGCAACAGGCTCTTCATCCCGGCGCTCGTCCTGCCGGTGGTGACGGTGATCATTGTCCTGCTCGCTCCGGTGCTGAAGATCGGTGGACAACCGATCTTCGATCCCACCAACACAACACTCGTGGCACTGGCCGTCGGTGCCGTCGCGGCTGCCGTCGTCGCCGTCGTTATTCTGCGGCCGAAGCAGAAGCTGACCCCGATTTTCGAAGGGCGCCGCATTCTCGAGTCCATCGGCTGGGCAGCACTGCTGCCGCAGATGCTCTCCACGCTGGGCATTCTGTTCACCAAGGCCGGCGTCGGCACGGCGGTGGGCACGCTGGCCAAAGGCATACTTCCGGAGGGTTCGCTGATTGCTGCCGTGATCGTCTACTCCGTTGGGATGTTCCTCTTTACGGTGCTGATGGGCAACGCCTTCGCCGCGTTTCCCATCATGACAGCCGCCATCGGCTGGCCGGTCCTGGTCCAGGGCTTCCACGGGAATCCAGCGATCATCTTCGCGATCGGCATGCTGGCGGGCTTCTGCGGGACGCTGTGCACACCGATGGCCGCCAACTTCAACCTGGTCCCGGCAGCGTTGCTGGAAATGAAAAACAAATACGGAGTCATCAGGGCCCAGATCGCCACGGCAATTCCGTTGCTGGGCGCCAACACAGCACTGATGTACTTCCTGGCCTTCAACTGACTTTGCCCTTCAAAGGAGCGCGCATGATCCTGAATCCCACGGAACAAATGGACCACCTCGCCGAGGCCTACGCGGACATCGTCCTGGACAACCTGACCCGAGCGTATCCCTACGCCTCCCACCACGTGGAAACGTCCCTGGCGGACCGGGCCAGCCCGCAGGAACTTCACCCGGCGTTCTACACCTCTTTCGACTGGCATTCCTCGGTGCACATGAGCTGGCTCGGCGTCGTCCTGGTGGAGCATGGTCTCGACGCCGACCGTGACAGCGCCCTCCGGGCGGTGCTGGCAGCGAACCTCACCGCTGAAAACCTCGCCGTCGAAGGTGCTTACCTGCTGGCGAACCCCAGCTGGGAGCGTCCGTACGGTTGGGCCTGGCTGGTTCGGCTCGCTGCTGCTGCCGCCTCTTCCCGGGACGCGCAGATCAGGCAATGGGGCAAGAACCTGGATCCGCTGGTGGACATCGTCGCCTCCCTGGTGGCCGGCTGGACCGCCAAAGCGGAGTTCCCGGTCCGGCATGGCCTGCATACCAATGCCGCGTTCGGACTGGGCATGATGCTGGACGCCTTCCGCGCCCTGGGCAGGGACCAGGCTGCCGCCGTTTGTGAGAGAGCGGCACTGAACTGGTTTAGGGACGACGCCGGATGGCCGGGGGAGTGGGAAATGAGCGGGCAGGATTTCCTGTCCGCCGGTTTGAGCGAGGCCGACCTGATGGCCCGGGTGCTCGACGCGGATGCCTTTGCCGCGTGGTTTGCAGCGTTCCTGCCGGGTCTCGCGCCGGATGACAGGATCCTTGCCAAAGCCACTGTCACCGATGAGTCGGACGGGTATCTGGCGCACCTCAACGGGTTAAACCTGACCCGCGCCGGCCAGCTGATCAGAATCCGCCGAGCGCTCTCGGCAGCGCAGGGAACTGGCGCAGCGGCCCGGGTTCTCGACGTCGCGACGATGCCATTGCTGGCCGCAGGCATGGATTCCGTCAGCACCGAGGAGTTTATGTCCAGCCACTGGCTCGCCAGTTTTGCGTGGGACGCTTTGGCCTCGGCACAGTAGGAAATTCACAATGCTTCGGCACGGCCGTGGCCAGGCGCCCTGCCGTGTGTCATCATTTGCAGAGCCCGGACCGGGGCCTTGCCGATAGTCGTAGAACGACGGGCAACCGCCCGCGGTTTTCCGGGGCCCGGCTCCACACATGCGGAGCCGGGCCGGGTTGGCTACTAGGCAGGGGCACCGATGAGCAACGAACCGATCGCAAACTACGCCATGCTCTCGGATTGCAGCTCCGCGGCGCTGGTGAGTCGGGCCGGTTCGGTGGAATGGCTATGCTTTCCACGGTTCGACAGCCCTTCCGTTTTCGGCCGCATCCTGGGCGAGGCTGCCGGTTCCTGGTCAATCCGGCCTGTTGCCCCGTATTCCTCGACGCGGCGCTACCTGGGTCCCACAATGGTGTTGGAGACGACCCACACCACGTCCGCGGGAATCGTTACGGTCACCGACGCGTTGGCGCTCGGGGACGGGATCCGGGGCCACGAACTTGGTGCCGGGGCGCCCGGTACGCTGCTGCGTCATGTGGTCTGCTGCAGCGGGGAGATCGAACTGGAAGTGGTGTTCGCTCCCCGCCCGGACTACGGCCGGGACGTGCCGGAGCTGGCCCGGGTCGAGGGTGGGGTCACGGTTCGGGGCGGCACCCGGATCCTGGCCCTGTCCACCACGGTTCCTTTCGAGCTGGTGGACGGTACTGCCCGGGCGAATCCGGTACTTCGCTCCGGCGACGTTTTGGAGTTCGGCCTCCATCACGAGGACTCCGGCGCCGGATTGCCGGCCTTCTGGAACCCGCAGGAGATCGCGCGGCGGCTTGAGGACACGCTGGAGGGCTGGGCCAGCTGGTCGCGGTTGCACCAAAGTTACGGGGGGCCCTGGCAGGATCTGGTGGCTACCAGCGGTCGGATCCTGCAGGCCCTAACCTACTTTCCGACCGGCGCGATCGTGGCCGCAGCGACGACCTCACTTCCGGAAGTGGCCGGCGGAACCCGGAACTGGGATTACCGCTACACCTGGATCCGGGATGCGAGTATGACATTGCAGGCGCTCTGGGTGGCTGCGTGCCCGGATGAGGCCGGAAAGTTCTTCCAATTCCTCGCGACGGTCTCGGCCAGCCGGCCGGACAGCGACGCGACGCTGCAGATCATGTATGGCATCGGCGGCGAACGGGACTTGTCCGAGCGGGAACTGGCCCACCTTCCGGGCTGGCGCAACAGTGCCCCGGTGCGGGTGGGCAACGGCGCCTGGAACCAGCGCCAACTCGATGTGTACGGCGAACTTCTGGACGCGGCAGCCACCCTTCCTGAGTACCTCACTGCGATGGAGCCCGGAACCCGGAAGTTCCTGGCCGGGGCGGCCGACACCGCGGCATCACTGTGGCAGTCGACCGACCAGGGCATCTGGGAGGTCCGCGGTGCCCCCCGGCATTACCTGCACTCGAAACTGATGTGCTGGGTCGCCGTGGACCGTGCCATCGGCCTCGCCGCGGTCCTGGACGCCGAAGACCGGGTGCCGCAGTGGATCCAAGCGCGTGCCCGGCTTGCCGACTCGATTCGCGTGAACGGCTGGAACGACCACGCCCATGCCTACACGCAGGCGTACGGTTCCGAAGAGCTCGACGCGTCCGTACTGATGCTTGCCATCGTCGGCTTTGTCCCCGCCGATGACCCGCGGATGCTGGCCACGATCAACGCCATCGATGAACGGCTCACCGACAGCCGTGGCCTGGTGTACCGCTACCAGGGGGACGACGGGCTGTCCGGGGAGGAAGGCACGTTCCTGATCTGTACTTTCTGGCTGGCGCACGCACTGGCGTTGGCCGGACAGACCGGACGTGCCCGCGCCGTTTTTGAACGGGCCTCCGGCTTTGCCACCGATCTGGGTCTGATGGCCGAAGAAGTTTCCCCGGACGGCAGCGAGCTGCTCGGCAACTTCCCTCAGGCTTTCAGCCATATCGGCCTGATCAACGCCGCTTGGGCCATTCACACGGCCGAGAACAAGGGACGGGCGCGCATCGGGGACCCCGGAGACGCCACATGAGGGGAGCGAACGCACCCATTGCGGGCAGCCGGCTCCGGGCCGGCCTGCGGCTGGGCCCGCTGCTTGCCCTGGTGGCTGCCGCGGCGGCGGCAGCCCTGCTGTTCCCGTTACCGTCGGTCGATGAAATCCGGAACTAATTCGGCAGCACGGGTTGATGGGGACCTGCCGTATTCATCCTGGCCTATGCCGTCCTGACGCTGGCGCCGGTGCCCAAGAATGTCATGTCGGTTGCCGCCGGGGTGGTGTTTGGCTTCGCAGCCGGCATCGCCGTGGTCTTTGCCGCGGCTATCATGGACGCCGCCGACGTCGCACCCGCCTGGGCGATGATGGAACGCGGCGAGGCCAGCGAGGACCCGAAAACGCGGGAGACCCAGGAACGGCTCGGCTCCTGCATGTACTCAATGAGTCACCCTGACACCGGGCGGCTGGTCCCCGCCTGCGTCCAGCACCCGACCCTGGACGCGGCAGAAAATGCGGGCTCGCGCAAAATGCTGCCACTGCGTCCCGTCAGCCCGGCCGGCGTTCCCGGACCAATGCATCCTTGAGGCGCCATTGCCGCAGTTGCGGACGGTGCTGAGTACCATGGTCCTGCGGGTGCAGGCGCATCAGGACGAAAAATTCGGCCCGGAACCGGCCGGGTTCAAGAATGAGGAACATGAACATGATGAAACCACTGGCCCGGACCGTCGCGCTGGCAGCGGGGACTTTGCTCGCGCTCTCGCTGGCCGCCTGCGGCGCCGGAAATGATCCGCTGAACAATGACCGGCCTTCGGGAAGCAGCACCCCGGGGGCTGCCCTGGTGATCGGCTCGGCAAACTTCCCGGAAAGCGAGACGCTGGCCGAGGTTTACGCGGGTGCGCTCAACGCGGCTGGCATCCCCGCGTCGACGAAGCCAGGAATTGGCTCCCGTGAGGTGTATGTGCGGGCCTTGCAGGACAGGTCGATCGACGTCGTCCCCGATTACAGCGGCAATCTGCTCCGCTACGTTGACAAGAACGCTACCGCTGCCAGTGCCGACGACGTCATGAAAGCACTCCCCGGCAAGCTGCCCGACGAGTTGACAGTGCTCGAAGCGGCCCAAGCGGAGGACAAGGATTCCATCGTGGTCACCGAGGCGACGGCGGCGAAATTCGGGCTCAAAACTCTTGCCGACCTGGGGAAGGTGTGTGATCAGATTGCGCTCGGTATGCCGCCGGAAGCCAAGGAACGGCCCCAGGGCCTCCCGGGGCTCAAAGCGAACTACGGCTGCGAGCCTAAGGAATTCGTCCCCTTCAGCGACGGTGGCGGGCCGGTGACAGTCCGGGCGCTGCTCGATGACAGGATCCAGGCCGCCGATGTCTTCAGCACCTCACCGCTGATTCTCCAGAACAAGCTGGTTTCCCTGGCGGATCCGCTGAACAATTTCGCGGCCCAACAGGTGGTGCCGCTGGCGCTGAAGGACCGGCTGGACGCTAAGAGCACGGAAGTGCTGAACAAGGTGTCACGGGTTCTGACGACGGCGGACTTGCTGAAGTTGAACGAGGAAGTCTCCGGCGACCGGAAGGTAAACCCCCGGGATGCGGCTGCCGCCTGGCTCAAAGATAAAGGATTTACCGGCTAGAAGCATCGTCGCGTCCGTGCCCCGGGCTGCGACCCGCAAGCAGCGCCGGGCCAGCTCAGCTGAGGGGCTCGGCGCTGCTTTTTTAGTGCGCTGCGGCCAGCACTCCGGGAAGCTCGGTCAGGGCATTGACCGTAAAATCTGGCGACTCGAAATAGCCCGGGTAGCTGCTCCCTGACCGGTTTAGCCATGCGGTGCGCAGCCCGGCACGGGCTGCGCCGTGGATGTCCCACGGATGGACGGCGACCAGCAGCATGTCCGCCGGGGCGGCGCCCGAAGCGGCAGCCGCATAGTCGTAGGAACTGCGGGCCGGCTTCCAGGCCGGCGCATCCTCGACCGAGAGCAGCGCCTCGAACTCGTCACGGATCCCAGCCCCACTGAACAGCTTCGCGGCGATCCGGGCAGAGCCGTTGCTGAGGGTGATCAGCCGGAACCCGGCAGCGGCGAGGACTGTAATCCCCGCGGGGACGTCCGGATGTACCTTGAGACCGGTCAGCCCGGCCATAACATGGTCGACCGCCGCGTCCATTGGGCGGTTTAGCTCCACCCCGGTCAGAAGTCCCCGAAGTGCCTCCGCCCCGATCGCGGCGAACGATCCGTTGTCTCCGCTGGCTGTAAGCGCGAAGCCGTCACGCAGCAGGGTCGCGAACCAGAGCTTGGCCAACTCAGCCGGCGCCCCGACGTCGCTGAATTGTCCCCCCATCGCGGACATGTCAGAGAGGGTTTCATTGACGTCAAAGACGATGACTGAGATTGCGGTGGTCATGGATTCTCCTTGTGGTCGTGTGCAGCTCCCCCGACCCAGTCTGCCGCCTTCCCGGCGGGGGGTGCCGCAGGCGGGTGCCCGGGCGCTGCGATGCGCAGCTCACCAGAATTTCTGCACTCCGGCAGCGGCGTCACGCAGCCGGGACCCGTCCAGGAAAATGGAGCACTCTGCCAGGCCGAAGTCTTTCCACTCGGCAACCAGCCGAAGTTTCCCCGCGGGTGGCAACGGCCAGAGCCAGAGCGAGCCGGAGCCGGAGAGCTCGTCGTCGCCGCCGCTCCCGCCTCCGTTTCGCATCAGGAGGACCGGCGGAGCAGGCTCCCCGGGGCCTTCGAAGAATCCGTGCGGATGCGCGCTGGTGCTGGACTTTGAGCCGTCAGGGAAAGCCGCGCCGAAGTGCAGCATCGAAGCTCCCCCGGAGCCCCTTCGGGGGCCGGATCCGGGCCGGAAAAACACGTCGTTGAGATCCGCCCACTCCGCATCGGTCTGGTCGCCCCGGCGGATGGTCCATGACATATCGAACGAACAACCCGTTGAAAAGACATCGGCGCTCTTGACTGCCATCACCAATGTCGGGCTCCGGTGCAGGAACTGACCGATCTGGACAACCGCCGGAAGCTCGTAGGGCGGGGCGCCGGCCCAGACCGGCGGGACGTACCTCACCGCCCGCCCGCGCGGGGGAGTGGGCGGTACCGGGAAGTCCTGAAAGAAGGTCATGGCTGATCCTTTCGTCGGCGGGCAAGGCTGCTACTGCTGCCGGTGCGGGAGCTGGAGGGTGATGGGCGGTGTGGTCATGGGACCGCCGCATTCTTCCGACCCACCCGCCCTGGTCCATTCCGGCCGGGATTCCAGCCCGGCGAGCAAGGTGCCGTCTTGGGTGAGCACACGAGTTTTTACGTCCTCGGGCAATTGGCCCCGGACGGTGCACAACCAGGAATTGATCGCTGTCCGGGCTGAGGTGAAGGGTGCTGCGGATGGTGAAGGGAGTGATGGTGCTGACCCACCCGACGGCAGGGCATACGACGTCGGTGCTGCCGCAGGCGGTCAACTGCAGGGCAGCAGCCACCAGCACGGCGGCAGAGCGAAAGATCCCCCAATTCGACCTCATTGGGCCAGTCTAGACAGGTCCCCGGCTGGCCCCGAGGATCTTCTAACCCGGAGGTTGGGGAAAGCCATGCGCCCGAGGTCACCTCCCAGCACCCGTGTGCCCAGGACGCTGCTGACTGCTGTGAACCCTGCGGGGACCACCCAGAGCAGGCCCAGGTCCACCACCCACACCACAGCGCGGACCGCAGGGCGCAGCCCGCACCACGCCAGGGCAACGCCGACCAGCACCGCGGGGAACCAGCGCCACAGCAAGGTCAGCCATACGGGAGCGTTGGCCACCCCAGCCACTTCGGCAGCTGCGGAGGCCACCCAGGACACAAACGGAACGGCCGCAAGGCCAACCCCCAACGCGACCAAGGCCGGAGAACGGGCTGCGAGGAGAAAGAGCAACACCAGCCCGGCGGCGATTGCGGCCAGCACTCCAGCCAGCAGGCCAGCCAGGTAGAGGCGTGACAACGCACTGGGCGCCAAGCCCTCGCCGACCACATTAAATGCCTGGATCGCTGCTGTTGCCTGCACCAGAAGTACGCCCCCGGCGGCGCACCATGTGACCAGGCGACGGCGCGCCGGGGACCAGCGCCGGACCGCCAGGCCGGCTGCCGCAGCGCCCGTGGTCATTAACGACACCAGTGTGGTGGCTTCGTACTGGCTAAGCGGCAGAAGGGCCAGGGGCATCTGTCCGGGCAGTAGCTGCGAGCCCCAAAGGTTCTGCAGCGGCAGGCGTGCGCCGGTGATCAGCCACGGCGCCAGGCCGAGGATGCCCGCCAGGAGCCCGATCAGGAGAGCTGCTGCCGTGTCCCTGCCCGCCGTTGCCGGCACCTTCTGCTGGCGGGATGCCGGTCCCGCCATTATGCCGTCCGGGACCCCGCTTGAGCCGGCAACGGGCCTTCGTCCACGGACGTGGGGGATACCCTCCGGTTGTGGCGGTTTCGGGAGGAGTTGCCGGTTCGGCGCTAGCCGTCTGTAAGGAGCCTCGCGTAGTTCGCGATGGAGTGCTGATACCTCGGCAGATGTGGAATGAGTGCTTCGAGTGCGACCCGGAGGGCTTCGTCGTGCCGGCCAGCGTCCCGCAGGGCCAGGGCCCGCACCGCGCCGGGGGCTCCGCCCAAGGCGTGCGGGTCGGTGCGGGAGAGGATCCTCAAAGCTTCGTCAGTGTGTCCGAGTGCGCGCTCGGAGCTGGCCATTTGCACCCAGGCGCGGGTCCGCCTGATCGGGTCGAGCCCGGCAGCAAGCCCGGAGTCATAGAAGGAGACGGCATCTGCAGTCCGGCCGGTTGAATCGCGGATACAGGCGCGTTCGAAGTCTGCCCGGCCGTCGGTTGCCGGCGAAGCCGCAGCGAGCTCGTCCAGTTCCTCGATGACGTCGTCGGCGTCACTCGGTGCTGCCTCGAAGGCCGTCCAGAATGCGGCTACGCTGCGCTCCCACTCGTCAATTGTCATGTGCCGATCCTACGTGCGCCCCCTCCGGCCGCTGTACCGTGGAGCGATGGCGATTTCAGGACTCCTCAAGAGGTACGACCAGCAGCTCCGCACGGACGCGGAGACCCCCGGCGCGGCCGCCGTGGAGCGGCTGGGACCCTTGCGGCTCGTGACCTTCGAGGGCGGACGAGGTTTCGTCACCTACCAAGACCTTGCTGGGGCCGGCGCCGAGACGATCGCGCGATGGGTGGCCGAAGCGCTGGCGTTCTACCGCCGCGATCCGGCCATTGTGCGGATCGAATGGAAAACCCGCGGTCACGATCATGCGCCCGGACTCCACGAGGCGCTGCTGAAGCACGGATTCGAGCCCGACGAGACCGAGTCGATTATGATCGGGCCGGCCAGCGAACTGAGCGTCGAGGTGGATCTTCCACCAGGTGTGAGCCTGCGAAAAGTGACCGAGGAACAGGACATCCGGGCCATGAACGCCATGCAGGACAGGGTTTTTGGCAGTCCCGTCTCCGATGGAAACGCTGCAGCAGTCCTGCGTCGGATGGCTCGCCGCGACGGGATGGAATTGTGGGTCGCCGAACATCAGGGGCTGATTGTCAGCGCGGGCCGCCTCGAGCCGGTGTCAGGCACTGACTTCGCGGGAATCTGGGGCGGGGCAACACTCAGCCAGTGGCGCGGCCGGGGCATCTACCGCGCTCTCACCGCGGCCCGGGCCCGCGCCGCATTGACCCTGGGCAAAACGCTCATCCACAGCGATTCAACCGAATATTCACGGCCGATCCTGGAACGCTACGGCCTGCTCCGGGTGTCGACGACGACGCCGTACCGCTGGCGGCGCTGAGGCGAAGAAAACCCGTCCGAGAGCGCTGCTCTGCGGTCGGCCGACGTCGGGCCTGCTTTGCTGTGCTGTTGCTTCGTCCGCCGCGCCGATTCGACCGGACGCGCCGATTCGACCGGACGCGAGTCGCAGCGGACCGCGCAAGCGCAGCCGAATCGGACTTTTGTTGTACCCCAGGACGGATGGGCCTAGAGTGGCCACCTGCCACCTGGGCGACGTCCCGCAGCCGGGACACAAGTCCCATCAGGTTCCGGAACGGGACGCCGGTGGCCGCCATGCCGATCTGACTGAGGAGAAATCTATGGAAACCCGCACTCTCGGTTCACTCACCGTCTCAGCCCTGGGGCTGGGCTGCATGGGCATGAGCGAGTTCTACGGTCGTGGCGAGGAAAAAGAGTCCATCGCAACCATCCAGGCCTTTCTCGATGCCGGCGGCAGCCTGCTGGACACGGCTGACATGTACGGCCCGTTCACAAACGAAGCGCTTGTTGGCCGGGCTATTGCCGGCCGTCGGGAGGACGTGGTGCTCGCCACCAAATTCGGCAACGAACGCCGGGCCGACGGATCCTGGGTCGGCATCAACGGCTCCCCGGACTACGTGCGGGCCGCTTGCGACGCGAGCCTGCAGCGACTGGGCGTGGACCATATCGATCTGTATTACCAGCACCGCGTCGACAAGGCCACCCCGATCGAGGAAACCGTCGGAGCCATGGCTGAGCTGGTTCAGGCCGGAAAAGTCAGGCACCTGGGGTTATCCGAAGCCAGCGCGGACACCGTTCGCCGGGCACATGCGGTGCACCCGATCACGGCCCTGCAGACCGAATATTCGCTGTGGGAACGCGAGCCCGAGACCAAGATAATCCCGGTCCTCGCCGAGCTTGGCATCGGCTTTGTCCCCTACAGCCCGCTCGGCCGAGGTTTCCTGACCGGTCAATTCCGCAGCCCTGACGACTTTGCGGCGGACGATTTCCGCCGGCATTCCCCGCGTTTCCAAGGCGAAAACTTCACCCGCAACTTACAGCTCGTGGATCGGGTGAAGGAGTTGGCGGATACGAAGGACTGCACTCCGGCGCAGTTGGCACTTGCCTGGCTGCTGGCCCAGGGCGAGCATATTGTTCCCATCCCGGGCACCAAGAAGCGCGAACGTCTGTTCGAAAACCTGGGCGCTCCCGACGTCGAACTCTGCCCCGACGACCTGGCCCGCCTCGACGAACTGGCTCCGGCCGGGGCGGCAGCCGGAGCGAGGTACCCGAACATGGACACCATCGATGTCTAGGCGGGCCGTGGCTCGTTCGGAGCGTGCCGGGGCCAGTGCCGATTAGACTCGATTCCGGGCAGGGAACGGCCAGCTGACGGCCGGCCCTGAGCCCGCGACGAGGAGGTCATGATGGCCGGCGGCAGCCGCGAACCCGGCAGGACCGTAACCTCGAAGGTCCTCGCCATCCTGGAAGCCTTTGAAAAGTCCCGGGGCGCTCTCAGCCTCACCGACATTGCCGAAAAGTCCGGGCTGCCGCTGAGCACTGCCCACCGCCTGGTCAACGAACTCACCGACTGGGGGCTCCTCTCCCGCGAGCCCAACGGCCGCTACCAGCTCGGCATCCGGCTCTGGGAACTGGCCCAAAACACCGGTCGGCAGCTCCGCGATGCGGCCCGTCCCTACGTCCAGGATCTGTTCTCGCTCACCGGCGAAACCGCGCACCTGGCGGTCCGGGCCGGCCATGAGGTGCTCTACATCGATCGTGTCTACGGCTCCAGGCGGGTCCCGCGGGCCTCCCGGGTCGGCGGCCGGCTGCCCATGCATGCAACCGCCGTCGGAAAGGTCATCCTGGCCTTCGAGGTGGACTGGGTCCGCGAGGCCTACCTGAACCGGCAGCTGGAGCGGCACACCGCCCACACCCACGTGGACCCCAGGAAGCTGTCCGGGGAGCTGACCCGGATCCGCGAGCAGGGCTACGCCACCACCTTGGAGGAAGTCCGGCTGGGCTCCTGCTCGATCGCCGTCCCGGTCTTCCATACCGGCCGGATTGGCGCCTCGATCGGACTGGTTCTGCCCACCAGCCAGGCCGACACGATGACCCGGCACCTGCCCGTCCTGCGGGGCATCGCCGCTCAGATCGAGCGCGCTACGGCCCGGATCCCGCTGGAAACGCTGCTCGGCAGCAACTTCGCCGGCACGGCCTGAGCCGTCGCCGTCGCCGTCGCACCGGGACGGAAGACAACTGGCTTCCACTGAGTGGAAGCCAGTCCTGTCCGGCGCGGGTGATCGGGGCCACACTGATGAATAAGAACCCCCGGCAAGCACTGCCGCTGCCGGCGGGACCAAAAATCTAGGAGCCCAGATGTCATCGTCGACAGAAACGGCCGGCCGCTGCCCCTATGGTCACGGCGCCGAAGCCCCCGCCGGGCACCATGGCTACGAGCCGTTCCAGATGAAGGATCCGTTTCCGGCGTACGCCGAACTCCGGGCCGAGCAGCCGGTGATGTTCGACGAGCGGATCGGCCTCTACGTTGTTTCCCGCTACGACGACATCAAAGCCGTGTTCGACGACTGGCAGACCTTCTCCAGCGAAAATGCCCAGGCTCCCGTCCGCGAACGCGGCGCCGCAGCAAAGAAGATCATGGAAGACGGCGGCTTCACCGCCTACTCGGGCCTGTCCGCCCGCCGGCCGCCGGAGCACACCCGCATCCGTGCCGTGGTCCAAAAGGCCTTCACTCCCCGGCGCTACAAGGCGCTGGAACCCTTTATCCGGCAGAACGTCGTCGAACTGCTGGAGAAGATGCTGGCCAGCCCGGACCACCGCGGCGACATGGTCAGGGACCTCGCCTACGACGTCCCCACCATCACCATCCTGACCCTGATCGGAGCGGAGGTGTCCCAGGTGGACACCTTCAAACGCTGGAGTGATTCCCGCGCCGCGATGACCTGGGGCGACCTCAGCGACGAGGAACAGATCCCGCACGCCCACAACCTCGTGGAGTACTGGCAGGAATGCCTCCGCCTGGTCAGGGTGGCCCACCAGGAAGGCGGTGACAACCTCACCGCCGACCTGGTGAAATCGCAGCAGGAAGGCGCCGAGATCTCCGACCACGAGATCGCCTCCGTCCTCTACAGCCTGCTCTTCGCCGGCCACGAGACCACCACCACACTGATTTCCAACGCCCTCCGTGAACTCCTGGCCCGCCCCGAGCAGTGGAAGCAGCTCGTAGCAGACCCCAAGACGATCCCTGCGGCCATCGACGAGGTCCTCCGCTACGCCGGATCGATTGTCGGGTGGCGGCGCAAAGCCCTCAAAGACACCGAAGTCGGTGGGGTGGCGATCGAGGAAGGCTCGCAGCTGCTGCTCCTGATGGGCGCCGCAAACCGCGATGAGGGCAAGTTCAGCTCCGGCGAGGACTTCGACATCACCCGCACCAATGCCCGCGAACACCTGTCCTTCGGGTTCGGCATCCACTACTGCCTGGGCAATATGCTCGCCAAGCTGCAGGCCAAAATCGCCCTCGAGGAAGTTGCCCGGCTCGCCCCCGCGCTGCAGCTGGAGAGGCCGGATGACACCACCTTCCGCGAAAACCTCTCCTTCCGCGTCCCCGAGACCGTCCCCGTCAGCTGGAAGGCCTAAAAAACATGCAAAGCAACGAATACATCCAGTTCTTCGACGGCGGCATCGAGCCGAAACTTGAAAACTTGGGCGGCAAGGGCGCCTCCCTGGTCACGATGACTTCCGCCGGCATGCCAGTTCCTCCCGGCTTCGTCGTCACCACCGCGCAGTTCGATGCGTTTATGGAAGAAGCAGGCATCACCCGGCATATCCACCAGCTCCTTGCCGATCTGGATCCCGGGGACATGGGCCAGGTGGATAAGGTCTCCGCCGCCATCCGCGAGGACATCTGCTCCCGCCCGGTGCCGCAGGCGATGCGCGAACTCACCGTCGGAGCCTATAACGCCCTGATGTCCCGCTTTGAGGAGCCGGTCCCGGTCGCCGTGCGGTCCAGTGCCACGGCCGAGGACCTCCCGGACGCCTCCTTCGCCGGCCAGCAGGACACTTATCTCTGGCTCGACGGCGTCAAGGCCGTCACCGAGCACATCAGGCAGTGCTGGGCCTCGCTCTTTACTTCCCGCGCAATCATTTACCGGCTCCGGAACAACATCCCCAACGAGGGCCTGTCGATGGCCGTGGTGGTGCAGAAGATGGTCAACGCCCGTGTTTCCGGCGTCGCGATCACCATGGACCCCACCAACGGCGACCGCTCCAAGATCACCATCGACTCCTCCTACGGGGTCGGCGAAATGGTGGTCTCCGGCCAGGTCACCCCGGACAACATCATGCTGGACAAGGTCACCCTGGCCGTCATCTTCGAACACCTCGGCGACAAGCACGCCGAACTCGTCCCCGACGCCGCGGCCGGTCGCCTGGTGGAACGGGAGGTCGATGCCGAACGCCGCGGCCGCCGCAGCCTCAGCGACGACGAACTCGCGGCCGTCGCGCAAATGGCCAAGCGCGCGGAGAAGCACTACAAGTGCCCGCAGGACATCGAATGGGCACTCGACGGCGACCTGCCCGACGGCGAAAACCTGCTCCTGCTCCAGTCCCGCCCCGAGACGGTGCATTCCTCCAAGCCGAGTGTCCCGTCGGCTGCTGCCGCTGGCGGCTACTTCAGCGGACTCAGCCCCCGCCAGCTCACCTAACAAGTCCTGACCCCCTATCCCGCTCCCTCACCCAGGCTCAACGCCGAGCCCGCACTGAAAGGACCGCCATGTCCCTGAAATCCTTCCCCAAGCCCTCCGAGCTTGCGGTCCCCGCCGGAGCCGAGGGCTGGGAAAAGATCTACCCTTACTACCTGGTGTTCCAGGACAAGCTCAAGGAGCAGGAGGACGCCAAGTTCTGGTTCTGCGACAGCCAGCACTGGCCCACCGTGTTCAAGCCCTTCGAGACCATCGGCGGCGAATTCGCGGTCAAGTGCCTGGGCCAGTACAACGCCCGGCACCTGATGATCCCCAACGCCAACGGCATCGAATTCCGGGTCCACCTGGGCTACCTCTACATGTCGCCCATCCCGGTGCCCGAGGACCAGATCGCCGCGCGGGTGCCCCTGTTCGAGCAGCGGGTTGGCCACTACTTCCAGAACTGGGATGAGCTCCTCAAGCAGTGGCACATCAAGGTCAAGGGGACCATCGACGAGATGGAAACCATCTCCTTCCCCAAGCTCCCGGACGTGGTCCCGATCGAGGACATCCTCTCCGGCAAGGGCAAGGACGGCTCCGAGAAGCTGCTTGAGAGCTACGACCGGCTGATCCAGCTGGCCTACCAGAACTGGCAGTACCACTTCGAGTTCCTCAACCTCGGCTACATCGCCTACCTGGACTTCTTCAACTTCTGCAAGCAGGTCTTCCCCAACATCCCCGACCAGTCCATCGCCACGATGGTCCAGGGCGTGGACATGGAACTCTTCCGCCCGGATGACGAGCTGAAGGGGCTGGCTAAACTGGCCGTCGAACTTGAGCTGCAGTCGCTCTTCGGCAACACCGACGACGTCGGGTCCACCCTGGCGGCCATCGCCGCGGCCCCCGGCGGGGACCGCTGGACGGCCCAGTACGAGGCCGCCAAGGACCCGTGGTTCAACTTCACCGTGGGCAACGGCTTCTACGGCCACGACAAGTACTGGAACGAACACCAGGAAATCCCGCTCGGCTACATCGCCGACTACATCCGCCGCGTGGACGAGGGCCAGGAAATCATGCGGCCCGTCGAGGCCCTGATCATCGAACGCGACCGCATCATCGGGGAATACCGGGACCTGCTCGAAGGCGGAAACCTGGCACTTTTCGACGCCAAGCGCGGCCTTGCCGCCACCGCCTACCCGTACGTGGAGAACCACAACTTCTACATCGAGCACTGGACCATGGGCGTCTTCTGGCGCAAGATCCGCGAACTGTCCCGCATGATGCAGGCTGAAGGCTTCTGGACCGAACCGGACGACCTGCTCTACCTGGGCCGCAACGAGGTCCGTGACGCGCTCTTCGACCTCGTCACCGGATGGGGTGTCGGCGCGAAGCCCATTGGTCCGGACTACTGGCCGGAGGAAATCGAGCGCCGCCGCGGGATCGTGGATGCGCTCAAAACCGCCCGGCCCGCACCGGCACTGAACACCCCGCCGGAGATCATCACCGAACCCTTCACCCGGATGCTTTGGGGCATCACCACCGAACAGGTCCAGCAATGGCTTGGGGCCGGCGAAGCAGTCGAAGGCGGCGGTCTGCGCGGCATGGCCGCCTCACCCGGCGTCGTGGAAGGCCTGGCACGCGTCATCACCGACGCGGACCAACTATCCGAGGTGCAGCAGGGCGAAATCCTGGTGGCCACCGTCACGGCACCGTCCTGGGGGCCGATCTTCGGCAAGATCAAGGCCACGGTCACGGACATCGGCGGCATGATGAGCCACGCGGCGATCGTCTGCCGGGAGTACGGCCTGCCGGCCGTGACCGGCACCGGCTCGGCGTCCACCACAATCAAGACCGGGCAGCGGCTTCGCGTGGACGGCACGAAGGGCACGGTCCAGATCCTCGACGCCGAAGACGAACTGGTCATCGCCGGACCGGGCGCGCACAGCCACAGCCATGTCTGATCCGCAGTTGGACGGTGCGGGGCAGCCTGCCCGCACCGTCCTGATCACCGGTGCCGCCGGCGGGCTCGGCCGGGCGTTCGCGCTCGGCTTCGGCCGCCGCGGCTACCGCGTGGCGGTGGCGGACGTAAACCTCGACGGCGCACAGGAAACTGCCAGGCTGGTTCTGGCTACCGGTGCCGATGCCGTCGCCCTCCACGCCGACGTCACCAGCGTCGGCTCCACCGAGGCGCTGGCGAAAAGCTGCGCGGATTTCGGCAGCGGAAGCATCGACGTTGTGCTCAACAACGCCGCGGTATACGCCGGAGTGACCCGCAGCCCGTTCGAGGACATCGACCCGGCCGAATGGGACCTGGTGATGAACGTCAACCTCAAGGGCCCGTGGCTCGTCACGAGGGCCGCGAGCCCGTACCTGCCCGAGGGCGGGCGCGTCATCAACCTCTCCAGCGCCACCGTTTTCAGTGGCTCGGAGCAGTGGCTGCACTACGTCGCCTCCAAAGGCGGCGTGGTGGCCCTAACCCGGGTGATGGCCAAGGAACTGGGCCGGCGGGGAATCACGGTCAATGCGATCGCCCCGGGCTTCACCCTGACCGAAGCAAGCTACGGGCTGATGGCGGACGCCGAAAACTACGGTGTGGACCGGGGCGCCATCAAGCGGGCCAGCCAGCCGGAGGACATCGTGGGCGCGGCCCTTTTCCTGGCCGGTCCGGACAGTTCCTACTACACCGGCCAGACCATGGTGGTCGACGGCGGCCGCCAGTTCATCTGACCCCGCCCTTGACCTCACCTTTCCGCTTTTCAATCCAAGGAGGACCAATGCCAACGGTTCATTTCACCGACGCCGCGGGCGCAGTCCGCGACGTCCAGGGCAACGCCGGCGACTCGGTCATGGAGACCGCAGTGCGCAACGGCGTCACCGGCATCGTGGCCGAGTGCGGCGGTTCGCTCTCCTGCGCCACCTGCCACGTTTTTGTCCGGGAGGACTGCCTCTCGCAGCTTCCGGCCATGGAGGACATGGAAGACGAGATGCTTTACGGCACCGCTGTGGACCGTGCGGACAACTCGCGCCTGTCCTGCCAGCTCCGCCTCACCGATGAGCTCGAACTGTTCGTCACTACCCCGGAAACGCAGGTGTAGTGATGGGCACCCATGTTGCCGCGGCGCAGCAGGCGTCCGCCGGAACCGCCGGCGCAGCCGGTACCGAAACTGAGAGCCCGACCCGCACCGGCCTGCTGATCATCGGCGCCAGCCAGTCCGGCGTCCAGCTCGCGGTATCGCTCCGGGCGCTCGGTTTCGAGGAACACATCACCCTGCTCGGCGATGAGGACCACCGGCCCTACCAGCGCCCGGCCCTGTCCAAGGAGTTCCTGCAGGGCACGGTGGGGAGCGAATCCCTTATCTTCCGCTCCAACGACTACTGGGCCGAGCACAACGTGGAGCTGGTCAAAGCCGAATACATTGTCAGGATTGACAAGGACGCCGACGGCTCCGGCGTCGCGTATTCCACCTCGGGCAGGCAATTCCCCTTTAAGCGCCTCGCCCTCACCGTGGGCGCCCGCGCCCGGAAACTGAAAATAGCCGGCGGCGACCTCGAGGGCGTGCTCTATCTGCGCAACGCCGACGACGCGCTGGCGCTCAAGGCCCGGGTGGGGGACGCGCAGGATGTTGTGGTGATCGGCGGCGGGTTCATCGGCCTCGAAGCTGCGTCGAGCCTGCAAAAAATGGGCAAAAACGTCACCGTGCTGGAATTCGGCCCGCGGCTGGTGGGCCGCGCCGTCGGCGCGGAAACCGCCGAGTACTTCCTGCAGGCGCACCGCGCCCGCGGCCTGGACATCCGGCTCAATACAAGCGCCAAACGCTTCACCGCAGCCGCAGGCAACGCAGGCGCCGTCGCCGTCGCCGGCGTCGAGCTCCAGGACGGCACGGTGTTGCCGGCGCAGATCGTGCTGGTCGGCATCGGCGTCAGCCCCAACACCCAACTCGCAGAACAGCTTGGCCTCGCCGTGGACAACGGGATCGTTGTGGACCGTTTCGCGCTGGCATCGGACGGCACCACGGTGGCGATCGGTGACTGCGCCAACATGCCCAACCCCGTGCCCGGCTCGGAACCGGGTGAGCGGATTCGGCTGGAAAGCGTGAACAATGCGATTGAACACGCCAAGGTGGCCGCCTACTCGCTCACCGGCAGGCGCGAGGAATACGCCGGCATCCCGTGGTTCTGGTCCAACCAGGCCGAGCTGAAACTCCAGATCGCCGGGCTCTGCAACGGCTACGACCAGACGGTGCTGCGGCCGGACAGGGAACGCGGCAAATTCAGCGTTCTCTACTACCGCCTGGGCCAGGTCATCGCCGCGGACTGCGTTAATGCTCCGCTGGACTTTATGGCCGTCAAAAACGCCCTTGCCCAAGGGCGCAACATCCCCGCCGGCGCCGCTGCCGACCCAACTACGCCCCTCAAAACGATCACCACGGACAGCTAGCCAGCAGGCCTGCCCACCCGAAGGAGAATCATGACTGCCCCCCACACCTCGGCTGCCGCCACCGGCGCCGCGAACCCGGTTTCCGAAAATCCGGCTGGAACCAGTCCCGCGGCTGTTGATTCCGCGGCTGCGGAGTTCGCAGCCGCATACCCGGTCCGGCCGGTCCCGGCGCCGGGACCGGTAGACACCGCCCCGATCGCCACCACCCCGGCAGCGCTCGGGGATCTCGACGGGCTCTGGCGCACCGTAGTGCACGAGACGCGTACCCGCGGCAATGACATCCACCTGCCGATCTCCCTCGCCTTCGCCGAAAGACTCTGCCGGGCCTACCCCAACGCTGACGCTGAACTGGTCCGGGTGGCCACCCTGCTGCACGATACCGGCTGGGCCCACGTGGATGAGTCCCGCATCATCTCAGAGGGTTTCGCGGGGGATTGGCGCAAGGCCGCCATTCGCTACGAACACGAGAAGCAGGGCTGCGACGTCGCCCGGCGGGTGCTCCCGGGCCTGGGCTATAACACCGAGTTCATTGACCGTGTGTGCGAGATCATCGACGGCCACGACACCCGCCCGGTAGCCAAGTCGCTGGAGGACGCGTTGATGCGCGACGCAGACCGGCTGTGGCGCTTCGACCAGGCCGGGGTTGCCTTGGCCTCGTCCTGGTTCAAGCTGGACCCCGCCACCTACACCGACCGTCTGGCCGCGGAAATAGTGCCCGAACTCATCACCCAGGCCGCCCACGACATGGCCAGCGCCGACCTGGACCGCTCCAATGCCCTGCTGAAGACGGCAGTCATCCGATGACTGCCGCCACACACAACAGCCGTGCCCTGGCCCTCCGCGCCGCCCTTCAGCTGCCGTACACGCACGTTGACAACATCTTCGTCGACGGCGCCTGGAGGTCCGCGGGCGGCACCGGCCGCAACCCTGTCACCGACCCCGCCACCGGCGAAGTCTGGGGCTCCGTCCCGGACGGAACCGCCGCGGACGTCGACTCCGCCGTCGAGTCCGCACGCACGGCCTTCGATGGCGGGGAGTGGCCGCGGCTGGCACCCTCGGACCGCGCTGCGTACCTGCTGCGCATTGCCGAAGAGGTAGAGAAGCGCGCCGGGGAACTGTCGCTGACCAACACCCGCGAGAACGGTTCTCCGGTCTCGGAGTCCGCCGGGGCGGCGGCCAACGCCGCGGGCATCTTTCGCTACTTCGCAGGCCTGGCCGGCTACCTTGAGCGGGAGGACGTGCGGGCTTTCCCCCGGGGCGGCGGCGAATCCGTAGTCCGGCGCGAACCGATCGGCGTCTGCGCCTTGATCGCGCCCTGGAACTTCCCGATCAACCTTGTGGTGATCAAGCTCGCCCCGGCGCTGCTGGCCGGCTGCACCGTGGTGATCAAGCCGGCGTCGCCCACCCCGCTGTCGCTCCGGGTGATCATCGATGCGATAGCAGCGGCTGGTGTTCCTGCCGGCGTCGTTAACCTCGTCACCGGCTCCGGACGGTTGGGCGATGCGCTGGTGAAGCACCCGGGAGTGGACAAGGTGGCCTTCACGGGTTCGACGCCGGTTGGCCGGAAGATCGCGGCGGCCTGCGGCGAGCTGTTGCGTCCCGTGACCCTGGAGCTCGGCGGGAAGTCCAGTGCGATCGTGCTGCCGGACGCCGATCTTGAGGAAATGTCCAAAGTCCTGATCCGCTCCTCCATGCGCAACACGGGGCAGACCTGCTACATCTCGACCCGGATCCTGGCGCCGGCCAGCCGGTACGAGGAGGTGGTGGCCATGGTCACCAGCACCATCGCGGCCGGAAAGCAGGGCGACCCGCTGGATCCGGACACGGTCTTCGGGCCGTGCGCCACGGAATCCCAGTACCGGACCGTGCTGGAATTCGTGGAGTCGGGCCTGGCCGAGGGCGCCCGAGCCACCACCGGCGGTCGCCGCGCGGCACTGGGCGGCGGGCTGGAAGGCGGCTACTTCGTGGAACCCACAGTGTTTGCCGACGTTACGCCGGACATGCGGATCTCCCGGGAGGAGATATTCGGTCCGGTGATTTGCATCCTCAAATACAACGACGCAGGTGGCAGTGTTGATGAGGCGGTTGCGCTGGCGAACAACACGGAATTCGGCCTCGGCGGGCTGGTGTTCGGCCGTGATCAGGAGGCAGCGCTGGCCGTGGCGGACCGGATGGACACCGGCTCGGTGGGCATCAACTTCTTCGCTTCCAACCATGCGGCTCCTTTCGGCGGCCGGCACGATTCCGGGCTGGGCACCGAGTACGGGGTCGAGGGCCTCACCGCCTACTTGAGCTACAAGTCGATCCACCGGAAGGTCTAGGGGCCGCCGCGCACTCCGCCCGGGCCCGGTCTCACTTTTCAATAACGCGGGGATAAGGAACAATCGAAATGGCAAGTATGCTTATCAATCTCGATTGTGACCGGAGGAGCTGACATGAGGGCGCTTACGTGGCAGGGAAAAAGGTCAGTCAGTGTGGAGACGGTTCCGGATCCGGTGATCCAGGAGCCGACGGACGCCATCGTCAAAGTCACGTCATCGGCGATTTGCGGCTCTGACCTTCACCTGTACGAGGTCCTGGGTCCGTATATGAAGGCCGGCGATATCCTCGGCCACGAACCCATGGGGATCGTTCAGGAGGTCGGCTCCGGCGTCCGGAACCTCAAGCCGGGCGACAGGGTTGTGATCCCTTTCAACATTTCGTGCGGTCATTGCTGGATGTGCAAACGGGGTCTGCAGTCCCAGTGCGAAACCACCCAGGTCCACTCCCACAACAGCGGTGCGAGCCTGTTCGGGTTCTCCGAGTTGTACGGCTCGGTCCCCGGCGGGCAGGCCGAGTTCCTGCGGGTTCCGCACGCGGATTATGGGCCGGTGAAGGTCGGGCACGAGCTTCCCGACGAGCGGTACCTCTACCTTTCCGACATCCTGCCCACGGCTTGGCAGGGGGTCCACTACGCTGACGTTCCCGACGGCGGGACACTCGCCGTCTTTGGTCTTGGCCCGGTGGGGCAGTTCGCCAGCCGGATCGGCCGGCACTTGGGCCACCGGGTCATCGCCGTAGAGCCGGTTCCGGAACGCCGCCGGATGGCCGAGCGGCACGGCGTGGAGACCGTTGATTTTACGAAAGACATTGGTGACCAGCTCCGCGACATGACCGATGGCAGGGGCCCCGACGCGATCGTCGACGCCGTCGGGATGGAAGCGCATGGTTCGCCGGTTGGCGCCTTTGCGCAGAACGCCGTGGGGCTCCTGCCCGATGCGCTGGCCAGGAAGGTGATGGAGACTGCCGGTATCGACCGGATGTCGGTCCTCCATGCAGCTTTGGATTCCGTGCGCAGGGGAGGGACCGTCTCGCTCAGTGGAGTATACGGCGGCACCGCAAGCCCCATGCCATTGATGAGCATGTTCGACAAGCAGATCCAACTCCGGATGGGCCAGTGCAACGTCCGGCGCTGGACGGACGAGCTGCTTCCGTTTGTTGAGGATCCGGCAGACCCGTTCGGCGTTATGGACCTCAAAACCCACGAAGTCGCCCTCGACGACGCCGCCGGGGCCTACGAGATCTTCCAGAAAAAGGAAGACGGCTGCATCAAGGTTGTGCTGAAGCCCTAGCGGTGAGTTGCCAGTGGCGCTGACGCCTCGTGCACACCGTGTTCGGGAGCGTTTCCCGGCCCAAGGGACCGGCCTGGACGCGGCCACCATCGAACTCCATCATTTCCGCGGTCTGAGAGGCCCGCGGCTCGGGCCCTCGGGTCAATCTGCGCTAGCGCCTCCCCTGACTGCCCGGGAGCCCGCCGGCCAACGCTGTGCGCGCAAAAAGGTGCTGACCAACCCGTCAGAGGGGGTGTCCGCCACGGCGGACACCCCCTCTGACGGGTTTTAACCGCCGAATGCGGTGAGATGGTGCTGTGATGCCTCCAGGAGGCGGGTGAAGACGGTATTGGCATCGGGTGCCGTGGTGGCGTTCTCAGCGGATGTGGCCAGGCTTTGGATGTCGGTCTTCTCGACGGTTCGCCCGACCGCGAGTGCGCCCTCCTGGCTGGCTTTGCCCTGGGCGAGTAGCTCATCGTAGAGCTTCTGGAGGCTGTCATCTGAGAACACGCCCGCCGTGTGGTCAACGGTGGGATCAGTGACGCCGTAACGATCCATCAGGTTCCGGACGGCCTCAAGGTGCTTGGACTCGGAGTTCGCGACCCGGCTGAATACCGGGGTGCCGTACAGACCGGCGAAGGTGGTGTACAGATCATGGGCCAACAGTTCCTCCTCGGCCATATAGACAAGTTCTGCCCGCTGCTCATCCGTCATGGTCCCGGTGGAAGTGCTCCCGGCGTCCGGACCCGAGCCGGATCCCCGTCCTGAGCCCTGACCCTGGCCCTGACCGCCGGCCTTGCCATGGCCCATTGAGCTGCCGCCGGCCTGCCCGCCTGTGCCGCGGGCGTTGCCGTTCGTGGGCTGCGCCTGCCCGCTCTGCTGGTGCTGGCCGTTCTGCCCGCCCTGTACGACGGCGGCCACGCCGGGCCCCGCCACGAGAGCGGTAATGACGGCGCTGCCGGCGATTGCTGCTGCAATCATGGTCTTCTTTCGCATGGTGTGCACCTTGTTCGATTGCCGGAAAACCAGCTTGTATACACAGAATGCCGCCCGCGTGTGCAGTGCTGCTGGCGACCGTGTGCAGATTGTGTGGAGATTCGTTCCTCCTGCCTTCCGGCGCAAAAGCTGGCATTAGTGTTAGCTCCATGCCCACCGTGCTGGTCGTCGAGGACGAAAAAGACATCCGTGAAGTGCTGCGCCGTTACCTGGAACGGGCGGAGTTCTCGGTCCTGACCACTCCATCGGGCGCCGAAGCACTGCGGCTTCTGCCGTCCGCTGACCTGGTGGTGCTGGATCTCGGGCTGCCCGACGTCGACGGCACCGACGTCCTCCGCGAGATTCACAGGCTCGGAAGCCTTCCGGTGATAGTGCTGACGGCGCGCAGCAGCACTGAGGACCGGATCCGTGGTCTCGAACTGGGAGCCGACGACTATGTGACCAAGCCCTTCAGCCCGCATGAACTTGTCCTGCGGGTGCAGGCCGTGCTGCATCGCTTCGGAGGCGTCCCTGCTGCGGACGCCGCGGCGAGCTATGGTGACGGCAGGCTGCGAATCGACCCCGGCCTGCACAAGGCGTGGCTGGATGGGAACCTGCTGGACCTGACCCCAACAGAATGGGGCCTGCTGGACGCTGTGGCGGCATCGCCGGGACGGGTTTACTCGCGGTACGAGCTGGTGAACCGTGTCCGGGGTTACGAATATGCCGGTTACGAGCGCACCATCGACTCCCACGTCAAGAACCTCCGGCGGAAGCTCGGACCCCGAGCCGCAGACGTCTTGGAAACGGTGACCGGCGTGGGTTATCGGCTGGGCCTGCACCGCGACGAGCGGAAATGAGGCGGGCTGGGAAGGGCCTCGGACAACTCGGGAAGCGTCTGTTGCTGGCGTTTGTGCTGGTGGCTGTTTCGTCGGTTCTTGTGCTGGTCGCAGCTGCACTGATCGGGGTGGACCGTGGTGTTCATGCAGCACAGCAGGCGGACCGAGAACAGCTGGCCGCGGCGGCCGCCGCTGCCGCCGCGGGCGCCTATCAACAGGCTGGCGGGTGGGACGGCGCCGATCTGAGTCGTTCCCTGGCCATCGGTGACGCCGCATCGGCCCGCCTGAATATCGTCGACGCCGACGGTAACTTGCGGGCCGGCTCCGGCAACCCGGCCCGGGGAAACGCCGGCCAGGCAGATTCCAGCGGTCAGGGAGCGGTGACCGCTGATGTCGTCGTCGATGGCACTCGAGTCGGTGCAGTGCGGGTCAGTCTCGGAGGGAACGGAGGGAACGGTGGAACGAGGATCCTCGACGTTGCCTGGACGTGGATCGCCGTCGCTGCAGTGGTGGCACTGACAATGGCTGTCGCCGCGAGCTGGTTCGTCACACGGAGGCTTGTCCGGCCAATCCGCAGCATGACGGAGGCGGCGCGTGCCTTTGGCGCGGGAAACCGGAACGTCCGCACAGCCGGGGATGCACCTGGCGAACTCGGCGACCTCGCCCACGCCCTCAATGACATGGCGGACGCGGTTGTCCGGTCCGATACGGAACGGCGCAACCTCACCGCAGATGTGGCACACGAGCTGCGCACGCCGCTCGCGGCCCTGCAGGCAGGGCTCGAGGAACTGCGCGACGGACTCATGGAACCGACGCCGGCCGGTCTGGCCGGATTGCACGACCAGTCGCTCAGGCTCGGCCGCGTTGTGGCCGATCTCGCCGAGCTCTCCGCCGTCGAAACGGCGGCGTTGTCCCTGGACCTGGCACCCGTGGACCTTGCCGCGCTCGCTGCCGATGCACTCTCCCGCTCAGAGCCGCAGTTGCGGGCGGCCGGCCTGGCGACGGAGCTGGAAAGCGCCGGTCCCGTGTGGGTCAGGGCCGACGGCGATCGCCTGCACCAGGCAGTCGGCAACCTGCTGGCCAACTCCGCGCGCTACTGTCGAAAGGGCGGCAGGGTAACCCTCAAGGCGTTGGCCGACGGCGGCGAGGCCGTGCTCACCGTCGCCGACACCGGCCCGGGAATCCCCGCCGAGGAACTGCCTCACATCTTTGACCGGCTCTGGCGGGGGAGGGCCGCAGAACAGATCGCCGGCTCCGGCATCGGGCTCGCCCTGGTCCGCGAAATCGTGACCAGCCACGGCGGAACCGTCCAGGCGGCGTCAACCCCGTGGGAAGGGACCACGATCTCCCTGCATTTGCCCCGCCTCCGCTGAGCCGAACGGCCGCACCTTCCGGCGTCCTGATGCGGGGTCACTACGCGCCCGCCCCAGCCGGTGGGATGGGCGCGTAGTGACCCCGCATTGCTTTGGATCAGGCGAACAGGCCGTCGCCGACGAATCCGTCCTCACGGCACCCCGGCGGGATGGCGAACACAGCGGAGCCGACCGGCGTCGTCCACTGATTGAGCATGTCCATTTGATCGAGCCGGCGCTGGATGGGCGTGAACTGCCTGTCGACGTCGGCCTGGTAGGCGACGAAGATCAGCCCCGAGTCCGAGACCCCTCCGGCGCCGGGAGCGGCGTCGTAGTTGTAGGCCCGGCGAAAGATCCGCTGGGAACTGTCCTCCGGCCGGGCCCGGCGCAGGTGTGAGACGTCCGAGATGACCGGGAACCCGAGCTTGGACTTGGCGGTCAGGTCCGGCTCGTCGTGTTCCTGCGTCCCGGTCAGGGGTGCGCCGTTGGACAGCCGGCGGCCCACGGATTCCTCCCGGCCCACGCGGTCCGCCTCGTCCCATTTGTCCAGGTTCATCGCGATCCGGCGGACAACCACGGACGTGCCGTTGGCCGTCCATGCGGGTATTTCTCCGCCGCCCCAGACCACGCGCTCGTTGTCCGGGCCGCCGGGCGCCGGGTTCGACGTCCCGTCCACCTGGCCGAAGAGGTTCCGCATGGTGGTCCCGGATTTTTCACTGCCGTAGGAACGCCGGAACCCGGTCTGCACCCAGCGGACGGTCGCGAAGCTCCGGCTGTCTTTCAGGAGCATCCGTTGGGCATGCGCCACGGTCAACGGATCATCCGCGCAGATCTGCAGCAACAGATCACCGTCGGAGAATCCGGGCTGAAGCCGGTCGATGCTGAAGGCCGGCAACGGCTTCAGCCAGCCCGGCGCCCGGGCGGGGTCCACCGCGGCAACCAGGCCGGGGCCGAATCCGAACGTGACCGTCAGCCGGGCCGGCACCTGGGCCAGTTCGCCCTCGGTGTCGGCCAGGGCTGGCTTTCCCGCGCAGAGGTTTGCGGCGTCGTCGCTGAGCAGCCGCAAGAGCGCCTTGACCGCGGCGCGCGTCGTTCCGGGCCGCAAATCCAGGGCGACAAAAACGCCGTGGGCCTGCGCCGCCGTCGTGATGCCCGCCTGGCGGTCGCCGTGAAACGGAACAATGCCGCTGCCGTGGACGCTCTCCGCGGGATCATCCGGGGCGGGGTTCCCCGCCTGCTGGACGCCCGCCCCGGCGAGGTGGGCGCCGGCCGCGGCCAGCGCCCCCAGCCCGGCGGCGGCGCCGCCGAAGAGCAGTCCGCGCCGCGGCAGTTTCCACGGGGCATCGGGCTCCCCACTGCCCGCGGTTGCGCCGGCGGGCCGCTGGTCCCCGGCGCTCATTTTGAGGTCGACGACGGCGCCGAACCGGGTGCGCTGCCGGTGCTGGAGGGCTGGCCGTGGGACATGCCGGTGCCTTCTTCTTCGACATAGTTCTCGTGGGCGCCGCTGAAGTCTTTCGCCACGGCGGTGAATTCGAAGCTGCCGCCGCCGGCCAGCTCAAGCGTGAACGTGACGTCAGCACCGGGGTTGATCGGCGCGGTAAGCCCCATCAGCATGATGTGGTTGGCGCCTGGCTCAAGTTTCAGTTCGCCGCCGGCAGGGATCACAAAGCCGCCCTGCTTGGCCTGCATCTGCATTGCGCCGTTGGGTCCCATGGCTGTTTCGTGCAGCTCGACCATCCGGGCCGACGGGGTCGAGGCGCCGGTGACGGTGATGTCGGCGTCGGAGGTGTTCTTGAGGACGCCGAAACCGCCGGTCATACCGGAAACGGCGGCCTTGACCCACGGCTGGCTGACCGCCAGCGCGGCGGCCGCATTGGCCGGGGTGGTGGCGGTGGCAGACGGGGATCGTGCCGGCGTCGAGGCTGAGGGGGCGCAACCGGCGAGTGCCAGGGCCGCCGCCGCGAGAAGGGAAAGGGTAGGGTAAACGAGCTTCTTGGACATGGCGATACTCCTGAATCGTCGCAGCCGGCCGCAGCGGGCCGGCCCGGTAAGTGTTATTCGCTGGGGGATTGCGTGTTGCGCTTGATGCGCCGAAGGCCGATAAATGCCAGATAGATGCCGAGACCGGCGGCCGCAGCGGTTCCGGCGGCAGGCATCCAACCCGGTACGCCGTCACCCGTGCCGTTTGCGGCGGCCCCGCTGGGTTCACTGCTGGCACCAGCGCTGGCGGAGGCCGCCGGCGGCGCGGCGGCAGGATTTCCGACATGAATCCGGTAGCCGCCACTGATCGGGTGACCGTCTGCAGAGACCACCCGCCAGCTGACCTGATAGCCGCCGTCGGGGAGTTCCGGGAGCGCCTGGGTCAGTGTTTCCCGGGTGAGGACCGGTGCGCCGGCTACCCAGTTCTTGTCGTTGTCATCGACGACCCGAACCTCATGGCCGAGCACCAGCAGGGGCGAACTGAAGGACAGGATGATGCTGGCGGGACTCTTGTTCAGGCGCTTATCGGGCGCTGGACTGGACGAAATCAGCTGGTCGTGGGCGAAGGCCGCCGGTGCTGCTGGGAGGCTGGCGCCTACGCAGAGCAGGAGGGCGGCGAGCAGTGTTGCTCCCAAGCCAGGATTCCGCCATGTTTTTAAGCTATTTCTTGTCATGGCTGCTTCCCGCCCTGGCGCCGTCTTGGCAGCGTTGCATGGGCGCATCGGGTGAAGGCGCAGGGCGCCTAGGACACGAGCGGAAGCAGGGGAGGTCCGCGGTGGCGCATCACCAGCAGGGGCGCGCCGAGGTTCCGCAGCGGCCTGACGGGCTGGCTGGCGGGCAGTGCGGCTGCGGCCGGACACGCCGGCAGGGGCTGGAAAAGCGGGAGGAAAGCCGTCACGTGCAGCCGCATCGCCTGCGCCAGCCGGACGGCGGCGACCTCGCCGTGGCGCAGGATGGCCACGGTCAGGACGGCGGCAACGGCGTGTCCCAGCCACATCAGCGGCGAGGCGTGGTCCGCCCTGGGGGAAAAGACCGTTCCGGCGGCAGGTTCCAGCAGGGACGAGTGGGTCAGGTGGCCGCCGGCCGGAGCGCCGGAAACATGCGGAGCCGCTGCCCAGCTGAAGACCCAGTGGAAGAGTCCCTGGCTCAAAGCCACGCCGGCGGAGAGCCGCCACAGGGACAGTCCGCGGCCCGTGAGTGCGGTGCAGGCCAGCCCGGACAGGGCCAGCGTCAGGAGGAGCAGGGGAAGTTCGGGAGCGTTCCCGCCGGCCAGGAAGTGCGAACCGGCGGCGATGGAAGTCGCGACGGCGGCGCCAATCCAGCCGCGTACAAGGCGCAGACCGCGTGCCGTCATTCTTCCTCCTTGCTCACGGGTAATTCTACCGGCTGTCGAAGACTTCATTGGTGCCTCCTGGGGTTCCGGCTCGGATACCAGGCGTGTGTGATGCAGTAACGTCATAATGCCAGCAGCTTTGTGGAGTAAATCGGTCGGGAGAGACGTGAAGGATCAACAGGGGCCAGCGTCCGCTTCCCGCGCGGGACGTGCTGTTGAACGGACCAAGGGAAGCCCTCTCTGGAAAACCGTCAGCGCTGAGCTGCTGCAAGAGGTCCTCGCCGGGGCGTTTGAGGCAGGTTTCCCCGGTGAGCTGGAACTGGCCCAACGCTTCGGAGTAAGCCGCGGCACGATCCGGGCCGCCCTGGCACCCCTGCGCGATGCCGGACACATCACCGCGCACCCCGGGAAGAAACCTACGGTGGTCGCCGGAAGAAGTACGGTGTACGGACCGATCTATAGCGTCCTGGCGTCGATCCGGGAGTCGGGGATGAAACACCGGAGTGTGGTCCTGGAACAGCACCTGGTGGTCAACCCGGAGGTGGCGGCAAAGCTTTCCCTTGATCCGGACGCCGAGCTCTTCCACCTCTCGAGGATCCGCCTCGCCGACGGTGAGCCGATCGGCCTGGACCAGGCCTGGCTCCCTGCAGTGACCGCCGAGAAGCTGCTCGAGGCGGACTTCCGCGACGCGTCCCTCTACGGGGAGCTGGACCGGCGCTGCGGCGTCGTACTGGACGGCGGTACGGAGCAGCTCACTGCCGTGCCCGCCACCCCCGCACAGGCAGCCCTCCTTGGGTGCCCGGACAGCTCCCCGTTGTTGTTGATCGAGCGGACCGGCTGCCATCGGGCGCGCGACCTCGAATTCCGGCGCAGCTATGTCCTGGGCGACCGGGTGGCGATTTCCACCGCCTTCGGTTGCAAGGCCACTCCGCCCCCTCGGGGCTAAGCGGTCCACTGAACGCGAGGCACCGGGCAGCGATCCTCAGAGGTTGCCCTCTTCACGAATGCCCACAGCAGCAGGGCGATGGAGAGGCCCGCCAGCACGGGCTGGATCGGTTCGAAGTACTGCATGGCGCCGGAAGTGCCAAGGGCCAGCAGGACGAGCTTGTTGCAGACCGGGCAGCCCACGGCAAAAAAGGAAACGATGGTGCCGGCAGCCCCGAACCGGCCTTTGCTGTCGGGTTCTCCGTCGCTGGACTCGCCGTCGGCCGCAGGTTCGCGGGAAACATAGGTGGCCAGCAGCAATCCGGTGAGGAGGGCTGTAACGCCGAGGACCGGGAACGACCACCAGGTCGGCGGGACCTCACGGCTGAAAAGTGGCGTGTCGATCAGGTCCGTGGGCACGGCCACGACGAGGTAGGTGGCGGTGGCGGCGGCGGCCACTGCCAGCCAGCGCCGCCCCGGCCACTGCGCCAAGGCCGATATCAGGGCTTCGTATTTACTGCGGATCATCGGGCATCCCTGTCTTTGTCCGGCCCGGGCCGGGGACACCGCCGGCCTGGTTGGTCACGGTCTCCGGCACACTCTGTGGTTTGACGGCTCCGGGGGCCTTTTCGGGGGGCGTGGTTGGCTCGCTTCGCCTGCTCTTGAAATACAGTGCCATGCCGATCGCGAGAACGAGGGCCGCGACCCCGGCGACAACGAGGTCGGAGATGCCCGCGGCAGCCTCCGTGGCAGCCGATTCTGCGCGGAACTGGTCCTGAACAGTCAGCGCACCGCCCAGCCCCGCCGTCCCGTCGCTGACCAGCAGGAGCACGCCGACGCCGACGGAAATGACGCCGGAAATGATCATCAGCCAGGAATTCGACCACTTCCCGATGGTGAGCGGCCGCGGCCGCAACCAGCGGCGGCCGGAGATGCCGAGCCGGTCCCACAGGAGGGCCAGGACAAAGAGCGGCAAAGCCATCCCGAGCGCGAAGACCGCCAGGAGCACGCCGCCATAGACGGCGTTGCTGCCCACTGCGGCCACGGTCAGGATGGAGCCCAAGATAGGGCCGGTGCAGACCCCGGCGACACCATAGACGGTTCCCAGGGCGAAAACGGACAGCCGGGAAGACCCGGCGCCGGCCGTGGGCGTGAGCCCGGAGGGAAGCCTGATTGCGGCGATCTGGGCGGAGCCCAGGAGGATCACCAGGGCCGCCGAAACGCCGATCAGGGCTGGCCGGTGCAGCGTGACAAGGGAGCCGAGTGCCCCGGCGAATATGCCCAGCGGCACCAGGGTGCTCAGCAGACCAAGGTAGAACAGTCCTGTCCGTGCCACCAGCCGGGTTTTGGTGGAGAACGCGTAGGCAAAGAATGCCGGCAACAAGAGCGCTGAGCAAGGACTCAGCAGGGTAAGAACGCCGCCAAGGAATGCGCCCGCGTAGCCGATGTCCATTTCACTTGCCCTTGGCGGACTTCAGGGCAGCATCGATCGCCTTCTCAAAGGAGGCCAGCGGCTGTGCACCAACGAGGGGGGTGTCGTTCACCAGGAACGTGGGAGTGCCGGTTGCGCCCAGGGACGCGGCCTCCTGGGCATCTTTCGACACCGCCTCCTTGAGTGCCGCGGAGTCGAGATCCACTTCGAATTTTTTCAAGTCGGGGATTCCTGCATCGCCGGTAAGCTGGATCAGCCGCTCCCGGGGCAGCTCGGCGTGGCCGCGCTCCGGCGCGATGGCGTAGAGGGCCTTGTTGTATTCCCAGAACCGGCCCTGCTCGCCCGCCGCGCGACCGGCGACGGCGGCGGCGGATGACTGCGCCCCAAAGACCGGCAGGTCTCGCCACTCCACTCTCAAGTCGCCGCGGTCGACGTATTTCGCCACCAGCGGGGGAAGGGTGTCCCGGGAAAACAGCCCGCAGAAAGGGCAGCGGTAGTCGGCGTACTCCACCAGGACGACCGGAGCATCCGGGCTTCCGATCGCCGTCGGATCGCTTGCTTTCCTGCGGGACATGTCCAGTTTTTCGCCGGCGGGTCGCTTGGGGTCCCGGGACTGCTTCCCTTGTTCGGTGTCATCTTTTTGGGTCGCTGCACTTTGGTAGGAGAGCAGTCCCACGAACAGCAACAGCACGGCGATGCCTAGTGCCGGCAGCACGATCGATGCAGTGCGTCGGCTGCGCTTGGCGGCTGCGGGCTCCGGTTTGGTCAACGTGGGCATCTGGGCTCCTCAAGCATTTCATCGCAGGAATGAAATGTTTAGACATTTAGTAGTGTTCGACGCTACGCGACATCAGTGCTGTTGTAAAACACCCGGAATCCCAATGCGGAACCCGGTCAGAGGCGTGGCCGCTTTGACGCCTGCCCGATTTCGAAGGAATGTTTGTACATTGCCGCAGGGCGGCCGCTAGCATGCAGGAAGCGGCCCGGCCTGGCTCTGAAACGGGCGGGCCCAACCAAGCCGAAGGAGATTGTATGTCTGAATTCGCAGCAGATCATGATGCCGGACACGCCGTAGACAACGGAGGGGGCCCTCCGGAGGAACGCGCTGGCGGCGGTCGGCGCGGTCTCGTGGCCCATGCGGCCGGTCCTTTGCCGGACGGTGCACTTGCCGGGGTGCTGCGGAGCAGCCAGAACGCTGTTGCGGCGCTCGGACCAGAGGTTCCCGTCGAGGCTGTCATCCAGGGGCCCGGCGTGGCCCAATTGGCGGAGGGCTCAGCGTTCGGCGAAGCCATCTCCACCGCCGTCGCCGGCGGTGTCCGGGTGCTGGCCTGCGGGAACAGTCTGCGTTCGGCGGGGGTGCCGGCGGAGCGACTGCTGCCGGGCGTCGATATCGTTCCGGCGGCCATCGCCCACCTTGCCGAACGCCAATGGGACGGCTGGGCGTACATCCGTCTCTAACCTGCGCTCCGCCGCCGAGGCCTGCAGGCTCAGTCCTGCGGTCGCGGCTTGGTGGGGAACAGCGGGCGGCAGTCGGTGCAGACGTCGACGCCGGATTCCGGCGATCCGCTGCGGCCCAGCGTGACTTTGCGCTCCAGCTCCAGTCGGCCGTGCAGGGCCCATGCCATCACAGCCAGGGACAGTAGGCCCGCGGCGACCTGGACCGGCGGCACTGCCTCCCTAGCCGAGCTCGCCCACACCGCGCCGAAGAGGCCCAGGACGGGCCAGCGTAGATCGCACAGGGTGGCCGCCGCGCCGATCGGGGTGTTGACATAGCTGCCTGCCAGGAAGCCGGCCAGGATCGACGCCGCGCCCACCAGGGCGTAGCCCGTCCAGCCGGTGCCGGCGCCGGCAATCATGCCGTTGGCGCCTAGCAGGAAGAGCGCGGCGATGCCGGCGGCGACGATGGTTGAGACCACGCGTGCCCGGGACCAGTTGCCGAGCACCTGCGCGAGTTGCCGCGCACGGCCGCGGCTTTCGGGTATGTCAGGGGTGCCCGTGCCGACGTTCCCTGTGGGGCCGCTGTCGCTTGTCATGGCTGCTCCTGGATTTTGCCGGGACGTCGTGGCTGCCGGGCGGTCCAGATGATCACGGTGGCCACCATGGTGATGGAGAGGAACCCGAGCCCGGAATACCCGACTGCGGCAAGTACCGGACCGGCCAGCGCGCCGCCGGTCGCTCCGGCTGCGTTCATGCTCAAGTCGGAAACGCCCTGGATCGCGGGCCGGTCCTGCACATGGGCTGACTCGGCCACCAAAGCAGACCCGGCAACCACGGAGGCAGACCAACCCAGCCCCAGCAGGATTAAGCTCGCTGTCACGGCAGCGCTGGAATCCGGCGCAACTCCGGCCAGCACCAGCGACACCAGCAGCATGCCCTGGCCCAGCAGGATGGTCGGCAGTCGCCCGACTTTGTCCGACAGCCAGCCGAAAACAGGTGACAGGGCGTACATGCCGGCGATGTGCAGGCTGATCGTCAGGCCGACCACCGTCAGGCTTGCCCCGTGGTCGCGCAGGTGCACGGGCGTCATTGACATAAGCGCCACCATAGTGGCGTGGCTGAGGGCGACGGCGGCCACTGCGTAGCGAGCCCGGGGGCTGCTGCGCAGAATCCGCAGACCGCTTTTGGGCTGGGGTGCCTCGAGATCGGGCACTCGGGCGGCCATCGCGGTGAGGAGCGGGTCCGGCCGCAGGCCTGTCGCATAGACGCCGGCGGCCAACAGTTGCGCGGCCACGGAGAAGGCGAAAGCGCCCGTCAACGGGGGCAGGCCAAGGGCTCCTCCGACGGTCTCACCGGGGCCGAACAGATTCGGGCCCAGGACGGCGCCGATCGTGGTGGACCACACCACAATCGAGAGGTCCCGGCCCCGGGAGCCGGGGCGGGACAGGTCGGTCGCGGCGAAACGAGCCTGCAGATTCACTGCGGAGCCCGAGCCGAGGAGCATGAGGCCCAGCAGCAGCAACGCGAAGACGCCCAGCGCGGCGGAGGTGATTGCCGTGACGGCGCCGGCGCCGGCAACCAGGGCGCCGGTGGACAGCGAGATCCGCCGGCCGCGGGCCTGGGCCAGCCGGGCGAGGGGGACGGCGGCGAAGGCGGCGCCGAGGGTACTCATTGTGGCGGCCATGCCGGACCACGCGTTGGACCCGGAGAGCTGCGCTGCCAGCAGGGAACCGAGGGACAGTGTTGCTCCCATGCCGATGCCGCCGAGGATCTGGCCGCCGACGAGGATGAAGACCACGCGGCGCTGGAGGCGCTTATTATCCAGGCCGGGCTGGGTCGTGGGGGCGCTTCGCGCCGGGCGATTGGCCTGGACTGGCTTCAAGCCTTCCGGCAGTTCCTTCGTGTTCATGGCGATCCTTCAGGCTCCCGGACGTGGCCCCTGCAGCCGGGGACTTCTTCAATATACCCTATGGGGTATTTTGTGCCACGCCCGCTACGAAGACCTTTTGGCCCGGCCGTAGACCCGGAAACCGACGGCCCACCGGCGGTCACCAAGGATCTGCCTCGGCTTCCCGCTAGAGTTCAACGAGAACCAGCCACACCGCCACCTTTCCGTGACGGAGAACTACCGGGAGTCATCTTTGCGGCAAGGATCCACGCCCACCATCCGAGACGTGGCGGCGGCCGCAGGAGTTTCCCCTACCACCGTCTCCTACGTGCTGACCGGCCGCACCGGCAGCAGCACCCGGATCAGCCAGCCCACCCGGGACCGCGTCCGTGCCGCAGTCCGAGACCTGGGCTACGTGCCCAACCGGGCAGCCCGAGGGATGCGGCGCGGACGCACCGACGTGGTGGCCGTCGCCATCACCGACCTCGAGGATTCCTGGGACCGTGGGCTCGCCGCGGCGGCCGTTCGGCTCCTGCCCGGGCACGGCTACCAGCCGGTGATCCTCGTGGGCGAGAGCTGGCGGCAGTTTATGCTCTCCGGTGGCGCCGACGGCGTTATCCTCGGCTCCAAGCCGGCGAACCGCAGCATCGGCGACGTTGCGACGATGAAGGAGCTCACTGCCCGCGGTGTCGCCCAACTGGTCTTCTCCGACTCGGCGCAGGCGGATGGTGTCGACGCTCTGGCGCCGGGGGCACCGGCGGCGGGTGGCCCCGCCGAGCGCGCTGTCACGACCCTGCTTGCGCGGCTGCCGGAATAGTTTCCCGCACGGGCCGCGCCGGACGGGGAGCGGCGGCGTTAGGCGTCCCGCAGCGGTCGGCGTGCCAGCCAGGCCGCGACGATGGCGCCGGAGACGTTGTGCCAGACCGAGAAGACGGCTGACGGCAGGGCGGTCAGCGGGCTGAAGTGCGCCGTGGCCAGGGTGGCGGCCAGGCCGGAGTTCTGCATACCGACTTCGAAGGCCAGCGCACGGCGGGCCTTGTCATCCAGACGCCCCAGCTTGCCGGCCAGGTACCCCAGGCCCAGGCCGAAGCCGTTGTGCAGCACCACGGCCAGGAACACAATTCCGCCGGCGGCGACGATCTTGCCGGCGCTGCCGGCGACCACAATCGCCACGATCAGTGAAATCACGACGGCGGAGGCCCAGGGAAGGGCCGGGAGCACCCGGGCCACGAGCTTCTTGAGGAAAAAGCGGGCCAGCAGGCCGGCGATCACCGGCAGGAGGACGGTCTTGACGATGTCCAGAACCATGCCGCCGGCGTCGATCTGCAGGTAGGAACCGGCCAGGAACAGCACCAGCAGCGGCGTCACGATCGGGGCGATCAGGGTGGACACGGAGGCGACGGCGACCGAGAGGGCTACGTCGCCCTTGGCCAGGAATGCCATGACGTTGGACGCCGTGCCCGAGGGTGCGCAGCCGACGAGGATCAGACCCACAGCCAGTTCCGGCGACAGATTCAGGGCGACGGCGATCAGCCAGCCCGCGCCGGGCATGATGAGGTAGTGCGCCACGATCCCGAGGACCACGGCCCAGGGGCGTTTGGCGACCGACGCGAAGTCGGGCGGGGTCAGGGTCAGGCCCATGCAGAACATGATGATTCCCAGCAGGTACGGGACGCTGGGGCTCAGGGGTTTGAGGGCGCCCGGGAACAGGTAGCCGGCGACTCCGGCGATGAGGACCAGCAGCGGGAATACGGTCACCGCGATGCGAGCAATCCTGGCCTCAACGGCGAGGGCGGGGTTGATCGGGACCGCGTCAGCGCTGGGCTCCTGGGCGGACTGCGGGTTTTTCGTTGCCTCAAGCATCCAAACATGGTGCCACTGGGGCCGCTCCGGAGCCAGTTCGTGAACGCTGCGCGGGAGAATATGTCGGATTCTAGCTGAGCCGCAGGCGCGGACCCTGGATGGTTAGGCGGTGCGGCTGCCAAGCATGGCGATGAAGTCATCCGCTTGTGCGAGGCTGCGGGCCATCTTGGCGCGCTGATGCGTCGCCCGCCCCAGGATTTCCACGAGCCGGTCAGTGGACCCCGGCGCGTCCGGTCCACCCGCGAGCAGGCCCAGGATCTCGGACATTTCCTCCAGCGAGAACCCCAGCGGCTTCATCTGCTTGATAACAGCAAGCCGTTCGAAATCATCCTCCGAGTACACCCGGAAGCCGCCGTCGGTGCGCGCGCTGGCGGGCAGGAGTCCAACCTCGTCATAATGGCGGATCGTCCGCAGGGACAGCCCGGTGCGTTCGGCCAGTTCACCGATGTGCATGGTGCTGGTCTTAGCGCTCATGAGGGGCTCCATCCTGTTCAAATTTAAACCCTACCATCACGTTAGGGTAGAGTTTGGGTAGTGGGGTTGAGACGTTCCTTGCGAAATCCCCCCTCCCCGCGCGGCAGTGCGCCCCAGACATTAGCAAAGCGAAGCCGCATTCGCGCGTCTTCTTGACCATGAACGGAGCCAGAAATGGCCGTCAAACCAGCCATGAATGCCCCGGCATTCACGCCCGAGCAGTTGCAATCCGTCCGGGGGACCCTAATGTCCCCCCGCCGGCTCAAGACCGAGGTGCTGGCCGGACTCGTTGTCGCGCTGGCCCTGATCCCGGAAGCCATCGCCTTCTCGATCATCGCCGGCGTTGATCCGCGGATCGGCTTGTTCGCCTCCTTCACCATGGCCGTGACCATCGCTTTCGTCGGCGGCCGCCCCGCGATGATCTCCGCGGCCACCGGTGCGATCGCCCTGGTCATCGCCCCGCTGGTGAAATCCCACGGAGTGGACTACTTCGTCGCCGCCGTGATCCTCGCCGGCATCTTCCAGGTCATTCTCGGGCTCTCCGGGGTGGCGAAGCTCATGCGGTTCATCCCCCGCTCGGTTATGGTCGGGTTCGTCAACGCCTTGGCCATCTTGATCTTTATGTCCCAGGTTCCCGAACTCCTCGATGTCCCGTGGCTCGTTTACCCGCTCGTTGCTTTGGGCCTGGTCGTTGTCTTCGGCCTGCCGAAGCTGACCAAAGCCGTTCCGGCACCACTGGTCGCCATCGTAGTTCTAACCCTCATCACCGTGTTCGCAGCCGTCGCGGTCCCCACCGTGGGCGACAAGGGGGAATTGCCCAGCTCGCTGCCGACACTGTTCATTCCCAACGTGCCGTTGAGCCTCGAAACCCTGCAGGTCATCTTCCCCTTCGCCCTCGCCATGGCCTTCGTCGGACTCCTCGAATCCCTGATGACCGCGAAGCTGGTCGACGACGTCACAGACACCCGCTCCCATAAGACCCGCGAAGCCTGGGGCCAGGGGGTGGCCAACATCGTCACCGGGTTCTTCGGCGGCATGGGCGGCTGCGCAATGATCGGCCAGACCATGATCAACGTGAAGGCCTCCGGCGCCCGGACAAGGATCTCGACCTTCCTCGCCGGTGTCTTCCTGCTGATCCTTGTTGTGGTCCTGGGCGGCATCGTCTCCATCATCCCGATGGCCGCGCTGGTCGCGGTGATGATCTTCGTTTCCGTCGCCACCTTCGACTGGCACAGCATTCGGCCCCGGACCGTGAAAATGATGCCCAAGAGCGAAACCGCAGTTATGGTCGCTACCGTCATCGTCACCGTCGCAACCCATAATCTGGCGATCGGCGTCGGCGTCGGCGTTCTTGTCGCCATGGTGATGTTCGCCCGCCGGGTTGCCCACTTTGTCACGGTTGAACGGTCCCTCGTGAACATCGACGGCCACGAAACCGCCAAATACGTTGTGGACGGCGAACTGTTCTTCGCGTCCTCCAACGACCTCTACACCCAGTTCGACTACGCCCTGGATCCCGGGCACGTCCTGATCGACATGCACGCCTCCCACCTTTGGGACGCCTCGACGATCGCCGCCCTGGACGCCATCACCGAGAAGTATCACCACCACGGTACGGACGTGAAGATCATCGGCCTCAACGACGCCAGCGCCCTCATGCGCGAACGCCTCGGCGGCAAGCTCGGCGCCGGTCACTAGGCTGGGCCCCTCCGCAGTCAGGGCTTTGGTTTGGTTGCTTTGCCGTCCAGCCAGAGCACGTCCGCCTCATCGCGGTGCACGCCGGAGGACCCGATGTGCCGGGCATCGATCCGCGGCCCGCTCTTGATGACGTGGACCAGGGCCATTCCATGACCCCGCCCGAGCCCGTAGTCCGCTTTGAGCCATTCGAGGATGGTCCCAGCCTGCACTGAAGGATCGGCGAATCCTTTTTCCTCGGCGATCTGCACGAGCCGGCGCGGGGTGAGGCCGGTTTTGTCTTCGATGGTGTCCAGATAGGCCTGGAACGACATGTCGGCGTCCTTTCATCGGGCTGCGGGTTCCTCCGTCACTCTAAGGACAGCCCGCCCGCCGCGCTAGAGCGTTTCATTCCGGACCGGGCGCGCTCCGGCCCGGTTGCCCCTGCCCGGAAAGGGAACGGTACCCGGCCGGTGCGTGCCGCCGGCTTCGGTAGGCTCAACTGCAATGATTGTCCCGTCCAAGGAGCAACCCGCTATGGCGTCCAAAAGTCCGACAATTCTTGCGACCTCCGGCGGCTACAAGCCGGGCGCACGGACCAGGCTGGAATTCAACAAACTCGTGCACTACGCGGTGGATTTGTCCGGTGTCACCGGGCGGGCACCCAGGATCGCCCACCTGGGCACCGCCAGCGGGGACCAGCGGTGGTTCAACTCCGAGATCAGCGAAGCGGGCAACGTCGCCGGATTCCAGCTCACGCACCTGAACCTGTTCAGCATGCCCAACGTCGGCAACATCGAGGAGTACCTGCTCGGCCAGGACGTTGTGTGGGTGAACGGCGGTTCAGTGGTTAACCTCCTGGCCGTCTGGCGCGCCCACGAACTGGACGCAATCTTCCGGCGCGTCTGGCAGGCCGGAGTGGTGTTGGCGGGCGTGTCGGCCGGATCGATCTGCTGGTTCCGCGGCGGGACAACCGACTCGTTTGGTCCTGAACTGCGCGCCGTGAGTAACGGCTTGGCCCTCCTCCCTTACGACAACGGGGTCCATTATGATTCCGAAGCAGCACGCCGGCCCCTGGTGCACCGTCTGGTGGCGGAGGGAACATTGGGCGAGACCCACTGCACCGACGACGGTGTGGGCCTGCTCTACCGCGGGACCCAGCTGGTGGAGGCAGTGACGGAAACACCAGGCAAGGCTGCCTACCGCGTGACGCTGGCCGCGTCAGGCGGCTCCACGGCCGAAGTAGTCGAGGAACGCCTCGATCCGACCGAGCTCTAGGAGTTCCTACCCCTGCGTCAGCCGATAGCGCTCGATCTGCTTGAGCCGCCGCTGGAGGCTGTCCCGCCGCGGGTGTGGGACGGCGTCGGCCGGTTCGGCGGTGAGGTCGACATGTTTGGTGCCGTACTGCCAGAGCAACAGGTCATCCAAGAGACGGTCCGGGCCGGGGGAGTAGCGGTGGTCCAGGGCCCTGCGGACCTCGGTGATCCGGTTGGCGCTCAGCAGCCCGGCCAGCTGCATGGTCTGGTTCAGGCCGTGGGCGGCCATCAGTTCGGCGGCCCAGCCCCAGTCGTCGTCGACCTTCCGGTCCACGTGCGGCAGCAGTGTACGCCAGACATCGCGGATCCGGTTAGGGGTGAGCTGGGCGGCTCCTTCGCCGTCGATGTCCCAGTAGCTGCGGACTTCCTCGTAGCGTTCGTGCAGGTCAGCGAACGCTCCCTCCACCGTTTCCAGCATCGCGGCCGTGGCGGTGAACTGGCGGTCGAAGTGCGGCGTCCACGCGCGCGGATCCTCGGCCTTGAACCGGATGTCGTGCTCGATCTCGCTCCAGGCGTGCGCGAACACGGTGCGGATCTGGCATTCGAAGAAGTAGCTGCCATTGGGCTGGGCTTCCGGGTTAAAGGCTTCCTGATACTCCTTGACGGCCTCGTTGTGGATCGTCCGCAGGATCAGGTGCCGGCTGGAATAGCCGTACGTCCCCGACTCGATCGAGCCGATGTCCTTCTCGCGGTCGCCGCGGCAGTCAAAGAGCTGACGCTGGCGCTTGATCAGGTTGGCCACGACGGCGTTTTCCGCGGGCAGCTTGGTGATCACCCGGATGCCCACCATGTCGTTCAGGGTCCGGAACGCGTCCGGGAACTTCAGCACCGGCGGACCGCCCGGCTCCAGCGGTTCCTCGGTCCGTGAAATCTTCTCCCGGAAGGATTCAACAGTCTTGGTCCGGCCGGTGACGAACAGCGGTGTCACCTCGGTGCCCTTGAGCATGGCCCGAAGTGTCAGCAGGACCTCGCGGGTGACCAGCTTCAGGGCAGGTCGCACCCGCTCGTAGAGTTCTACGTTTTCCTGCACGGATTCGCGCAGGTTCGGGTCCAGTCGATCCCAGTTGCTCGCCATGGTCCCAGCTTACGGCCGCGGTACGACGGCGGAGGGCTGACACCCCCGGGGTCGGCGGCGCGACCTGAAACTGCGGCTCGGCGGGAGTGCGGCCCTGCCTCCGGCGCGGAGTCGCCTTGCGCCGTGCCGCGCGGCGGTCAGGGCGCGGCGGTCAAGGTAGGCTCAGCAGATGGCTGATGTGCGGCGTCGGGCTTTGATCGCGGCCGCAGCGACGGTGACTTTGGGGGCAGTCTTCGCCGACTGCTCGCCGGGCCCCAAGGAGGACAGTGTGAAGCGGCATAGGTACAGCTACGGCGATGACCCAAGCCAGTGGGGGGAGCTCTTCCTGCCGGAGACTGCCGCCGCCAAGGGTGTGGTGGTGGTCATCCACGGCGGCTACTGGCGCTCGCAGTACGGCGCGGAACTCGGTGAACCCCTGGCCAAGGACCTCGCGGCGCACGGCATGGCTGCGTGGAACCTGGAATACCGACGAGCCGGCAACGGCGGCGGCTGGCCACACACCTTCTCCGACGTACTCGCCGGAATCGACAAGCTCGGCGACATTGCCGGCGACCACCGACTCGAGTTGGGCAAGGTCGTTGCGCTGGGACACTCGGCCGGCGGTCATCTCGCGGTGTGGGCCGCCGGACGGTCCCGCCTCGCCCGGCTTGGGGCCCCGGACGCGGACCGCCAACTGCTGCGCAGGGGCGACGACGGGGCGGTGCAGCTGACCGGTGTCGTCAGCCAATCGGGTGTGCTCAACCTCGCTGAGGCCGAGCGGTTGAACCTCAGTAACGGCGCCGTCAGCAACCTGTTGGGTGGTTCCTCGGAGAAATACCCAAAGCGGCATAAATACGCTGATCCGATCAGCGCGGTCCCACTGACAGTACCCGTCTATGCCGTTCACGGCATGGACGACGACACCGTTCCCGTGAGCCAGTCCGACTCGTACGCTGCGGCGGCAAAGTCGGCCGCCGCACCGGTTCAGCTGGTGAAAGTCCCGGGCGATCATTTTGCCCTGATAGACCCCAAGGCGGGCGCGTACCGGAAGTGCCGCGAACTGGTCCAGTTGCTGCTGGGCTGAGCCCTTCGGTGGCATGCGCCACCCGGTGATAGCGTGAGCCCTATGCACGTTGAAGCTCCCGCGGTCCTGCGCGCCCTGGCAGGGGGCTTCCCTAAGTTCATCCGTGCGTTCGCGCCCCGCCACCCGGCCCAGGTGATCGTGCTCGGCTTTGCCGCGGCCGTCGCCGCCGGTACCGGACTGCTCCTGCTTCCCGTGGCTAAGGCAGGCGATGACGGGGCGAGCGTGCTGGAAGCCTTGTTCACCGCGACCTCCGCCGTCTGTGTCACCGGCCTGATCACCGTGGACACGCCAGTTTTCTGGAGTGGATTCGGCCAGGCGGTCATCCTGGTCCTGATCCAGATCGGCGGCTTCGGGGTGATGTCCTTCGGCACGCTGCTCGGGGTCCTGACGGCACGCCGACTGGGCCTGCGGTCCCGGATTTCCGCAGCCGCTGAGACCAAGAGCAGCGGCTTCGGCGACGTGCGCCAAGTACTCGTCGGGGTCCTGGCCATCAGCCTGGCGGTGGAGGCGGTCCTGGCGCTGGTGCTGGCGATCCGCTTTATGGCCGGGTACGGCTATCCGCTTGGCGAAGCGCTTTGGCACGGAGTGTTCCACTCCATCTCCTCCTTCAACAACGCCGGATTTGCCCTGTATTCAGATAACCTCATGGGGTTTGTCGGCGATCCCTGGATCTGTCTGCCGATCGCTGCCGCAGTGATCGTTGGTGGACTTGGCTTCCCGGTACTTTTTGAGCTCGGGCGCCAATACCGGCGGCCGATCCACTGGAGCATGAACACCAAACTCGTTCTCGTTGGCTCGGCCATCCTCCTGGTCGGCGGCGCCGCGTTCCTGACCGCCGTCGAATGGGCCAACCCGGCAACGCTGGGCGGGCTGCATCCGGCCGAGAAGGTGCTCGCAGGCTTTTTCCAGTCCGTCATTACCCGGACCGCCGGGTTCAACAGCATTGACATCGGGCAGATGAATCCAGTGTCCTGGCTGGGCATGGACATCCTGATGTTCATCGGCGGCGGCCCGGCCGGAACTGCGGGCGGCCTGAAAATCACCACGTTCGCTGTCCTATTCTTTATTCTCAGTACCGAACTCCAGGGCGGGACCGCCGTAAACATCTTCGGCAAACGCCTGTCCCGCGCAGTACACCGCCAAGCCATTACCGTCGTGCTGCTGGCAATCGCGCTAGTCACGGGCGCGACGATGTTTCTGATGCTGGTCACCGACTTCGGGCAGGAACGGATCCTGTTCGAGGTCATTTCGGCGTTCGCCACTGTAGGGCTCTCCACCGGCATCACAGCCGCTATTCCGCCGGTGGGTCAGCTCGTGCTGATCGTGCTGATGTTCGTCGGGAGGCTGGGCCCGGTGACGCTTGGCGCCGCCCTGGCCCTGCGCGAACGCCCCGTGCTCTACGAATTCCCCAAGGAAAGGCCACTCATTGGCTAGGAACATCTTCTCCTCCCATGCCGCTGCAGCCGTTGACAAGGCGTCGTCGGTGGTGGTTATTGGACTGGGCCGCTTCGGCGGCTCGCTGGCCCTGGAACTTGAGGCGCAGGGAACCGAAGTTCTCGGCATCGACTCCAGCGAAGAAATCGTCCAGTCCTTCAACGGCCGCCTGACCCATGTGGTCCGGGCGGACTCCACCAAGGAAGAGGTGCTTCGCCAGCTCTCGGTCCACGAATTCGACCGGGCGGTGGTCGGGATCGGCTCGGATATCGAAGCGAGCATCCTGACAACTTCCCGGATCCTCAAATTCCGCCGGCCCCAGATCTGGGCCAAGGCCATCAGCGAACCGCACGCCGAAATTCTTGGCCAGCTCGGCGTCGAACACGTCATCCGGCCCGAACATGACATGGGCAAGCGCGTCGCGCACCTGGTCCTCGGCTCGATTCTTGACTATGTCGAATTTGAGGACGACTTTGTTATGGTCCGGACCAGCCCGCCGTCGGGCATCCGAGACCGGCCGCTGGGTGTGCTCGGCCTCAGGGACAAGTACGGAGTCACGATCGTGGCGGTCAAACGGCCGGGCGGCAAATGGGGCCACACCACGGCGCAAACGGTGCTCTACGACGACGACCAGATCATTGTCCAGGGCAGCAAAGCCCAGGCCGAACGCTTCAGCACGATGTCCTGACCCCCTAGACTGGACTACAGGTGCGCCGGGAAGTCTGGTCGGCATAGTTCTGTCGACCCAACTTTTAGGACTCCCGCATGAGCCCCACACCATCCTCTCCCCGCCCGCGCCTGACGATCTTCGGCCGCGGCAGCTACGCCGAGTCCCTCCGGATCGGCGAGATCCTCCGGAAGGAAACAGTCGGCGGCGCCTTGCTGGTTGCCGCCGCCGTGATCGCGCTGATTTGGGCCAACTCCCCGGTGTCCGAGAGCTATTTTGCGCTAAGGGACTTCAAGTTCGGCTACGAACCCTGGCACCTGGAGTTGAGCGTCGGGGCGTGGGCGGCCGACGGGCTGCTGGCGATCTTCTTTTTCCTGGTCGGTCTCGAACTCAAGCGTGAGTTCATCGCCGGGGACCTGCGGCAGCTGGACAAATCGATTGTTCCGGTGGCTGCGGCCGTCGGCGGCGTCGCCATCCCGGCGGTGATCTACGCCGTCGTAAACCTCGCGAGCCCGGAAACCCTGCGCGGCTGGGCTATCCCCACGGCCACCGACATCGCTTTTGCCGTTGCCGTGCTTGCCATCATCGGCTCGCATCTGCCCAGTGCACTGCGGATCTTTCTGCTGACCCTTGCCGTGGTGGACGACCTGATCGCCATCACCATCATCGCCGTCTTCTACACCAGCGATCTGATGCCGCTGCCGCTGCTGCTGGCGCTGATTCCACTGGCTCTTTATACCTTCCTGGCGCATAAATACCGGCGGTTCTTCGGGACCAAGCCCGCAGCCGCGTGGCTGATCCTCCTGCCGCTGGGCGCGGTAACTTGGGCGCTCGTCCATGCCTCCGGCATCCACGCGACCGTAGCCGGTGTCCTGCTTGGAGTCGCCATTCCGGTCATGCGCTCCCAAGCCAGCGGCGGCCCGCAGGCCGGACCGGGCCTGGCGGAGATCTTCGAACACCGGTTCCGGCCGATCTCGGCCGGCATCGCGGTCCCGATCTTCGCGTTCTTCTCCGCAGGCGTTGCTGTGGGTGGCTGGGACGGCCTGCTCTCGGCGCTGACCGACCCGGTGGCCGTCGGGATCATCACGGCGCTGGTTCTCGGCAAGCCGATCGGCATCATGGGCACAACCTGGCTGCTCACGAAGGTCACCAAGGCGCGGCTGGACAACAGCTTTAAGTGGGTTGACGTCTTTGGCGTGTCCCTGCTGGCCGGAATCGGCTTCACGGTATCGCTTCTGGTGGCCGAGCTGAGCTTCGGTCAGGGCAGCATTCACGATGACCATGCCAAGGTGGGGATCCTCGCGGCTTCCCTCCTGGCGGCCCTGCTGGCAACGGCGGTGCTCAAGACCCGGAACCGGCAATACCGGCAGGCCGAAGAGGCCGAGAAGGTCGACTCCGACCACGATGGCATTCCGGATGTTTACCAGCAGGACGGCCCCGCACGGTAGCCGCGGGGTACGGCAGCGCGCCGGCCCGCGTTCTCTGGCAGAGTATTGACATGCTCACTGTAATTGGCGAGGGCCTGGTAGATGTAGTCCAGCGTTCCTCCGGGATCCAGGCCCATGTCGGCGGAAGCCCCCTAAACGTCGCAGTCGGACTTGCGCGGCTGGATCATCCGGTGCAGTTCATTGGCCGCTACGGACGCGACGCGTACGGCGAGGCAGTGGCGGCACACCTGAAGTCCAGCTCGGTGATGCTCCCGGTGGGTCCCGATGAGCTGCCCACGTCCGTCGCCACCGCACTGATCGACGACGACGGCGCCGCCAGCTACACGTTCGAGCTCGCCTGGGAGTTGCCCGGCCTCGCTGACCGCTTGCCGTTGATGCTGCAGTCAACGACGCTGCTGCATACCGGCTCGATAGCAACAATGCTGGCTCCAGGCGCCTCCGAGGTGCTTGCCGCCGTCGAACACGCCCACCCGCTGGCCACCGTCAGTTTCGACCCCAACTGCCGGCCCAGCATCATCACCGACGTGGACTATGCACGGGGGCAGGCGGAGAAATTCGTCCGCCTGGCGGATGTGGTGAAGGCCTCGGACGAGGACCTGGAGTGGCTCTACCCCGGCGAGGACCCGCTTGATTCCGCCCGCCGCTGGCTGGCACTTGGCGGCTCGGTGGGTCCGGCCATGGTGGTGGTGACCCGCGGCGCCCGGGGGCCCTGGGGTGTGAATGCCGCCGGCGAAGCCCACTTCGCCGCGCCGTCAGTGCAGGTCGCGGACACGGTTGGAGCCGGGGACTCGTTTATGGCGGCGCTGCTGTCGGGGGTTGTGGACCGGGGGCTGGACGGGGCGCAAAACCGCCAGGAGCTCCGCAGGCTTTCGGCCGAAAGCCTGCGGGATCTCCTCGCCCATGCCTCCCGGGCCGCCGCCGTCACCGTCTCCCGCGCCGGCGCCAACCCGCCCACCCGCGCGGAACTGGCCCGGCTGGAGGCTGGTAGCGTGGGTTCCGGCACCCCCTGGCAGGCCCTGCCGGACAGCAGGAAGAACGAGAAAGGCAGCCATGACGGCCCATAATCCTTACGCAGCACTTCCCAGCGTCGCCGCTTTCGAGGTCAGCAGCGAGTCCTTCGAGGACGGCGGAACCCTTCCCCCGGCACAGCGCAGCGGCCTTATGGGCGCCGGCGGCACGGACGAGTCCCCGCAGCTGAGCTGGAGTGGTGCACCGGCCGGGACGAAGAGCTTCGCGGTGACCGTCTATGACCCCGACGCCCCCACGGCGAGCGGGTTCTGGCACTGGGCCGTGCTGAACATTCGGGCTGATGTCAGCTCACTTCCGGCCGGTGCCGGTTCCCGCGACGGCGCGGCCCTTCCGGCCGGGGCCCTGCAGTTGAGGAACGACGCCGGATTCGCCGGCTACATCGGGGCGGCGCCGCCAAAGGGGCACGGGCCGCACCGCTACCTGATCGTGGTCCACGCCGTCGACGTCGACCAGCTAGGGGTCGACATCGACGGCAGTCCTGCCAGCCTGGGCTTTGCGCTCTTTAGCCACACGCTTGGCCGGGCGCAGCTGACGGGGCTCTTCGAGCAGCACTAGGCTCTGGTGGATGCCTGCCGCGGACGGCGTCAGGGCGCCGACGCCAGGCTTTCCTCGGCCGCGGCTTTAGCTGCTGTTGTGGTCTCGGCGGGGTCCGGGCGCATCGCGGCCACGGCGCCGCCGGCCACCAGCACCACAACGCCGACTCCCATGTAGAGCATGGACGCGGTCCAGTGTGCGTCCAGCAGGGCGCCGGTGATCAGCGGCGCGACGATCGCGCCCACCCGGCCGACTCCGATGGCCCAGCCGACGCCGGTGCTCCGGATGGAGGCACCGTACAAGGCGGGGGTGATGGTGTACATCCCGGCAATGCAGCCGTTGATCAGCATGCCCACGACTCCGCCGGCGACAAAGGCGAGGGCCAGGATTCCCGCAGTGGAAATGAACATCACCATGGTGGCCGCGGAGAGGACGGCGAAGACGACCATCACCTTGCGGCTGTTCCAGCGAATGGTCAGCAAACCGTAGAGCAGCGACCCGAAAGTACCGCCCAGGGTGAGCATAAGCCCGCCGATCACGCCTTGGCTCTCGGTCATTCCGGCCGTGACCAGAAGTCGCGGAGTCCAGCTGTTGACGAAGTAGAAGCCGAACATGGCGGCGAAGAAGGCCAGCCAGACAAGCCAGGTGGAGCGTCGGGTTCCGGCGGTGAAGAGCTCGGACACCTTATTCCTGCGCCCGGCAGCTGCGGCTGCGGGTGGCAGTTCAGTCACTGCCGGTTGCCCGATTCTGCGGGCGATCCGGTTCAGCCTGGCCACAACATTGCGGGGCCTTCTGGTGGCCAGGAAGTCCACCGACTCCGGCAGGAGCAAGGCGAGCAGTACAAAGACGGCGGCGGTGCAGATGCCGCCGAAGAGAAACACCGAGCGCCAGCCGAAACTGGCCTGCAGGGTAACGGCAGCTGCCCCGCCCAGTGTTGCCCCCACGCCGTATCCGGCGGTGTAGATGCTGATAGCCAGACCGCGCCAGCGCTTGGATGAGTACTCACTGGCGATCACGTTGGTGCAGGCGAGGATGCCGCCGATGCCCAGGCCGGTCACGATCCGCCAGATCCCGAGTTCGACGGCCGAATGGGAAAGGGAGGCGAGCAGCATTCCTGCGGCGGCAAGGGCGACGGAGACAAGGACCATTGGCCGGCGTCCGATGACGTCAGCGAAGGGAGCCAGGCCCAAGGAACCGATGGCCATGCCGACCAGCCCGGCACTGAGCAGGACACCAAGTTCTGCGCCGCTGAGGCCAAAATCGCGGGTGACGCTATTCGCGGTGAAGGCCATGGCCAGGACGTCGAAGCCGTCCAAGGCGTTCAGCACAATGCACAAACCGACAATGAGCCATTGGTACAACGACATGCGTGACGCGTCAATGCGTTCCTGCAATTGCATGGGTGACTACTTTCTGGAATCCGCGGACTGGCCGGCGGTGGCGGGTGGGCCCTGGCGTGAAACGAGCGGGTGCTCCGTGCCGGGCCGTCGGCGTCGAGGCCTGCCCTTCGTCGTCGAAGGAGGACCTACTGCCGCATATCTATAGTGATAGGTATGTGGCGTGACACACATCATAACTATCTCCATAGATAGTTGACAAGGGGTTTAATGGGATGAGCCCCGGCGGGCGGGCGAAAAACACCCGACCGGGTTCTTGACGAAGAAGATCGGCGGCAGATGAGCCTGCGGTACGCACTATTGGCATTGCTGACGTCCCAGCCCCTCACCGGGTATGACGTCTACAAGCACTTTGAGCGCTCGGTCGGCTACGTATGGCACGCTCCGGATTCGCAGATCTACCCGGAACTCCGGCGGATGGAAAAGGACGGCCTGCTCGGCGGGGTGGAAGAAGCCTGGGGCCAAAAGGGCAAGAAGAAGCGCTATCACATTACCCCCGACGGGGTGGAGGCATTCCGGGCCTGGATGAATACCACGCTCGACTATGCGCGGGAGCGCGACCCGATCCACCTCAAGGCCGCCTACCTCGAATGGGCTGAACCAGATGCGGCCAGGGCCCAGATGCGCGCCCATATTGACTACCACTCGTCACGGGCACAGCAATGGCGGGAGATGATCGCCAGCCTCGAGGACCGCAGCAATCCCACCTTGGCCCGGCGCCTGGAATCCGCGCCGGAAGAGGACCGGGCAAAAATCGCAGGCTACAAGATTTTCACCTATGAAGGCATGATCGACCGGGCCGAAGCTGAAGTCGCATGGGCCCGCCGCGGGCTGGAGTTGATTGACAAGCTCGAAGCCTGAGCCCGCGCGCCGGCGGACCCCGGGTCCGGGGCCCGCTGGCATGCTGATTCCAGTCGCGCGGGTTTCGGCTTAGAAGGGGTACCGGGCAGGCTTGGCCTGCATGGTGACCCACTGGTTTTCGGTGAACGATTCCAGGTTGGCCTCGGCGCCGCCGATCCGACCGCCGGTCCCGGAATTGCGGACACCGCCGAAGGGAATGTGGGCTTCATCGCCAACGGTCTGGTCGTTGATGTGGACCAGCCCGGACGGGATGTGCCGTGCGATGCTCCAAGCACTCATCGCGTCGGAAGTTATGATGCTGACCGAGAGCCCGTATTCGGAATCCTTGGCCAACTCCACGGCTTCCTCAACCGTGCTGAAGCGAATCACGGGCGCCACCGGTCCGAAGACTTCCGAGCAGAACGCGGGCGTATCCGGACGCACCCCGTCCAGCACGGTGGGCGCATAGAACAACCCGTCGAAGGTGCCGCCCGCAAGCAGCGTGGCGCCGCCGGCCACGCTGTCGGTGACCAGCCGATGGATGTTGTCCCGCTGTTTCACGTCAATGATCGGGCCCAGAGCCACCTGTTCGGTGAAGGGATCGCCTACAGTGAGTTGCCTGGCTTTCTCGGCAAGCAGCGCCACATACTCGTCCGCGATGGATTCGTGCACGATATGGCGTCCGGCCGTCATGCAGATCTGGCCTTGGTGGAGGAAAGAGCCCCAGGCGCCGTTGGAGGCCGCCAGTTCCACATCGGCATCGGCTAGGACGATCATCGCGTTGTTGCCGCCGAGTTCGAGGTGCGCCCGCTTGAGATGCTCGGCAGCCGAGGCCCCGACGCGGCGGCCCGCGGCCGTTGAACCGGTGAATGCGATGACGCGGGTTTCCCGATTGGCCACCAGCGAAGCGCCGGCCTCCGCTCCTCCCGGCAGCATCTGCAGGACTCCGGCCGGCAAGCCCGCCTCCTCGAAGACCCGGGCGATCGATACGCCGCCGGCCACGGCAGTCCGCATGTCCGGTTTTAGCACCACGGCGTTTCCGAGGGCCAGCGCGGGGGCCACGGCCCGGATGGCCAGGATCAGCGGAACGTTGAACGGTGCGATCACCCCGACGACGCCGACCGGAACCCGCCGGCTGAAGCTGAGCCGCTCGGGATCTGCGGCCGCAAGCAGCTCGCCCTGGCCCCTGGAGGGAAGGGCTGAGGCCTCAAAGCACTCCTGCGCCGCGGTATGGGTTTCCAGCTGGGCCTTCGGCAGGATCGAGCCTGCCTCACGGATAATCCACTCGTGGATCTCGTCGGCGTGTTGTTCGAACAACATGCCTGCACGCCGCAGGACCGCTGCGCGCTCTTCGAAGCTGGTTTCAGCCCATGCTGGCTGGGCGGCGGCAGCCGCCTTGCAGGCTGCGTCGACGTCGTCGGCCGACGCGGTGCCGATGCGCCCCAGCTCCTTGCCCGTGGCCGGTTCAACAACGGCAGTGTCGCCGCTGTCCGAAAGCGTCCAGCTTCCGGTAAAGATTTTGCCGTCCCAGATTGTGGGGTCCATCAGTTTCACGGGGCTGCCTCTCGGTGGATGGTCCGGCCCTCGCGTCGTCGCGGAGGTCAGGGTCAGGTGTTGGCGGCTCTTGTCACTATCTATCTTCATAGATATGCTGTGATTCAGAACACTACCTATGAAGGTAGATAGTAGCCGGAACCGGAAGGAATGACCATGACGGCAATGATGCAGTCTGTGAGCTCGACGACGAACAAGGTGCTGGGCTATCCGCTGAACGCCTGGTACGTGGCCGCGTGGGACCACGAGGTCACCAGGAAGCCAATGCCGCGCCGGATCGCCGACCGGCCGCTGGCCCTGTACCGCACCGAGGATGGCAAGGCAGTGGCCCTCGCGGACGCGTGCTGGCACCGTCTGGCCCCGCTGTCAATGGGCAAGACCCTGGCGAAGGACCAGATCCAGTGCCCCTACCACGGCATCATCTACGACTCCGCGGGCCGCTGCGTGTCGATGCCGGCCCAGGAAACCATTAACCCGAGTGCGACAGTGCCCTCGTTTCCGGTGATTGAACGGTACCGCTACGTCTGGGTTTGGCTGGGTGACCCCACCCGGGCCGATCCGGGTCTTATCCCCGACATGCACCAGATGAGTTCCGACGGCTGGGCCGGCGACGGCGAGACGATCTTCGCCCCCTGCAACTACCAGTTGGTGCTTGATAACCTGATGGACCTCACCCACGAGGAGTTCGTCCATTCCTCGTCCATCGGCCAGGACGAATTAAGCGAATCTGACTTCGTCGTCACGCAGGACGGCAACACGGTCACGGTCTCCCGCTGGATGCTCGATATTGACGCCCCGCCGTTTTGGCTCAAGAACATGCGGGACAAGTTCCCGGGCTTCGAAGGCCGGGTGGACCGCTGGCAGATCATTACCTTCCAGTCGCCGTCGACAATCAACATCGACGTGGGCGTCGCCAAGGCGGGTACCGGGGCGCCCGAAGGTGACCGCAGCCAGGGCGTAAACGGCTTCGTGATGAATACCATCTCGCCGGAAAGTGCCAAGACCTGCCACTACTTTTGGGCCTTTATGCGCAACTACCGGCTGGAAAGCCAGCTCATCACCACCCAGCTGCGCGACGGCGTCCACGGCGTCTTTGGCGAGGACGAAGCCATGCTCAAGGCACAGCAGGAAGCAATCGATGCAAATCCGGATTACGAGTTCTACAACCTGAACATCGACGCCGGCGGGATGTGGGTCCGTCGCCTGATCGAGCGCCAGCTGGCCGCCGAGGGCCGGCTCATCCCGACCACCTGATTGCCTTCCCGCTGTTCCGGATCCGCTGAAAAGTTAGAAGAACGACATGGCAGCAACAAACACAGAAGTCTGGCAGGCGGGCACCGTCGTCGAGGCGGAGTCCCTTACCGCGCAGACCAGGCGCCTGGTCATCGCGCCGGCCCTGCCCAGGAGGGCGGAGCCCGGCACGCACATTGACGTGATGGTGACAATAAACGGTGAACGCCAGAAGCGCTCATACTCCGTCGTGGATTCCAGCGAGGACGGGCAGCAGTTGGCCATCAGCGTCTTCCTGTCCCCGCAATCCCGGGGCGGGGCGGTCTTTATGCAGGAACTCCAGGTCGGGGACCGGCTGGAGATCACGCAGCCGCTGCAGAATTTTCCGCTCCGGGTCGGTGCGCCGCGGTATGTCCTGCTGGCCGGCGGCATCGGTATTACCGCGATGGTCAATATGGCCCGGGTCCTGAGGAACATCAAGGCCGAGTACGTCCTGGTCTATGCAGGACGCAGCCGCGCTGCCATGGCCTACCTGCCGCAGCTCGAGGAGCTCCACGGCGGGGCCCTTCGCGTGCACGTGGACGATGAGGGCACGGCGCTGAACGTCGATGAGCTGTTGGCCGGGGTGGACCCGGAGTCGGAGCTTTATATGTGCGGGCCGATTCGGCTGATGGATGCCGTGAAACGCGGCTGGCAAGCGCTCGGACTCAGCCTGCCGAACCTGCGGTACGAGACCTTCGGCAACAGCGGCTGGTTTGACCCGGAGGAATTTGTGGTCCGGGTCCCCCGCCTGGGGGTGGAGGCAACCGTCGGCGCCGGCAAGTCCATGCTGGAAGCCCTTGAGGATGCCGGCGTCGACGTGATGTTCGACTGCCGCAAAGGCGAATGCGGGCTCTGTGAAGTCCGGCTTCTTGGTGTCCAGGGCACCATCGACCACCGGGACGTCTTCTACAGTGAGCGCCAGCAGCACGCCGCGGCGCAGATGTGCTGCTGCGTCTCACGGGCAGTCAGCTCCGACACCGGAGCCCGTTCTGCGGCCGCCACCGAACGCGCCGTGATTTCCATCGACCTCTAGGCGGGGCTGTCCGGCCACATCCGGGCCCCGCAGCGCACGTAGACTGGCAGCATGCGGCTGGTAGCAAGTGACATTGACGGAACGATCCTTGGCCATGACGGGAAAATCAGTGACCGGACCGTCCGTGCGTTCCATGCCTGCCGGGAAGCAGGCATCGAACTGGTCTTCGTTACGGGACGTCCGCCGCGCTGGCTGCACCCCCTCGAGGAACAGCTGGGCCACACCGGCACGGTGATCTGTTCCAACGGAGCTGTGGTCTGGGATCTCGAAGCAAACCGGTTGCTCTCGGCCCGGGCCCTCCAGCTGGACGCCGTGTTCGAGACCCGCCGCATCATCCAGCGGCTGCGCCCTTCGGCATTTTTTGCCGCCGAAACCCTGACCGGTTTCCATCTGGAACCGGGATTCCTCGACGACGGCGCCAGCCGGCTGCTGGCCGAGGTCACCCCCGCACCGTTGCACAGCACGCTGACCGCCGGGGACTCCGTCGTGAAGTTCCTGGCCATTGTCCGGGAGGGCAGCGCCGATGATTTCCTGGCCGAGGTGACTCCCGCCGTCGCCCATCTCGCAGCCGCGACGCACTCCGCGCCGAACATGGCGTTGCTGGAACTATCGCTTCCCGGCGTCAACAAAGCCGTGACGCTCGCCGAATACGCGGCTTCCCTCGGCGTCGGCGCCGCCGACGTGGTGGCGTTCGGTGACATGCCCAATGACATCGAAATGCTTCGCTGGGCCGGGGACGGCTACGCGATGGCCAGCGGCCACCCCGAGGCCATCCGCGCCGCCGGACAGCAGGCGCCGCACTTCGACGACGACGGCGTCGCGCAGATTCTCGAGGGTAAGCTCGCCGGGCTCGGCCTCCTGCGCCCTTGACCACACTGACACCGGACTCCCAGCCTCCGGACAACTGACGTTCACCTTGGCGTTTTACCGTGGAGTTTCACGACGGATCAGTTGAGTGACGGTGGGAAATCATGGCCAGATACCGCATGGACAACTCGGACGACACGCCCCTGCGCCGGGTGGTGCCGGACGAGCACTGGAACAGCCTGCAGCAGGGTGACCGTGTTAGTGTCCGGCTGGCGCCCGGCTACGAGACCGGAGGCCGGGTAGACGCCATCACGGCGGACCACACAGCTGTGTGGGTGCACCTCGACGGCGGCCGCGGGCGCACGCTGCTGCACTGCAGTGACGGCGTGCAGATCCTTCCGCCCGCCAACTGACCGGGCACCTGGCGGTTGCAGCCGTCCGGTGCGGTCCGGGGCTCCGATAGGCTTCAGGAGTGAGCACCCCGCACCCGTTTTTCGCCTCCGGACCTGCCTCCGGCGTCGGCCCGTGCCTTCCCGTGGCCATGGCGCACCGCGGTTTCTCCCGGGACGGCCTGGAAAACTCCATGGCCGCGTTCCGCGCCGCCGTCGACCTCGGGTTCCGCTATCTGGAGACGGATGTGCACACCACCGCCGACGGTGTCCTGCTGTTGTTCCACGACGAAACCCTGGACCGGGTCACGGATGGCCGCGGCCGGATCTCGGAACTCCCGGCGGCTACCGTCGCGCTCGCCAGAATCGGCGGCGCGGAGCCTATTCCGTTGTTTGAGGAGCTCGCCACCGCCTTCCCGGAGGTCCGGTTCAACCTGGACGTCAAAGACTGGACCTCGGTGGACCCCCTCGTGGCGGCGATCGAACGGTTCGGCCTGCACGAGCGTGTACTGATCGCCAGTTTCTCGGACCGCCGGCGCCGCGCCGTGCTCAGGCAGCTGAGCCGTCCTGCGGCTGGTTCGGCCGGCATGGTATCCAACGCCCTCTTTGTCCTGCTGGGACCTGTGCTCCCGGCCGCGGTCATGGCCGCTGTAACGCGCCGGACGCTGCAGGGGGTCCACGCGCTGCAGGTTCCGGCCAGTTACGGTGCCGTGACCGTCGTGACCCCTGGCTTCGTCCGGCGCGCCCACCGTCACGGCTTGCAGGTCCATGTCTGGACCATCAACGACCCCGCGGAAATGCACCGGCTGCTGGACCTGGGGGTGGACGGGATTGTCACCGACCGTGCTGACCTGCTCAAGGAAGTCCTGCAGGAACGTGGGTGCTGGGCTTAGACACTGCGTCGGGGCGACCGGCCCGGACCGCCGGACTGGCAGGATAGAGCCATGCGCATCCTGATCGCCCCGGACAAGTTCAAAGGCTCCCTGACGGCCGCCGAAGCCGCCTCTGCCATCGCCGAAGGTGCTTTGCGCGTCTATCCGGACGCCGAAGCCGTCCAGTTCCCGGTCGCTGACGGCGGCGAAGGAACCCTTGAGGCGGCCGTCGCCGCGGGGTACGAGGAACGGCTGAACGCCGTCGTCGGGCCGATCCTGGCACCCGTTGGAGCAGCCTGGGCACTCCGAAAGGACGCTTTCGGCGGTGCCACAGCCGTGATCGAAACCGCGCAGGCCTCCGGCCTGGCACACATGGCGCCGACCCCGTCCAACGCGCTGCGCGCGCACAGCTACGGCTGCGGACAACTAATAGCCGCAGCCCTCGACGCCGGCGCCACCGAGATAGTGCTGGGCCTGGGCGGTTCGGCGATGACCGACGGCGGCAGCGGTGCGCTGCGCGCGCTGGGCCTCAAACCGCTGGACGACGCCGGAAATGTGGTGCCGCTCGGCGGCGGCTCGCTCGCGGACGTGACAGTGCTCGATGTCAGCGGCCTGGATCCCAGGCTGGCCGCTGTGACGTTCCGGATCGCCGTCGACGTGCAGAATCCGCTGTTCGGCAACGACGGGGCAGCCCACGTGTTCGGTCCGCAGAAGGGCGCGGATGCCGACGCCGTGGAGTTGCTCGACGCCGGGCTGCGCAATTGGGCCTCGATCCTGCGCCAGGCCACCGGACGGGACGTCAATGTTCCCGGGGCCGGGGCCGCGGGGGGCTTCCCCGCGTCATTCCTGGCCTTTGGCAACGCCGCGTTGGAAGGCGGGTTCGCCCTGGTCGCCGGGCTCACAGGACTCGCCGGAAAGCTCGCCGACGCGGACCTGGTGATCACCGGCGAGGGCTCACTCGATTCGCAGTCGCTGACCGGCAAGGCGCCGATTGCGCTCGCCGATGCCGCACAGCGCCTCGGCATCCCGGTGATTGTGGTCGCGGGGCGGATCCTGGTCACACCCGAGGACCTGGCCCGGCACGGTGTTGTGGCGGCTGCTCAGCTGCTTGATATCGCCGCCAGCCCGGAGGACGCCGTCGCAAACGCCGCGAAGTACCTTGCCTGGGCCACCAGCCAGGTGCTTGAAGGGGCCTAAAGCGCCGGGGGATTGTCCGAAAGTGCGTTCCGCGAGCTGTTTGATGACGGGTTCTCCTCGCGGGCTATCTCATTCTGCCTTCTTCGGCGTGCCGGCGGAGCCTCCTGGGCACGATGACCAAGAGGATAAACAACACTGCAAGCAGCACCGCCCCGGCAGTGAGCCCCGCCGCCCGGCCCGCCGTGACATCGAAAATCAGGGCGGTGGTGCCGACGCTGAGCAGTCCGATGCCGGAGAGGGCAACTTTGGCGATCTTGTCCGCATTGGACACGAGGGCGGCCCGGAGATGCTGCCGAAACAGGCGCCGGTGCACGCTCACGGGCAAGAGGATCAGGGCTGTGGTGAGGGCGGCCAGCGACACGTTGGCAAGATAGAGGGACGTCTGGAACCTGTCCAATGTCTCAAACCTGGCCTGAAATGGCAGGGTCAGCAGAAAACCGGCGAGGAGCTGCACGCCGGTCTGCAGCACCCGCAATTCCTGGAGCAACTCCAACCAGTTGCGGTCGAGCTTCTCGATGGCGGATTCGGTCCGGTGCACCTGCGCGGCCAGGCCTGACGACGGCTCCGGCCCCGGCGCACGCATGGACGGTCGATCGGTCACGGCTGGGCCTCCGGGGGTATGCGAATCCGGCTGCGGCGGCAGCCATCACTCAACTTAGGCTTGAAGTGAAAGAAGTTCAAGCGAATGCTAAGGCTACTGATGAATTCCGGGTAGGGTGGAATTGGTGACTTCACGGTGCGATCCTCGCGGGTCCGGCGCCACGTCCTGGCCACGTGCCGTTGTCGAATAAGAATCCACGCAGTTCACATTTCCAGCACGGGAGGAACAGCATGACTCAGGAGAAACAGCAGGAACCGATTGAGGAAGCAGGCGGCTACGGCACGCCGACCGCGGAACAGGAACTGCCCGGCGGCGACACCACCAAGTTCGCCCAGCCGCGTGATGAAGAAGCGTTCGACGCCGCAGGACTCAGCCAGGACAGCCCGGACGGGGAGACCTACCCGGCCGGGGCCCCGAACCTGAGCCAGTTAGGTGCCGCAGACCAAGACAGTGCAGGAGAACCCGGGGCAGGACGCTTCGGAGGAACGGAGGAACAAATGAGTGCAGAAAACGCCAGCACCACACCTGGCTACGACGCCGACGCCGACGAGAATTCCGAGGCGGCGATGCCGTCCTCGGAGGCGGAAATGGACGAGACCAATACCGAACGGCCCGACGCCGGCCGGCCGTTCTCCTCGGAGCCCGGGCAGGACGCGGCGGGTCTGCCCGACGGATCGGGAACGGACCTGCCCGAGGACAAGGCACCGAAGGACCGCGACGGGGACAGCACGGAAGCGTTCGACGCCGGCTAAAGCCGCCGCCCGCAGACAGCGGGACCCTGGACAGCGAAGGCCGGGATCCGTGCACCTTGGGTGGTGTTCGGCTCCCGGCCTTTCGGCTGCAGGCGGCGGGCGAAGCGGCCGTTAGCGGCGCTTCTTCGGCGCGCGCCTGCCCGGCGTCGCCGCGGCGGGGGCCACAGTCTCGGTTTCGGGCTCGGCAACGGTACCCCGGGCCGTTGCGATGGCCTTCATGCCGTGGTAGATCACGAGGGCCGCGGCGGAGCCGAGGGCGATGCCGGTGAATTTCAGGTCGCCAATGGTCCAGGTGTAGTCGGCGATCCCGACGATGAGCGCGACGGCGGCCGTGGTCAGGTTTACCGGGTTGGCGAAGTTAACCTTGTTCTGCACCCAGATCTTGACCCCGAGGACGCCGATCATGCCATAGAGCATCGTCGCCGCCCCGCCCAGCACGCCCGCCGGGACGGTGGCGATGAGTTCGCCGAACTTCGGTGAGAAGCTCAACACGACTGCGAAAAGGCCCGCCACCCAGTAGGCCGCCGTCGAATAGACCTTGGTGGCGGCCATCACGCCGATGTTTTCCGCGTAGGTGGTGGTTCCGGAGCCGCCGCCGAAGCCAGCAAGCACAGTGGCAGCGCCGTCGGCCATCAGCGCACGCCCGGAGACGCCGTCGAGGTTCTGGCCGGTCATCGCGGACACGGACTTCACGTGGCCGATGTTCTCCGCTACGAGCACCAGGACCACCGGCACGAACAAGCCCACCACACCGAGGTGGAATTCCGGGGTCTGGAAGTACGGCAGCCCCACCCAGGCAGCGGAGTCCATCTTGGCGAAGTCCACTTCGCCGCGGATCATCGCCACGAAGTAGCCGAGCACTACGCCGACCAGGATGCTCAGCCGGCCCAGGATGCCGCGGAAAAAGACGCTGACGACGATGATCGTGGCCAGCGTGATGAGGGCGGTGATGGGGGCCGCATCGAAGTTGTTCTTCGCTGCGGGCGCGAGGTTGAGGCCGATCAGACCCACGATGGCGCCCGTCACGATGGGCGGCATCAGCCGGTTGATCCAGCCGGCACCGAACTTCTGCACCACGGCGCCGATGATGGCCAGCCCGGCTCCGGCCAGCACCACGCCGCCGAGGGCGCCGGCAACGCCGTACTGCTGCTGGGAGGCCATGATCGGCGCGATAAAGGCGAAACTGGACCCGAGGTAGCTCGGCACCTGGCCCCTGGTAATAACCAGGAACAGCAGGGTGCCGATACCGGAGAAGAACAGGGTGGTGGCCGGCGGCATGCCCGTGATGATCGGGACGAGGAAGGTGGCACCGAACATGGCGACGACGTGCTGCATCCCGATCCCGATGGTCAGCGGCCAGGCCAGGCGCTCATCGGGCTTCACAACCTCACCGGGGCGGACCGACCTGCCGTTGCCGTGGAGCTTCCATTTGGTACCGAGCATGCTCATTGCCGGGCCTTTCAGAGAATATGTGGCGTGGGGCGGGAAGGAATCTTCCGGAGCAACTTTACCGCGCCCCTGATTCCGGCCCGTGTCACCGCCGGCAGGTCCGTGCCGGAGGTCACAGGGCATTGCGGGAAGGAACGGCAAGAAGTTGAAGTTGCAACTAAAGACAGCACTCAGTGGCCGCCGACCCGGCGGGTACGCCAAGCGAAAAGGATGCCCATGACCATCGCCCATGACGAAGCAGTAATCGGCGCCGCAGCAGTGGACGCCATCTTTGCCGAGGCCCGCACCGCGAGCACGTTTACCGGTGAGGTCACTGACGAACAGGCCCGGGCCATCTACGAGCTGACCAAGTTTGGTCCCACCGCGTTCAACTCGCAGCCGCTCCGGGTGACGTACATCCGGTCTGAGCAAGCACGCGCGGCACTTGTCGAAACCCTTGCCCACGGCAACCGCGCCAAAACAGCCTCCGCGCCCCTTGTCGCCGTTCTGGGCTACGACACGTCTTGGCAGGAACAGTGGGAAAACTTCCTTCCCGGCTACAACGCGCCCAAAGCCATGTACGACGCCGCCCCGGACCTCGCCGCGGCCACCGGGAACAACAACGCCCACCTGCAGGCCGGCTACTTTATCCTCGCCGTCCGGTCCCTTGGCTTCTCCGCCGGACCCATGACAGGTGCAGACTTCACCGCTATCGATGCGGCGTTTTTCCCCGACGGCAGCCAAAGGAGCTTCCTGGTGGTTAATATCGGGCAGCCGGCCGCGGATGCCTGGGGTGCCCCGAAGCCGAAGTTCGCCTACGAGGACGTTGTCCGCACGCTCTGACGGGAAGCCGCCGGCGAGGGGGTGGTCCCGGCGGTGTCCAGGCGCGGAGGTGCCTCCGGCACCATGGGGGACAGGCCGGAGGCACTCGGGACGCAATTCTGCGGTTGAGCGCACGGCCGCATCCGGGGCCGCACCTGAGTTTATCCCTCCTGGGGGCCCTAAAACAGGGCCCAACGGCCGCAGGTGTGCCCGGTCAGGAAATGACGCCGTCCACCAGCGCCTTTGCCTCGGCTTGGACCTGCTTGAGGTGCTCCGCGCCCTTGAAGGACTCGGCATAGATTTTGTAAACGTCCTCGGTACCGGACGGACGGGCCGCGAACCAGGCGTTCTCCGTGACGACCTTAAGCCCGCCGATCGCCGCCCCGTTGCCCGGCGCCTCGGTCAGCTTGGCCGTGATTGTTTCACCTGCCAGTTCCGTGGCGGTAACGTCCGACGGCGACAGCTTGCCGAGTGCGGCCTTCTGCTCCCGGGTGGCCGCTGCGTCGATCCGTGCGTAGACCGGGTCGCCGAATTGTTCGGTGAGGCCCTGGTAGAGCTGCGACGGCGACTTGCCTGTCACCGCTGTGATCTCCGAGGCCAGCAGGGCCAGCAGGATGCCGTCCTTGTCCGTGGTCCACACGCTGCCGTCTTTTTTGTTGAACGATGCGCCGGCAGATTCCTCGCCGCCGAAGGCCCCCTCCCCGGACAGGAGCCCGGGGACGAACCATTTGAAACCGACCGGCACCTCAACCAGCTTGCGTCCCAGGCTTTCAGCCACCCGGTCGATGATGGATGAGGACACCAGCGTCTTGCCGATCACGGACTGCGGGTTCCAGCCGGTCCGGTGCCGGTACAGGTAGTCAATCGCAACGGCGAGATAGTGGTTCGGGTTCATCAGCCCGCCCTGTCCATCAACAGAGGGCGTCACGATGCCGTGCCGGTCGGCGTCGGCGTCATTTCCGGTGGCGACGTCGAAGGCAGCGGACCCGTCCGCACCAGCAGCCATCCTGTTGATCAGTGAGGCCATCGCCGACGGCGAGGAGCAGTCCATCCGGATCTTTTCATCCCAGTCGAGTGTCATAAAGGCCCACTGCGGGTCGACGGTGGGATTGACCACTGTGAGGTTCAGGTGGTGGCGTTCGCCGATCTCGCCCCAGTAGTCCACCGATGCGCCGCCCATCGGGTCGGCGCCGATCCGGACGCCCGCCTCCCGGATTGCATTGAGGTCCAGGACGGAGGGGAGATCGTCCACATAGCTGGACAGGAAGTCGAACTTGCCCGTGGTGCCGGCGCTCAGCGCCTCGGCGAGGGGAATCCGTTTAACGCCGCGCAGCCCGTTTTCCAGCAGTTCGTTGGCGCGGTTGGCGATCCAGCCGGTCGCGTCGGTGTCGGCAGGCCCGCCGTGCGGGGGGTTGTACTTAAACCCGCCGTCGCCGGGCGGGTTGTGGCTGGGGGTCACCACGATGCCATCAGCCTGGGGGGCGCCGGCGGCAGAGTTGTTGTTGTGCGTGAGGATCGCGTGGCTCAGCGCCGGGGTGGGTGTGTAGCCGTGCCGGGCGTCGATCAGCACGTGCACGCCGTTAGCCGCGAGCACCTCGAGGGCCGAATTCTGGGCTGGTTCGCTGAGCGCGTGGGTGTCCTTGGCCAGGTACAGGGGTCCGGTGATGCCCTGGCCTGCCCGGTACTCCACGATTGCCTGGGTGATGGCAAGGATGTGGGGTTCGTTGAAGGAGGCCTTCAGACTGGAGCCACGATGGCCGGAGGTGCCGAAGGCCACCCGTTGGCCCGGGTCCGTCAGATCGGGGGATACGTCGTAGTACGCATCCAGTAGCGCAGTGATGTCAACAAGGTCTTGGGGTTGGGCAACAGTGCCCGCGCGGCTAGCCATGGCACCAGCATGCCAGACCGAAGGGGCAGTCAACACGATTTCGGCGGATTGCGGCTCCTATGACGAAGAAATGGCCTGCCCGCGGAACAGCCCGGCGGTACTCTGGGTCTAGAGGCTTTAAGAGGGGAAATCCATGACCGAGCAGCCAAAACACGGCAACGGCGACACACCGGAGGGCTACGGTCCGGCGGCCACAGGGCAGGGACCGGGAGGGGGGCAGCACGGCTGGCCCGCCCCGGGCTACGGCCAGCCCGCCGCACCCTACGGCGCGCCCTATACTGCGGCACCGCAACAGCCGGACGGGCAGCCTCCCTACGGGCAGCCTCCCTACGGTCCGCCCGCCCCGTACGGTCCGCCCGCCCCGTATGGGCAGGCCGGCCCGTATGGGCAGGCCCGCGGCACGTTTAACGCCTACGGCCAGCCGGCATATTACGGGCTCCCCGCCGAACCCAAGGGCCTGAGCATTGCCAGCTTATGCTGCGGCATCGCCGCCCTTGTTGGGTTGGGATTTTTTATCCTGCCCCAGATTGCGGCCGTCATCCTGGGGCATCTGGCGCTGAGGCGCGAGCCCGGCGGAAAAGGCATGGCCATCGCCGGGCTTGTCCTGGGCTATGTGGGCATCGCCCTGACAGTCCTGGTGATCGTGATCATCTCGATCGTGGCCGGTAGTGTCCGCTACACCGGCGTTGCGGTCTGAAGTCCGGGCCAGCGGCCAACTAGGCCGTCAGCGCCGCCACCAGCGCGTCGGCGTTGGCTTCGAGCCACGCCGCGCGGCGGCCGATCAGCTCACCCACGCCGTCGTTCCACATCCGGGCCCAGCCGCCGCCGAGTGCCGCGGCGTTGTGCCGCATCCGTTCACGGCTCAGTGCCATGGCCTCGATGCCGACGGCCGGCAACCGCCGTCGTTCGCCGTCATCCCAGCCGTAGGCGTCGGCGAAGAGCCGGAGTCGACGGAACGGGTCTGTGCACTCCCAACCTGGCCAGAGGTCGGCCGGGTCGTGGAGCGGTGTCCAGTGCATCGCCGTATTAAAGGAATCCTTAAAGGCCGTTGAGGGCCCGGCAAGGTCGAAGTCCACCAGGCCCACCGCCACCCCGCCGCGGACCACAACATTTTGCGGCGTCACATCCAGGTGGCACACCAATGTGCGCCCGGCGCTGTCCGGACTGTCCGGCCGGACGGCTTTGGGCGGGAACGGGTGTTCCCTCGGGATGTAGCCGGACGAGGCCGTATGCAGTCGGCGCAGCATCCGGGCCACGGACACCAGCAGTTCCTCGGACTGCACCCATAACTCCGGAACGGACCCCGCGCACTGCCCGGGCACAAAGGTCAGGACGTCCCTGCCGGCCGCATCCCGGCCCAGGAACCGCGGCGAGGCGTCGAATTCCGCGTCTTCGAGCCAATCGAGGTATGCCGCGACGGCCAGTGACTGCGGCTGGTGCGGGCGGCGGATGGTTCCGCCCACCCGCACCACGCCGTCGGTGACATCGCCCGCCGGCATCAGTTCGACGTCGGACGCCTCGCCGGGGGCGGGGATGTAGACGCGGGACTCAATTGGCGGGCGATGCCTGGAGCTCATCGGCTCAGCGTACGCCGCCCATTAGCTTCTTGATCGCCGGCGAGGCAGCTGCCATGCCAACGGCCAGCAGCATGGCGGTCCCGCCGATGCCGATGAAGTACGGAAGTTCATCCTCCGGGTTGTACAAGCCGGCCAAAATGCCCGCCAGGGTGGTGCCCAGGGACACCGAGAGGAAGAACAGCGCCACCATCTGCGTGTGGAAGGCCTTGGGCGCCAGTTTTGTGGTTACCGACAGGCCGATGGGCGAAAGGAACAGTTCCGCGAGGGTAAAGAGGAACAGGATTCCCACAAGTGCCAGGAGCGGAGTTTTGCCTTCCCCAGCCAACGGAATAAAGGCCAGGAAGGCCAGCCCCATCACAAAGAGGCCGATCGAGAACTTCAGTGCCGAGCCGGGCTGCCTGCGGCCCAGCCGAGTCCAGAGTGCGGCCATAATACCGGCGAAGATGATGATAAACACCGGGTTGATGGACTGCACCCAGGCGGCCGGCATTTCCCAGCCGAACAGGTTGCGGTCCAGCTTCTCCTCCGAGTACACGGCGATGAAGGTGAACTGCTGCTGGAAGAGGGCCCAGAACGCGGCCGAGGCGATGTACAGCGGGATGAATGCCGCCACGCGCCGGCGTTCGGTGCCGTCCACCTTTTTGCTGCTGAAGATCAGGATGAAGTACAGCACCGAGGCGCCGATTGCGGCGTAGGCCATGGACATGGCAAGGTTTTGCGCGTTCACAGCGCCGGTGGCGAGCAGCGCAGCTATGACGGCGGCAATGCCGGCGAAGACTATGCCGTACTTGGTGCGCTCCGCAGCGGGCAGCGGGTTGGCCACACGCTGGGATTCCTCGGGCAGCTTCTTGCGGCCCAGGGCGTAGACGCCGAGGCCCAATGCCATCCCGACGGCGGCGGCGCCGAAGCCCCAATGGAATCCCTGGCTTTCCTGCAGCCAGCCTGTGACCAGCGGGCCGATCAGGGCGCCGGCGTTGATGCCCATGTAGAAGATAGAGAAGCCGGCGTCGCGGCGTTCGTCCTTCTCCCGGTAGAGACTGCCAACCAGCGCGGTGGCATTGGCCTTCAGGCCGCCGGAACCGACACCCACCAGCACGAGGCCGGCGATGAGGCCGGGAATGCCGGGGACCAGGGCCAGGGCGATGTGCCCGGCCATAATCATCACGGCGGAGCCGAACAGTACCCGCTCCGAACCGAAGAGCCGGTCCGCGAGCCAGGCGCCGAGGATGGTGGAGAGGTACACCCCGCCGCCGTAGGCGCCGACGAGGCTGGCGGCGAGGCCCTGTTCAATCTCCAGGCCGCCCTGGGCAGCCGTGAAGTACATGTAGTAGAGGAGGATGCCTTGCATTCCGTAGAAGGAGAAGCGCTCCCACATTTCTACGGAGAAGAGGCTGGCCAGCATCTTTGGGTGGCCAAAAAAGGAGGTATCGCCCGGCGTTGTAGCGGGGGGATCAGTTAAATGAGTTGTGCTCATTTACTTAATGCTGACAGTGTGTCGCGGGATTGTCACATTCGCGGCGCCCCGGGGCAAGTCATTTCGGGGTGCGCTGTCACTGGATGACGTTTCCGATGCGGCGTTTGGGACCCGGTAGCCTCACCCGGTGGGAACGGCGGGTGGGGGCAGGCTACCCGGCGTCGAACATGATGACTTGGCGGACCGCTTTTCCGTCGGCCAGCTGGTCCATGGCCTGGTTGATGTCCGCCAGTGCGATGCGGGACGAAATCAGCTCCTCGACCGGCAGTTTTCCTTCCCGCCAGAGCTGGGCGTACTTCGGAATATCCCGGGACGGCACTGCTGAGCCAAGGTAGCTGCCGACGATGGTCCGGGCCTCCGCCGTGATGGTCAGGGGCGAGATCTGGGCGCGCGCGTCCGGGTGCGGCAGGCCCGCGGTGATGGTGGTGCCGCCCACAGCGGTGGCGGCGAAGGCGGTCTCGAAGGCGCGCGGGTTACCGGCGCATTCGATCACGTACCGGGCCTTGATGCCCTCCGCCAGGACCTGCTGCGGGGTGTAGGTCTCGTGGGCGCCCAGACGGCGGGCGTGTTCGAGCTTTTCCTCGAGCGTGTCCACGGCGACGATCCGCGAGACCCCCTGCGAAACCGCGGTGATCAGCGCGGCCATACCAACGCCTCCGAGCCCCACGATCATCACACTGTCCTGCGGCCGGGGCCGGGCCGCGTTCAGCACCGCACCGCCGCCGGTCAGCACGGCGCAGCCGAGGACGGCGGCGACGTCCGCCGGGATGTCATCATCGACCGGGACGGCCGAGGCGCGGTCCACAACGGCGTGGGTGGCGAAGCCGGAGACGCCCAGGTGGTGGTAGATCTTTTCGCCGCCGCGGCCCAACCGCATCGATCCGTGCAGGAGGGTACCTTCGCCGTTGCTCCTGGAACCAGCGGTGCAGGGGAGCCGCCCATCTTCCCCGCAATTCGGGCACCGTTCGCAGCGGGGCAGGAAGGACATCACAACACGCTGGCCGGGCGCCAGGTCCTTGACCTCCGAGCCGACCTCGACGACGCGTCCCGCAGCCTCATGCCCCAGCAGCATCGGCACCGGGCGCACCCGGTTCCCGTCCACAACGCTCAGATCCGAGTGGCAGATGCCGGCGGCTTCGATCTTCACCAGGACCTCGGTGGGCCCCGGACCGTCCAGCTCCAGCTCGGAGATGGTGATGGGCTTGGAGTCAGCGAAAGGGCGGGGGCGCCCGATTTCCTCGAGTACAGCACCGGTGATCTTCATTGTTCCCTTTCAGTTGGGAGCCTTCAGAGAGTGGACATGTCCTGGCGTTGACCAGCTCCACCGTATCGGCCGCGTCCGCGGAAATCATCCCGGCTCATCCCGGCGGGAGGCTAGAAGCCCAGCTGTGTGGCAAGTTGCAGCAGCAGGGCCTCGGAGCCCATCGGCCCGATCAGCTGGATTCCCATCGGCAGCCCCGAGCCGGCCGCGCCGCCGGTCCAGTGCACCGGAAGGGTGATCGCGGGCAGCCCGCATACGTTTACCATCGAGGACCACGGTGCATACTCGCACTGCTTGCGGTAGTCGCCGTCAGCGTCTCCGGCCCATTCGGCCGCTGGCCAGTAGCCGTTGCCGTGGGCAGTTCCGGTGAACCAGCCAACCGGACGGGGGGTCTGGGCCAACGCCGGCGTCAGGATAAGGTCCCAGCCGGTGTATTGGGCGATCGTGTCCCGCTGGAACCGGCGCAGGAACGCGAGGGATTCGGCGAGTTTCGCGGGACTCCGCTGCTGGGCCCGGCGCCGGAAGGTCCGGGTGAGGGGCGTCAGGAGCGCCTCGCGCTGGGGCAGGATCCGGGCGCTGCCGACGGCGGCGGTCCAGGCCGTGGTGAACGCATCCGGGTAGCGGTTGTCGTAGCGGATGGAGGCATCGGAGGTCTCGTGGCCCGCTGCTTCGAGCAACCGGACGCCTTCAGCAAGTGCGTCGAGGGCCTCGGGGTCCGGGGTGAAGGGGAAAATCGTCTGCCACGGGCTGTCCAGGCTGACGCCAACGCGCAGTGTCCGTGGTTTTCGCGCTGAGTCTTCCAGGTAGCCCGGTGCGCCCTCCCGGCGGACCCGCTGCGGACCGGCGGGCTTGAGCGCGTCCAGCAGCAGGGCAGCGTCGGCGGCCGAGCGGGCCAGCGGACCGGAGACGACGAGCCCCGCGGCGTCCCCCGTGCTTTCCCCCGCGGGAACCAGCCCCCGCCCCGGTTTGAGTCCCACGAGTCCGCAGGCGGCAGCCGGAATGCGGACCGAGCCGCCGCCGTCGGATCCCGGCGCGAACGGCACCAGGCCGGCGGCCACCGCAGCTGCACTTCCACCGGAGGATCCGCCCGAGCTGCGGCTGAACGCATGCGGGTTGCGGGAGGGCGGCGCGATCCGGTTCTCGCTGTAGGCCGTCAGCCCGAACTCCGGCACCTGCGTTTTCCCCAGCGAGACCACGCCCGTGCCTTTGAGCTTGGCAGCTAGGGCGCCGTCGAGCAGGGCGGGTTTATGCTCCAGCGCTGCGCTGCCGTGGGTGGTGATAACTCCGGCGACGTCTGTCAGGTCCTTAAACGCCACCGGCACCCCGTGCAGCAGCGGCAGCCCGGCACCGTCCCGGGCGGATCGGGCGTAGCGGTCATCGGCCGCCGCCGCGTCGACCATCCCCTGCTCGGCCGTGACGGTGATAAACGCGCCAAGGTGCGGGTTTATCGCCGAAATGCGGTCCAGGAAGTGGCCGGCGGCCTGCCGCGCCGACAGTTCGCCCCCGCGAAGGGCATCGCGCAGCTCGACGGCGGTCAGTTCATGGATTTCAGCCAAGGGAACGCGGCTCCAGCGCTCGCCCGGCCGCCCTGGCCCTCGGCTTCGGTGCACCTGCCCACTCCCCGGGCCCACGGGCGGACACGTTGGGCGTATGCCCAGGCCCCGCATCCGGGGGAGGACATGCGCGCGGGTGGGAACTGGACATGTCCCCTGTGCCAGTGGGTCTCCGGTGCGCCATCCCAGAAGCGTAACCTGCCGCCGGGTAGGGGTGCGGCGCTGGCCGGTGGCGATACGCTGAAGGTTGACCATTCATTCTGCGGAAGGACGACCATGAGCGACTTTGACACAGTGACCGTGTCCGACATCCCGGAAGGGGCCCGGATCCTCGACGTCCGCGAAGACTACGAGTGGGTGGCGGGCCACGCGGCCGGCGCCCTCCACATCCCGTTGGACCAGCTCCCGGCGCGGCTTGAGGACCTCGACCCGGACGAGGACGTTTTTGTTATCTGCCGCACCGGTGGCCGTTCCTTGCGCGCCGCCCAGTGGCTATCCGGACAGGGGTATTCCGCCCTGAATGTGGCCGGCGGCATGGACCAGTGGCTGGAAACCGGAATGCCGCTGGTGTCCGACAACGGACTCAAGCCCGTCATCCTGTAGCTGAAGAAAGAAGCGCCGATGCCCGCATCACCTGTGACGTATACCTTCCTCGGACCCGCGGGCACCTTCACCGAGGCTGCCCTGATGCAGGTTCCCGATGCTGCGGAAGCAATCCGTATTCCGTCCTCGAACGTCAACTCGGCGCTGGATAAGGTCCGCGACGGCTCTGCCGACGCCGCCATGGTGCCGATCGAGAACTCCGTGGAAGGCGGCGTCACGGCAACCCTGGACGCAATCGCCACCGGACAGGAACTCCGGATCCTGCGCGAAGCCCTGGTATCGATCAGCTTTGTGCTGGTGGCCCGGCCCGGCACCCGGATTGAAGATATCCGCCGGATCTCCACCCACGGCCACGCCTGGGCGCAGTGCCGGCTGTGGGCAGAAAAATATATTCCTAATGCTGAATATATCCCGGGTTCCTCCACCGCTGCAGCGGCGATGGGCTTGCTCGAAGGCGATATCCACTACGACGCCGCCATCTGCGCCCCGATTGTGGCCGCGAAGCAGCCAGGACTCCACGTCCTGGCGGAGAATATCGGGGACAACCCGGGTGCGGTGACACGCTTTGTGCTGGTCGGCCGGCCCGGCCGGCTGACCGAACCCACCGGCGCGGACAAGACCACGGTCGTGGTTCCGCTGCCCGAAGACCGCCCCGGTGCATTGATGGAAATCCTTGACCAGTTCGCGACCCGCGGCGTGAACCTGAGCCGGATCGAATCACGGCCTACCGGCCAATACCTTGGCCACTACTTCTTCAGCATTGACGCCGACGGACACGTGGCGGATGCCCGGGTTGCAGATGCCCTCGCCGGCCTGCACCGGATCAGCCCGGCAACCCGTTTCCTCGGGTCTTACGGACGCGCGGACGGCCAGCGCACCACAGTGGAGCCACACACCTCGGACCAGGCCTTCCGTGCCGCCCATGCCTGGGTAAAAGACATACTCTCGGGAGCATCAGTGGTGCCGGTATATACGTCGGGCGCTTCGCCCACAGCGTAGACAAATGCCGCATGCCGCACTTCCGCCCCTCTGCAACTGTGCGTATGCTTGCCTGATCCATATTGGGGAAGTCCGCTACGAGGGAGCAGGTTATGGCAGATACCAGCCTTGAAAATGACGGCCAGGGAATGATCGTGAACCCGAAGCCGACCGCTGACAATCAGGACTGGGACGGCGACGACGCCGACCGTGCAGACCGGCTGCGCTTCGAAGAGGAGCAGGCAATGATCCGGGAGCAGTCCGAGGCGCGCGCGGCCAAGGCTGCCGCGGAGGCGAAAAAGTCCGCAGCGGCGGCGACGGAAACCAGCGCCTAGCCTTGCTCGGTGCCGTTCTTGACGCGGACGAGCAGCGAGCCCGGGGCAACCTGTACGGTGACCTTCGTGGCCTCTCCGGACGGATCGCCGTCGACCTGTGTGGGCATTGGTTCCGGACAGCGGATGATGATCTTTCCGGAGCGGTAAAACGCCATCACCGGCAGGTTTCTCTTGTGTTTGAGCACAATCTTCCAGTACATCGCCAGCCAGCCGATCGCACTGCGCGGGCTCATCACCACCACGTCGAGCATCCCGTCATCAATCATCGCCTGCGGGATGAAATCAATCCCGCCGGGGATCAACCCGCAGTTCGCGAACAGTACGCTGCGGATCTTCCGGCTCTGCTCCGGCTGGTCGTCCAGTGAGATGGTCACCTTCTTGCGGCGGCCCGGGAGATGCCGGACCCCCGCTTCGGTGTAAGCCAGCCAGCCCACAGCCTTCTTGAGCCCGTCATTGGTGTCGCCGATGACCTCTGCGTCCATTCCGATGCCGGCGATGACCAGGAAGGTGTGTTCCGCCGATTCGTTGGTGCGGGCGTTCTCCACCGTCATCCGCGCCGTATCAATAAAGCGTTGCTGACCGAACAGGGCAGTCTGGACGCTCGCGCGCAGGTCGCCCACGTCCAGGTGGATGTTGCGGGCCAGCAGGTTGCCGGTGCCGAGCGGGATCAGGCCCATGGCGGTTTCCGTGCCGGCCAGAATGTCCGCCACCACCCGGACCGTGCCGTCGCCGCCGCCCACCAGTACGACGTCGGCGCCGGACTGGACAGCGGCCCGCGCCTGCGAGAAGCCCGGGTCCGCGGCAGTAGTTTCGTAAAACTGCGGCGGCGCCCAGCCCGCTGCTGCGCACGCATTCGCTATCAGTGTCCGGGCTTCGCCTGATCGGGCCTTGATCGGGTTCATCACCACTGCGACCTTCTGCTGGCCCAGGCCTGGGCTGTGCGTTTCCTCCGACACGGTGCTGCGGCTGTGCCTGGCTTTGAGCTTGCGCACTCCCCACCAGCTGGAGGCGGCAAACGCCAGAACTCCAGCGATGACGAGATAGAGCAGCCAGTCACGCATTGTGCTCCAACACTATCCCGCCGGTGGGCGGTGATTTGGTTGCCCGGTGCAGGCGCCCGGATTGGATACTCTTATCAGGTGATCGACGTAAAAGACCTCAGCGAAAATCCGGACACGTTCCGGGCCAGCCAGCGCGCCCGCGGTGCCGATGAATCCGTGGTGGACGCGATCATCGCAGCGGACTCGACCCGGCGTGCGGCCCTGATCCGCTTCGAGAACCTCAGGGCCGAGCAGAATGTCTTCGGAAAGAGGGTGGCGCAGGCCAAGGGCGAGGAGAAGCAGGCCCTGCTGGCCGAGGTCAAGGTCCTCGCCGGTGAGGTCAAAGCAGCATCGGTTGAGGCCGACGTCGCACAGTCCGCTCACGAGGAACTGCTGCGCGGCATTCCCAACCTCATCGAGGACGGTGTCCCAGCGGGCGGGGAAGACGACTACATCGTCCTCAAGGCCGTCGGCACCCCCCGCGAATTTAACGACTTCGAGCCGAAGGACCACCTGGAAATCGGTGAGCTGATCGGCGCCATCGACATGGAGCGCGGTGCCAAAGTATCCGGTTCGCGCTTCTACTTCCTGCGCGGGGCCGGGGCGCGGCTGGAAATGGCGCTGCTGCAGATGGCCATGGAGCAGGCCATCGACGCAGGCTTTGTGCCGATGATCACCCCGACGCTGGTGCGCCCGGAGACCATGCAGGGCACCGGATTCGACGTTAAGCACGACGCCGAGATTTACCGGCTCGCGGAGGACGATCTGTACCTCGTGGGCACCTCCGAAGTGGCCCTTGCCGGCTACCACGCCGATGAAATCCTGGACCTCTCCAAGGGTCCGATCCGCTTCGCCGGGCAGAGTTCGTGCTACCGGCGTGAGGCTGGCTCGCACGGCAAAGACACCCGCGGCATCATCCGGGTCCACCAGTTCAACAAGGTGGAGATGTTCGTCTACACCACGGTCGAGGAAGCTGCGGCCGAGCACGCCCGGCTCCTAGCTTGGGAAGAGGAGATGCTGGCCAAGTGCGAGCTGCCCTACCGGGTGATTGACACCGCAGCCGGTGACCTCGGCAACTCCGCGGCGCGCAAGTTCGACTGCGAGGCCTGGGTTCCGACGCAGGGGGCGTATCGCGAGCTGACCTCGACTTCCAATTGCACCACGTACCAGGCGCGCCGGCTCAACATCCGCGAACGTGTGCTGAACGGGGACGGCGCCCCCAAGGGCACCCGTGCGGTCGCCACGCTCAACGGCACCCTGGCCACCACCCGCTGGATCGTGGCCATCCTGGAGCACCACCAGAACCCGGACGGCTCCGTTAACATCCCGCAGGCACTGCAGAAGTATCTCGGCGGCATGACGGTCTTCCCGGTCATCTGAGCCGACTGCGCCCGGCCCGGGTTCCGCCGCGTGCGGCGGAACCCGGGGTCAACAGCTGTTCACCCCGGGTTTACCACCCGTTGTGGCCTGCGTCCTAGCGGGTGTCAGGGGTGTCTGCTCTACTTGTTAGATGACAACAATGACTGAAACTTCAGTCGCCGGCAACGATGACCGGCGAGACACTAACCAGAACAACACCGCAGGCCACAAGCTGATGGTTGCGCTCGACGTCGACGGCACCCTCGTGGACCACGACGGCCATATGTCCGTTCCCGTCCGCGAAGCCGCCCGGGACGTTGTGGCGGCGGGCCACCACGTGACCATCGCGACGGGGCGGTCGCTGAATGCGACCCTGCCCATCATTGAACATATCGGCATTGAAAACGGCTATGCGGTCTGCTCCAACGGCGGCGTCACGTTGCGTCTGGATTCCGGCCTGTCCGAGGGCTACGAGATCATGCACAAGGCAACCTTCGACCCCGGGCCCGCGCTCAGAGCACTGCGCAAGCGGCTGCCCTCGGCAAAGTATGCGCTGGAGGATGCGGACGGCAACTTCCTCTCCACCGAGCGCTTCCAGGACGCCAGTTTCGGCGTTGAGGCCATTGGCGTGGACTTCCAGACCTTGCTGGAAGCCACTGCCGTGCGCGTTGTTGTCTTCAGCACCGAAAACACGCCCGAAGAGTTCAACACCGCCATCCGCCACATCGGCCTCGCCGGGGTGACCTACTCGGTGGGCTGGACGGCGTGGCTGGACATCGCCGCCGCCGGAGTCACCAAGGCGAGTGCGCTCGAGCAGCTCCGCGGACGGCTGAGCGTCGAGCCGCACCACACCGTTGCCGTCGGCGACGGCCGCAATGACATCGAGATGCTCGGCTGGGCCGCGCGCGGCGTCGCCATGGGCCAGGCGCCCGAGGAGGTCATCGCCGCCGCAAACGAGGTCACCCACTCCGTGTATAACGACGGTGCCGCCCACGTGCTGCGCAGCCTGCTGCCCTAGCCGGGCCGGGCGGGGTGTCAGCGCGCTTCGAGGATGAGGCCCAGGAGCCTGGCCGCGGCGGGACGCGCCGCGTGTTCCTCATTCCACTGCGCGCGCGCCACTGCCTTGCTGACAGCCTGGGTGGTAATCCCGAGTTCCTCAGCCACCGCCTTTTGCTGTCCGCGAACCCCGGGGGTCAGCAGGTCCAGCACCCGCCACTCGGCCAGGCTGCGGTCGTGCACGATCTGACCGAGCAGCCGCAGGACGGCTTCCGACTCCGCGGCGAGGTCTGCAAGCGGGCCTTCGACGGCCACCGGGATCCGGTCCTTGCCGTTGCGCAGCCGGTCCACGGCCCGGCGGGCATAAATGAGGCCGTGACCGGAGGCGTCCTTGATCTGGTTCGGCAGGGGTTCATTGACCGGGCCGACACCGATGCCGACGTACCAGCTGCCTGTCCGCAGGGAGATCATCGCCGCTTCGACGGCCTGCAGGGGACAGTCCACAATGCCCTGGACCTCATCCTCGACCGAGCGGTCGAAGTCCAGGCGCGCCGGGATGTGCCGCAGGTCCTTGAGGAGCTGGGGCACGCAATCGCCGTCGCGCCGGCTGTCGGTTTGGTTGATCGTCAGCGTGAACATTCTGGATCCACACTACCCGGTGGAATGCGTCAGGCAAGAGCGCCAAAGCGGTGCCGGCGGGACGGCGCGCCGGCACAAAAGGAGACTGGTTCCAGTGCCGGCTGCGGCGGCTGCGGAGGCCCGGAAAGCAGCTGATCCTGACCGTTGGTTTCGGCCGGATCAGCTTTAGGACCCCGGCCGCAGTTCTCCGGCGGCTCAGACGGCGCGGTAGCGCAGGGCGCCAGGAATCCCGCCGCGGCGCCCGAGGCCCTCCCCGGCGGCAAAACGGGCCCACACGGCGCGGAGCTCCCTGCCCTGGGCGTTAATTTCCGCCCAGTCGGCACCTGCGAGCAGCCCCGCCCCTTCCCAGGTCTTTTGGTCTCCGAACAGCAGGGGCAGGTCTACTGTGTGCGCGGCACCATAGACGTTTCCGGGCGCGGCCCAGGACAGCACATAACTGTAGGCCGTGCCGCCGGCCCGGGCGTGCCGCCTGGCGAACTTCCTGGCGGACCTGCCATACACGGCCTCGGTGACGGCCCAGTTGATGCCCCGCACGATGGCGGCCCCGAGCAGCGGGACCTTGGCCACGGCGCTGACGGTGCGGTTGCGCGGCAGGAACATCCGGGCTTCCTCGGAGGTGTGTCCGATCAAAACCTCAATCCCGGCAGCAGTGTTGTTCCATGCGTCCTCGATCGCGGATTCCCGCGGCAGCGGGGCGTGCCCGTACTGGGTGCCGAACGGCATGGCTGCTTTCAGCCCGAACTTCCGGGCCACCTGCGAAACGTGCCCCTCGATCTCGACAACTTCCATCGCCGGTGTGTCCTTTGTGACGGTTTGCGCCGCGATGCCCATCGCGTGGCTCATCTTTTCCCGACCCCGGGTAATGCCGAGGGGTGCGCTCTGAATAATGGCCCGCCGGAAGAGGGCGGGGGCTTCCGCCGTTGCCATCAGATGGGCGACGGCGTCCCCGCCGGCGGACTGTCCGAAGGCCGTGACATTTGCCGGGTCGCCGCCGAAGGCGCTGATGTTGCGCTGGACCCAGCGGAACGCCTCAAGCTGGTCCAGGAGGCCCAGGTTCGCGGGCCGTCCGGTGCCGCTTGCCAGGTAACCAAACAGGCCCAGCCGGTAGGTCACGGACACCACGATCACGCGGTTTTCGGCCACAAGGGACTTGGGGTCGAAGATCGCCAAGTCCCCGGAGCCGGACGTGTAGGACCCGCCATGGAGCCACACCATCACCGGCACACGCTCGTGCGCAGTGAGCCCGGCCGGCATGGTGATAGAGAGCCGCTGGCAGTCCTCGCTGCCGGGAAGCTCCCCGTAGCGGGTGCCGAGGATCTCATCCAGGAAAGGGACCGGAGCCTGCGGGCACGCCGGCGAAAGGGACGTCGCCGCGAGGACAGCGGTCCGGTCAGGTACAGGCACCGGCGGCTGGAACCGTCCGGCGCTGGCATAGGGAATTCCGCTGGCACGCAGCACCTCGCCGTCCCGCCATCCGGTGACCGGACCGCTGGGTGGGCTAAAGGCAGGATCGTCGTTCATGAGCCAACAATTTCACACATTCCTGACCCGCCACTGACAGGCCAACGTAGTTTGCGCTGCGCTTGGCTCTGCGCTGAAACGGCAAACGCGGGGCCGGTGACAGCCACATCCGGAAGCCGGATGGGCGGTCAACGACCCCGCGTTGGAGTTCCGGAACGTTAGTGCGTGTGGGGAACGTAACGCTTGATCGACGCCTCAAGCTCGGCTTCGGCGGCAGCACGGTCGCCCCAGCCCTCAGCCTTGACCCACTTGCCCGGCTCCAGGTCCTTGTAGCGGGTGAAGAAGTGCTCGATTTCCCGGATCAGGAATTCACTGACGTCGGTGATCTCGTTGATGTGATCGAAGCGGGCATCGGTGGGGACGCAGAGCACCTTCGCGTCGCCGCCGCCGTCGTCGGTCATGTTGAACACGCCGATGGGGCGTGACTCGACGATAACGCCGGGGTGCAGGTCGAAGTCCTGCAGCAGCACAAGGGCGTCCAGCGGGTCGCCGTCTTCGCCCAGGGTGTTCTCGAAAAACCCGTAGTGCGTGGGGTACTGCATGGAGGTGAACAGGACGCGGTCCAGGCGGACGCGGCCGGTCTTATGGTCGACTTCGTACTTGACGCGTGATCCCTTGGGGATCTCGATTGTCACGTCATGCTTCATGGAATACTCCTTGACGAATTCAGGGGTGCGCGGTTTTCAGGGGTGCGCGGCACACACTCACAGGAGGTTGCCGGTGCCGCCGACTACTATTGAGGATATAGCGAGAGGCGCTGGTTTCAGGAACTAGTGGGGACATTTCGGGACTAAAGGACCAGTAGCAGGATGAAACGCAGAACGAGCCGGCCGGGCGCGCGGCCGGCGACCGGGCCGCTTCGGCGGAACCTTCCGCTGCTGCTCCAGACCCTATTGGTGGCGGCGCTCGCCCTCCCTGCCGGCGTCGCGCTGGCACCGGCGTTCCGCGGCCCCGCGTCTTCCGCGGCCACGGGCGAAAATACCCCGACCTGGCAGCAGGTCCCCGGTACGCTGGCCCCCCGCGGCGGCACCGCCGCCGGCAGCGGCGGCATCGAACCGCTCACTGCCGCCGCCCCTCGCCCGGCACCGGGTGACCTCGCTGCGCAACTGAACGAAACCCTCAAGACCGACGGTGCCGGGGACTTTACCGGTATGGTGCAGGATGCCCTCACCGGGGACGTATTATTCGACCGTTCCGGCGACGCGGTCCGCGTTCCCGCCTCCAACATGAAGCTGCTCACGGCCGCCGCTGCCCTGCGCACCCTCGGACCGGAGCGCCGCTTCAGCACCAGGGCAGTGGCGGGCAGTGCCCCCGGAACTGTGGTGCTCACCGGCGGCGGGGACGTGCTGCTCGGCGCCGGGGAATCGGTGCCCGACGCCGTGCTGGGCCACGCCGGACTCGCTACCTTGGCACAGTCCACGGTCCGGGCGCTGGAGGCCGGGAACGTCACCGGTCCCTTGACGGTGCAACTTGACGACTCCCTGTTCACCGGCCCCGCTCTGAACCCGGCCTGGAGCCCGGAGGATGTTGCCGCGGGTGAGGTAGCGCCGCTGTTTCCGCTGGCACTGAACTCCGCCCGGTTCGACCCGGCCAGCACCACCGGGCCCCGCCCGCAGGACGCCGCGATGACCGCCGCCGAAGCCTTTTACGCCCAGCTTTCGACGGCGGCTGCAGCGGCCGGGCTCTCGGTGGCGCCCGGCGTTGGACGGGTCCCCGCGGCAACTGCCGAAGGCGATGCTGAAGCCCGGGTCCTGGCCGAGGTCCAGTCAGCGACTGTCGGCCAGCAGGTGGACCTGCTGCTGCGCACCTCGGACAACTACCTCGCCGAGACGATGGGCCGGATGGCGGCAACCGCGGCCGGTAAACCCGGCAGTAACGACGGCGCCGTCGCGGCCGTTCTGGAGCAGCTCGACGACCTGGAGATCCCTGCCGGCACACTGCGCGCAGCTGACGTCTCCGGCCTGGCCCTGGACAACCAGGTGTCCGCCCGCCAGCTTGCCGGGGTGGTTCGGGCCATCACGTCGGGCACGGACACCCGGCTGCGGTCCGCTCTGGCCGGATTTCCGGTCGCCGGGCTCACCGGAACGCTGGGGGACCGGTACATGGATGCGGCCACGGCGCGCGGCGCGGGCCTGGTCCGGGCCAAAACCGGCACGCTGAACACCGTCCTTGCGCTAAGCGGCTACGTGGTGGACGCCGACGGCAGGCTCCTGGTGTTTTCCTTCATTGGCAACGGACTGACGCCGGGGGCGGCGAATAAGGCCGTGCTGGACCGCGCCGCGTCCGTCCTGGCCGGGTGCGGCTGCCGCTGACGCGCGCGGCCGTTCGCCGGCCGACGAATTTAAGGCGCATTGTCAGTCCGCTGTGATCTGATGGAGCCTATGGAGTCCTCTGCCGGCGCGACGTCACCCCAAGTCCAAGCCCTCATCAACTGGGAGCTGGCCGCTTCCACTGCCGCCCGGCTCACACCCGCCGGACCTATCCTGGCAGCGGCGGACATCGAAGCCGCCGTGGACAACCTGCGCCTGATGGCGGACATTTCGGTCCCGCACGTCCATAGCATCACCGGTCTCGATGCCGCCCGCGACCTCCGTGACTCCTCGGTCCTGGTGGTGGACCGCGCCTCTTGGGCCAAGGCCAATACCCAGAGTTTCGCCGTAATGCTGCAACCGGCGATGGAAAAGATGCTGGAGGGCCGCCGCGGGACCCTCAACCCCGGCGCGGCCAGTGTCAGCGGGGCCATTACGGGCGGCCAGCTGGGGGCGATCCTCGCGTTCCTCTCCAGCAAGGTCCTGGGCCAATATGACCCCTTCTCGGCCCTGGCCGAGAACTCCACCGCGCCCGCCGCCGGGCGGCTGCTCCTCGTCGCCCCGAACATCATCTCCGTCGAACGCGAAATTAACGTCGAACCCGAGGATTTCCGGCTGTGGGTCTGCCTGCACGAACAAACCCACCGGGTGCAGTTCGCCGCCGCGCCCTGGCTTCGGCATCACATGCTGGACGAGATCGAAAGCCTCAGCGGCCAGCTGCTTGGCAACGTCGACTCCCTGATGGAACGGGCCTCCGCCGCAGCGAAGTCGCTCAAGGACCGCACCGCGTCCGGCGCCGCGCCCAGCCGGGGGGCCATCCTTGACCTGCTGCAGAACCCCGAGGAAAAGGCCGCGATCTCACGCCTGACCGCCCTGATGAGCTTGCTGGAAGGGCACGCCAACGTGGTGATGGATGCTGTCGACGCCAGCATTGTGCCCTCCGTGAAGACCATCCGGCAGCGCTTTAACACCCGGTCGAAGGACCGCGGCGTGATTGAGAAGTTCATCCGCAACCTGCTCGGGCTGGACGCGAAGATGCGCCAGTACAGCGACGGTTCGAAGTTCGTGCGCGAAGTAGTGGACGTGGCCGGCATGGAGGGGTTCAACAAGGTCTGGGAGTCCGCGGAACACCTGCCCAGCGAGACAGAAATTCACAACTCCAGGCTCTGGCTCGAACGGATGGGGCATTAGTTCCGTGACGCCCAGTCCTGCCTCCAGCGAACGACGCCGGCCGGGCCGGCTGGCGCCAGTCGTCGGCACGGCACGGAAAATGCTGCAGGAGTCGCTGGGTGCAGCAGGATACCCCGAGCGGATCCTGGTCGCCTGCAGCGGCGGACCCGACTCACTGGCCCTCGCGGCGGCCGCTGCCCACTTCGGCCGCCGCGGCCACGTGGACGGACATCCCGTTTCCGTGGGCGCCGTGGTGGTGGACCACCAGCTGCAGCCCGGCTCCGCCGGTGTTGCCGCTGCCGCCGCCGCGACCCTGCGGGATCTGGGCCTCTCGCCGGTACACGTCAAGGCCGTCGAGGTCGCTTCCACCGGGGTGGGCCCGGAGGCAGCCGCCCGGGACGCCAGGCACGCAGCTTTGAACGCCGCTGCAGCTGAGGACGGCGCCGGCGCCATCCTCCTCGGCCATACCCTCGATGACCAGGCCGAACAGGTACTGCTTGGGCTCGCCCGCGGTTCCGGGACGCGCTCCCTGGCGGGGATGCGGCCCGCCCGCGACAAGCTGTTACGGCCCTTCCTGGGGCTGCGCCGCGCCGACACCCTCGCAATCTGCGCGGCTGAGGGGCTTGAGCCATGGCACGATCCGAGCAACGTGGATCCCGCGTTTGCACGGTCACGGACCCGGGTCGAGGTGCTTCCGCTGCTTGAGCAGAAGCTTGGTCCGGGCGTTGCCGAGTCGCTGGCACGGACCGCGGCGATCCTGCAGCTGGACGCCGACTACCTAGAGGACGTGGCGAATGACACCTTCCTCAGCCTCCGGGAACAATCCGGAACAACCATCAGCCTCCCGGAGGAAGCCCTGCGCGGGCTCGCGCCGGCCATCAGGTTCCGGGTCATCGCCAAGGCCGCGGCCGCCGTCGGAGGCCAGCAGCCCAGCTACCAGCGGCTGCTCGCCGCAGAAGCCCTCCTCCGGCGGCGGGGATCGGCCGGTCCCGTGGAGCTTGCCGGCGGGGTCAACGTCTACCGGCTCCCGCTCGTCCAACTGCTCGCCGAAGGGCCGTCCGGGCCCGGAAGTGTTCCCCGCGGGGCGGCCCGCTGTGGGAAGCTTGTATTCCGGCCTCAAAAACCGCCCCAGATATAGTCGCCCCCGCATCTACACAGGAGTTATTGGTGGATTCAAACGACGTCCAGGCAGATCTTAAGCACGTTCTGTACTCCAAGGAGCAGATCCAGACCCGGATCACCGAACTGGCTGCCCAGATCGACAAGGACTATGAAGGCCGCGATCTGCTGATCGTCGGCGTGCTCAAGGGCGCAGTGATGGTCATGGCCGACCTCGCCCGCGCACTCCACAGCCACGTTTCGATGGACTGGATGGCCGTCTCGTCCTACGGCTCCGGCACGCAGTCCTCCGGCGTGGTCCGCATCCTCAAAGACCTGGACACGGACCTCATGGGCAAGGACGTCCTGATCGTCGAGGACATCATCGACTCCGGCCTGACCCTGTCCTGGCTCAAAACCAACCTGGAATCCCGTGGCACGGCCTCCGTGGAAATCTGCACCGCATTCCGCAAGCCCACGGCTTTGAAGGTCCAGATCGACGTCAAGTACGTCGGCTATGACATCCCCAACGAGTTCGTGGTCGGTTACGGCCTGGACTACGCCGAGAAGTACCGGAACCTGGACTTCGTCGGAACGCTCGCGCCGCACGTCTACGAGTAGCACACCGACGCTGGGGACACCGCAAAGCTCCGCCCCGGGCCCGGCCATCCCCGGCCCCGCTACGCCCTCAGGGAACTTTTGCACTTCACCGTGCGTGAGCTACAGCGACGGTGTATAGCTAGAAGCTGACGCAGCACCACACGCGCGCAGATCGGTCGCCGTGCAGCACTACCAGGAGGGACGGGGCCTGCCCCGCACAGATGAAAGCTAAGAGTTTCTTCAAGGGCCCCGGCATCTGGATTGTCGTTGTAGTTGGCATGCTCCTGCTGGCCTTTGCCACCCTTTCACCGGGCGGCGCGGCCCGGATCGACACCGACAAGGGCCTCGCGCTGCTGACCGACGGTGGCAAGGTTGAACAGGCGAAGATCTTCGACGCGGAAAACCGCGTGGACCTGATCCTGAAGGACAACCTGCAGGTTGACGGGCAGGACAAGGGCAAGAACATCCAGTTCTACTACGTCAATGCCCGCGCCGCCGACGTCGTTAAAGCCGTAACGGACTCCCGCCCGCCCAGCGGCTACACCGACCAGCCGGTCGAGAACAACTGGTTCGCCGGACTGTTCTCCCTCCTGATCCCGGTTATCCTGCTCGGCGTCCTGTTCTGGTTCCTGCTCTCCCGCATGCAGGGCGGCGGCTCCAAGGTGATGCAGTTTGGCAAGTCCAAGGCCAAGCTGGTGAACAAGGACATGCCGCAGGTCACCTTCGGCGACGTCGCCGGAGCTGACGAGGCCGTCGAGGAACTCGAAGAAATCAAGGAGTTCCTCCAGGAGCCGGCGAAGTTCCAGGCCGTTGGCGCCAAGATCCCCAAAGGCGTGCTGCTCTACGGTCCGCCCGGAACCGGCAAGACCCTGTTGGCCCGCGCCGTTGCCGGCGAGGCCGGGGTGCCGTTCTTCTCGATCTCCGGTTCCGATTTTGTTGAGATGTTCGTCGGCGTCGGCGCTTCCCGCGTCCGTGACCTGTTCGAGCAGGCCAAGGCAAATGCGCCGGCCATCATTTTCGTGGACGAGATCGACGCCGTCGGACGCCACCGCGGTGCCGGCATCGGCGGCGGCAACGACGAACGCGAGCAAACCCTCAACCAGCTGCTGGTCGAGATGGACGGCTTTGACGTTAAGACCAATGTCATCCTGATCGCCGCCACCAACCGGCCCGACGTCCTGGACCCGGCACTGCTGCGGCCGGGACGCTTTGACCGCCAGATCTCCGTCGAGGCCCCGGACCTGATCGGCCGTGACCAGATCCTGCAGGTCCATGCCAAGGGCAAGCCGATGGCTCCCGGCGTCGACCTGAGGGCCGTGGCCAAAAAGACCCCCGGCTACACCGGCGCTGACCTGGCCAACGTCCTTAACGAGGCCGCCCTGCTGACGGCCCGCTCGAATGCCAACCTCATTGACGACCGCGCCCTGGACGAAGCCATTGACCGTGTAATGGCCGGTCCGCAGAAGCGCAGCCGCGTGATGAAGGAACACGAACGCAAGGTCACGGCCTACCACGAAGGCGGCCACGCCCTGGTGGCGGCGGCGCTGCGGAATTCCGCTCCGGTCACCAAGATCACCATTTTGCCCCGCGGCCGTGCCCTGGGCTACACCATGGTGGTTCCGGAGAATGACAAGTACTCCGTGACCCGCAACGAACTGCTCGACCAGATGGCTTATGCCATGGGCGGCCGCGTCGCGGAGGAACTCGTCTTCCACGACCCGTCCACCGGGGCGTCCAATGACATCGAAAAGGCCACCGGCATCGCCCGCAAAATGGTCACCGAGTTCGGCATGAGCGAACGGGTCGGAGCAGTGCGCCTGGGCCAGGGCGGCGGCGAACCGTTTCTGGGCCGCGACGCCGGACACGAGCGCAACTACTCGGACCAGATCGCCTACATCGTCGACGAGGAAGTCCGCCGCCTGATCGAGGGCGCGCACGACGAGGCTTACGCCATCCTGATCGAGAACCGCGACGTCCTGGACCAGTTGGCCCTTGAACTGCTGGAACGCGAAACGTTGAACCAGGCGGAAATCGCACAGGTCTTCACCAACATCCGCAAGCGTGATTTCCGTGAGATCTGGCTCTCCAAGGAAACCCGCCCGATCCAGGACGTCGGCCCGGTGGAGTCCCGCCGGGAGAAGGCAGAACGCGAAGCGCAGGAAGAGGCCAAGGAAGCCCGGCTCGAGGAACCGCTGGACACCTTCCCGCCGCACGCCCAAGGCGTCCCCGGACAGGAGCCGTTCCAGGGCGGTGTAACGGATCTCGGGCCTGACGGCCATCCCGGCTAGGCTTCTTCAGTGACTTCTTTCTTCAATGACGACGACGCTCCCGCCACCGGCTCTTTGGTGGCGGGAGCCTCAGCCGCTGTCCCCGCCGTTGTGGACCAAGCCCGGATTGAGGCGGCCGTCCGCGAAATCCTGTTGGCCATCGGCGAGGACCCGGACCGCAGCGGCCTCATTGACACGCCGAAACGGGTCGCCAAGGCGTACACCGAGATTTTCGCCGGACTTCACCATGACCCGGCAGAGATTCTCGCCACAACCTTCGACCTGGACCACGAGGAACTGGTCCTGGTCAAGGACATCCCGTTCTACTCCACCTGCGAGCACCATCTGGTGCCGTTCCACGGGGTGGCCCATGTGGGCTACATCCCCTCCCACGACGGGAAGGTGACCGGGCTGAGCAAATTGGCGCGGCTGGTGGACATGTTCGCCCGCCGCCCCCAGGTCCAGGAACGCCTCACCACCCAGATCGTCGAGGCCCTCGTCACCCACCTCAAGCCGCGCGGCGCAATCGTCGTCGTCGAATGCGAACACCTCTGCATGTCCATGCGCGGCATCCGCAAGCCCGGTGCCAGGACCGTCACCAGTGCGGTACGCGGGCAACTCCATGACCCGGCCACCCGCGCCGAAGCCATGAGCCTCATTATCGGAAGGTAACACCACAGACAATGGACTCCCTAGCTGCAGCCCCCGGAACCGGACCGGCGACGTCGCCCCTGCCAGTAGTGCGCAAGGCACGCCGCGCGGCAACATTCGAAGCCCTGCCCACTGACCGGACACTGCTGATGGCCATCCTGAATGTCACCCCGGACTCCTTCAGCGACGGCGGCCAGCACGCCACCGCCGACACCGCCATCGCCGCCGGGCTGCGGATGTTCTACGCCGGCGCGGACATCATCGATGTCGGCGGCGAGTCCACCCGCCCGGGAGCCACCGAAGTGGAGCCCGACGAGGAGCAGCGGCGGGTGCTTCCAGTCATCGCCGCCCTGGCGAAGGCCGGGGCGCTGGTCAGCATCGATACCACCCACGCCGCCACCGCTGCCGCGGCGCTGCAGGCAGGCGCCGTCATCATCAACGACGTCTCCGGCCTGAGCATTGAACCCGAAATGGCCGAACTCGTGGCACGCAGCAAGGCTCCCTACGTCCTCACACACCGCCGGGGCACAGCGGGCACAATGGACACGCTGACGGACTACGGAAACGTGGCTGCGGACGTCGCCGCGGAACTGGCGGGCGTCCGGGACAAGCTCTACGCCGCAGGTGTCAGCCCGGAGCAGATCATCGTTGATCCGGGCCTGGGCTTCTCCAAGACCGACGCGCAGAACTGGGAGCTGCTGCAGAACCTCGACGTGCTGCAGGCCATGGGTCATAAGGTCCTTGTCGCCGCCTCCCGCAAACGCTTCCTGGGCAGCCTCCTGTCCGTCGCCGGCAAGTCCGCCCCGCCGGCCGAACGCGACGCGGCCACCGCTGCGGTCACCGCCATCAGCGCCTCCCGCGGCGCCTGGGCTGTCCGCGTGCACGACGTCGGGCCCAGCCTCGATGCTGTCAAGGTCGCCGCCGGGATGAGCCCGGCAGATGGCCGCGCAGTACCCGCCGCCGGCGATAACTGAACCGGAAAGCCACCATGGACCAGATCACGCTGAGCGGCGTCACCGCCGTCGGCCACCACGGAGTGTTTGATTTCGAGCGGCGCGACGGCCAGCCGTTCGTCGTCGATGCCGTGCTGCACCTGGATTTCAGCCGCGCGGCACGTTCCGACGACGTGCTGGACACGGCGCACTACGGTGAAGTGGCGGAGTGCATCCGGACCTGGATCGCGGGGGAGCCGCTGAACCTGATCGAGGCACTCGCCGTCCGGATCGCCGAGGACGTGCTGCAGAAGTTCCCCGTGGCAGCAGTGGAAATCACTGTGCACAAACCCGAGGCGCCCATCGAGGTCGCATTCGGTGATGTCTCCGTCAGCGTGCGCCGGAGCCGGCAGGACCAACAATGAGCTACACGCGGGCTGTGCTTGCGCTCGGCAGCAACCTGGGGGCGCGCAGCGACACCCTTTCGGCAGCCGTCGCGGACATCGTCGACCCGCCGGAGGTCCGCCTCCTGGCCATTTCGCCGATCGTCCAGACCAAAGCAGTCGGCGGTCCGCCGGACCAGCCGGATTTCCTCAATATGGTGATGACGGTGGAGACCACATTGACACCCGGTGAGCTGCTGCGGCACTGCCACGCTGTGGAACAAAAGCACCTCCGGGTCCGCGACGTGCGCTGGGGCCCCCGCACCCTCGACGTGGACATCATCACGTACGGGGAGCTGGCCAGTTCCGACCCGGAGCTCACCCTTCCGCACCCGCGTGCCGTCCAGCGGGCCTTTGTACTCTTCCCGTGGTCGCTTATCGACCCTGCCGCCGAGTTGGACGGCCAACGCGTCGGCGAGCTAGCGGCCAAAGCCCCCGATTTCCCCGACCTCATTCCCTTCGACGGCTTCGACACCCTCCACCCCGCGGCCGGAGCAAGCGAATGATGAAGCTGACCAGCCCCCTGGTGCTGTCCCTCATCGGCGTGGCCGTAGGGGTCCTGGGCTGGCTGGCCGCCCTGCTGACGACCCGTTACAGCCTGAACACCCCCGTCCTGCCGCTCACCGGGCTCATCACGATGGCCGTGATCGTGGTGCTCACCATCGTGCTGGGCGTCCGGGTGCTGCGCTGGCGCAACGGCAACAAAAAGAGAATGCTTAATCCCATCCTGGCGGCGTGGACCCTCGTCCTCGCGCAGGCCTGCGCGTATACCGGCAGCGTCCTGCTGGGCTGGCACGCAGGGATCTTCATTGACCAGCTGCGCCTTTGGAACCTCCGCAGCGACCAGACGCTCGCGTGGCAGGCCGTGGCCATGGCCGGCGGCGGCCTGGCGATGATCGTCGTTGGCCTGGTCGTGGAACGGTTCTGCCGGATACCGCCCGAGGACGGCGACGGCGGATCAGCCCCGGGCGTCCGGGAAAAGCGCAAGCCGACGGCGGAAGGCGAATATGCCTACCGAGGCGATTGACCCGCCGGGCATCACCTGGTTACGGGTCTCCCCGAAATATGTGACCGTGCGGCGCGCCGGCTGGGCCGCGGCGAACCTACTTGTTGTCGCTCTGCTGTGCCTCCCCCTCGTTCTCATCCGCAATGGCTGGTGGCCGTCCTTCCCGCTCTGGCTTGCCATCGCCGTCCCGGCCGTGGTCCTGGTCCTGGCCCTGTGCAGGTTCCTGCTCATTCCCCGCCAGGTCCAGGCCATCGGCTACGCCGAGCGTGACGATGACCTGCTCATCCGCCGCGGCATCTTCTTCCAGCGCACCCTCGTGGTTCCTTACGGCCGGATGCAATACGTGGACATCGGCGCCGGACCGTTGGAACGCGGGCTGGGACTGTGCACGCTGAAACTCCACACCGCCTCCCCGGGTACCCGCGCGGAGATCCCGGGGCTGCCCGCCGCCGAGGGCGCCCGGCTGCGCGAGCAGCTTTCCGCGCGCGGTGAAGCCCGGCTGGCCGGGCTGTGACGGTATCGCGGTGAAATCCGGTGTGCCCGCGGGAACGTCCGCCGGCGCCGATACCGAAACGCCCGGGCCCCGGTGGCTGCGTGTGCACCCGGCGTCGCCGTTCGTGCGGGGCTGGGTGGCGCTGGCCGCCATCGGGTTCTTCTTTTTCCGGGACACCTTCGAACGGCTGCTCCAGGGCGGACCCCTGATCGATGACAGGTTCACCGGCCGGGCTCCGTGGCTGCTGCTCGGCGGCGGCGTGCTGGTGCTTCTGACCGTGCTCGGATACGTCCTGAGCTGGTACTTCACCCGCTATCAGGTGGCCGAAGGCTACGTCCGGCTCAACACGGGATTCCTCTTCAAACAGCAGCGGCAGGCGCGCCTGGACCGGGTCCAGGCAATCGATATTGTGCAGCCGTTGCTGGCCAGGTTGTTCGGGCTGGCCGAGCTAAAGTTCGACGTGGCCGACGCCGGCGAGTCGGCGGTGCGCCTGGCTTTCCTGCGCGTGGACGAGGCGCGGCAGCTGCGGGCCACTATCCTGGCCAGTGCCTCCGCCCCGGCGCGAAACCCCGCTGACCTTGCCGGCCCGGAGGCCGTGGCCGCCGAAGCGCCGGAACACGCCGTACTCACGGTCCCGCCGGGGCGCCTGGTGGGGTCCCTGATCCTGAGCGAGCAGACCGTCTTTGTGCTGGCCGGCGGCGCGGGGTCCGTGGTGCTCTCGGCGCTCACGGAGAACCGCAGCTTCTACCTCTTCCTGATTCCGGCCGCGCTGGGCATGGCGGCAGCGTACTGGAACTCCGTCACCCGCGGCTACAACTTCACCGCAGCCATTTCCCCGGACGGGATCCGGTTGCGCTACGGCCTGCTGGATACGCAGGCCCAGACCCTTCCGCCGGGCCGGATCCAGGCACTGCGGGTCAGCCAGCCGCCGCTCTGGCGCTTCTTCGGCTGGTACCGGATCCACGTCAACGTCGCCGGTTACGGCGCCGCGGCGGACAACGGCGAGGGCTCTTCACGGAGCACGCTCCTGCCGGTGGGGACCTTTCCGGAGGTGCTCACCATCCTCTCCCTGGTCCTTCCCGACCCGGGCACCCCGGACCCGGCGGGCATATTCACCGCCGGAGCCAACGGCCGCTCCGGCCCGGCCGCGGCCGGGCCGGCTCCCGGCACCGACGACGGCGGCTTTGTCACCACCCCGCGGCGCGCCCGGCTGCTGGCCCCCCTGGGCTGGCGGCGCAACGGTTTCGCCGCCACCGACACGGCCCTGCTGATCCGTTCGGGCCGCTGGTGGCGGCACCTTGTTATCGTTCCGCACCAGCGCACCCAATCGATGGCGCTTGAGCAGGGCCCCCTGGCCAGGCGCTTCCGGGTGGCGGACCTGGTCCTGCATACCACCGCCGGACCCGTCTCGCCGCGGCTGATCCAGGCCGGCCTGGACGAGGCGCGTGCCCTCCTCGACGCCCAGGCGGCACGGGCCCGGGCCGCCCGCCGGCGTCAGACCAGCGAGCACTGGCTGGAGCAGGTCCGCCCGCCCGCCGCTGAACGCCCCCACACCGAAGAACCCAACAGGCAGGAAGACCGGAAGCATGGCTAAACCAGGACGTCTCGGCATCGGAATCATCGGCGCCGGCAAAGTTGGCGCTGTCCTCGGGGCGGCTCTGCGCGGCGCCGAGCACGCCGTCATCGGAGTCTCGGCGGTCTCCGACGCCAGCCGCGAACGCGCCGAAGCCCTGCTTCCCGGTGTCCCCGTCCTGGAAGTGCGGGACATCGTCGAACGCGCCGAACTGGTGCTCCTGGCCGTCCCCGACGATGCCCTGGGCCCGCTTGTGGAAGGCCTGGCGAAGCTCGGCGCCTGGCAGCCCGGGCAGCTCGTGGCACACACCTCCGGCCGGTTCGGCGTCGGGATCCTGCATCCTGTCCGCGCCGTTGGCGCCATCCCGTTGGCATTGCACCCTGCCATGACCTTCACCGGCATGAGCCTGGACCTGACCCGGCTGCTGGACTGCACCTTCGGTGTTACCGCGGATGCTGCCATGCTGCCCATTGCTCAGGCCCTTGTAGTGGAGATGGGCGCGGAGCCCGTTGCCATCGCCGAGGCGGACCGCACGCTCTACCACGCTGCCCTGGCGCACGGCTCAAACCACCTCGTCACCTTGGTGGCACAGTCCTCGCAACTGCTCCGGGAGGTCGGCGTCGAGGCCCCCGAACGAATGCTGGGGCCACTGCTGCGGGCAACCCTGGAGAACGCGCTCGCCTCAGGCGAATCGGCACTGACCGGGCCGGTGGTCCGCGGTGATGTGGGCACCGTGGCGGCACACGCCGAGTCCTTGCGGGAGCACGACGGCGGCGCGGGCGGAGATATTCTGGAGGCGTACCTGGCCATGGCCCGGGCGACGGCCCGCCGGGCAGGACGCCGGGGACTGCTGAAGCCGGAGCAACTCGGCGGCATCGCACACGCACTTGAAGGTTCCGGCGGCGATGACGAAAACCCTACGGAAGGTCCATAATTTGGCGATTCAACTCGTGACTACGGCTGCGCAGCTCCGGGCCGAGAGCGCCCGCCTGCTCCGCGCGAAAGGCGGCTCCTCACAGGGCCTGGTGCCCACCATGGGTGCACTGCATGAGGGCCATGCCGAGCTGGCGCGCACCGCCGTCGAACAAAACGACGTGGCGGTGGTGAGTATTTTCGTGAACCCGCTGCAGTTCGGCGAAGCCGTGGACCTTGAGCGGTACCCCCGCACCCTGGACGCGGACCTGGCGCTCCTGAATGCCGTCGGCGTGGACCTGGTCTTCGCTCCGGAGGTGCAGGAGGTCTATCCCGGCGGGGAACCGCTGGTAAGGATCAGCGCCGGGCCAATAGCCGGCAAGTGGGAGGGCGCCTCCCGCCCGGGGCACTTCGACGGCGCCCTGACGGTTGTGGCCAAGCTGCTGCACTTCGGACTGCCGGGTGCCTCCGGCGGAATGGAGCTGCCGGCGTACCGGGCGTACTTTGGTCAAAAAGATGCCCAGCAACTGGCCCTGGTCCAGCGCATGGTGGCGGACTTGAACTTCCCGGTGCAGATCGTAGCGGTGCCGATTGTGCGCTCGGCGGACGGGTTGGCGCTCTCGAGCCGCAACCGTTTCCTCTCTGCTGCGGAACGCGAGGCGGCCCTGGTGCTCTCGCGGGCCCTGCGGCTGATCGAGGACCGGGCCAACGCCAACCAGCCGCTGGACCTTGAGTCCGCAAGGGCGCTGGTGGAGTCCCAGCCGCTTGTCGAACTGGACTACTTCGAAGTGGTGGATCCGCTCACACTCGAACCGCTGGCCGAAAACTGCCGGGACACCCCGTTCCGCGGCGAGGCCTTGGCGATCATCGCGGCCACAGCCGGCCCGGTCCGGCTGATCGACAATGTTCCGCTGAACTCCTGACCCGCACCCCGCCGCCCCCCTGCGTTGTATGACCGGTCCCAGGAGTTAACCCCACGGCCGGGAATTACCGGGGCGGATCGCGGGTTGGCAACTAAGGCAGCGGCCACAAGCCGCAGCAGCACCCCCGTCAAAAACTCCCCGAGGGAACACCATGCGCTCCGACGTCACTTCCAAGCCGCACGGCGATCCCGCGCCGGCCCGCGTTGCGGTCGCCGCCGCCGCCGCGCCGCCGGCAAAGATGTCCCGGGAATCGGTCACAGTCATCGCCACCCTGCTGGTGGCTACCTTTGTGGTGATCCTTAACGAAACCATCATGAACGTCGCGCTCCAGCGGCTGATGGTGGATCTTGGGATCACGGCACCCACCGTGCAGTGGCTGTCCACTGGCTTTATGCTCACCATGGCCGTAGTGATTCCCACGACGGGTTTTATCCTGCAACGGCTCTCCACCCGCGCGGTGTTTATGCTGGCGATGGGGCTGTTCTCCGGCGGCACGCTGCTCGCGGCGCTGGCCCCGGGATTCGAAATCCTCCTGCTTGCCCGGATCGTCCAGGCCGGCGGTACAGCCATTATGGTGCCGCTGCTGATGACCACCATCCTCACCCTGGTTCCGGTGGCCCGCCGCGGCTTTGTGATGGGCAATGTGAGCATCGCCATCTCGGTGGCACCGGCCATGGGCCCCACGGTGTCCGGACTGATCCTTGAGCACTTCTCCTGGCGCTTTATGTTCGTTTTTGTCCTGCCGATCGCGCTGGCCGCCTTCGCCATCGGCGCCAAGTACCTGACCAACATTGGCGAGAATAAAAAGACCAGGCTTGACGCGGCGTCGGTGCTGCTGACCGTTCCGGCTTTCGGTGGCCTCGTCTACGGACTGAGCCAGATCGGCGGCGGCCAGGGCGGTCCTGGCGCGCCTGCCGTTATCGCGCTGGCCGTGGGCATCCTTGCCCTCACGGCGTTTGTGTTCCGGCAGTTGCGGCTGCAGAAGGCCGGGGCGCCGCTGCTGGACCTGCGTGCCTTTCGCCTGCGGATGTTCACCGTCTCCGTGCTGCTCCTCGTGGTTGCCATGATCGCCCTGTTCGGCGCCGTGATCCTTCTGCCGTTGTACCTGCAGGAGGTTCGCGGCCTGTCGTCACTGGAGACGGGGCTCTCGCTGCTCCCCGGCGGGCTCGCGATGGGCCTGCTGGGCCCGTTCATTGGGCGGACTTTCGACCAGGTGGGACCGCTGCCGCTGACCGTGACCGGTTCCATCATGCTGGTGGTGGCCCTGTTCCAGTTCTCCTTGCTGGATGCTGGCACTCCGGTCGGTTGGATCATCACCCTGCACGTGGGCCTCAGCCTGGGCCTGGCGCTGATCTTCACCCCGGCCTTCACCACCGGGCTGAACCCGTTGCCGCCGCACCTTTACTCGCATGGTTCGGCCATCATGAACACCTTGCAGCAGGTGGCGGGTGCCGCCGGAACGGCGTTGCTCGTTTCGATCTACGCTGTGGTGTCAGCCGGCTCGGGCGTTGTCGCGGGAATGCACGCGGCGTTCCTCACGGCCTCGGCCATCGCCGTTGCCGCCGTTGTGCTGGCCGCCATGATGCGCAAGACGGCAGCGGTGGAACACCCCGCCGCCGGCTAACGCGGCATGTTGTTCGCCAGCCGGCTGTATACAGCTAGCTGGCGAAAAAGGCGCTGAGTTCGGAGATGAGCTTGTCCGGTGCCTTGTTCACGCCGTCGTGCCCCATGCCCGGAAGAATGGTGTAGCTGGACCCGGAGAGGACCTCGTGGATCTGGGCGCAGGCCACGCCGAAGTATGCCGGGCTTTTTTCGCCAACAACTATCAGTGTCTCCAGGGGCAGTTCCAGGAAGGGTTCGGCCGGCATGTCGGCGGCGATGATGGCCTTGATTTCCCGGACGCCGGTCTTCATCAGCTCGCGCATCTGCTTGCCGAGCGGGGTGCCGGCGGCCAGCTTGTTGGCCAAGGTCAGCATGGACAGCGGCATCCTGGACAGGGCGCTGCCGGTCTCCAGGCCCCGGAGCAGGACGGCCAAGGCGCGGTCGTCGTCACCTGCTTCGGTCGCCTTCTCGTATTCGGTAGTCCAGTCAGCGGTGACGCTGTGGTTTACGGAGACGGCGGGATCGTAGACCGCGAGCCGCTCCACCGGCAGGGTGCGGGCCGCGTGCAACGCCACCGCGCCGCCGAAGCTGTGCCCAAAAACGTCGGTACTGGACGTGTGCTTCATAACCACATCCAGGTCGCGGATGTCAACGTCGAGGGTGTAGTCCTCCGGCTGCGGTGAGGAGGAACCCCGCCCGCGCCGGTTAAAGGTGTGCACCGGGCGGCCCAGGGACGTACTGAGTTTTTGCGCAAAGCGGGTGTAGTCGGCGGCCGTCACCATGGAGGCCGGAACAACAACGACGCCGGAACCCGCCGAGGCCAGCTCGGCGCCCGTACTGAAAAGCTCGATCGTTCCACCGTCAGGGGTCCTGATGTTCTCGCGGGTCATGCTTCGAGCCTAGCCGAGGCTGTAGCTACGGCGTAGTAGGTTCCCGCGGGGCGGCCGGGGAACCAACGGTGGTTTGGGTGCCGAGCCGCCCGCCGGAGGCCTCAAGGTAGCAGGAGCCGCACAGCGATTCGTACCAGACGTCCTGGCCGTCGATCGCTACCTGTTCGCCGTCGAAGACCACCGCATCTCCCACCCGGCGGGTATTAAAGATGGCCTTGCGGCCGCAGCGGCAGATGGTTTTGAGTTCCTCGAGGGTATGTGCGATCTCCAGCAGGCGCAGCGATCCCGGGAACGCCCGGGTGCGAAAGTCGGTGCGGATGCCGTAGGCCAGCACGGGAACGTTATCCAGGACGGCGATCCGGAAGAGGTCGTCCACCTGGTCCGGTTCGAGGAATTGGGCCTCATCCACCAGCAGGCACGCGACCGGCTGCGTGTCGACGTGCTTAAGCAGGGCGTCGGGGTCATCGCCATGGGCGCGGGCGGTGAACAGCGCCCGCGCGGACCCCCCGGCCGGGATCTGGAAATCCACCGAACGGGTCATGCCCAGCCGGGACACAACGTCGGAGTCGCCCTTGGTGTCCACACCCGGCTTCGCCAGCAGCACCCGCTGGCCGCGTTCCTCGTAGTTGAAGGCGGCCTGAAGCAGCCCCGTTGACTTGCCGGAGTTCATCGCGCCGTAGCGGAAGTAGAGCTTGGCCAAGGGGGTCCTTTCGAAAGGGTCGCCCACCGATTGTAAAGGCGCGCCCTGCAACGGCCCAGCAGCGGGAGGCCCGCTACCGCCGTGGGGGCTGTTGGCCGGACTTGCCACCGCCGGGAGAATGATCCGCAAGCGGCCATGGCCGGGCGGGACCTGTGCGGGCAGAATCCCCGGTAAACTTGGGGATTGTGACTTCCCAAAACACCTCCGCCCCGCAGCCCGCCGCCGACTCCCACGACGCAAGCGAGCAGACTCGCGTCCGGATGGAGAAACGCGCCAAGCTGATCGAGCGCGGCGTAGAGGCGTATCCGGTGGGCGTGGATCGCACCCATGCGCTGGCGGAAGTCCGGGAGAAGTACGCCCACCTGCAGGCCGACGAAACCACCGGCGACGTCGTTGGGGTGACCGGCCGCATCGTTTTTATCCGCAACACCGGCAAGCTCTGCTTCGCCACGCTCCAGGAGGGTGGTGCTGACGGCAAAGCGGTCCGGTTGCAAGTCATGCTGAGCCTGGCCAACATCGGTGAGGACGCGCTCGCCGGCTGGAAGGCCCTCGTTGACCTCGGCGACCACGTGTTCATCCAGGGCGAGGTGATCTCCTCGCGGCGCGGCGAGCTCTCCGTGATGGCCGGGTCCTGGTCCATGGCGTCCAAGGCGCTGCGCCCGTTGCCGGTGCTGCACGCCGAGCTCAACGAGGAAACCCGCGTCCGCCAGCGCTATGTGGACCTTATTGTCCGCGACGAGGCCCGCGAAATGGTCTATACCCGGGCCGCGATCACGCGTTCCATCCGCGAGACCCTGCATCGCCAGGGTTACGTCGAGGTGGAAACGCCGATGCTGCAGCTGGTCCACGGCGGCGCGACGGCCCGCCCGTTCGAGACGCACATGAATGCGTTTGACCAGAAGATGACCCTGCGGATCGCCACCGAGCTCTACCTCAAGCGCACGGTTGTGGGCGGGATCGACCGCGTCTATGACATGGGCCGCGTCTTCCGCAACGAGGGTGTGGACTCTACCCACAGCCCGGAATTCACCACCCTGGAAAGCTACGAGGCCTGGGCGGACCAGTTCGTGATGGCGGACCGGATCAAGGAACTAATCCTCGACGCCGCGGACGCTGCGGGCGTGGGCCGGGTCCTGCGGTCCGAGGCTGGCGAAATCAACCTCGACGGCGACTGGGCCTGGATGGCCGTCTACCCGGGCCTTTCCGAAACCGTTGGCCAGGAGATTACCCCCGAGACCCCTGCGTCGGAGTTGCTGGCGCTGGCCGCCAGGCACGAGGTCAAGGTCGACGCGGCCTGGGATGCGGAAAAGCTTGTGGTGGAGCTGTTCGGCGAACTCGTTGAGCCGACGCTGCTTAATCCCACTTTCGTGTACGACTACCCGCCTTCCGCCCAGCCGCTGGCGCGGCAGCACCGGACGGATGACCGGCTGATTGAAGCGTGGGACCTCATCATCGGCGGCATGGAGCGCGGTACGGCATTCTCCGAGCTCATTGATCCGGTGATCCAGCGCGAACGGCTTACCGAGCAGTCCCGCCGCTCCGCCGCCGGCGACGTAGAGGCCATGCAGCTGGACGAGGACTTCCTCCGCGCGCTGGAGTACGGCGCCCCGCCGATGGGCGGGATCGGGCTGGGCATCGACCGGCTGGTGATGCTCTTCACCGGCGCGGGCATCCGCGAGACCATACTCTTCCCGCTGCTGAAGCCCGAGGGACACTGACCATGGACTATGTCGCCGTATTGCTTCCTTCCGTGGTCGTTGGGTTGATTTTCTGGTTCGCCATGAAGTCGATCTTTAATGCCGATAAATCCGAGCGCCAGGCCGAGGCGCGTGCCCAGGCGGAAGCCGATGGAAATACCCCCGACGCCGCTACGCGCCGGCGCGAGGGCCATTCCAACGATCCGAACTAATAGCAGGCTATTCCGCCTTGGGTTTTCCTTTGGAAACCTTTTTTCGCTTTGACTCGTTGCCGTAAAGCGGAGGATACTTCTAAGAAGTTTCATCCGGATTTCCTTGATACTCATCCTTTTGGAAAGAGAGTCTTTAATGGCACAGAAAGTAAAAATCATCCTTGTTGATGATCTGGATGGGGGCTCCGCGGACGAGACCGTCCGGTTTGGCCTTGACGGCGTCAGCTACGAAATCGACCTGTCATCGGAAAATGCATCAGAACTGCGCTCCGCAGTTGAGCGGTTTGCCGGCCACGCGCGCAAGACGTCGAGCGGCCGCGCCACGCGCACCAAAATTTCATCCGGCCGGAACCAGGACTCTGCCCAGATTCGGCAGTGGGCCCGCGATAACGGCTATGCGGTAAACAGCCGCGGCCGTATTCAGGCTGAAATTCAGGAAGCCTATCAAAAGGCGAATTCCTAGCCCTTGGCCGGGAACCTTCCGCCGTTTGATGAAGCGGTTTGGCGTAATGCCAATACCCATAACGATGCCCCCGCTGACGGCAGGGGCATCGTTATGTCCGCCCGCGCTGACCGGGCCGGCGCGTTCCCGCCCGGTTGCCGGCCAAAGGCGCAGGTCCGAACCGGGGGCTGGCCGCGTGCTGCGTTCCGGAAGACGCAGCGGGGCAGGGGCGCCGCCGGGGCCGGCAGTCCGTGTTTGGGCGGGCAGCTGGCACCGCAGCGGCGTCCCGGTTTCCCCTGTGGCGAACAAGCCCCAAAATTTGAACCCGGCCACGTAGCATCAAAGTACGTCGTTTCTAGGAGTGTGGCGAAATGTTTGAGCGATTTACGGACCGTGCCCGTCGCGTAGTTGTGCTTGCCCAAGAAGAGGCACGCATGCTGAACCACAATTACATTGGTACCGAACACATCCTCTTGGGTCTGATCCATGAAGGTGAAGGTGTTGCGGCCAAAGCCCTTGAGTCCTTGAGCATCTCGCTCGACGGCGTTCGCGAGCAGGTACAGGAGATCATCGGCCAGGGCCAGCAAGCCCCGTCCGGACATATCCCCTTTACCCCCCGCGCCAAGAAGGTCCTGGAGCTCTCGCTTCGCGAAGCGCTGCAGCTGGGCCACAACTACATCGGCACGGAGCACATCCTGCTCGGCCTCATCCGTGAGGGTGAAGGCGTTGCCGCCCAGGTGCTGGTCAAGCTCGGTGCGGACCTCAACCGCGTCCGCCAGCAGGTCATCCAGCTGCTCTCGGGCTACCAGGGGAAGGAGACCACCGGTGCCGGTGTTGGCCCCGGCCAGGCCGAAGGCACCCCGGCCGGCTCCGTTGTGCTGGACCAGTTCGGCCGCAACCTGACCCAGGCTGCACGTGAGAACAAGCTGGACCCGGTTATCGGGCGCGAATCCGAAATGGAACGCGTGATGCAGGTCCTCTCCCGCCGCACCAAGAACAACCCGGTGCTGATCGGCGAGCCCGGCGTCGGCAAGACTGCCGTCGTCGAAGGCCTCGCCCAGGCCATTGTCCGTGGCGACGTTCCGGAGACCATCAAGGACAAGCAGCTGTACACGCTGGACCTTGGTTCCCTCGTGGCCGGTTCACGCTACCGCGGTGACTTCGAGGAGCGTCTCAAGAAGGTCCTTAAGGAAATCCGCACCCGCGGGGACATTATCTTGTTCATCGATGAAATCCACACCCTCGTGGGCGCGGGTGCTGCTGAAGGCGCCATCGATGCGGCCTCGATCCTGAAGCCCATGCTGGCCCGCGGCGAGCTCCAGACCATCGGTGCCACCACGCTGGACGAGTACCGCAAGCACATCGAGAAGGACGCAGCGCTGGAGCGCCGGTTCCAGCCGATCCAGGTCAAGGAACCCTCTGTCGCGCACGCGATCGAGATCCTCAAGGGCCTCCGCGACCGGTATGAGGCGCACCACCGCGTCACCATCACCGACGGCGCCCTTGCCTCGGCCGCGAGCCTTTCCGAGCGCTACATCTCGGACCGCTTCCTGCCGGACAAGGCGATCGACCTGATCGATGAGGCCGGCGCGCGGCTGCGTATCCGCCGGATGACGGCCCCGCCGGAGCTCAAGGTCATGGACGAGAAGATTGCGGCCATGAAGCTGGAGAAGGAATCCGCTATTGACGCGCAGGACTTCGAAGGTGCTGCCGCGCTGCGCGACAAGGAGCAGAAACTCATTGTTGAGCGGGCCGAGAAGGAACGCCAATGGAAAACCGGCGGCATGGATGACATCTCCGAGGTGGATGAGGATCTCATCGCCGAGGTGCTGGCGAACTCCACCGGCATCCCGGTCTTCAAGCTGACCGAGGAAGAGTCCTCGCGGCTGCTGAAGATGGAAGACGAGCTGCACAAGCGCGTCGTCGGCCAGGACGAGGCCATCAAGTCCCTTTCCCAGGCGATCCGCCGCACCCGTGCAGGCCTGAAAGACCCGAAGCGTCCGGGTGGTTCGTTCATCTTCGCCGGCCCCACCGGCGTCGGCAAGACCGAGCTAGCCAAGGCACTGGCCGAATTCCTCTTCGGTGAGGAAGACGCCCTGATCACCCTGGACATGTCCGAGTACTCGGAGAAGCACACGGTGTCGCGTCTCTTCGGAGCCCCTCCGGGCTACGTCGGCTACGAGGAAGGCGGACAGCTGACCGAGAAGGTCCGCCGTCGTCCGTTCTCCGTGGTGCTGTTCGACGAAGTTGAGAAGGCGCACGCCGACCTCTTCAACTCGCTGCTGCAGATCCTGGAGGACGGCCGCCTGACCGACTCCCAGGGCCGGGTGGTGGACTTCAAGAACACCGTGATCATCATGACCACCAACCTCGGCACCCGGGACATCTCCAAGAGTGTTGCCACCGGCTTCCAGTCGGGCACGGACACGCAGACCGGGTACAACCGGATGCGGGCCCGCGTGACCGAGGAGCTCAAGCAGCACTTCCGCCCCGAGTTCCTGAACCGTGTTGACGACGTTGTGGTATTCCCGCAGCTGACCCAGGACGAGATCATCGAGATCGTGGACATGTTCGTCGGCCGGTTGGAGAAGCGCCTCAAGGACAAGGACATGGGCATCGAGCTCACGCCCGCGGCCAAGATCCTGCTCGCAACCCGCGGCTACGACCCCGCCATGGGTGCCCGGCCGCTGCGCCGGACCATCCAGCGCGAGATCGAGGACCAGCTCTCCGAGAAGATCCTCTTCGGCGAAATCCACGCTGGCGACATCGTGATGGTGGATGTGGAAGGCGAAGGCGACGACGCCAAATTCACCTTCGCCGGCAACACGAAGCCGCTGATCCCGGAGATCGCTCCGAGCGTCTAAGCATTGGCCCAACGGCCCCGTCTTCCTAACCAGGGAGGCGGGGCCTTTGCGTTTGCAGCCTCGCCCCTTGCTCGGCACCGCGGCGGGTGCAGCTTGCTCGCCCGTCCCTCGCGTCGGCGCAAGCTACACAATGGCGCCTGCGCCTTCGCCTCCGCAGGTGGTCACCGCACTGAGCACCGTGGTGGTATCTGAAAGTACCGTTTCACTCTTAGTGAACTTGGTGTGATCCATGCCATAGCGGGTGTTGAATCGGTGCATGGCTTCCACCGATCCGGCAACGCAGGGCGAGCAGCCCGAAACACCTTTCCATAACCTTGACCACTACCTCGCCATCCCCAGGGTCAGCGGCCTGGTGCTGAGCCCGGACGGCGGACGGCTGGTGACCACGGTGGCCACGCTGAATGCCAAGGGCACCGAATACGGCACCGCCTTGTGGGAGCTGGATCCGGCCGGGCAGAAGCAGGCCCGTCGGATCACCCGCAGCGCCAAGGGCGAAACCGGGGCCGTGTTCGCCGGCGGGGACCTGTACTTCAGCTCCGCGCGTCCAGACCCGGAATCCCCGGAGGCGGACCCGGTAAATGCGCTCTGGATGCTGCCCGCGGGCGGTGGCGAAGCCCGCGTTGCGCACACCCGGGCCGGTGGTATTGGTACCCTCCTGGCGGCGCAGGGGACCGGTGCGCTCATCCTCAACGCCGCCGTGCTGCCCGGTGCCACGGACGAAGGAGGCGATGCCGAACTCCGCACGGCACGTAAGGACAAAAAGGTAGCGGCCATCCTGCACAGCGGATACCCCGTCCGTTACTGGGACGCCGACCTGGGGCCCGCCGAGCCGAGGCTCTTTGCCGTCGAGCCCCTCGAACCGGGCGAGGAGCAGGAACAGGCCAAGCCGTCAACTGTTGACGCCGCGGCGCCGCTTAAGCTCCGCAACTTGACGCCCGACGCCGGTGCCGCCCTGCGGGACGCGGATACCGTCATCAGCCCCGACGGCACAACGATTTACAGCAGCTTCACCAAGGTGCTGGCCCGCGCGGACTCCCGGTCAGTTCTCATCGCGGTCGACGTCGCCACCGGCACCCGTAAGGTTCTGCTGGACACCGAGGGAATGAGTTACTTCCCCGGGCCGGTCAGTCCCGACAACCTGACGCTTGTGGTGCGCAGCGAGAGTGACACCACGCCGGAAGCGGCGCCGCAGCTGAAACTGCACCTGCTCGACGTCGGCGGCGGATCGGCCCGGGATGCAGGCCATGCCGAGCCGGTGCCGCTCGCGCACGGCTGGGACCGCTGGCCGGTCTCCGCCGCCTGGCTGCCGGACGGATCGGCCCTGCTCGTCACCGCCGATGAGGACGGCGCCTCGCCGGTTTTCCGCATCGGCATCACCGGGGACGGGGGAGCCGGCCGGGTCACCCGGCTGACGGCCGACTCCGCGGCGTATACCGATGTTGTGGTTCATCCGGACGGCCGCAGCGCCTATGCACTCCGCAGCTCCTACGAGTATCCTCCGGAAGCGGTTCAAATCGACCTTGCCAACGGAGCCGTCAGCCGGCTCCCCGCCCCCGCGGAACGCCCGCGTCGCCATGGCTCGCTGGAACGTGTGGAGACGACGGGGGGAGACGGAACCCGGGTGCCGGCGTACCTGGCGCTCCCGGAAGACGCCGGCGCCGGAAGCCCGGCACCGTTGCTGTTGTGGATCCATGGCGGCCCGCTCGGTTCATGGAATGCCTGGACCTGGCGCTGGAACCCCTGGCTGCTCGTTGCCCGGGGTTACGCCGTGCTGCTCCCGGACCCGGCCCTCTCGACCGGTTACGGCCAGTACCACATCCAGCGCGGCTGGGGTGAATGGGGCAAAGCCCCGTACACCGACCTGATGGCCATCACTGACGCCGTTGTGCAGCGGCCGGACATCGACGAGACCCGCACGGCTGCCATGGGCGGTTCGTTCGGTGGCTACATGGCGAACTGGGTGGCCGGCCACACCAGCCGGTTCAAGGCGATCGTCACGCACGCAGGCCTCTGGGCGCTGGACCAGTTCGGCCCCACCACGGACTCCGCGCCCTACTGGCTCAAGGAAATGACAGCCGAAATGGCCCTGGCCAATTCCCCGCACCTGCATGTGGAGGACATCAGCACACCGATGCTGGTCATCCACGGCGATAAGGACTACCGGGTCCCCGTCGGCGAAGGACTGCGCCTCTGGTACGAGCTGCTCGCCAAGTCCCAACTCGCAGCCGACGGGAACGGCGCGACTGACCACCGTTTCCTTTACTTCCCGGACGAGAACCACTGGATCCTGCAGCCGCAGCACACCAAGGTCTGGTACGGCGTCGTCGAACACTTCCTGGCCAGGCACCTGCTGGAGCAGGACGTGCCGGTCCCGGCCGAGCTTGGCCTCTAGCTCCAGCCGTGCGGCGTCCGGCCCGGAGGCCGCACGGCGGCGCGGCACAAAACGCGCGCCGTAGGATTGGGCTGTGACTGAACCTATCCTCATCCGCCTTGCCCGTACCAGCGATGTCGGGGCGATCAAGACCCTCGTGGCGCCGCTGGCCGAACAGCGGATTCTGATGGCCAAGGAAACCGTGGCCTACTACGAGAGCCTCCAGGAGTTCCGGATCGCCGAGTCGCCCGACGGCGAAGTGATCGGCTGCGGGGCGCTGCACGTGATGTGGGAAGACCTCGCCGAAGTGCGCACGCTCGCGGCGTCGGATGCCTGGCGCGGTACCGGCGTGGGCCATCTCCTGGTTGAGCGGCTGCTGGCGGATGCCCGTGCATTGGGAATCTCCCGCGTCTTTTGCCTCACCTTCGAGGTTGACTTCTTCAAAAGACACGGCTTCGAAGTGATGGCGGACCAGTCCGCGGTGGACCCCGTGGTCTATTCCGAGTTGCTGCGCTCCCACGATGAGGGTGTCGCCGAGTTCCTCGACCTTGCCAGGGTGAAGCCCAATACACTCGGAAACACCCGGATGATCAAAGCGCTCTAAGCCCGGGCCGGCGCCGGAAAGCGACACGGTGCGGATCGGGGACGGGGTCTTCCCATCAATAAATCTGATGGATAAACTGATCCCGGTCCAGGGGGTGGGCCATCTCTCTTTTCGGAGGCAAGAAATTGCACGAGCGCGCCATCTTTCCTGATTTTTCCGCATTCCAAATGACGATGTCAGGCGGCATAACAGCCCGGCACACCGCAGCACCGCCCGCCGGCGAAGATCCCGGCCAGGACCCTGCGGCGGATCACGGCCAGGGACTTGTTTCGGGGCCGGAACCGCGCGACGGGGACGCCCTGCGGCGGCTGAATACCCCGCCCTTCTCCTGGCTGGGCAGCGACGCCTGGCCGACCGTTTCGCTGCGGGCCGACGAACCCTGCTGATGGCGCCGCGGACCGCGCGGAGAGCCGCCGGCCGGGGCGCCAGCGCTTCGCGTCCGGCGCGGCACTTTGGGCCCCTACCGCTGGCAGGTGCCCGGTAGTAGGGTCTAAGCAAGCAGCCAGGACACCATCCAGGGAGCACAGCCATGAAGAAACTCATCAATGATCCCCGGGCCGTGGTTGACGAGTCAGTGGAGGGTTTTGGGCTTGCCCACGCCGACCTCGTGACCGTCTTCGCGGACCCGAAGTACATCGTGCGCAAGGACGCTCCGGTGGCAGGGAAGGTCGGGCTGGTCTCCGGCGGAGGCAGCGGGCACGAGCCCCTGCACGGCGGCTACGTCGGCATGGGAATGCTCGACGCCGCGGTGCCGGGTCCCGTGTTCACCTCGCCCACACCCGACCAGATCCTCCCGGCGACCCTGGCCGTCAACTCAGGCGCCGGCGTTGTGCACATCGTGAAGAACTACACCGGGGACGTCCTCAACTTTGAGACCGCTGCCGAGCTGGCCCAGGCGGAAGGCGTGGAAATCCGCACCGTGCTGGTCAACGACGACGTGGCGGTGGAAGATTCGCTCTACACCGCCGGACGCCGCGGTGTAGCCGGAACCGTCCTGGTGGAGAAGATCGCCGGTGCCGCGGCGGAGCGGGGGGACAACCTCGATGCCGTGGCAGCCATCGGCGACAGGGTCAACCACAACGTACGCAGTATGGGTGTTGCCTTGACCGCCTGCACAGTCCCGCACGCGGGGGCGCCCAGCTTCGTGCTGGCGGAAAACGAAATCGAAATCGGCATCGGTATCCACGGCGAGCCCGGCCGGCACCGGATTCCGATGGAGAACGCCGACGGCATCGCCGACCGCCTGCTGGAACCTGTGGTCAGCGACCTCGGGCTGGCGTCCGGGGACAAGGTACTGTTGTTCGTCAACGGCATGGGCGGTACCCCATTGAGTGAGCTGTACATCGTCTACCGCCGAGCCGCGCAGCAGTTGGCCGCACAGGGGATCACGGTGGAACGCTCGCTGGTCGGCAATTACATCACTGCCCTCGAAATGCAGGGGTGCTCCCTTACCGTCCTGCGCCTGGATGCTGAATTGACGGCACTCTGGGACGCCCCCGTCCACACTCCCGCCCTCCGCTGGGGTGCCTGACCGTGGGGCTTGACGTCAACTGGGCGCTGCGGTGGCTGACCCTCACGGCCGCGGCCATGGCGGAGCACCGGGAGGAACTCATTGAACTGGACAGGCCGATCGGCGATTCGGACCACGGCGAGAACATGGACCGTGGCTTCAAAGCGGTGATGGCCAAGATTGCCGAAGCGCCGCCGGAAACGGCGGGAGCGGCACTGAAACTGACAGCGATGACCCTGATGTCCAAGGTTGGCGGAGCTGCCGGCCCGCTCTACGGCACCGCGTTCCTGCGTGCCGGCACGGCGCTGGGTGAGGCGGCCGAGATTGACTCGGACACACTCGCCGCTGCGTTCCGGGCGGCAAGGGACGGGATTGTGGCCCGCGGAAAGGCCGATTCAGGGGACAAAACGATGGTTGATGCCTGGACTCCGGCCGTTGACGCGGCCGCTTCCGCGGCCGGAGACAGCGACGTCCTCAAGGTCCTGCTGGCCGCTGCGGAGGCTGCCGAAGCGGGGGCCGTCGCTACCGACCCGATGCTCGCGCGCAAGGGCCGCGCCAGCTATCTGGGGGAGCGCAGCATCGGTCATCGGGATCCGGGCGCCGTCTCGACCGCCCTGATCCTGCGCGCGGCCGCCGGGGCTGCCGAATGACGGTCAACCTTGTCGTTGTCTCGCACAGCGAAAAGATTGCCGACGGCGCCGCCGAGCTAGCCGCCCAGATGGCGCCAGATGTGATGATCCTCGCCGCAGGCGGTACCGGCGACGGCAGGATCGGCACCAGCCTCGAGCTGGTCATGGCGGCGCTGGAGCAGGCCGGGGACGCCAGCACCGACGGCATTGTGGTCCTGACCGATCTTGGCTCGGCGGTGATGACAGCCGAATCCGCGGTGGAGTTCCTGGCGGATCCCGGCTTGGTATTGCTGGCCGATGCGCCCCTGGTTGAAGGACTTGTCGCGGCCGCCGTGGCGGCCCAGTCAGGCGCGGATCTGGCGGCCGTGAGGGACGCCGCGGAGGCCGTGTACCGGCCGCCGGCCGCGGGGCAACACCCGCACGGCCACCGGCCGCCGGAGGCGAGCGGTGATTTCGAACTTGTTAACCAGGCCGGTATGCATGCCCGTCCGGCCGCGAAGATTGCCGGCGGCCTGTCCGGCATGGACGCCGAGGTGACCATCAGCGGCGCCGATGGCGCGTCGATGACGGAGCTGATGATGCTCGGGGCGGTGAAAGGTACGGTGCTGCACGTGGAGGCCAGCGGCCCGGATGCCACCCAAGCCGTGGACTACCTGCGCGGACTTATCACTGCTGGCTTCGGCGAACCGTAGACCGGTCGCGGGCCGGGCGGAAGTCAGGCCGGCAACCGGATCCCGGCCGGGTGCAGTTCCGCCAGGCCATCGCTGAGCAGCCCGGACAGCGCGCGTTCGAGTTGCTCCGGAGCGCAATTGAGCCGGTGCAGGGCGGCCAGCGGGATGTCGATTCCGGCCGGTTCGAAGCCAAGGTCGACGGCGGCTTGCGCAAAAAGCTCCGGGTCGACCGGCGACTCTGCGACCCGGAGCACCGCCATTACGGCACCCCTGACCTGGCGGTCAGTTCCGTGCCATGACTGGCCCTTCGGTGTGTACGTCGGCGGCGGCTCCCCGGCTGCGAGCCAGGCGCATGAGCCGCTGACCGGACATTGCCCGCACTTCGGCGACCGCGCAGTGCACACCAGGGCGCCGAGTTCCATCACCGCGGCGTTCCAGCGGACGGAGGACGCGGCGTCGTCCGGCAGCGCCTGCGCGGCAAGCCGGGTCTCTGCGGCGGTGAGCGATGGCGACGGCAGCGCGGCACCGGAAAACAGGCGTGCGTGCACGCGCCGGATGTTGGTGTCCACCACTGTTTCGCGGCTGCCAAAGGCGAACGCCGCGACCGCCGCTGCCGTGTAGCTTCCCACGCCGGGAAGTTCCAGCAGCTCCGGGTACGTGCCGGGAACCTTTCCGCCGTGATCGGTGCCGATGGCTACTGCGGCCGCATGCAGGCGCAGCGCCCGCCGCGGATACCCCAGCCGGCCCCAGGCCCGGACCGCTTCGCCGGCCGGCTCGCCGGCCAGATCGGCCGGCTGCGGCCAGCGCCGCAGCCATTCCTCCCAGACGGGCAGCACACGCACCACCGGGGTCTGCTGCAGCATGATCTCGCTGACAAGTACGCCCCAGGCCGTGCATTCAGCTGCCCGCCACGGAAGGTCCCTTGCGTTCGCGCGGAACCAGGTGTCGAAGACGTTGTGCAGGGCCGCCGGCGAAACGGCCGCAGGAAGGCCAGGCGGGTCCGCGGCAGCAGGGGCGGTGGGGGAATCGGTGAGGGCTTTGATGGATTCAAGCGTAATAGATAAGGGCCACAGTCCGCCCGCGGCGTGGGAGGGCCCGATACCCGGCGCGGGTCTCTAGCCTAGAAGGATGGGCAGGCAAGACAATCCAGGAACTCACGGCTCCCGTCAGGGCGCTTCCGGCAGCGGAGCGGGCTCGGGCCGGAACCGGGCGGGCGCATCGACGCGCAATACCGTCCGCCGGCCTGCCCGGAAACCAGGCAGCGCGGTGTACCGCCGTCGCAGGCTGTTCGTTGGCGCCGCACTCCTGCTCGTGATTGCGCTCGGCCTCGGCGGATTTGCCGCCGCCGCCAGCCTGCTCAACGCCGGGGCGCCCTCCTCGGACGGAGCAGCTGCTGCTTCCGCGCCGGTAGCGACGCCGGCCGGCACTCCGCAGGCCACGGCGTCTCCTTCGGCCACTCCGACGGGCAACGGCTGCGAGCAGAACCTCGTGACTGTCGCGGCGTCCACGGACAAGCCAGCCTACGCGGCAGGCGAAAATCCGTTGCTCACGCTCAAGGTGACGAACGGCAACCGGGTGCCTTGTGAGATCAATATCGGCACGTCCCAGATGGAGTTCCTCGTCACGAGCGGCTCGGACCGGATCTTTTCATCCACCGACTGCCAGTCGGACGCGACCGAACTCGTGAAGACCATCGCGCCGGGTCAGAGTGAAACGGCCAATTTCCCCTGGCAGCGCAACCGCACGGTTCAGGGCTGCGCGCCGATCGAGGCCAAACCGGGCGCCGGCGGCGCCTATTACGTCTTCACCGCCCGGCTGGCGGGAAAGACCAGCCCCAAAGCCGTGTTCCAGCTGAATTAGACCCCGGCGGACCTCACAGGAACCTGTCCAGGAGACTTGCCTCGGCCATCCGGCTGAGTCCCTCGCGGACCGTCCGGGCACGCTGGTCGCCGATGCCATCGACGGTCATCAGGTCATCAATCGTGGCCGCCATCAGGAACTGCAGGCCGCCGAAGTGGTCCACCAGGCGGTCGGCGACGGCCTTCGGCACGGCCTTCAACCCGGAAAGCAGCCGGTAGCCGCGCGGCTGGACCACGGCGTCGAGGTTGGCCTCGCCGCCCGCGAAGCCAACGATCCCGGCAATTTTTCCCAAGTCGATCAGCTCGGTGGGGCCAAGGTTCACCAGCGCCTTCACCGCCTGGTCGATGTCCTCTGCAGAAGTGTCCGGGCCTGAGTAATCCCGGATGATCACATCACTGCCCGGGCCGCGTCCCACCGTCAGCTCGTCCAGCTGGAGCGAGAGCAGCCGCCCGTCCTCGCCGAGCTCCAGCACGTACTGCGAAATCTCCTCGGAAATCCGGCGCACCATCTCCTGGCGCTGCAGCGTCACCGCCACATCGCGGACGGTCACCATTGCCTCGATTTCCAGGGCGGAGAGCGAACTGGTCACCTGGTCCAGTCGCGAGCGGTAGCGCTCCAAGGTAGCCAGGGCCTGGTTGGCGCGGGCCAGGACCTTCTCCGAACCTTCCAGCACGTGCCGCAGCCCGTTGACATACAGCGCGATGATTTGCATGGACTGGCTCACCGAGATCACCGGCACGCCGGTCTGGATCGCGACGCGCTCAGCGGTCCGGTGCCGGGTCCCGGACTCCTGGGTTTCGATGCTGGAATCCGGGACCAGCTGCACGGCCGCGCGCAGAATGTTGCTGGCGTCCTTGTCGCAGATGATGGCACCGTCCATCTTCGCCAGTTCGCGCAGCCGGGTGGGGGAAAAATCGATGCCGATGTCGAATCCGCCCGAACAGATTGACTCGATGGTCCTGTCGATGCCCAGCACGATCAGGGCCCCGGTCCGGCCGCGAAGGATGCGTTCCAGTCCGTCGCGAAGTGCGGTGCCCGGTGCCACTCGGCCCAGCGTAGCCTTGAGCGAATCTTCCGGGCTCCGAGCCATAGATTTTCCCTTCAAAGGTGCAGGTCTCAGCCCGCAAGTGCGCCGGTTTCCAGTGTTGGCCGGCAGGATCAAAAGTACTCGGTTTCCCGCTCCCACCATAGTAGAGGCAAAGGGAGCCAAGTTCCGCACGGACAAGCCCCAAAGTGGTCCATTGCGACGCGCGTGGGACCGCCCGAAGAACGCCCCCCCCGGGCCATATCCCGGACCGGCATATTTGGCCCACGGTTCGACCGTTTCGACCCGGGGCTGCACCCGCTTCGCGGCGGCAGCCCCGGCTGCGATAAACTTGGACCCTTGGGTGAACCGTCGGGCGGCCCGCCGCCCCCGGCACACATCGCACCACGCCGAAATCCCAACAGAATCACCCGCGATCCCACCGGCCCAGCCGGGCCCGGCAGGCCCGGGGGCGCCACCACCAACGCCGCAGCGAAAGTAGCATCGTGTCTCAAGAAGTCCTTAGCCCCGCCCGAGTCCAGGAGATTCACAAGCAGGCGGCCCGGCGTCGGACTTTCGCGGTCATTTCGCACCCCGACGCGGGTAAATCCACGCTGACCGAGGCGCTCGCGCTGCACGCAAAGGTGATCGGCACTGCCGGCGCCTCCAGCGGCAAGGCCAACCGCAAGGAAACCGTCTCGGACTGGATGCAGATGGAAAAGGACCGCGGTATCTCGATCAGCTCCGCGGCGCTGCAGTTCTCCTACCGGGACACCGTGATCAACCTGCTGGACACCCCCGGCCACGCCGACTTCTCCGAGGACACCTACCGGGTGCTGGCCGCCGTAGACTGCGCCGTGATGCTTGTGGACGCCGCCAAGGGCCTGGAAACCCAGACGATGAAGCTCTTCGAGGTCTGCAAGCAGCGCAACCTGCCGATCATCACGGTGATCAACAAATGGGACCGCCCCGGCCTGGACTCGCTGGCGCTAATGGACGAAATCACCGAGCGCACCGGCCTGAAGCCGATGCCGCTGACCTGGGCCGTGGGCATCTCCGGTGACTTCCGCGGTGTCTGGGACCTGCGCAATGACCGTTTCGCCCAGTTCAAGCGAAACAATTCCGGCGCCAACATCGCGCTTACCGAATACTTCACGCCGGAGGCGGCCGCGGCCAGCCAGGGCGAGGACTGGTCCAACGCCGTCGATGAGGCCGGGCTGGTGATCGAGTCCAACCTGGAGTTCGACATCGACGCCTTCCACGCCGGAGAGGCGACCCCGATCCTTTTCAGCTCCGCAGCGCTGAACTTCGGCGTCAAGGAGATCCTTGATGCCCTCGTGGACTTCGCCCCGCCCGCGGCCCCGCGGCCCGACGTTGACGGTGCCCCGCGGGCCGTCGACGCGCCCTTCGCCGGATTCGTCTTTAAGGTCCAGGCCGGCATGAACAAGGCGCACCGGGACCACGTCGCCTTCATCAGGGTCTGCTCCGGCGTTTTCGAACGTGGCATGGTGGTGACCCAGGGGCGGACCGGCAAGTCCTTCGCCACCAAGTACGCCCAGCAAGTCTTCGGCCGGGAGCGCGAGGTAATCGACGAGGCATTCCCCGGTGATGTTGTGGGCCTGGTGAACGCCTCCTCGTTGCGGGTCGGGGACAGCCTGTTTGTCGAGAAGCCGGTGGAGTTCCCCGCGATCCCGCTGTTCGCCCCGGAGCATTTTCAGGTGGCGCGGTCCAAGGACCCCAGCCGTTTCAAGCAGTTCCGCCGCGGCATCGAACAGCTTGAGCACGAGGGCGTTATCCAGGTGCTCCGTTCGGACGTCCGCGGCGACCAGGCCCCGGTGCTGGCCGCCGTCGGGCCCATGCAGTTCGAGGTAGTTGAAGACCGGATGGCGCACGATTTCAGTGCGCCGATGCGGCTGGAACGGCTGCCGTACTCGATCGCCCGGATTTCGACGGCGGACGCCATGCCGGCGCTGGCCAACGTCCCCGGGGCCGAGGTGCTGCTGCGCTCCGATGGCGAATACCTGGCCTTGTTCAACGACGTCTGGGCCCTGCGCCGGATCGAAAAGAACCACCCGGACCTGACACTGCTGCCGATCGGCACGCACAACCCCGCCAAGTAGCTGCCGGCACCGCGTGCGTGCGTGGCAGGATGATCCGCCGCAGGTCTTCCTGAATCACCTTTCCGCGGTATCATAAGTAACCTTGCTAATGATGCGGGCGCCCCACCTTTCGGCTTTTTGGACTGATCCGCGCGATTTCGTCGGCGGGCCCCGCACTTTAAGGGACAACGAACACTCTTTGACTGACTACAACAGAAAACTCGGCATGGAACCAGGCTTCCTGCTGAGCGGCCGCTACCGGATCCAAGCCCTCATCGGCACGGGAAGCCAGTCCACCGTGTACCGAGCCCATGACGAACTCCTGCAGCGGGAAGTGGCAGTCAAACTCTTCCGGGACGACGCGGATGATCTTGAACATACCCGCCGGCAGGGGCAGGAGGTCCGCATCCTCGCGGGGATGGGCCACCACGCCCTGGTGACGCTGTTCGACGCCGGCGCGGACCTCAGCGACCCGGAGGCGCGCCTCACCTACCTCGTGATGGAACTGGTCCGCGGACTGGACCTGCGCCACCGTGCCGCCCAGGGGCCGCTCTCCGCTGCACACATGGCCCTGATCGGCCACGACCTGGCGGACGGACTCTCCTACATTCATCATCACGGGATTGTGCACCGCGATGTAAAGCCGGCCAATATCCTGCTGGTCGATTACAGCAACGACGACAGGCGCCCCCGGGCCAAGCTCAGCGACTTCGGTGTTGCCGTGATGACGGGCAGCGGACCCGTGGGCGACGACTCCGGAACCTCCGGGACGCCCGCTTACCTGAGCCCGGAGCAGGCTGCCGGTGAACCGGCCGGGCCGCTCAGCGATGTATATTCCCTCGGACTGGTGCTGCTCGAAGGGTTAACCGGAAAGATGGCGTACCCCGGTGCCCCCATCCAGTCCGCCGTCGCGCGGCTGCTCCACGACCCGGACATCCCCGAAGAACTTGCCCCCATCTGGACGTCGCTGCTGTCCTCCATGCTTGCCCGGGACCCGGCGGATCGGCCGCCGGCCCGGGAGGTTTCCCTCGCGCTGCGCCAGGAAGTCATCAACGGCGCGGCCCGCCACCGCCTGGAGGCAGCCCCCGGCGGGACCGGCGAGGAAGCCAGGATGCGCGCGGTGGAGCGCTACCGGATCCTCGACACGCCGTCCGACGGTGCCTTCGACCGGATCGCACGCCTCGCGGCACGGATGTTCGCCGTGCCCGTGGCGATCGTGAGCGTGGTGGACCACGACCGGATCTGGTTCAAGGCCCATCACGGCACTGACGTTACGCAGATTGGCCGCGACCCGGGGCTGTGCGCCTCCGCGATCCTGCAGGACGAAACCTGGATCGTGGAGGACGCCACCCGGGATCCCCGCAGCCTCGCCAACCCCCTGGTGGCGGGCGAGTTCGGCCTGCAGTTCTACGCCGGAGTCCCGCTGCGCACCCCCGACGGCTACAACCTGGGCACCTTCTGCATCTTGGACCGGGAACCCCGGGTGTTCAGCGCCGCCGATACACGTGCGCTGGAGGACCTGGCAGCGATCGTGATGAATGACCTGGAGATGCGGTTGCAGAGCAGGGAAGCGATCGCCAGTTAGCAGGTATTAGCGCCAGCCGGCACGGAGCGCCAGTTCCAGCTCAAACCGCGCCTCGGGGTCCTCCAAGGCGTCGCCGAACAACTCGCGCAGCTGCGCCGCCCGGTACCCCACCGTCTGCGGGTGGATGCCGAGCTCTGCGGCCACCGGACCACGCTGGCCCCAGTGCCGCAGCCAGGACAGCAGCGTCTCCGCGAGCCGCTCCCGCTGCGCCGGGCGCAGCCCCTCCAGCGGCGCCAGCCTGCGGTTGGCCAGTTCTGCGATTGCTGAGGGCTCCGCCCCGAGGATCACCTCGGCCAAATGCTCGTCCGCCCAGATGGGCGGGTCCTCCGGGCCGTCCCGGGGCTGCAGGACCGAGGCAGCGAGCACTGCCAGACGCAGCGAATCGGGGACTTTCTCCCAGCTCCCGGCGGGCCCAACCGCCGCCCCGCGGCCACGCAAGGCTTTCTCAAGGTCCGCCCGCGCGGAGGGTGACTGCCGGGCCGGAACCAGGGCAACGGCGTCGGTCTCGCGTTCGATCACAAGTGTTCCGGCGCCCAGCCTCAGCCGCAGCCCCGCGGCCCGGTCCACCGGCAGGGTCACCACCACCATCCGCTGCGGCAACGACCAGTCCGCCATCGCAGCAGTCTGGCGCAGTGCCGCCTCATCCGCCTGTCCCAGCAGGAGCAGGTCGAGCAGTTCGGTGCGCCGGCGGTCCACCGCGCCGGCACGTTCCGATTGTTCAAAGGCGTAGGCTTCGGCGCTGACGGCGGACAGTTCGTCGATGTAGGCCAGGATCGATTCACCCAGGTCCACCACCACGCTCTGGCCAAGGTGGTGTTCCACCGAAACCCTGGACATCTCGCGGAAGGTGACGCGGGCCCCCATCCGGTAGGCGCTCAGCAGCGCGTCCATGCTCCGTCCCTGCCGGAACTCCCCGCTCCCCAGCCCTGCCACGAGTTGCCTGCTCTCCTCCGAAAGGGCAGGCAGCCGGGTTGCCGGCAACTGCAGGAAGCGCTCCAGTGCCGCGGCCACCCCCCGGCGCAGCCCGCGGCCGAAGCGGCCTTCAATCGGCCTGGCGTAGGCCGGAACAAGCTGCGGCACGGCGTCGATGATGGCCTCGACAATTCCCGGCATCATCGGCCGGAGCACGTCACTGACCTCACGCGGCAAGGCCAGCCACGGCGGATCGGCAGCGGAAGCGGGAGTGCCCGACGGGGCTGTATTCATGGGCCTGGTTCCAATATGTTGTTGCGGGGAGACAGTTTATCTACGTCGATCGTATGCCTAGGGTGAAGAAGTATGACCGCCACTGACATAAGCTTGATACATGATCCGGCTCCGTAAGCTGGCGCGCGCCGCATCTCTACTGACCACCCCCCTAGCTCCAGAAGACATTCTGTCGCTGTTCAATCCTGTGTTTTCCGCCCGCCAACTGCGCGGTGTGGTCACTCGGGTGGTTCCAGAAACGGCCGATTCCGCCACAATTTTCTTCCGTCCCGGCCGCGGCTGGCAAGCACACCTCGCCGGCCAGTGGGCCCGCATTGGCGTCGAGCTTGACGGCGTCCGCCACTGGCGCTCGTATTCGCTCAGCGCCCCCGCCGGCAAGGACCCGGCCATCACCGTCAGTGACATGGGTGCCGTCTCCGGCACTTTGGTGCGCCACACCAAGCCCGGCGACGTTCTCTTCCTGGCGCCGCCGCAGGGTGACTTCGTGTTACCGGAGCACCCGCGGCCACTGCTGATGCTTACTGCCGGGAGCGGAATCACCCCCGTTATGTCGATGATCCGCACCCTCGTGCAGCACCGGCCCGACTCCGACGTTGTCCTCATTCACACGGCCCGGACCCCGGCGGATGCCATCTTCCGCGAAGAATTGGCCGAACTCGCGGACCAGTTCCCCAATTTCCAGGTCACCAACTGGTTCACCGGCGAACGTGGACGGCTGGATTTCACGTCGACGGCCGAGCTGGACGGACTTTGCCCGGACTGGCGCCAGCGCGCCGCTTACGCCTGCGGCCCCGAAAGCTTCCTGGACGACGCCGAGGCGCTCTGGGAAGCTGAGGCCGCCACCGCGGTGGCACAGCCGGAAGCCAGCCTCACGATCGAACGCTTCAGCACCAAGCTGGCCGGCGGTTCAGGGCACGACGGCGGATTGGTCACCTTCGAGGCGTCGGACCGCGAAGTCGAAGCCGGCGGCGACACTCCGCTGCTCGACGTCGGCGAGGATGCCGGCGTCCTAATGCCCAGCGGGTGCCGGATGGGCATCTGCCACAGCTGCCTCATCCCGCTCCGGGCCGGCCAGGTCCGTGACCTGCGCACGGATGAAGTCCATGGCGAGCCCGGCCAACTAATCCAGACGTGTGTTTCGGCAGCCGCCGGACCCGTTAACCTCGACCTCTGAGGAGTACCACAGCATGACGATTGTTTCTGACAAGCAGGACCTGTCCGAGGACGCTCCCCAGGGCGCCAATGACTCTGCCAAGGCGCCCGCTTCCGTGAAGACGCGGCCCGGTGCCCTCGCCGAGTCCGGCAGCCCGACCGTTCGGCCGCCGGCCGCCGCGCACCTCTCCGATGAGCAGGTCGCGGAGCTCGGCCGTGAACTCGACGCGATCAAGGACGACATCCTTGCCAAGCGCGGGGCGTCCGATGCCGCCTACATCCGCCGTATGATCAAGATCCAGCGCGGACTGGAGATCTCCGGCCGGGCCGCCCTGCTGGTGAGCAAGAACAAGGCAGCCTGGGTCACCGGAACCACGCTGCTGAGCTTCGCCAAGGTCCTGGAAAACATGGAGCTGGGGCACAACATCCTGCACGGCCAGTGGGACTGGATGCGGGACCCGGACATCCACTCCACCACCTGGGAGTGGGACTTCGTTACCCCGGCGCGCGCCTGGCAGCACACCCACAACGACCTGCACCACCGCTGGACCAACGTCATCGGCAAGGACAACGACGTCGGATACAACCTGCTGCGTATGGACGCCCAGCAGGAATGGAAGCCGTTCAACCTCGGCAACCCGGTGTACAACGCACTGCTGGCACCGGTCTTCGAGTGGGGCATCGCGATCTACGATCTTGAGCTGCAGGATTACAAAGAGGGCAAAAAGTCCAAGGAAGCCCTCACCAAGGACCTCAAGGCGCTGGGCCGCAAGGCCCTCAAGCAGTTCACCAAGGACTACGCGGCCACGCCCGCCGTCGCCATGCTGACCGGCTCCGGCAAGCAGGCGCTCTACGGCACCCTGACCGCGAACGCAGTTCGAAACGTCTGGGCCCACGCGGTTATTTTCTGCGGGCACTTCCCCGACGGGACCGACACCTTCACCGAAGAAATGGTCGAAGGTGAGACCCGCGGCGACTGGTACGTGCGGCAGATGATCGGCTCCGCCAACATCTCCGGCTCCAAGTTTATGCACCTGATGACCGGCAACCTCTCGCACCAGATTGAGCACCACCTTTTCCCGGACATCCCGTCCAACCGCTACGCGGAGGTGGCCCCGAAGGTGCAGGAGATCTGCAGGCGCTACGGCCTGCCGTACACCACCGGCCCGATCTGGAAGCAGGTCGGCTCCACCTGGGCCAAGGTCTTTAAGCTCGCTTTGCCGCCCAAGAAGGCCTAGCTCAACCGATCCGACTGAAGCAGGGGGGCCCGCCGTACCGGTGGGCGCCCCTGCTGCGTGTTGTGGCCGGTGCTCCGTCCCAGTGGCCTGCCCGGACGGCCCGGCGGGGCCGGGAAGTGCGCGGATTCCGGCCAGCGCCAGGCCCGCGGGTGTCCGCAGCCGGGCGGGAACGTCGCGACGGTCCGGGTGTCAGTCTCTGGCCGCCACCCCAAGCACGTGCGCCAGCGGCGGGTTGCCCGGCAGGACCGAGAAACCGAAGCGCTCAAGCCCCTGGACTGTAAACCCCGCCCGGGCGATGCCGCCAACGGTGTCCCGGTTCGGGTGGCAGCCGCCCGCCAAACGGCTCCACAACGGCGTAATCAGGTCCTCAGCGGCAGCAAGCACCCGGTGCGCCGAGCGGACGTGCTCGTAGAACAGCAGCAGCCCGCCCGGCCGCAGGACCCGAACCACCTCCGCCAGGGCAACGGACTGGTCCGCGACGCTGCACAGCACCAGGCTGGAGACCACAACGTCGACGGAGGCATCCGCCGCGGGCAGCGACTCCGCCACGCCGTCCTGCACCATGACCGGCACGGATGCGTTGCGGGCGGCGTTCCGGGCCAGCTCCCGGAGGGTGGGGTCCGGTTCGAGGGCCAGCACGGTTCTCACAGCGGAGGGATAGAACTCGAAGGTGGCACCGTAGCCGGCCCCGATTTCGATGACGACGCCGCGTGCCGCTGCCACGAGGCGCCGCCGGTGGTCCGCTGCGCCGCGGGCGTCCATCCGCGGACCGACGCGGGCGAAAGATCGTCCGAACGATCGGCTGGGTGGGCTCGTCTCGGGCATGTGGCCTCTTTTCCGGTCAGCTGACCTCAATTACTCCCATCATTCCCAGGTCCTCATGGTCCAGGATGTGGCAGTGGTAGACAGAGCGGCCGCTAAAGTCACGGAACGCGATCCGGACCGTGGCCCGCCCGTTCGCCCGCACATTCACCACGTCCCGCATGATAACGCCCTCGACTGCCTGGCCGTTGTCCTCGATGAGCTGCATCGGCCACACATGGAGGTGGAAAGGGTGGTCCATGGGGCTGGTGTTGACCAGCGTCCATTCCTCCACGCTTCCGGCCGGCACTACCGTATCGGTACGGGAGCCGCTGAATTCGCGGCCGTTGATGCTGAACCCCATCATGCCGGACGGCCTTCCTTGTCCCATGCCCATGCCCATGGCCAGGAGCAGCTGCCGGCGCGCGGTGACGGTGGCCGTTCGGAGGTCCTCCGGCGCCGGCCGGGGCGGGACCGCAGCGGGCGCGTCCGCGGATTCGCCGCTGACCCGAAAGACGGCCAGCGCCGCCGGCCCGCGGCCGGTAAGCGGCCCCTGCCGCATCATGCCAGGCATACTGCCACGGTTGTAGGGAAGCGCCTGTAAAACGGTGTCGCCGGCAGTTGCCGTCACCAGCAGGTCCGCCCGGTTTCCCGGCGCCAGCAGGAGTTCCTCAACTCTGCCGGGCACGGGGGACCGTCCCGAATCCATGCCAATCAGGTCCAGCCGCTGGCCGTCCAGCCGGAGCCGCAGGAAGCGGGCGGCGCAGGCGTTGATAATCCGCCAGCGTTCCCGTTCGCCCGGGCGGGCGGTGAGCAGCGGGTTGCGTTGACCGTTGAGCAGGAGTAATTCGCCTTCCCGGCCCGCCATCCGCTCCGGCTGCGACACAGCGGCGACGCTGCCGGCGCTGTCCAGGGTGGTGTCCGAGACCAGCAGCACCCGGTCCGCGCTCACCGGGATGGTCCCGGAGTCCTCGACGATAATCGCACCGAAAAGACCGGCGAAGATCTGCCCGGCCACCGTGCCATGGTGATGCGGGTGGTACCAGTACACGCCCGGCGGATGGTCCGGAGGCAGCCGGTAGCTGTAGTCGAACGCCTCCCCGGGCCTGACGGCGAGAAACACGTTGTCGCCATTGGCTTGCGGGGACACGTGCAGGCCATGGACGTGCAGGTTGGTTGCTTCGTCCAGGCCATTCACCAGCCGGATGGTGAGCTCGTCTCCGGGGCGCAGCCGCAGGGTGGGGCCTGGAGAAGTGCCGTTGTAGCACAGCGCGCTGGCAGGGCGGCCGCCAAGCTCGACTTGGCCGTGCGCGGCTTCAAGGGTGAGTTGCAGCTTGCCGGCCGTGCTGCGAAGTTCCGGGGGGATGCGCAGTCCGGGGCCCTCCGCGTCGGCCATTCCACCGTTCGGTGGCTCGGCGGAAGCCAGGGACCACCACAGCCCGGCTCCGCCTGCCACAGTGGCCGCCGTGCCGAGGCCGCCCAGGAGCAGGGTGCTGCGACGGCTGATTGGCCGCACTAGGATTCCTCGCCGAGGACTTTCACGTTCTCGCGGTACTGTTCCGTGGTGAGCTCGCCCTTGGCAAAACGTTCGTCCAGGATCAGCCGTGCCTGGCTCTTTCCGCCCGGTGTGCCCGGCGTGCCGGGGAAGCCGGGGCCGGCCGGGGGAGTACCCGGCTGGCCATAGCTTGGGGTGCCGTAGTGGCCGGGTTGAGCCGGCCCGCGGCGGCCGGCTCCGCCGCTGAACGTGCGGACCGCGAGCAGCACCAGCGCTGCGATCCCGACCAGCAACAGCGCGCCCCAGAGCCACATCCAGCCGATGCCGTTTCCGTAGTTTCCCATCATGGCCGCTTCCTCTCGCCCCTCGCCGCTCGCCGCTCGCCCCGCGCCGCTGTCCTGTCCTGTCCTGTCCTGTCCTGTCCCCATCGTCGGCCGGATACCGGGCGGCGGCTAGGGTCCAAAGTCGCTTCCTGAGGGTCTTGCTGCGTTGCTGCCCGGTTACTTCGTCAGGGTGTGCTGCAGGCGGGATATGCGCCTGCGGAGATCCAGCGGCGACTCAGCGGGAACGACTCAGCTGATCAGCAGGCTCAGCGCCTCGGTCAGGTGCCCGACTTCCCGCACCGAGAAGCCCGCGGGCACCGGTCCGGGGCCATTGGGGCTGGCCGGCACCACGGCATGGGTAAAGCCCAGCCGGTGGGCTTCCTGGATCCGCTGGTTGATCCCGGGGACGGCGCGGACCTCGCCGGCCAGTCCCACTTCACCAAAGGCGATGAGCCGCTGCGGCAGGGGTTTTTTGGCTTTCGCCGAGGCCACGGCCAGCGCGACGGCGAGGTCGGTGGCGGGTTCACTGAGCTTCACGCCGCCAACTGTCGCCACGTAGGAATCGTCCTTGTTCAGCAGGCAGCCGGCCCGCTGCTGGAGTACGGCCAGCAGCATGGCCACCCGGGAACTGTCGAGTCCGCTAGTGGCCCGGCGGGGTTGGGCACTGGAGCTTTCTGCCAGCAGGGACTGCACCTCCGCGAGCAGGGGCCGGCGCCCTTCCAGGGTCACGGTGATGCAGGTGCCCGAGACCGGCTCCTTGGTCCGCGAGACGAAGAGCCCGCTCGGGTCGGCCAGGCCTTCGATCCCGTCTTCGTTCAGGTCGAAGCAGCCGACGTCGTCCGTGGGCCCGTACCGGTTCTTGACGGCCCGCAGAAGCCGCAGCCGGGAGTGTCGTTCGCCTTCAAACTGGCACACCACGTCGACCAGGTGCTCGAGCAGCCGGGGTCCGGCGATCGAGCCGTCCTTGGTCACATGGCCGACCAACAGGGTGGTCATGTTGCGGCGTTTGGCGGCGGCGATCAGGGAGGCTGCGACCTCCCGGACCTGCGAGACACCGCCGGCGCTGCCTTCGACATCGGCGCTGCTGAGTGTCTGCACGGAGTCCACGATCAGCAGCCGCGGCTCCAACTTCTCGACCTGCCCCAGGGCTTGGCCGAGGTCCGTTTCGGCGGAGAGATACAGGGATTCGGCGACGGCGTCGATGCGGTCCGCGCGCAGCTTGACCTGCGCTGCGGATTCCTCGCCCGTGATGTAGAGGACATCCTGTGCGGTGCGGGCAAACTTGGCGGCAACGTCCAGCAGCAGGGTTGACTTGCCGACGCCGGGTTCGCCCGCCAGCAGGATCACGGCGCCAGGGACCAGCCCGCCGCCGAGCACACGGTCCAGTTCATCCACCCCGGTGGGCAGGAAGGCAGCGGTGGTGGCATCCACTTCGGAGATCCGGCGGGCCGGTTCCAGCACGCTGGTGGCCGCCGTTGTGCGCGCCACGGCGCCGCCGGTTTCCTCAACGGTGCCCCAGGCCTGGCACTCGCCGCAGCGGCCCACCCACTTAGCGGTGGTCCAGCCGCATTCCGCGCATTTGTAGCCCGGCGCCTTGGTGGCGCGGGAAGTCTTGGTAGCCATTGCTCCACCTTATCGGCGCCCTGTGACAAGCACGCTTCCGCGCCGCGGCGACTACAGCGGCCAATACCGCGGCGACTACAGCGGCGGAAGGATGTCCCGGGCTTCTCCGGAGTCGACCCCGGCCGCCTCAAGCAGGTCCACCATCAGCGGACGGAACAGCATCACCACTGTTTCGCCTTCCAGCCGCTGCACATCCAGCAGCCGCGGGTGCAGGCGCCCGGCAATTTCCCGTAATTCCGTCCGGGCCGTCCGCAAGTGGGCGCGGCGGACGCCGTCGTGCACTTCGGCCAGGCCCAGGGAGAGTTCGTCGACGGCATCGGCCGTGTCATGCAGGACCTCGGCGATGTTCTGCGTCGCCTCGTCGGACAGGGCCGCATGATTGATGGCGCTGGTCAGGCGGCGGGCAAAGACGCGGCTGTTGCGCAGTGCCAGGTCGATGTAGTCGAGTGACTGTTCCATCTGGTCCAGCTCGTCCCGGTGCCTGCGGTAGGCCGGCGACAGGGTCGCCACCTCGCCCGAGGACCGCAGGGTCTGCCGCATGGCATCGACGAGCGGCTGGCAGTTCCGGCCGCGGATCAGCGCATGCCACGCCTGGGTGGCGTCGCTGGAACTCAGCGCAGAGCCGCATTCGCGCAGCACCTCGGCGAGTTCGTGCAGGAGTTTCCTGACGTCGTTGCGGGGTTCCCGGCGCGGGTCCTTCGGGATCAGGATGGTCACCAGGAGGGCGAACACACCTCCGACGACGGCGTCGAGGCTGCGGGTAAACGGTCCCCCGTCGGGCGCCGGCAAAAGGACCACCAGCAGGGACTGCAGCCCCAGCTGGGTGGTGAAAATGGTGCCGCTGTCCAGGAATCTTGCCAGCAGGATCGAGAACAGCAGCACAACGGCGGCCTGCCAGATCCCGGCGCCCAGCCAGTGCAGCAGCAGGTCGCCGACGACGATGCCGATGGTGCAGCCGAGGCCGACCTCGATCACGCGGCGCAGCCGGGGGTCACGGGAAAAGCCCAGCGAGATGAGGGATGACGTCGCGGCGAAGAGCGGGCCGCTGTGGCCCAATACGTATTCGGCGAAGGCGTAGGCGCCGACGGCGCAGCCCGTCATCTGAATGGCCGGCATCAGGGAGTTCCGGCTGCGGACCAGGCCGGTGCGGACCCTGCCGCGCAGGAACCGGGAGCTTGCGGAAAGTCCAATAGCGGGGGCCATGCGCTCCAGTCTAGGGGGCCGTTGAGCGTCCGGCCCGTCGGGGCCGGCCCTTACGACTGCGACGACGCCAGCGCAATGGGCCCCGGCGGATGTAAGCCAATGTCCCGGCGTCGTTAACCTTGCGTTCACCTTGGGCGGCAATTCTCTTCACTTGGGGCGCCTACCTTCGATAAAGGTACAAACCGTACGCATCTTTGACCGGGCTTCTCCCGCCCGGCACGCACAGAAGAATCCCTGGAAGGGGTACATCTCAGTGAAGGCACTCCGTTTCGGCCGCAACGCGGCTATCGCTGTCATCGCCGTTGGCGCTCTCGCGCTGACCGCATGTGGTTCGGACAACGCAACCGGCACCGCCCAGTCCGCCGCTCCGTCCGCTTCGGGCCCCAAGGTTACGGGCACCCTGACGGGTATCGGTTCCTCCGCGCAGGGCGCTGCCATGGATGTGTGGAAAACCAGTTTTGCCTCGGCAAACCAGGGCGCCACTGTGCAGTACTCCCCGGACGGTTCCGGTGCCGGCCGCAAGGCCATCCTGGACGGCTCCGCGCAGTTCGCCGGCTCCGACGCCTACCTCAAGGACGATGAGCTTGCCTCGTCCAAGACCCAGTGCGGTCCCGAGGGTGCGCTGAACATCCCCGTTTACATTTCCCCCATCGCGGTCGCCTACAACCTCCCCGAGGTCAAGGAACTGAAGCTGGACGCCCCGACTGTCGCCAAGATCTTCCGCGGTGAAGTGGCCAAGTGGAACGACCCGGCCATCGCCGCACTGAACCCGGACGCGACGCTCCCTGACCTCAAGGTCACCCCGGTGCACCGCTCGGATGACTCCGGCACCACGTCCAACTTCACGGATTACCTGGCCGCGGCCGCTCCCGAGGCCTGGACCGACAAGGCTGCCGGAATCTGGCCGGCCGCCCTGCAGGGCGAAAACGCCAAGGGCACCTCAGGCGTCGTGAAGACCGTCACGGACACCCCCGGCGCCGTAACCTACGCCGATGACTCCGCAGTAAGCGGAAAGCTCGGCACCGCGCAGATCAAGGTGGGCGGTTCGTTCACCAAGATCTCCGCCGACGCCGCGGCCAAGGCCGTCGACGCCGGTACTCCGGTTGCGGGGCGCAACGCCAGCGACCTGTCCATCAAGCTTGACCGCAAGACCACGATCGAAGGCGCCTACCCGATCGTGCTCGTGTCCTTCCACGTTGTCTGCACCAGCTACGAAAAGCAGGAAACCGTGGACCTGGTCAAGGCCTTCGAGAAGTACGTAGTCTCCGACGCCGGCCAGAAGGCCGCCGCCGAGTCCGCAAAGTCCGCCCCGCTGTCCAAGACGCTCCAGGACAAGGCCCTCAAGTCCATTGAGGCCATCAAGGTCAAGTCCTAGGGATCTTCTGCGCTGGCAGGCATAGTGGAAACACCAGCCTGATAATGGTTCCCTGCCCTGTTACGGCTGTCATCGACGGCCGTAACAGGGCAGGGAACCAATGTGTTTATCCGACGTACACACAGATCTGAAGGATCGTGAAGTGACCACCACCTCCCTGACCACGTCCCGGGGCGCAGGCCGCGCCGGCGACAAGGTCTTTTCCGCAGCCACTTTGGCCGCCGGGTGCCTGATCCTGGCCGTGCTCTTCGGGGTAGCGCTTTTCCTCGTTATCCAGGCTATCCCTGCCCTCGTGGCCTCCCCGGACAAGATCCAGGGCGGCGAAGGCTTCTTCCCGTACATCTGGCCGATCGTGATCGGCACGCTGATCGCAGCCGCTATTGCCCTGGTGATCGCCACCCCGGTAGCCATCGGCGTCGCTCTCTTCATCTCGCATTTCGCGCCGCGGCGCTTCGCCGCCCCGCTCGGTTACCTCATCGACCTGTTGGCCGCCATCCCTTCGGTGGTCTACGGCGCCTGGGGTGCGGCGTTCCTGTCCGGCACCATGACGCCGGTGTACCAGTGGCTGGCCAAGAACGCAGGCTGGCTGCCCATCTTCGAAGGCCCGGCGTCGGCAACCGGAAAGACCATCCTGACGGCCGGAATCGTCCTGGCGGTTATGGTGCTGCCGATCATTGCGTCCCTGACCCGCGAAATCTTCCTGCAGACCCCCAAGCTGCACGAGGAGGCGGCGCTGGCGCTCGGCGCCACCCGGTGGGAAATGATCAAGATGACGGTACTGCCCTTTGCCCGCCCTGGCATCATCAGCGCGATTATGCTCGGTCTCGGCCGCGCCTTGGGCGAAACGATGGCGGTGGCCCTCGTCCTGTCCTCCGGCGCCCTGACCGCCAGCCTGATCACCTCCGGAAACCAGACCATCGCTGCTGAAATCGCGCTGAACTTCCCGGAAGCCAGCGGATTGAAGGTCAGCACGCTCATCGCGGCAGGCTTGGTTCTCTTCGTTATCACCCTCGGCGTGAACATGATCGCCCGCTGGGTCATCATCCGGCACAAAGAATTCTCGGGAGCCAACTAAATGACCGCCACCCTGACCCCCGTCAAAAAGCGTTCGGCCCTCACCAAGGGCCAACTGCCAAAATGGGCGCCGTACCTGGTGCTTGGCATCGCCCTGGTTCTCGCCGCTGCCGTGATGGCCCTGATCGGATTCAACGCCTTCGGGTGGGGACTCGTCTCGGCCATCCTCTTCGCTGCCGGTCTTGTCGGATGGAGCGCCGCCGTCGAGGGATCCCGTAAAGCCAAGGACAAACTGGCGACCTGCCTGGTGGTGGGCTCGTTCCTGATCGCCCTGCTCCCGCTGATCTCCGTGATCTGGACGGTTCTTGTTAACGGGCTGCCGGGCCTGCTGGACCCGGGGTTCCTGACGACGTCGATGAACGGCGTAACGGGCGCCTTCGACAACAAGACCGTCGAGGAAGGCGGACCGGTTGTTGGCGGCATCTACCACGCGCTGCTCGGCACCATCCAGATCACCCTGCTGGCGACGGTCATCTCGGTGCCGGTGGGCCTCCTGGCCTCGGTCTACCTGGTGGAATACGGCAACGACCGGACCGTGGCGAAAGCCATCACTTTTTTTGTTGACGTTATGACCGGCATTCCGTCCATTGTTGCGGGCCTCTTCGCGGCGGCGTTCTTCTTCGCGGTGATGGGCCCCGGCACCAAGACCGGTGCCGTCGCCGCCGTCGCGCTCTCCGTCCTGATGATCCCCGTGGTGGTCCGCTCCAGTGAAGAGATGCTCAAGATCGTCCCCAACGAGCTTCGGGAGGCGGCCTACGCCCTCGGGGTCCGCAAGTGGCGGACCATCCTGAAGGTCGTTATCCCGACGGCGATCTCCGGCATCGCCTCCGGCGTCACCCTCGCCATCGCCCGGGTGATTGGCGAAACCGCACCGATCCTGGTCACCGCCGGATTCGCGACCGGCATCAACAGCAACGTGTTCGGCGGCTGGATGGCCTCGCTGCCAACCTTCATCTACACCCAGATCCTGAACCCGACCTCGCCGTCGAACCCGGATCCGTCCTCACAGCGCGCCTGGGGCGCCGCCCTGGTCCTCATCATCCTGGTGATGCTGCTGAACCTCGGAGCCCGCCTGGTTGCCCGTATCTTCGCACCCAAAGCCGGACGCTAGGCTGCTATGGCGGCCCCATTCTTCTTCCCGTACCTCCAGCAAGTGAAGGAACATCATGTCTAAGCGCATCGACGTCAAGGACCTGAACGTCTACTACAGCAAATTCCTGGCCGTCGCAGACGTTAGCATCAACATCGAACCCAAATCCGTGACGGCTTTCATCGGACCGTCCGGTTGCGGCAAATCCACTTTCCTGCGCACCCTGAACCGGATGCACGAGGTGATCCCCGGAGCCCGCGTTGAGGGCGAGGTGTTGCTCGACGGTGACAACCTGTACGCGCCCGGGGTTGACCCGGTGACCGTCCGCGCGCAGATCGGGATGGTGTTCCAGCGGCCCAACCCGTTCCCCACCATGTCCATCCGCGACAACGTGCTTGCCGGCGTCAAGCTGAACAGCAAAAAGATCTCCAAGGGCGAAGCCGACGCCCTGGTGGAGCGCTCCCTGCAGGGCGCCAATCTGTGGAACGAGGTCAAGGACCGGCTGGGTAAGCCCGGCTCGGGCCTCTCCGGCGGCCAGCAGCAGCGGCTCTGCATCGCGCGCGCGATTGCCGTTGAGCCGCAGGTCATCTTGATGGATGAGCCCTGCTCCGCGCTGGACCCGATCTCCACCCTTGCCATCGAGGACCTGATCAACGAACTCAAGGACCAGTACACCGTGGTGATCGTGACCCACAATATGCAGCAGGCCGCGCGGGTGTCTGACAGGACGGCGTTCTTCAACATCGCAGGCACCGGCAAGCCAGGCAAGCTGATCGAATACGGCGACACCCACACCATGTTCAGCAACCCCACCGAGAAAGCCACCGAGGACTACGTTTCCGGCCGCTTCGGGTAAGCGCTCCGCGCGGAGCGCTTACGGCGTCGTTAGGGATTGCCCAGCGGCGAGAGGGACAAGGCGAGCACAAATGCCGTCGCCGCGGTGGCCACCGGAGTCAGCACCCAAAACATCAGGATCCGGATCACCACCTTTCGGTCGGTGGCCCGGAACGCCTGGTTGGTGCCGGAGCCTAAAACGGCGGAGGTGACGGTGTGGGTCGTCGAGATCGGCCAGTACAGGCCGATCGCGCCAATCAACAGGATCGCCGAGCTGAAGAGCTGTGCGATCGAACCGCGCAGCGGATCCATCCGGATCATCCGGTAGCCGATGGTGTAGGAAATCCGCCAGCCGCCTGCCAGGGTGCCGGCGGTCAGCAGGACAGCCGGGAACAGCGCCACCCAGACCGGCATAGCGCCTTCGCCGGCTAGCCCGGACGCCAGCAGCGCAAGGATCAGGACTGCGCCGGTGCGCTGGCCGTCCTGCAGGCCGTGGGCAAAGGCGACGGCGCCGCTGGCGATGCTTTGGGCCCGTCGCGACCGGCCGTTGACGACGTTTGGCGGTGTGTACCGGGCTGCCCACGTCGCCGGCCAGACCAGCAAATAGGCGCCGGCGAAGGCGATTACCGGCGAGAGCAGCAGGGGCAGCACCACCTGGAGGAGCAGGGACGAATCTACGCCGCCGACGTCGTTCCCGCCGAGCGCCGCACTCGCGACACCCGCGCCGGCCAGCCCGCCTACGAGGGCGTGGGTGGATGACGACGGGACGCCCCGCCACCAGGTGTAGATGCCCCACAGCACGGCACTAGCCAGGCAGGCGATCAGGATGCTGAGCCCGTTCACCCCCGGGGGCAGGCGCACCCAGGTCTGGCTGACCCCAAGGGCCAGGGCTGCGCTCAAGGCGGCGCCGATGAAGTTGAAGAACGCGGCCAGCAGCACTGCGACGGTTGGCGTGAGGGCCCGCGTCCGGACCGCTATCGCTACCGCCGCTGAGGCGTCCCTGAAACCGTTCAGGAAAGCGAAAGCCCCGGCGAAAACCACAACCAGGGCAAACAGCATCATCGTCACGTCAGGATTCCTTGACGATGATGCTGCCCACCTGGGTCGCGATCCTGCGCATCTCCCTGCTGACCCCCACCAGCTGCTCGGCGATATCCCGGTTCCGGGCGAAGCGCGCCGGCTTCATTTCGTGAAGCATGTCCGCGACCCAGACCCGGTGGGAGCGCTCGGCGCGTTTGGCGAGGCGGAGTACCTCGATCCAGTAGTCCTCCAGGTCGTTCAGGTTGTCCAGCCTCCGCATGGCGTCCACGGTGAGCTCGGCCTGCCTGCTAATGATCTCCAGCTGGTCCGCGGCGCGTTTGGGCAGGCGGTCCAGCTGGTACAGGGACACGAGGTCAGCGGCTGCATCGAGCTTCTCCATCGCCTCATTCAGGAATCGGGAGAGGGCGTACATGTCCTCGCGGGGAAGCGGGTTCACGAACGAAGTGCGCATATGCGTCAAGAGGGCGAAGTGCAGTTCCGCGGACTTTGCTTCGTGGTTGTGCATGTCCTCGAGAAGCCTGGCGTTTTCACTCGCAGGTGCGCCAAGGATTTCCGAGAGGGTGCCCGTGGCGAGGACAAGCTGGCCGGCAAGTTGGGCGAGGATGTTCAGCCCGGCGGGCTCCTGGGGGAAAAGGCGCAGCTTCACGTGTGAATTCCGGTCTTCGGGAGGGAGGCGCGCGGGGGTAGGGGGCCGGACGTGTGAGGTGAGGAAGACCCGCGCATAAGGAATACATTACCGTCCGCCCGGACAGCCTCGGATAGGCGCCGACGGGGCTCCGGAATGTGACAGCGGCCCGGGGCGGAAGCGGAGCGCGGCGTCAAACCGGGCATAAAAATGGTGCCGAACCGGAGACGCCTCTCGGCGGTAGGCCGCTCTAGGCGGCTAGATGTTGAAGCCCGGGGGTTTCGCGGTTCGGCACCGCCTTTAGTTTTCTACGTGGCCGGTGACAAGTCAACATTGACAGCCGGTGTGCGGCGTGCTTTTCGGGTGCCGGCCGGCACCCCGCCCCGGCCTAGTCCAGCTCGCCCAGGCGCCATGCGTTGGCGGCGTGTTCGAGGTCCTCGGCCGTTTTGACCAAAAGATGCGAATTGCGCGTCAGCTTGCTCGCGTGGTTCTCGTTGGTGTGCTCAGCACCGTCAGCGAGAGTGGCCTGGCCCAGCGCCACAACGCGGCAGAATGCGGCAGAACGTTCCAGCGCGACGTCGAACTCGCCCTCGAACGCGCCGGAGAGGATGGCGTCCGCCATCGACTTCATTTCCTCGGCTCCTGGCGGCTCCGCGGCGCCGGCCACCACGCGGGCGACCTGGGCGGTGTCTTTGCCGGCTTTGAAGTACACGGAGATCCGCTCGGCGTCCTGGATCGTGGCGGCCCGCAGGGCGTATAGGCGCCAGAGGGCGCCCGGGAGCGAGCGTGCGGGGCTTTCGGCCCACATCTCGGCGATGGCTTCGAGGCCTTGTTCATCGGCGAGCTTCACCAGCCGCTTGGTCACTGCCGGGTCCTCGTTGTCGCGTCCGCGGCGCACGAGTGCCTGGGCTGCAAGATGGGCGGCCTCGGAGACGCGGGCAGGGTCGGCCCCGCCGGCGAAGGGCTCAAAGTCGATGGGGGCGAAGGGCTTCGGCTTGTGATGCCGGTGCGGTCCGGGGGTGCTGGATCCTGCTTGCTCGCTCATGCCACCACGCTACTCCAGTGCTGTCGGGGAATCGAGCGTGTGGGCCCTCGCCGGCCTGTGCCCCCGGCCCACGAACAGGGCACACGACGGCGGCGATCCCGCCCGATGCAAATAATCCGCCCAGGTCTGGGGTACAGTATTAACGTCCAGAAATGGACTGGGCTGATCGGCCCTTGAACAGTGGATTTATCCGCCGTTGAAGGTCGTCAGCTGGGGCCTTTAGCTCAGTTGGTAGAGCATCGGACTTTTAATCCGTGGGTCGTGGGTTCGAACCCCACAGGGCCCACCCACGGAGCAGGCCAGAGGAAATGTCCTCTGGCCTGCTCCTGTCTTAAGACCGCAGCAGGGGGCCGGCGGTCCGCCCGAGAGGGCCGTACTGGTGCTCACCGCCGTGCCGGTTCCGGTTCTTGGTATCGGCCCGCCGGGTGTGGCGGACCTGCCCGCCGCCGCCGGGGTCACCAGAGGCTGGTTGCGGGTGCAAAATGGTGCCATGGATGCCGTCGACGCGCTGAACGAGATTGCCTTCTGGCTTGAACGCGGGCTCGCCCCAAGCTTTAAGATCCAGGCCTTCCGGAAAGCCGCCGGAATCATCGCCGGTCTCGGGACAAATGAACTGGCGGCCCGTGCCCGGGACGGCCGGCTCAAGCGGACCAAAGGTATTGGCGACCGGACGTTCCAGGTCATCAGCGAGGCGCTCGCCGGCGATGTACCCCAGTACCTCAGCGGGCTGCGGAGCCGGGGGGCAGAGCCGCTGGCGCCGGGCGGGCGCACGCTGCTGGCTGCCCTCCGCGGGGACCTGCACGCCCACAGTAATTGGTCCGACGGCGGATCCACGATTGAGGCCATGGCAGCTGGCGCCAGGCTGCTGGGCCGTGAGTACCTCGCACTCACCGACCATTCACCCAACCTCAAGATCGCCAACGGGCTCAGCGCCGAACGGCTCCTCGAACAACTCGACGTCGTCGCCGGAATCAATGCCAACAACGGCGGCGGCTTCCGCCTGCTGCGGGGCATCGAGGCCGACATCCTCGAGGACGGCACCCTGGATCAGGCCCCGGAGGTGTTGGACCGCCTGGATATCGTCGTCGCCAGTGTGCATTCGAAGCTTCGTGCTGAGCAACGCACCATGACCCGGCGGATGCTCGGCGCGATCGCCGACCGGCACACAAACGTGCTCGGACACTGCACGGGCCGGCTGGTCCAGGGGAACCGTGGAACGCGTCCGCCGTCGGAGTTTAAGGCCAAAGAAGTCTTCGCTGCCTGCGCGGAGCACAACGTCGCCGTTGAAATCAACGCCCGGCCGGAGCGCCGGGACCCGCCCGGCGCCCTCATTGAGCTTGCTCTCGACGCCGGCTGCCTGTTCAGCATCAACAGCGATGCCCATGCCCCCGGCCAGCTCGATTTCCTGCAGTATGGTGCCGAGCGAGCCGAACGCCATGGTGTACCGGCGGAACGGATCATCACCAGCTGGCCCCTGGACCGCCTGCTCGAGTGGGCCGGTTCGAGAGGCTGACTGTAGCCCGCCGCTGCACCGGAGCATGCTCTCCGGGGCCGGGCAGGACTGGACATAGTGCTGCTGGGCCCAGTCCCGGGCGCGGAGGATGGACATGCCCACCGGTTCGGGAGGTGGGGTGTGCGCATCTTGCCGGGCTGCGGCGGGCAGCGAACGTCTGCGCAACTGTTGTCTGGTTGGGCCTGGCGCCATTCCCGCACTTCGATAGCATGAGGGCTACTGGGCCATCACCGGAAGGCGGTCTCAATAGTGAAGACCCCTCCTGCACCCCTGCTGACGGCTATTACAAGGCTTAGGGCCGCTGGTTGCGTCTTTGCCGAGGAGGAAGCGGGGCTGCTGGCGACGGCCGCCGCGTCGCCTGGCCATCTGGAAGCCCTCGTGCAGCAGCGGGCTTCCGGTCTGCCGCTTGAACACATCCTGGGCTGGGCGGAGTTCTGCGGACTCCGGATCCGGGTGGATCACGGCATCTTTGTGCCCCGCCGCCGCACCGAGTTCCTCGTCCGGCAGGCGGCCCGGCTGCTGGCCGCACCTTCAATCGTGGGCCGCTTGCCCGTTGTTGTAGACCTTTGCTGCGGGTCAGGGGCGGTCGGAACAGCGCTCGCGGCGCTGGCCGGTCCCCTTGAGCTGCATGCTGCGGACATCGACCCCGCGGCGGTGCGCTGCGCCGCCGTGAACATTGTGCCGTCCGGCGGTGCTGTCCACCAAGGGGACTTGTACGAGCCTCTCCCGGAGCGGCTCCGCGGCCGGGTCGACGTCCTTGCGGTGAACGCCCCGTATGTTCCTTCAGCGGACATCGCCACCATGCCGCAGGAAGCCCGCCTGCACGAACCTCGGGTTTCCCTCGACGGCGGTGCGGACGGGCTTCAGGTACAGCGAAGGGTGGCCGCCGCGGCGCCGGACTGGCTGGCGCCTGGCGGCTCCCTCCTGATCGAGACGAGCCGGCGGCAGGCGCCGCGGACCGTCGAACTGTTCATCCGGAACGGACTCACGGCCCGGGTGGCCAGTTCCAAGGCGTTGGACGCCACGGTTGTGATCGGAACTGTCGTCGCAGGAACGGCTGTGGGCGTTTCGCCCGTGCAGCCGGGAGCTCCGGTGTAGCTAGGAAACCCTGTCCGGATCGATGTTGGTCGCGGCTCCGGCCGGGGTGGCCCCGCCTTCGTCGGACCAGTCCTGGCCGTGCTGGTCGTTGAGAGCCGGGTCGGACTCGACGTCGGCCGTTGTCCCCTTCGGGGCGTCGCTGCGGACGGCGGAAACGATCACCGTACCGGCGCGGCGGGCCGCCTCGCCAAGCTGTTCAGTAACTTCGGGTGCTTTGTCCTTCACTGCGCCGGCCGCTGCACTCAGAGTGTCCTGGACCGGCTGGCTTGCCCACAGGCCCGCCGTGCGTGCCTTGAGCCTCTCGTACGCCGCCCGCCCGGAGCGGGACCCGAGAACGTAGCCTGCGGCGATTCCGGCTCCGAAAAGAAGTTTGCCTTTCATACTGTCCTCCTGCTTGTTGGTGGTGCTCACCATGGGTGTCCAGCAATTTCTGCCACGAGGCTGGTGCCAAAAAACCGGTCCCGGAAATATCCCGGGACCGGTTTCGCTTGCAGTCGCGTTTAGCGGGCTGAACGCTTGGAGATCATGCCGTAAACGAGCAGGACGATGATCGCACCGCCGATGGCCAGGAGCCAAGTGGACAGCGAGAAGAACTCGTTGATGCCCACGCCGAACAGCGCGCCGCCAATAAAGCCACCCAGAAGGGCGCCAACGACGCCGAGGATCAGCGTGATGATGATGCCGCCACCCTGACGGCCCGGCAGGATTGCCTTGGCAATGGCGCCGGCGATAAGACCCAGAATCAGAAATGCAAGAAAGCCCATTTTTATCGTTCCTTCTTCTACATAGAGGAGGCACCCGGATTGCCGGGTGCGCTACATCCTTCTGCCTCAATACTAATCATGCTTAGCATAAATGAGCCAGCTGAGGCAGTGGAAGCGTCCCGACGAGGGCGCCGCCGGGACCGTTGGCAGGCCTGTGCTGATGTCACCGGAACCGCCGCGGGTTGGCGGCAACCGGCGGAATTCAGGGTCTCCGGCTGCTTGCGGTCAGCGCTCCAGGCGGAACCCGAGCTTGATGGTGACCTGCCAGTCGGCGACCTGTCCGTTTTCGAGGTGGCCGCGCACTTCCTTGACTTCGAACCAGTCGAGGTTACGCAGCGTCTTGGCCGCCTCGGCGATGCCGTTGCGGACGGCGGCGTCAATCCCCTCGGTCGACGTTCCGACAATTTCGGAAATGCTGTAAGTGTGGTTAGGCAACTTCGCTCCTCGTGGTCGTCATCGTTTCCTGGCGGTGGGCCGTTCCTGCAGGTTAGCCGAGAGGGTGCTGCGTTACTAGGGGTGGGCGGCGGAGCCTCAGGACACCGAGACGGGCCCTGGTTCGGGGCGCTTGGGCGCCAGCGGGGGGACGTCGGGACGGTTCCGGACCCGGCCCACCATCCAGGGAAGCAGGTAGTTGGTGAACCAGGCCAGGTCTCCGGCCTTGCCTTCCCGCCACGTTCCGGCCGGCATGGGTTTGGGTTCCAGCGGGCTCAGGCCGTGGGGGACGCTCAGGGATTCCAACACCATGGCGGCCACGGTGTGGTGGCCCATCGGGGAGAAATGCAGGCGGTCCGGGTCCCACATTCGCGGGTCGGAGAGCTGGCGCAGGGACCAGAGATCAGCGATCACCCCGTGATGGCGTGCGGCGATGGTCCGGATGTTCTCGTTGAAGACAGCCACCCGGCCCCGGTTGTGGCCAAGCAGCGGCGTATCGCGCCAGTCCGGACCGGTGAACAGTACAATCGTCGCTCCGGTGGCACTGAGCATGCCAACTGCGGCGTCGAGGGCGGCAGCCAGACGGTCGGGATCGCTCCGGTGGAAGACAAGGTCGTTGCCCCCGGCCGAAAGGGTGACCAGGTCCGGCTTCAGCCCAATTGCAGGCCCGAGCTGCCGGTCCAGGATCTCGCGCAGCAGGAGGCCGCTGACGGCGAGGTTGGCGTAGCGGAAATCCGGCCGTGACTCGCTGAGCTCCTCGGCGATGCGGTCCGCCCATCCCCGCATGCCGCCGGGGCTGCGTGGTTCCGGGTCCCCGAGCCCCGCGGTAAACGAATCGCCCATCGCCACGTATCGGCCCCATTGCCCGGTAATCCAGGGGCCTGCGGTGGCCCGCCGATTCGAGGCCGGGCCCCGTCCCGGCGCGGGACCTCCAGCGCCGGCCTGGCCGGCGCCAGACTCCAGGAAACCGGCGGCGTTCACACCCCCAGCAATACGCCGAATGTTCAAGCTCCGCTAGGTACTTTGGTCCCTAGCCGGTCCAGCCGGGGTGGGCCGGTGCCGGTGGGGACAGCGAAGGGTTGAAATACCCTAAGGGGTATAGATCATACGCACGGGGGTATATCATGGAATATCACCCTGTGAATTCCGGAGGAACAAATGGAACTCGATGCCGCCGACATGAAGCCCGTCATCAATCGACTTCGCCGTGCCCAGGGGCAACTCGCCGCTGTCACCCGAATGATCGAAGAGGGCCGCGATTGCAAGAGTGTTGTCACCCAGTTGGCGGCCGTTTCCAGTGCGCTCGACAAGGCGGGATTTTCGATCATCGCCACCGGCCTGCAGCAGTGTATGCAGCAGGAGGACCCCAGTCTGGACCGCGCCGAACTCGAGAAGCTGTTCCTTTCGCTCGCCTGAGTTGATTAGTCCCGGCGCGCCGCCAGAACGTAGCTCTTGAGGTCATCCAGCGTTTGCTGCATGTGCTCGTCCATGGCATCCCGGGCCTTGTGCGGATCCCGCGTGGACAGCGCCTGGACGATCTTCTTGTGCTGGCCGATGGCGTGGGCCTGGATTTCGCGCACCTCGGACGTCTGGGTCCGCCGCCTTTCCAGTACCCGGTGCAGCGGTGCGAACAGTACTGCTACAAAAACGTTCTCCGAGGCGCGCAGAATGAGGTCGTGGAAGGCGAGGTCCGCCGCCACGAACGCGGCGACGTCGTGCCGCTCGTGCGCGTCCCGCATCGCCTCCACCTGGCCCTGGAGGGTGTTGAGGTCGGAGTCGCCAATCCGGCCGGCGGCCAGCTCGCACGCCCCGGTCTCCAGCATTCGGCGCAACTCGATCAGCTGAATCGCGGCCGCAGCGTCATTCTTTCCCTCCGAGGCTGCCCGGAGGACCGCCTCCAGGGATGCCCAGCGGTTGAGGGGGTTGACAAAGGTTCCGCGGCCCCGTTCCACACTAAGGATCTGCTGGGCCTGGAGGGTCTTCATGGCCTCCCGGACCGTCATGCGGCTCACCTCGTGGCGGGCGCTCAGCTCCAGCTCGCCGGGTACGGCGGCCCCGGGCGGGAATTCGCCGGCAATGATGCGGTCCAGTAGTTCATCCGCCACGACGCCGACCAACGATTTTCTTGCCAATTTTCCCCATTCGCTGCCACAGAATTGCCTGATTGGCCACTTTACTTGCGCGTTTTTGTGCCGTGTGCCACACTAGCATTCGAACATTAGATGTCGGACATCTTACAAATATACATCGCAGCAGAGTTCCCACAATGGAGTGCAAGTGCCCTTTGAATCAGAGGTTTTTGAAGCCGACGTGCTGGCCGCCTTCCCGGCGGAGGTCCGGATTCCCGCCCGGACCGTTGCCGATGCCCTTGCGGCTTCCGCCAGGCACTCACCCCGGATCCTGGTGGTGCTCGACGACGATCCAACAGGTACCCAGTCCGTGGCGGACCTTCCGGTCCTCACCGCGTGGGAAGTCTCCGACTTCACTTGGGCATTCACCCACCGGATCAACGGGCGCCGCCCGGACGCCGTTTATGTCCTGACCAACACGCGGAGCCTGGACCCTGCCGAGGCCGCTGCCCGTAACAAAGAGGTGGTCCGGAACGCCCTCGCCGCGGCTGCCCTGCACACCGGCGGGGCCGGTTCCGGCGGTGTCAGTTCCAGGCTCCGCCTCGCGTTCGTCAGCCGCAGCGACTCCACCCTCCGCGGCCACTACCCGCTGGAACCGGACACTATCGCGGCAACGATCGCCGCTGACAGCGGTGAAGTGACCGACGGCGTTGTGATTGTTCCGGCCTTCCCCGACGCCGGGCGCGTAACTATCGGCGGTGTGCACTTTATGCGGGGCACCGGCGGCGACGCCGGCAAGCTCACCCCGGTGGCTGAAACCGAATTCGCCCGGGACGCCAGCTTCGGCTTCGTGAATTCCGAACTTGCCAAGTATGTGGAGGAGAAGTCCGGGGGACGCTTCCCCGCGGCTTCGGTGATTGTGCTGACCCTGGACCTCATTCGTGCCGCCGGCCCGGACGGCGATCCCCGCGGCTCGGCCCTCGCCATCGCGGATGCTGTCGGCTCCGCCACCGACTCCACCCCGATCGTGGCCGACATCGTGACCGAAAACGACCTCCGAGCGCTCGCGCTGGGCCTGGAGGAAGCAGAACGCCGCGGCAAAAAGCTGCTCTACCGGGTGGGGCCGCCGTTCGTCCGGGGCCGCATCGGGCAGGAAATCCGTACCGAACTCAGCGGCGAAGAGGCCTATGCCGGCCGTACGCCCTCCGAAGCCGGAGGCCTGATCGTGGTCGGCTCCCACGTCGGCGTCACCACCCGCCAGCTCAAGGCCCTTGTCGAACAACACAGCGCCGCGCGGATCGTGGAGATCGACGTCGAAAAGCTGCTGGCCGGCAATTCCGCTGGCTACCTCGACGAAATCGTCCGGACCGTCGTCGATTCCCTGCGCACCGCCGACGTTATCCTCCACACCAGCCGGCTGCTCATCAAGACGGAGGACGCCGCCGAGAGCCTGCGGATCGCACGCACCGTATCCGCCGCCATCGTCGCGGTGGTGAACCGGACCCTCAAGACTTTCCCGCCGCGCTTTGTTATTGCCAAAGGCGGCATCACGTCCTCGGACGTGGCCGCCCACGGCTTGGAAATCCGGCACGCGATTGTCCGCGGCCCCATGCTGCCGGGCATCGTCAGCCTGTGGGAACCGGTGGACGGGCCCGCGAAGGGCATACCGTTCATCGTCTTCGCCGGCAACGTGGGCGACGATGAGTCGCTGGTCCAGGTCACCCGCAAACTCAGCAATACTTTCTGACCAGCCCAAGCCCCTCATGTCGATGGAGAGAATCATGAACTACAAAGTTACGGTCCTGGGCCTGGGCGCCATGGGACTGCCCATGGCCACCCGGCTGGCAACCCAGCTCACCGTCCACGGTTTTGATATCGCCGAGCCTCGCCTGCGGCTCGCCGATGAAGCCGGAGTCCGCACTTTCTCCTCCGCCCGCGAAGCGGCCGAAGGCGCCGATGCCCTGCTGCTGGCCGTGCGCAACGGCGAGCAACTGGACGATGTCCTCTTCGGTGAGAACGGCGTCGCCTCGGCGCTGTTGCCGGGCGCCGTCGTGATCCTCGGCAGTACCGTAGGCACCGAAGCCATTCCCGCCACCGTCGCGCGGCTCGCCGAATTCGGCGTCTCCCTCGTTGACGCGCCACTCTCCGGCGGACCGAAGCGAGCCGGCGACGGCGATCTGCTGATAGTGGTGGGCGCCGAACCGCAGGCGCTGGAAGCGGCCCGGCCGGTCCTGGAGCTGCTCGCCTCCACCCTTACCGTCGTCGGGGACAAGCCCGGCGACGGACAGGCCCTGAAGACCGTCAACCAGCTGCTCTGCGGGATCCACATCGCCGCGGCCGCCGAGGCGATGGCCCTGGCAGATGCCCTTGGCCTGGACCAGGCCAAGACCCTCGCGGCTTTGGAAGCCGGCGCCGCCGGGTCCTTTATGCTCTCCAACCGCGGGCCCCGCATCCTCGAGGCTTACACGGAGAACGGCGCGGAGGTCCTCAGCCGCCTGGACATCTTCGTCAAGGACATGGGCATCGTCGGCAAAGCCACCCGCGCCGCCGGCCTCGCCGCGCCCGTGGCTGCCGCTGCCGAGCAGCTGTACCTGCTGGGCCAGGCCCAGGGGCTTGCCTCCGCCGATGACTCAGCGGTTATCAAGGTTATTGCGCCCACCAAGCGCACCCCCTAGTTCCCCGCCCCGCCTGCGGACGGAGAGAACCTGCAGGAACTGCAGGTTCGCGGGACGCCGCGGCCGGGCCCTTCGCTGCCAGGGCACTGGCCACCCGCTCCCGCTGGCCTGCCGGCGGCCCGAAAGCCGGGAGGCTAGGATCAAAACATGATTCTGGCCTCCCTCCTTTTCGCGCTTCTCGCGGCCGTGTTGCATGTCTACATTTTTACGATGGAGTCCATCACCTGGTCGCGGCCGGCCACGTGGAAGCGTTTCAGTATCACCTCGCAAGCTGACGCCGAGACCACCCGGGCGATGGCTTACAACCAGGGCTTCTACAACCTGTTCCTTGCCGCCGGAGCCCTCGCTGGCACTGGTGCCGTTGCCCTCGGACACACCCCCGTCGGCTGGACGCTGATCTTTAGCAGTTGCGGTTCCATGCTTCTGGCAGCCCTCGTGCTCGCCCTGAGCGGGCGAAAATACCTTCGCGCGGCCGCCATGCAGGGCGCGACGCCGCTGCTCGCCGTTCTGTTCGGAGTGCTGGGGCTGCTAACCGCCTGAGCTTTCGGAAGCACCGTCGCCGGGCCGCCGACGCCCGGCTGAAGACAGCAAAACAATAGATATCCATTACTTGCCTGCACCTTTCCGGCTGCTATTGACGTTGCCTGTCTTGCTGAGGAAAATCACGACTTGGAAGCCCCTGAATGAACCGCATCAAGTGCGTCGTCATTAGTCTCGGGGCCTCCTAGGGGAAACACCGTGGATGAAATCCAGCTTCAGGCCTGGCCTGCCAGATCACGCCACTGGCAGACCATGAGAATCTCGCTGTTTCGGGTGGATTTGAGTGGTTCCCTTGGATTGGGGGATGCCATCAAGGACGTAACGTCAGCGGTCGGAATCCCGCCGTGCAGCGGCTGCGAACGACGTGCAGCCGTTTTGAACAGGTTTCTGCGCCTGCCGCGGTTCAAGAAAACGAACCGCTCCGACTAGTTCGGTTGGCCCGCAACTACTCGTGCGCGGCCACAGCCCGATCGTAGGATCGGGCCATGTGTCAGGAGGCGGCCATGCCGCAAAAAGTGGTGGTTACGGAACGATACTGGTGCCCCGGCCCCTGGCCATGGGAGTGGTTTGACACCTGTACCCGGCAAGTGACCAAGTGGTGCTACGACTTTAGCTGGGTGGAAGAATCCGGATATTTCCTCTTCAGCCATTTGAAGGGCTGTGAGAACGGAACGCTCTACACCTGGTACGCATTTTCCTTCAACATCTTCGGCAGTACGCACTACGGTCCGGGCCGCATGTGCTTCACCAGCCAGCTCAGCAGCGCCGGCAGGTGTGCGGCGTCGGCGGTCTCGGGCTTGACTGTGACGGCCGAATCGCCGCATGTCCAAGCCACGGCTCGCCGCCAGATCCGGGGCCCGGTCAACCGTCCGTTGCTCGAAAACGGAGAACAGCCAAAGCTCGACGGAGAGACGAAGTAGGAACCTGATGCGTGCCACACTAAATCTCGAAACAGTGCTCCAAGACCTTCACTGCTACGACGAGGGTGACGGGTGGGGCAATGCCGAACCGTATATCTGGACGGCCTTTTTCAAAGTCGACGGGGACAACTTTGCTGTGGAGGCCGGGGCTGGCCTGATCGGTTCTCCCGTTATCGTCACGAGTAATGGCACGCACGGAAACCTCGGGAACACAGACGTTGATGCCGGGGATGACGTCGCGATCCCGGACGCCGTGGGTAGATGGACTACGAAACTGAAACCCATTCCGATCAACGATGCCGGTCTGCGCGCGCTACTGAACGACGATGACATACCGGCCATCGGCGGAGTGGTGGTTTCCGTTATGGAAGAAGACGGCTGGCCGGACAGCCTGGCGAACACCGGCTATTCGGCTTTTGCGGATGCTGTGCAGCTGGCAGTGGTGAAAGTGGCCGCCAGCTTCCAGCATGCGCTGGCTGCCCCGACTCCCCAGGAAATCAAAGATCAGATAGACGTTGTCAAAGCCTCCGCGGCTGCATCTGTGCACGCAGCCGTGAAAGATGCCATGTCCGGATGGCAGCTGATCTGGTACGGCACTTTTGGCGACAACGATGACAATATCGGCACGGAAGCATTTACTGTTACCACCGACGAGCTGGTGGCGAATCCCACGATCGAGATTCTGCGGCGCTGGTCCGGTGACGACTCGGGGGACGGAGACTGGGAGCTCCGCGGCGTTTTCCGCGGATTTCCCCAGCTGGATTGCAACCTGGCGACCATCTTCTCCACGCCAAGCGCAAGGCCGGCACAGGACGACGCCCTGGGCAAGCCGTTGGAAGCCATGCGGGCCTTTCGGGAAGGCGGCTTCCGCGAATACCCGGGGCTTGGGCTGTGGTGGGAGGAACTCAGGCAGGTCAGCCCCGCCCTGGCTTTCCTTGCCGCAAGCCGGCCGGAAATCGAGGATGCGTTGCATGGGCTGCTCCTGGACGCCGGCGTTTGGCTTGACGATAAGACTGTTGTGATCGAGAGATCATCCCGGGATCGGATCAATATCGTCCTTGACGCTGTTGCCGGCTCCGGTTCGAACCGGACCCGCCGTGTTGTCCGGCAGGCCAAGCGTGTGGTGGAGCGACTGGACGGGGTCAGTTTTGAGGCGGGGCTGAAACTCGCAGCTGAAATCAAGCCGGTGGGGAGGACTCCGCGCCGGACGGCGGCGGAGTCGTCGTCGGGCCTCCAACCGGTGAATACGCCCCTGACGAGCTTTCTGGTGGCACTGGCCGACCCTGCCGTGCTGGAGGCCTACCGGCGGGGGCCCGATGCCCTGCTGGCCGCAGCCAGGCTCAGCGCGGAGGAGGCCGAGGCGATCCGGCAGGGGCACCGCGGACGGCTGCGCCTTGGCGCGCTCGCGGAACTGGAAAGGGCAGGTTACGCGGCGCTTGTCACTGACAAGCTGGCTCCCGGCGTCGGCGCCATGGACCCGATCACGATCAACACCAACAATTTTAACAACAACACAATCAATATCCAGACGACCTACAATTCGAGCACAAACACCAGCAACGACAATACGACCGTGACCACCAGCAATGACAACACCACTACGACCACCACTAATTCAAGCGACTGGCGGGAGCGTGCACTGGCTGACATTGAAGGAGCGATCCAGTATTTCGCCAAGGATGACTTCAAGCAGCACGGGAGCCTGCATGTGGTGGGCTCTGGAATCCTGCCGATCACCGACTTGAGTTACGGCGCGCAGGCTCAAATTATGAAGGCGGATATGGTCCTTTACTGCGTTGCGGACCCTGCCACGGAGCTTCGTATCCATGAGTTGAACCCGCGCTCCACCTCGTTGTACGGGCTGTACGGCAATGGCGTGCCAAGGATTGAGACATACCGGGCAATGGTGGACGCAATTCTCGAACAGGTGCGCCGGGGCCGCCGAACCTGTGCCGTCTTTTATGGCCACCCCGGAGTGTTCGCGTGGTCCACCCACGAGGCCATCCGCAGGGCGCGCAGCGAAGGCTACCGGGCCGAGATGGGCTCGGCCGTTTCCGCCCAGGACAGCCTCTTCGCCGATCTGGGCCTGGACCCTTCAACCTTCGGGCTGATGACCCTGGACGCCACTGACTTCCTGATCAGGAACCGGACGCTGGATACATCCATGCACGTCCTGTTGTGGCAGGCGGAGTGCGCCGGTGACGACGGCTTCAATTTTTCGGGCTACCGCAGGCACAACTTTCCGGTGCTGATTGATCGAATAGGGGAGTTCTATCCCAAGGACCATCCGGTGATCATCTATGACGCCTCGACTTTTGGGCACCTTCCACCCGTAATCCAACTGAACCATCTTGACACCATCAAAGCATCCGACCTGTCCGGGATTTCTACGTTGTACCTCCCCCCGGCAACAACGCCCGAGACCGACCGGCAGATGCTGGAGAAACTGGGCCTGATCGGATAGCGGTGCCGCCGGCCGGCGGAACTGGGCCGCCTCGCCGCCCTGCAGCATCTTGCCTGCCATTGCCACACCCGCCTTTAAGTGCCAATGTCGAACCATGACGGAGAACTCTGCAGCCCGCGAAGACACGTTTCGCCCGGACGTGTCCACGACCCGTAATGATGAGCTGCACCGCTATGAGCTCCACGTAGGCGGCCAGCTGGCCGTTCAAATCCGCTTCATCGATGAGCCCGGCCATGTGGACTTTATTCACACTGATACGGCCGAGCAATTCCAGGGCAAGGGGCTCGGCAAGGTGCTGGCCCACTTCGCCCTGGACGACGTCGTCGCAGCCGGCAAACGGATCATCCCCAATTGCCCCTTCATCTACCGCTACCTGCGCAAGCACGCTTCCTACACCCAGTACATCGACTGGCCGGAACAGCCGCCGGCCGGCGCCTGAACCCCGGAAGGAAACAGTGTGGCGGCGCCGCCCGCTTGTGGCCGGGGGCAATAACCTCGTAAGGTTTTAGCAGAGTTACGCAGTCGGCTCTTGGACGTTTCCCTTTGGAGAACCCCGTGAACCATAAACTGCGTGTGCTTGTCCGTGTGGAGGCCGGCGCCGGAACCGTGACCCTCGAAGTCACTGGTTGCCTTACCCAAGCTGATTTCCCCTCGCTGCTGCATATCATCCGGCGTGCGGGACGCCTCGGCGCGGGCACCGATGTCATCATCGATCTCCACAAGTCATCCCACCTGGACCCGGAGATCCTCCTCGAGCTGCGGTCAATGGCCGATACCGGCACGGAGGCCTTCGCAGCGGGTGCCGGGCAGACCACAGAGCCGTTCCGCATGACGCTGGCGGAACCCGCCGAGCTGCCGATCTGCCTCCTGCACGTCGGCTCCGACGGTGAAGTCCTCGCCGGACTCGAGGCGGAACTCGCGGCGGGGCAGCCACTTGACCTTGCTGCGGAGCCGGGCGCGTCCCCCGCCGTCCTTCCCGCCGGGCCGGGGTTGCCCGCAGGAGTGGACGAGGCCTGCGGCCAGGCAGCGGCCGAGCTCAACGCCGTCAGCGACCCGCAGCTGACCGAGTACTTCGAGGGGACGCTGGACCCCGCCGCAACCGTCCGGGCACTCTCCGACATGGCGCTGGGGCAGCTGGCCGATGCCCTGTACCGCCACCTCGACACCAACAGCCCGTCCTTCGGGGCCCACACCTGGTACGAGCTGGCCACCGAAGAGTTGCAGCACCGCCACCACGGCGCTGCAGGCGATCCCGAGGACGTGGAACTGCCTGCCGGGCAGGCCCTGGCCTGAGGCGGCGGCCGGCACCGGTTAGGCTGTGGCCATGACTTCCCGTGCCGTGACGCCTGCCGGTTCCACTGCCCTGATCACCGGCGCCACCGCCGGGATCGGGGCCGAATTCGCCCGCCAGCTCGCCAGCGAGGGCCACAACGTGGTCCTCGTGGCCCGCAACAGGGCAAGGCTGCAGGCCGGGGCAGCGGAACTTTCGGAGCGGTACGGCGTCCGTGCCGAAGTTCTCTCCGCCGACCTCACGGACGACGCCGGCGTGGCAGCCGTCGTCGCCAGGCTCACGGATCCGGCGCGCCCAGTGGAAATCCTGGTCAACAACGCAGGCATTGGGCTGCTGCGCTCCTTCGCGGAGAACGACATCGCGGACGAGACCAGGCATTTGAAACTGCACGTCGAGACCGCCATGCAGCTGACCCACGCCGCCCTGCAGGGTATGCTCGGCCAGCACTCGGGCCGGATTATCAACGTCGCAAGCGTCGCTGCGTTTCTTCCCCGGGGCAGCTATTCGGCCGCGAAATCGTGGCTTGTCAGCTTCTGCCGCTGGGCCAGCCTCGCCTATTCCAAGCAGGGCGTCACAGTCACGGCGGTCTGCCCCGGCTTCACACACACCGAGTTCCACGACCGGATGGGCATGGATAAGGCGGCAACGCCGCGCTGGATGTGGCTGACGGCCGAGCGTGTGGTGCGCGAAGGCCTCGCCGATAATGCCAGGGGCAAGGCTGTTTCCATCCCGAGCAAGCGGTACAAGGTGCTGACCGCGGCCGCCCGCATCCTTCCGGACAGGCTCGTTGCCGGCCCGCCCCGCCGCGCGAAATAACGGGTCAAGGCCGACCGCCCGGCGACCGGCGCCGCCGGATCAAAACCACAACAACGATGCCGAGCCCGGCGCCCAGCAGGGTCTCGACGGCGCGTTCGGTCACCAACACCTGCGGGTCGGCGGGGGCGGCGAGCTGTGTCATCAGCAGGATCACGGGAGTGAAGGACACCATCGCCAGCCCGTAGTGCCTGGTCATAAAAAGCTCCGTGGTGAACTGCAGGACAATCACCAGCACAGCCAGGACGGCTGCCTCATGTCCGGGAAACGCCCTCAGGGGTGAGAGCGTCCAGGGGAACAGCACCACCGCGACCACCACCAGTCCCGCCAGGGTGCCAACAATCCGGTGCAGGCCGCGATAGACGCTGCTGGGCATATCGGCCCCCGCCAGCGGTACCGCTGCGGCTGCCATGGCCCAGTGCGGGTGCCCGCTGCCGCTAAGCACACCGACGGAGCCAGCTGCCCCGACGGCCGTAAGGTACCGGGCCGCATGAATCCATGCGGCCCGGCGTCTGGCCCCGCTCAGTGCCGGGACCTCGCGGGCTGCGCCGCGTTGCCAGGCTCTGCCCCGCACCCAACCACCGAATCCCACGGCCATGGAAAAGCCTGCCGACAGTGCCCCGATAAGGACCGCCGTGTGCCAGTGCACAGTTGTGGGGATGGAGGCGCAGGCACCCAATGCCAGAATGCCGAAGAACGGGCCGTTCGGCTTCAGGGCCACCTTGTCCGCGAAAAGGGATCCCGCCGCGGCCAGCACCGTTTCGATAACGACCAGTGCCCAGGAATGCAGTTGGTGTACCGAGAGGAACACACCGACGGCCAGCCCGCCCACGAGCAGGAGGGCCGCCTGGCCCTGGTGCCTGAGCCGCAGTTGATGAGGTTCGTTGCGGCCATACATGCCGGTCAGGGCGCCGAACACCGCGTAGATCATCAGTTCCGGACGGCCTGCGGCAAGCAGCGCAAGGGATGGCGCTGCCACGCTGACGGCCACGCGGACTGCCGAGACGTGGTCTTTGTTGGCTGGCGCCAGGCGGTGGAGGCTGCGGAGATGGGCGCCGAGGGATGGCACGGTGCCTCCTGTTCCATGCTGGGGCCGGGCGGTTAGCGGGGCGGCTTAGTGCCGGACGCGCCTAAGGCCTGCCTTCAGGTGGTTCCCCAGGGGAAACACCGGAAGGCAGGCCTCGATGGGCGGGACTTGCTACAGAATACGGTTTAGCAGGCCGGGTTCAGGACAAACCCTGCCGGGGAGCCGGGGCTGACTTAAACTTTGGCCGGTACGGTCCCGGCATCCTCGCGGTTCACGGAATCAGCAGCTGCATCGGCCGAATCGCCGGCAAAGGGCATATCCATCTCCACCAGGTCGATCAGCGGGTTCTCGTCCTGGTTGGCGACGAGTTCCTTGGCCTCCTCGGGGGTGTCCACGCTGGGCATGGAACCCGGCAGGGGCATCCGGGCCGATTCCTTGAGGAAGTAGATCGCGACTGCGCCGATAGCCGAGGTGGCCATCAGGTAGTAGGCCGGCATCATGTCGTTGCCGGTGGCCTTGATCAGGGCGGCAACGGTGAACGGGGTGGTTCCGCCGAAGATGGCCACCGAGAAGTTGTACGCGATGCCCATCGCGCCGTAGCGGCTTGCCGTCGGGAACTGGGCCGGCAGGGCCGACGCCAGGTTGGCCACGTAGAACGTCACCGGGAAGGCGATCAGGGCGAGGCCGGCCAGCGTGGACCAGATCTCGCCGACGCCGATCAGGAGGAATGCGGGGGTGGCCAGGACGACGGTGCTGAGGGCGCCGATCCACAGCACAGGGCGGCGGCCGATCCGGTCGGAGAGCTTGCCGGTCAGCGGGATGCACAGGCTCATGATGACCAGCACGGGAATGGTCAGCAGGGTGCCGTGCACCTCGTCGTAGCCCTTGGACTCGGTCAGGTAGGTCGGCATGTACGACGTCAGGGCGTAGCCGGCGGTGTTGGCTGCGGCTACCAGGATCATGGCGACGATAATGGAGCGCCAGTAGGCCTTCACGATGCCCACCGGACCCTTGGATGCGGCCGTGTCACCGGCGGTGGCATCCTTGGCGAGGTTTTCCTGTGCATCCAGGGTGGCCTGGAACTGGGGGGATTCCTCGATCTTGCTCCGGAAGTACACGGCAATCAGGCCCAGCGGTCCGGCCAGCAGGAATGGAACGCGCCAGCCCCACTGCTCCATGGTGTCCTGGCCGAGGGTCAGTTGCAGCACGGACACAAGGGCGGCGCCGGCGGCGAAGCCGAGGTAGCTGCCCATGTCCAGGAAGCTGGCGAAGAAGCCGCGCCGCTTGTCCGGGGCGTACTCGCTCACGAAGGTTGTGGCTCCGGCGTATTCGCCGCCGGTGGAGAAGCCCTGGATGACCTTGAACAGGACCAGCAGGACAGCAGCCCAGATGCCGATCTGGGCGTAACCCGGCAGGAGGCCGACGGCGAAAGTGCTGGCCGCCATGATCATAAGAGTCGCGGCGAGGACCTTCTGGCGGCCGATCTTGTCGCCAAGCCAGCCGAACACGACCCCACCGAGGGGGCGGGCGATGAAGGTGGCGGCGAAGGTTCCCAGCAGGAACAGAGTCTGAACAGACTTGTCCGCTTCCGGGAGGAACACCGGTCCCATCGTGGTGATCAGGTAACCGAACACACCGACGTCGTACCACTCCATGGTGTTACCAACGATGGTGCCGCCGAGTGCCTTTTTAAGCATCGGCCTATTAACTACGTTAACGTCGGACTCCTTGAGCCGGCGCCGCGTCCGCAGCTTTGGTTTTTTCGCACCCGGGGGGGCAGCTTGGTTGGTTCGGCCGGCGTCAATCACGCCAGCCGAAGAGTCGGTCATGCTTCGGTCTTTGGGCATTTGGTGCACTCCTATGGAGGTCATTTGCTTGCGACTTGTAGCTGCCCCGCTCTGGGCAGGCCTTCAATTTTACGTGATTTCGATGGTATTTCCGAGTTTGGTGCCGTACCATCCGCTATTTCGACCCCGAAGTGGGCCGGTTGCGGGAAATTTCTTTCCGCCGTTTCGCCGCGTCGTTACTGGGAAACTCGGGTCTGCACCAGGGGCCGCGCAAATATTTATTGGCCGGGCGGTCTGCAGCCGGTTTTAGGGCCCGAATTACGCCTCCCGGAGCACCACGGCCTCATCCGCGACGGGGCCGGTCCCGGCTCCGGAAAGCACCGCGCAGGAGGGGTATCCAAGGCTTCCGGAAAGCGCCTAGGGTTGACTGCAACACACTGCTGATCAGCACCGCTGATCGAACGCCACACAAGGAGAACAGTCCATGACTGGCAATGAAACCACAAAGAGCAGCACCAGCGGCGCGGAGCCGGACGGCAGGCCGCAGGCCGGCCCGAAGCAGGGGAAGGGCATCAAGTCCCGTCTGACGGACGCCCAAAAGGAGATGCTCGCGAGCAAGTCCCGGGGCGGGGCTGGCTCGCAGAGTGTCGGCCACAGCCACAAGCCAACGCATGTCAGCGGCAAACAGGGGCCGGCGGAGAAAAAGGTCCGCTGGTAAGCCTAGAGACATCACCGCCCGGCGGACCTAGGATGGTGGGACGTTTCATTTCATCGTGGAAAGGACGAGCCATGGCGGATCATCACTCGAAAGACGAGATCGAGCCAGAGGTTGCCGGTCACCTTGCGGAGTCCATGGACGAGGTTCCCGGGCCGGAGAGTAAACGCCCGGAACCCCCGTCGCCCGCCGAGGGCCATGATTGGCCGGACGGCAGCGGGAAGCACCGCCATCCCAAGGACCGCGACGTTGTCCGGGGACAACAAGGACAGCAGGTGGCGGACGCAGCCATCCACCGGCAGAGTCGTCCCCAGGTCCCGCATCACGACTAAGCACTGCGAGGGCCCGCCGCGGCGGGCCCTCAGCTGTGTTCGACGATGACGTCGTCCGGGTTTTTGTCCGGGCGCCAGCCACGCCAGACCGGGTGCCGAAGCTTGCCGGATCCCGTCCACTCACCGAACTTAACCTCGCCGACCAGCTTGGCCGACACCCACCGGGCGCCGGCGGCGTCTTCGGCGGGAACATCCGCAAACGGTGAGGTCTTGCGCGGCAAAGCCTCCAGCTGCCGGCGCAAGCCGCCGAGTTCGCGGGGGCTGAAGCCGCTGCCCACACGGCCCACGTAGCGCAGCGTCGGCCCGTCGGGAATGCCCAGCAACAGCGAACCGACGGTGTCGCGGCGCTCGCCGTTGCCGGGGCGCCAGCCGCCGACCACCACTTCCTGGGTCTTTTCGAACTTTAGCTTGAGCCAGGACCGGCTCCGCTGACCGACGTAGCGGCCGTCCGTGCGCTTGGCCATGACGCCCTCCAGCCCCAGTTCCTCAACGCTTTCCAGGATGTGCCCGGCATCGCCGTGGATTAGTTGGGAGAGGTCCACCGGGCCGCCGGCAAGGGTGAAAAATGCTTCCAGCCGTGCCCGCCGCCGGCCGAGCGGCAGGCGGCGCAGGTCCGAGCCGCTCTCGGCCAGGAGGTCAAAAAGCATCAGCCGGACCGGCGTAGATGCCCGCGCCTGCGCGACGTCGGAGGCACTGCCGAGGTTCATCCGCCCCTGCAGCAGCCCAAAGTCGGGCCGCCCCGAAGGGCCGACGGCGATTATCTCGCCGTCGGCGATGAAGTCCTGCTCCGGCCAGCTGGAACGATTGGTCAGTTCCGGATACGCGGCGGACATGTCGTTGCCGTTGCGGCTGATCAGGCGGATCTTGCCCGCACCCCCGACGATCAGGGCCCGCACCCCGTCCCATTTGAGTTCGAACTGCCAGTCCTTGCCGGGCAGGTCGGCGGCGCTGCCGGGGCTGGCCAGCATCGGCGAAACGTCCGCCGGATCCGGGGCAGCGGGCAGCGGAGGCTCCTCCTGCGGCGGGGGAGCATGCTCATTCTTCGCGCCCGGCGCGTCCATCAGGTGGATGAGCCACTGCCCCTCGCCCCTGCCGGTATGGATCAGCGCGAACCTGCGGGCGCCGGCCAGCCCGCCGTCGTCCTGGCCGCTGAGGGTGGCAATGACTTCTTTGCCCGCGATCCACTTCTCGCACTCGTAGTAGCCGTGGTCCCAAATACTGACGGTCCCGGCGCCGTATTGGCCTTTGGGGATGGTGCCTTCGAAGCCCGCATAGTCCATCGGGTGATCCTCGGTCTGGACCGCCAGGTGGTTTGTGGTCCGGCTCGTAGGAACGCCCTTGGGCAGCGCCCAGGAGACCAGGACGCCGTCACGCTCCAGCCGGAGGTCATAGTGCAGCCGGCTGGCATGGTGTTCCTGGATGACGAACTTCTCCCGGAGGGTGCCGCCTTCTGAAGCTGCCCGGTACTGCTCGGCCGTGAAGGGCTCAGGGGTGGAGCCAGCGTCACGTTTGGCGCGGTACTTCTCCAGCCGCGGGTCGGTGGCGCCGCCGTCGCCGGTGGTGTTGCTGCCGTTCGGGCGGCCACCGGGCTGCGCCGTTGCCTTGCGCCCGGCGGAGATGACGGAGAAAGGATCCTTGCCCGACTTCACGCGCGCAAGGACCTCCCGGTAGTCCAGCTGGTGCAGTGACGGTGAGTTGAGTTCACGCCAGGTCCGCGGAGCCGCCACCGTGGGCCGGAGCCGCCCGCGCAGCGAGTAGGGAACGATGGTGGTCTTTGCGGCGCTGTTCTGGCTCCAGTCCACCAGGACCTTGCCGGCGCGCAGGGTCCTTTTCATGTCACTGACGGCCAACTCCGGATGGTCGGCTTCCAGGGCGCGGGCCAACTCGTGGGCGAAACCCGAAATCTGTTCGGAGCCCTGGCTGCCGTCGAGGGCCGCGTACAGGTGGATGCCTTTGCTGCCGCTCGTCACGGGTACGGGATCCAGGCCCACGTCCTGCAGGATACTCCGGGCGAGCCAGGCGACCGCGACGCATTCGGCCAGTCCTGCACCCTCACCGGGATCCAGATCCAGCACCAGCCGGTCCGGTGGCATCTGCTCGCCGTGGGAATCCACGCACCACTGCGGCACGTGTATCTCCAGGGCTGCTGTCTGCGCCAGCCAGGCCAGTGTGGCCGGGTCGTTGACCAGCGGGTACTGGATGGTGCGCTGCTTGTGGGTGATGGCGGCCCGCGGAACCCAGCCCGGTGTCGAATGGTCCAGGTTCTTCTGGAAGAACATCTCGCCCGGGGCATCGGCCGTCCCGACGCCGTGCACCCAGCGCTTCCGGGTAGCCGGCCGGTCCGCGGCAGCGGGGATCAGCACCGGCGCCACGGCCGCGTAGTAAGCCATGACTTCGGCCTTGGTGGTACCGGTCTGCGGGTACATCACCTTATCCAGATTGGTGACCACCAGCTCCCGGCCGCCGACCCGGACCCGCTCCTTGCCGTTCGCCGTCGCCCTTTCAGCCAAGGGGCTTCACCTCCACGCCGCTGTGCGGTTCACTTGATCCATGAGAGCCATCTGGAAAGGCGCGATAGCGTTTGGGCTGGTCAACGTGCCGGTCAAGGTTTACAGCGCCACCGAAGACCACGACATCAGCCTGCACCAGGTCCACAACGCCGACGGCGGGCGGATCCGCTACCAGCGACGCTGCGAAATCTGCAGCAAGATCGTGGACTACGAGGACATCGACAAGGCTTACGAGGACGACGGTCAGACCGTGGTCCTCAGCCGCGAGGAGCTCAAGTCCATTCCGGCGGAAAACAGCCACGAGATCGACGTGGTGCAGTTTGTGCCGGCGGAGCAGCTGGACCCGATGATGTTCGAAAAGAGCTATTACCTGGAGCCGGACTCCAAATCGCCCAAGGCCTACGTCCTGCTGCGCCGTGCGCTTGAAGACACCGACCAGGTGGCTATCGTCCAGTTCGCGCTGCGCGACAAGACCCGGCTGGGGGCGCTGCGGATCCGCGGGGACGTGCTGGTGCTGCAGGCGCTGCTCTGGGCCGATGAGGTGCGGGAGGCCAGCTTTTCCTCGCTCGAAACCACTATCCGCATCTCCGCCCAAGAACGTGAAATGTCCGCCGCGCTGGTCGATTCGATGGCGGCGGACTTCGAACCCGGGCAGTTCACCGACGACTATCAGGCGCAGCTGCGCCTGCTCATCGAGGCGAAGCTGGAGAAGGGGGAGTCCCTGGACACCGAGGAAACCTTTGGCGTCCCGGCCGCCGGCTCCGGCTCCGGCGAGGTGATCGACCTGATGGAGGCGCTCAAGCGGAGCCTGGAGAAGAAACGCGGGGGACGGGCGGCCACGTCGGACGACTCCGCCGGGCCCGGGGCCGCGGCGCCCGCTTCGAAGTCGACGGCCGCGAAGGCTGCTCCCACCCGGACTTCCCGCGCCGCACCCAAGACAGCGCCCAAGACTGCAGCCAAGACTGTACCGAAGACTGCAGCCAGGGCCGCGCCGAAGGCCGGGACCAAGGCCGCCGGGACAAAAGCGGCCGCGCCGTCCGCGCGGAAAGAGGCCTGAGCGGCCGGGCGTCCGGCCCGTGGCCATCTGGATCAGGCGTTCCCGAGCGCGGAGGGCTCAGTCTTCGTCTTCGGCATGGCCTGCCTCCCTGGCTGGTTGTCGGTGCCGGCGGCATCACCCACCGCCTCCCGAATCTGGCCGGCGGCGGACCGGGACCTCCGCCGGCGGCGGTGTTCCGCTGCCGCGGATTCCAAACTATCGGTGCGGCAGGCACCTGACAAGCCTTGGCTAAGGGTATGTAGCGGACCTGAGCGGGACGGCCCAGGAACCTGCGGGGCTGCCGGTTGCCGACCCTTAACGCAGGAGCCCGGCCACACCCTCGGTGGGTGCGGCCGGGCTGTCGCGTTACAGTCGGCGGGCGGTGCTGCTATTCGGCGTCGTGGTCCGTTTCCAGGATCTGGACCAGCCGTTCGAGGGCGGCGTCGGCGCCGTCGCCTTCGGCGCGCAGGACTACCACGTCGCCGTGGGATGCGCCAAGGCTCATCAGGGACAGGATGCTGGCAGCATCCATGGCCTCGTCGACAGGCTCACCCAGCCGGGCGATGGTGATCTCGAGATCGAACTCGCCGGCTGCCTCCGCAAAGATGGCGGCCGGGCGGGCGTGCAGCCCTACACGGCTGGCAATGGTGGCGTTACGTTCGGTCATTTCTGCTCCTTGGATTCAGCATGGGGATGTCAGCGTGGAAAATCTTCCCGGCCGCTTCAATCAGACGGTTGCGGGGACCAGTTCTACCGTATCAACGGTCTTCCTGACGGCCCAGCGCTTGAGTGCCAGGACGGACAGCGCCGTAATAATGGTGCCGACGATGATTGCCACAACAAACATCAGGAAGTTGTCGATCGCGAAGAAGACAAAGAGTCCGCCGTGCGGGGCCTTGGATCCGACGCCGGCGGCCATGGAGATGGCGCCGGTGACGGCACCGCCGAGCATGCTCGCCGGGATCACGCGCAGCGGGTCGGCGGCGGCGAAGGGGATGGCGCCTTCGGAGATGAAGGAGGCGCCCAGCAACCACGCGGCCTTGCCGTTTTCGCGCTCAGCCAGGCTGAAGCGCTGCTTGTCCAGGACAGTGGCGAGTGCCATTGCCAGCGGCGGAACCATGCCCGAGGCCATCACGGCTGCCATGATCTGCCACGGGGCCTGGTTGGTGATCGTGGCGGCACCGAGACCGGCGACGGCGAAGGAGTAAGCAACCTTGTTGACCGGTCCGCCCAGGTCGAAGCACATCATCAGACCGAGGATGATGCCGAGGACAACTGCGCTGGCACCGGTCAGGCCGGAAAGCCAGTCATTGAGGCCGGCGGTGATGCCGGCGATCGGGCCGCCCAGGACCAGGAACATCAGCCCCGATGCCACGAGGGACGCAACCAGCGGGATAATCACAACAGGCATCAGGCCGCGCAGCCAGCGGGCGACCTGGATTTGGCCGATCACATGGGCGATGTAGCCTGCGAGCAGGCCGCCGACGATGCCGCCAAGGAAGCCGGCACCCATAAATCCGGCGACTGCACCGGCAACGAAGCCCGGGGCGATACCGGGCCGGTCAGCGATGGCGTAAGCGATGTAGCCGGCCAGGGCCGGTACCAGGAAGCCCAGTGAGAGGGCGCCGATCTTGAACAGGACGGCGCCGAGGTAGGCGCCAAGCGGGCCCCATGCGTTGTCCGGGAATTCCGTGGGCAGGTTGAAGATGCTGTTGTCCACAACGATGGCATCGGCATACTGGGTGATGAGGTACCCGCCCATCAGGAAGCCAAGCGCGATCAGCAGGCCGCCGCCGGCCACAAACGGGATCATGTAGCTGACGCCGGTCAGCAGCGCTTTCTTCAGCTTCTGCCCAATGTGCTCACCTTTTTCCTCGGCCTCGTTCTGTGCCTGTTCCTCCGCGCCGAAGTGCGGGACCCGGCGGGCGTTGGGGTTCTCTGCGGCCGCGAGGGCCTCATGGACCATCTTTTCCGGCTCGTCGATGCCGCGTTTGACGGGGGCGTTGATAACCGGCAGGCCGGCGAAGCGCTCCTTGCCGCGGACATCCACGTCGACGGCGAAGATGACGGCGTCGGCTGCGGCGATCACTGCCGGATCCAGCGGCTTTGCCCCTGAAGATCCTTGGGTCTCCACCTGCAGGTCCACGCCGATTTCCTTGGCCGCGGCCACAAGCGAATCGGCGGCCATGTAGGTGTGGGCGATGCCGGTGGGGCAGGCAGTGACAGCGACAAGGCGCTTGGACCGGGAAGCTCCGGTCCCGGTCGCGGCGCCGCTTACGGCCGGTGCCGGTGCGGAGTGGGCGGCAGGCTTATCGGCAAGGGCGCCTTCGACGAGCCCGACGACCTCGGCCGCCGAACCGGCGTCGCGCAGGGCCTGGGTGAAGTCCTTTTTGATCAGGGAGCGGGCCAGCTTGGAGAGCAGCTTGAGGTGTTCCTGGTCCGCGCCATCGGGGGCCGCAATAAAGAAGATGAGGTCCGCGGGGCCGTCCTTGGCGCCGAAGTCGACGGACTGGGAGAGCCGAGCCATCACCAGGGTGGGTTCGGTCACCGCCGTCGAACGGCAATGCGGGATGGCGATGCCGCCCGGAACCCCGGTGGCGGTCTTCTGTTCCCGGGCGAAGGCGTCGGCGAAGAGGCCTTCCACCTCGGTGGCGCGACCGTTGGCGGCGGCTTTGCCTGCCAGGTGCCGGATCACGGCTTCGGGCGAGTCGCCCAGGTTCTGGTCGAGCTCGACCAGTTCGGTAGTAATGAGCGCAGTCACTGTCAATCCTTCGTCAGGGCCGTGATGGTTACGGCGTTGGGGGTGGTTTGGTGGACTGCCGGGACTGTGGAGCCCGGCAGCGAAGCGGCGGCGGCACCGTGTGCCACAGCCTGGCGGAGACAATCGGCCGGGGCGGCGCCCTGGCTGGAAGCGAGCAGGTAACCGGCCAGTGACGAATCGCCGGCGCCTACCGTGCTCACCGCGGTGACCGGCGGATGCGTGGCCAGCCACGCGCCGTCGGCCGTGACGAGCACCGCACCCTTGGAGCCGAGTGTTGCCAGCACGGCACCGACTCCGGATCGCACGACGGCGGAAGCGGCCGCCGCGGCCGCCCCCGGATCCGCTTCGAGTTCCTCGGCGGACTTGTGCGTGGCGAACCCGGCTGCGGCAGCCAGTTCCACCAGTTCCTCGGCATTGGGTTTGATGAGATCCGGTTTCCCCAGCGCATCGCCGCAGATCGCGGCGGCGAGCGGTTCGCCGGAGGAGTCCACGGCGACAAGGGGAGCCTCTTTGCCGTGATCCATGCTGCGCAGCCGCCGGGTGACGGTGGCGTAGAAGTTGGCCGGGACCCCGGGTGGGAGCGATCCAGCCAGGACAACCCAGCTGGCTCCCCGGGAGTGGTCCAGGAGCAGCCCGATCAGGGCTTCCTGCTGGTCCGCACTCAGCGCCGGTCCGGGTTCGTTGATCTTGGTGGTCACGCCGCCGGGTTCGGTGAGCGCCACGTTGCTGCGCAGCGGCTCTCCGATGGGGAGGGCGGCGAATGGGACGTCGACTTCGCGGAGACCGGCGAGGACGGGGTCCGCCTCGGCGCCCGGGAGCACGGCGACGGTCTTCAGCCCGGAGGCGACCAGGGCGCGGGAGACGTTTACGCCCTTGCCGCCGGATTCCTGCCGGACGGAGACGGCGCGCTGGACTTCGCCGCGGACCAGGGGTCCCGGCAGTGCCACGGTGCGGTCCAGGCTTGGGTTGGCGGTCAGGGTGACAATCATGCGACCACTACCTCCACTCCGGCATCCGCGAGGGCGTCGGCCAGGTCCTGGCCGGGTTTCGTGTCAGTGATCAAAGTGTCCAGATCTTTCAACGAGGCGAACTGGACCAGGGTTTCGGCATCCAGCTTGGAGGAATCAGCGAGCACCACTATGCGGCGGGCTGAATGGACGAAGGCGGCTTTGACAGCGGCTTCTTCAGGATCGGGGGTGCTCAGCCCGAAGGCTGCGTGGATGCCGTTGGTGCCGATGAAAGCGATATCCGGGCGGATCCTGCGGGCGGCTTCCACCGTGGACTGGCCGACGGCGGCCTGGGTGATTCCGCGGACCCTGCCGCCAAGCAGGTGCAAGGCGATGCCGGCCTCACCGGAGAGCTTTGCCGCGACGGGCAGCGAGTGGGTGATGACCACGAGTTCCGCGCCGGGTGCTGCAGCGGCTGACGTCGCTGCAGTCCGCGCGGCCAGGCGGTCGGCGAGGGTCTCGGTGGTGGAGCCGGCGTCGATCAGGATGCTGCCGGTTCGGTTTTCCGGGATCAGTGCGAGGGCCGCTTCGGCGATCCGGGTCTTTTCCGGTTGCCGCTGGTCGGCGCGGACCAGGATGCTTTCTTCGCTGGTGCTGAAGCGGTCCGGGGAGACGGCGCCGCCGTGTACCCGGCGCACACTGCCGGCGGATTCGAGGGCGGCCAGGTCCCGGCGGACGGTTTCGGTGGTGATGCTGAAACGCTCGGCGAGGTCCGTGACGCTGGCACGGCCGCTGGCAACAATGAGCCCCACGATCAGCTGTTGGCGTTCCTCGGCGAACACTGGCTCTCCCTTGCGTCAGTACTGCGGACCTCCCCCGCACTTCCGTGATGACCATCACAATGAAGTGGAGTTGCTTGACTTTATCTGTGAATATGTGGCTTTGTCAATGAAAAACAACATGAACACAGAAATGTCCCGTACGCGGCCGATGGGCATGCCCAGTTTTCGGATCGAGGAGTGGGCATATCTGGACTATGTCCATCCGTGGGGCCGGGCGCAGGGCATGTCCGCCGCCGGGCCCGGGCGCGGGGCATGCGCAGGGGTAGGGGTAGAGGTAGCGGGTAGGGGTGGAGACGGGTTCGGCCGGTGTTCACGCACGGGACGGTGCGCGTGCTGGAAGGGCGGGAAGGGCCATACAACGGCCGACGCCGGGCCGGGCCCGGTAAAGGGTTCGGCCCGGCGTCGGGTGGCTTATGCGGTGCGCGGCGGCGCGCTCGGACTAGATGCCGGCGTCGCGGCTTTCGTTCCGGGTGATGGTCTCGCCGGTATTGGGGTCCACAACGGAGCGTGTCTCGCTGACCCGGCGGGTGCGGCTGCGCCCTGGTGAGGCCAGGACCAGGGAAGCGATCAGCCCGATGACACCGACCGCCATCAGGATGTAGCCGATCATGGTCTGGTCCACATTGGGGATCAGGCCGGGGGTGATGGCCCAGGCGAGGATGGCGCCGAGGGCGATGAGGAAAATGGCGGAACCGATTCTCATGACTTGCTCCTTGTGTCCGGTCGGACGGTTAAGTATTGCTAAGCATGCTGTCCAGCGTCAGGCTACAGCCCGGTGCGTGTTGTTTCAACGATCTCATTGACGCCACTCCGGCCAGTTTTCGCACGTAGTCTTGAAGCGTCCGCTGCGGCCGGCCAGATACGTGCCGCCGTTTACCGCACTGCCGCACCAGCCCCGCACCCCGGCGGGTTACGCAACGTGCCTCACAGAAATCCGGTGCCCATGCTTACAGCTTTCCCCAGAGTCGTCGTCACCGGACTGGGAGCAGTGACTCCCGTCGGTGCGACGGCGGCCGAGACCCGGGCCGCGTTGCTGGCCGGGCGCTCAGGAATCGCGGCACTTGAGGATGACTGGGCGCAGGAGCTTCCGGTCCGGATGGCGGGCCGGGCGGACGTTGATGTTCCCGCGCTGCTCTCCACCCCGGAATATAAGAGGATGGACCGGTGCGGGCACCTCGCGCTGATTGCGGCCCGGGAAGCGTGGGCGCAGGCAGGCCGTCCCGCAGCCGACCCGGAACGCCTGGCCGTGGTGATCGGATCCGGCTATGGCGGCCTGGACACAACCCTGGAGCAGGCCCGGGCCCTTGATGCCCGCGGGCCGCGGCGCGTCTCCCCGCACACGCTGACCCGGATCATGACCAACGCGCCCGCGGCCTGGGTGTCCATGGATGTCGGCGCCAAAGGCGGGGCGCGCACCCCGGTGAGCGCCTGTGCCTCCGGGGCGGAAGCCATCTCCCAGGCGGCAGACATGATCCGTGCCGGGACAGCGGATGTTGTGATTGCCGGCGGCGTGGATTCCTGCATCAACGGCCTCATCCTCAGCGGCTTCGCCCAAATTCGGGCCCTGTCCACCCGCAACGGAGACCCGGAGTCCGCTTCGCGGCCGTTCGACCGGGACCGGGACGGATTCGTACTGGCGGAGGGCGCCGCGATCCTGGTCCTGGAACGCGAAGACCACGCCCGCGCCCGGGGAGCGGAAGTGCTCGGTGTCGTGGCCGGAACTGCTGTGACATCCGACGCCGTCGACATCGTCGCCGCCGATCCGGTCATGCAGCGGCGGGTGATGGAAAAGGCCATCGCCGCCGCAGGCCTTGGTGCCGGAGACATCGGGCTGGTCCATGCCCACGCGACCTCCACCCCGGTCGGCGATCGCCTGGAAGCCGACGCGATCAGTGCCGTACTTGGAAACCAGGTACCCGTTACCTCCACAAAATCCCTCACCGGGCACCTCCTTGGCGGCGCAGGCGCCCTCGGCGCCGTCGTCCTGATCCAGGCGCTGAAAACCGGGGACTTTCCGGGGTCCGGCAACCTTGACCAACCCGACGACGGGATCGACCTGAACCTTCTGCGGAAAACGGTGGCAGGCCAGGGAGCCAGGGCAGGCATCGCCAACGCCTTCGGATTCGGCGGTCACAGCACCGCCTTGGTGATCACCGAAAGCTAGGCTGTTGCGATGGAGCGAGTCCTCTGGTCCAAACCGGAACACGAACGCGACGGGACCCCGTTGCTGGTCATGATGCACGGCTACGGCCGGGATGAATCCCGGATGGTGAAACTCTTTGGCAGCCTGCCGTCCGGGTTCAGTTGCGCGGCGCTGCGTGGCCCCAAGGAGATCGGCGACGGGTACGGCTGGTTCCTGCTGGACTACTTCCTGACCCATGACTTCGCTGACGTCATCGCTGCCGCCAACGCCGTGTTCAGCTGGATCGAATCAGTCAAGTTCCAACACACCAGCATCAGCCTGCTCGGCTACTCGCAGGGCATGGCCATGGCCACGACACTGCTCCGGTTGCGGCCGGCGGAGTTCCGCGCCGCCGTCGGGCTGTCAGGATTTGTACTGGACAACGAACTCCTGGCGATGAGCGAATCGTTCGAGTCCCGGCCGCCCTTCTTCTGGGGCCGGGACCGGGATGACCTGGTGATAAACGCCGCCGCAGCGGAGCACACCGAGGAGTGGCTCCACGAGCACACACAGCTCACGGCGAGGACCTACCCGGGAACGGGCCACGCCATTTCGGCCGCGGAACTGGTGGACGTCAGCGCGTTCCTTCGCCACTATGTGCTGAACCCGGGAAACTGACTCCGCCCGCGGCCGGACTCCAAGTGGGGTGGCGATAGTGCCAAAGGTCCTTTTATCCAATTGCGCGTCAATTTTGTAAGCGCTTACACTCAACGTGGGCCGTATTTCTGGCCGTCAACTGACTTCAGGGGGAAGAAAGGGCTGAGCCCTGTGTTGCAGGCTAAGGCGCCGCGTCACCGTCGAGGACGTCGGCGCACTCTCCGGATTTTCCATCTGCACCGACTCCCGCAGCTTCGAAGACCGCCGTGCGCCCTTCGGGAGGTATCCGATCCCGGCGCCCCACGGCTACGCAGCAATTGAAGGGCTCCACCGCCCTGGAGTGCCAAAACCCCGTCACGCCAGCTTCGGGAGACCAAACTGACAGCGGGCCAGCGCACCCGCCGGCGTTAAACGGCGCCCGGTTGCGACCGGGAATGCCCGCTATCTTCAGCGCCGGGGCCCCGTTCCGGTCCGCCCCCTTAAAACGCCGGCCCCGGCCTGCCGGCCCACCGACTGAAAAATGCCGTCTGAAAGGACAACCGAACCATGACTGAGCTTTCCAACAGCACCGCGTCGAGCTGGGCCGGGGCGTCTGCCATCCTCTTTGACCTCGACGGCGTCCTGACCCCAACCGCGATTGTGCACGAGCGCGCCTGGCGCGAACTTTTTGACGGCTACCTCCAGTCCGTTCCCGGGGCCGCCGCCTACCGCGCAAGCGACTATTTCGACCACATCGACGGCAAACCCCGTTTCGATGGCGTCCGGGACTTCCTCGCCTCCCGCGACATCGTCCTGCCCGAAGGCCCGCTGGAGGACGAACCGGAGCACAACACCGTCCACGGCCTGGGTAACCGCAAAAACCAGGTCTTTAACGACATCGTCGCCGCCGGCGGGGTTCGGCCCTACGCAGGCTCTGTGCGGTTCGTCGACGCGGCACTGGCCCGCGGGCTGAAGCTCGCCGTCGTTTCCTCTTCCCGCAACGCCCCGGCGGTGCTCAAGGCCGCCGGACTTTCGGATTACTTCCCGGTAGTGGTCGACGGGGTCGTCGCCGTGGCCGAGGGCCTGCCCGGCAAGCCCAGCCCGGCGACCTACGAATATGCCGCCCGGTTGCTGGGCCTGCCCAGCGACGAGTGCGTTGTGGTCGAGGATGCCGTGTCCGGCGTCCAATCCGGCCGGGCCGGGAACTTCCATTCGGTGATCGGCGTGGACCGCGGGGCAGGCCGGCAGACCCTGCTGGCCGCCGGAGCCACGCTCGTCGTCAACGACCTCGACGAGCTGCTCTAGCCCGTCACCCTTCCGTCCCGACCAGGACGCTGCAAGGCCCTGCAAGACCGCACAAAAAACCTCTCATCAGCAGCCTTTTTACCGCCTGAAGGATAAACCATGGCCCTTATCACCTCTGACCGCGCGCGGTTCCCCAATGACCCCTGGCAGCTGGTCGAGACTGTGCACCTCCCCGGCAACGCCGGCACGCTGGAGACCCTCTTCAGCCTCGGCAACGGCCACCTCGGTATCCGCGGCGCTCACTGGGCCGCCGCCGACGCCGAGCTGCCGGGCAGCTTCGTCAACGGCTTCCACGAGACCTGGGACATCAAGCACGCGGAGAACGCCTACGGCTTCGCCCGCACCGGCCAGCGGATCCTCTACATCCCCGACGCCAACAACTTCACCGTGATCATCGACGGCGAAACCTTGAGCCTGGACGAATCCACAGTGCTCGACTACCGCCGCAGTGTCGACTTCGCCACCGGCGTGTACGAATGCCGGATCGTGTGGCAGTGCCGCTCGGGCGCCACCGTGACCACCATCGAACGACGCGCTGTCGGCTACCAGTCCCGCGGTGCGCTTGGCATCTCGCTGGAACTCGGCGCGGACCGGGATATCTCCGCGGACGTGACCTCCTCGGTGATAAACCGCCAGGACCAGCCGGTGGATGATCACTCGGCCCACGACCCCCGGCGTGCCGGCCGGCACGCCGGGCGGGTGCTGCTGCCGGTGCGGCTCGACGGCGGCGACGGCTCGCTGCGGCTGTCCTGGGAGACCGCCGAATCCAAACAGCGCATTGGCCTGGCTGTCGACCACTGGACCAACGCCGGCGTGCAGCCTTTCGACACCCAGGTGCATGAGGACGACAGCAGTGTCCGCTACGTTCTGGCCGTAAGCGCCGACGAGCCGTTTGTGCTGGAAAAGAGTGTCAGCTACGCCGTCGGGCAAGCCTCCGAAGACCTTGCCGACGACGCGGAAGCGGGTCTGAGGCCGCTGTCGGAGATTTTCGCCGAAAGCGCGGAGCATTACCGAAACTACTGGACCACCAGCGACATCATCCTCGCCGGCCAGACCGAGCTGCAGCAGGCCGTCCGCTGGAACCTCTTCCAGTTGGCCCAGGCCACCGCCTGCGCCGACGTCGCCGGCATCCCGGCGAAGGGTGTGTCCGGTTCCGGCTATGACGGGCACTACTTCTGGGACCAGGAGGTGTACCTGATGCCCTACCTGACGTACACCAGCCCCGGCAACGCCCGCCAGGTCCTGCAGTTCCGCCATGAGATGCTGCCCGAAGCCAAGATCCGGGCCAAGGAACTCAGCGTGGACGGCGCCCTGTTCCCTTGGCGCACCATTAACGGGCTGGAGGCCAGCGCCTACTACGCCGCCGGCACGGCCCAGTTCCACATCGCCGCCGCGATCGCCTTCGCGACCAACCGCTACATCTGGGCCAGCGGCGACCAGGAGTTCCAGGAAACCCTCGGCGCCGAGCTGCTGATCGAGACCGCCCGGATGTGGGTGTCCCTGGGTTTCTTTGGCAAGGACGGGCAGTTCCATATTCACGGCGTCACCGGCCCGGATGAGTACACCGCCGTTGTCAACGACAACGTCTATACCAACGTGATGGCGCGCTTTAACCTGCGGGCGGCGGCGGCGCTGGATCACCCCGGGATTGACGATGCCGAACGCCAGGTGTGGGAGCAGGCCGCCAACCGGATGCAGCTGCCCTATGACGAGGACCTCCAGGTCCACGCTCAGGACAACGACTTTATGACCCTGGAGCCGTGGGACTGGACGACACCGCGTTACAAGTACCCGCTGCTGCTGCACTTCCACCCGCTGGTGATCTACCGCCACCAGGTGCTGAAGCAGGCCGATACCGTGCTGGCCATGTTCCTGCAGTGGCAGGACTTCACGGCCGAGGAAAAGCGCCGCGCCTTCGATTTCTACGACCCGATCACCACCGGCGACTCCACCCTGTCCGCCTGTGTGCAGGGCATTATGGCGGCCGAGGTCGGCTACGGCGACGCCGCGCTGGACCACTTCACGCACGCGTTGTTCATCGACCTGGACGACACACACGGCAACACGATCGACGGCGTGCACATCGCGTCCACCGGCGGCGTGTGGAGCTCGCTGGTCAGCGGCTTCGCCGGCCTCCGGGACCAGGGTGCGGTGCCCTACTTCGACCCGCGGCTGCCCGCTGGCTGGGAAGGGCTCTCGTTCCACCTGAAGATCCAGGGCCGGCTGCTGCAGCTTGAACTGGAGCAGGGTGCCATCAGCCTGACGGTGCGCGGGGGCCCACCGCTCGAGATCGACGTCCGCGGCGAGCTGTTTACGGTCGACGGTGATCCGGTCCGGGTGCCGCTGGCCCCGGTGGCGGTCCCGGAGCCCACGATCTTCCCGAGCGGACTGCCGACGGCGTCCCTGCCGATGGTGCGCGCAGCCGGCTAGGCCTGCTGCTGCCGTTCGGCGGCGCCGCTGCTGCCGGGGTGCCCGTCGCCAGCCAGGCGCTCCGGGCCGTCGTCGAGCGGGTTGGCGATCTCGTCGGCCGGCATCTTCGCGACGGCCAGTGCGATGACCGCCACAACCGGACACACGGTCCCGGCCACCAGGAAGATGAGCCCGACCGGCAGCACCTCGGCGGCCGGGCCGGCGAGGGCCATGGAGACCGGCATCAGGGCCAGCGAGACGAAGAAGTCCAGGCTTGAGACGCGGCCCAGCAGGTGCGGGGGAACCCGGCGCTGCAGCAGGGTGCCCCAAATGACCATGCCCATCCCGCCGGTGGCACCGAAGACGAAGAGCGCGGCAGCCAGCGCCCAAAAGCTGTCGATGATGCCGACGGCGGCAAGTGGCAGGCTCCCGGCGCCCCAGCTCACTATCATCGCGCTCAGGTAGCGGCGCGGCAGCGGGAACGAAGCAGTTGCCAGCGACGCGGCGGCGCCGCCGACGCCCATCACCGCGAGCAGGAATCCGAACTGGCGCGAGTCGCCGCCGAGCTGGTCGCGGACCACAAACGGCAGGAGCACCTCGATGGGGCCGATCAGGAAAAGTACGGAGATGCAGGCCCACAGCAGGGTCCACATTAGCCAGGGTGTGCGGACCGTGTAGCTGACTCCTTCGCGGAGGTCCTGCAGCAGGGACGTTGGGGCGCGTTCGCCGGTCCCGGAACCTGCCCCGCCGCCAGCGCCGTCCATATCCGGACGGGGCTGGCGGCGGAGCAGGCTGAGGACGGCGAGGGCCAGCAGGTGGCACACCGCCACCCCGGTCACTGCATGCGCGGGGGAGAGGGCTGCGACCAGGATGCCCGCGACGGCCGGGCCGGTGGCCTGCTGCAGGAGCGGCCGCATGGTCCCTTCCAAACCGTTAGCCGCGAGCAGGTCCTCCGGCGGCAGGATCCGGGGGAGGATGGCGGAGTAGGCGGGGAAGAAGAATGCTGCGCCGGCGCCGAGCACAAACCCGCCGAGCGCCAGATGCCAGAGTTCCAGCCAGCCCAGCATGGCCAGTCCGCTGATGGTGGCGATGACGGCCAGGTTGGCCCCCTCCACCGCGATGATGAGCAGCCGCTGCGGGAACCGGTCCGCGGCGATGCCGCCCATCAGCAAAAACGCGACGAGTCCGGCGCTGCCGGCGGCCGCAACGAGGGAGAGCTCCAACGGCCCCCCGCCGAGCTCGATCACCTCGTAGACCATCGCCACGGCCCACATTCCGGAGCCGAAAATGGAGATGGCCAGTGCTGTAATCAGCACACGGTATTCCCGGTGTGCGAAGGGCCGCAGGGCCCTCGGTGAGCGCATGGTCCCAGTTTAGGCTGCGACTTCGCGTGAGGGCGGCGGTTTCCAGGCGGGAAAATCCGATGGAATAGGCGGGCCGGTGTCCGGGTTGTCGCCTAACGGGACGGGCAATCCAACCAGGACACCCCGTTCCGACGCACGGGGCCGGAAAGCCGCTACGCAGTTCTGCTGCGGCGGCCACAGGCCCGATTGAGCCGGACTACCCAGAATCGGAGATGGTGGATTAATGACTGCTTACAAGACAGTGAACCCCGCGACCGGAGAGACGCTGAAGGAATTTCCGCTTGCTACCGCGGATGAGGTGGAGAATGCCCTCGCGGCGTCGAAGCAGGCCTTCCAGGCCTGGCAGGCTGCGCCCGTAGCGGACCGCGCCGCGGTCATTGCCCGCGTGGCCGAACTGTACCGGGAACGACAGGACGAACTGGCCCGTCTGATCGCCACGGAGATGGGCAAGCCCTTGGCCCAGTCCCGGGGCGAAGTGGGCCTGGTGGCCGACATCTACTCGTACTACGCCGAAGAGGGCCCGGCCTTCCTCGAAGACGAACTGCTTGATGTTAAAGGCGGCGGCGAAGCAATCGTCCGCTCAGCACCGGTCGGGCCGCTCCTGGGCATCATGCCGTGGAACTACCCGTACTACCAAGTGGCCCGGTTCGCCGCCCCCAACCTGGTCCTCGGCAACACCATCCTGCTCAAGCATGCCGGCAGCTGCCCCCAGTCCGCCCTTGCCATTGAACAGATTTTCAAGGATGCCGGGCTCCCGGAGGGTGTCTACCTCAACGTTTTCCTGAGCAACGAACAGGTTGCCGAAGTCGTCGCCGATGACCGGGTCCAGGGTGTCTCCCTGACCGGAAGCGAGCGGGCCGGCTCGGCAGTCGCCGAGGTGGCCGGCCGCAACCTGAAGAAGTATGTGCTCGAACTCGGTGGCAGTGATCCGTTTATCGTCCTCGACTCAGACGACCTGGACGCCACGGTAAAGGCAGCGGTCAGCGGACGGATCGGGAACGCCGGCCAGGCCTGCACGGCTTCGAAGCGTTTTATCATCCTTGAGGACCTGTACGAGGCTTTTGTGGAGAAGTTCACTGCGCGGATGTCCGCGGTCAAGCACGGTGATCCCTTGCTCGCCGACACCCGCTTCGGGCCGCTCTCCTCACAGAGCGCCGCGGACGGCCTCATCGAGCAGATCCAGGACGCCGTGGACAAGGGCGCTACCCTGCGGACCGGCGGACACCACATCGATGGCCCCGGCGCCTTCGTGGAGCCCACGGTGCTGACGGATGTGACCCCCGGGATGCGGGCGTTCTCCGAAGAACTCTTCGGCCCGGCGGCCGTCGTCTACAAGGTCGCCAGCGTTGAGGAGGCCATTGAACTGGCCAACGGGTCCCCGTACGGGCTCGGCGGTGCGGTCTTCAGTGCCGACGCCGAGAAGGCCAAGGCGGTGGCCGATCGGCTGGACACCGGCATGGTCTTTATCAATTCCGTGGCCGAAACCCAGGCGGATCTGCCCTTCGGTGGTGTGAAGCGTTCGGGCGTCGGGCGCGAGCTGGCACGGTTCGGCATGAATGAGTTCGTCAATAAGAAGCTCATCCGGACACCGCGCTAAACCGGGCAGTTCTTCACGGCAGTTGAGGGCGGACAGGCGCCGCCGATCCGCCCTCAACTGCCCGCCCGGGCCATCGTCCGCCTCTACCGGCGGCGCCGCTGTGGCCTAGTGTTAAGGCTTGAATCCACAGCAGTGACGGTTCCGATGAGAGGCGATGATGGCCAAGCGAGGCAACCCGGCAATGAAAATTGCCCAGCAGTCAGCACACAACGCGATGTTCGACGCCGAGGGCAAACCCCGGGCAGGTGTGCACAACGTGCTCCTGCGGGCCGTTGAAATCCAGCGCCCCTTGATCCTGGCGAACCTTCGCCGGCTCCAGCGAAAGCACCCGCGGGCCACGGCGGCCCAGCTGGCCGCAACCCTGGAACGGGACTACCTCATTGCCGTCACCGGCGGCGGCGCGCTTGTGGGCGGGGCGGCCGTGATTCCCGGCGTCGGGACTGTGGCCGCACTGGGCCTCTCGGCCGCCGCGACCGCCGGTTTCCTGGAGGCCACAGCACTTTTTGCCACCTCGCTCGCCGAACTTCACGGCGTGCGGATGGTGGATCCGGAAAAGGCCAGCACACTGGTCATGGCCGTAATGCTCGGCGAGGAAGGCACCGCGCTGTTGAGTTCCCTGAGCGGCCAAGCCACCGGGCAGGGCGGCGGGCCCACCCAGGCGTGGGGCACACTGTTCGCACGCCGGGCACCGCTTGTTGGCTTCGGCCAGGTTCGTGAACGGATCCAGCGGGCTTTCCTCCGGAGCCTGCTCAGGCGCCAAGGCGGTGCCTTGCTGGGCCGGGCCCTGCCGTTCGGCGTCGGGGCCGTCGTGGGCGGGGTCGGCAACCGGATGATGGGACGGGCCGTGGTGGCCAATGCCAAGGAAGCGTTCGGACCGCTGCCCCTCGTGATCCCCGGCGAACTGGGAGCGACCGCGGAGCTGGACGGCCCGGCAGCAGCCCCGGCTGACACAAAGGACAGCAAGGACGATTCAGCGCAGAAAGGCGGCACGTTTTGGATTTGAACGCTGACTTGGGGGAGTCCTTCGGGACGTGGACCATGGGCGACGACGCCGCGATGTTTCCGCTTCTGACGAGCGCCAGCGTGGCCTGCGGGCTGCACGCCGGGGACCCCGTGACCATGCTGGACACCTGCCGGGCGGCCTACGAGTCCGACGTGCGGGTGGGCGCTCACCTGGGCTACCCGGACATGGCCGGATTCGGGCTCCGGGCCCTGGACATGACGTTCGATGATCTCTTCGGCGCCGTGCTGTACCAGCTCGGCGCCTTGGACGGGGTGGCGCACGCCGTCGGCGCCTCGGTGGACTACATCAAGCTGCACGGGGCACTCTACGACCGGACAGTGCGCGACGCCGAGCAGGCTTCGGCAGTCGTCGCGGCCATCCAGGCCTACGATCCGGGGCTTGCCGTGCTGGGCTTCCCGGGCTCCGCCCTGCTCGGGATCGCCCAAGAAGCCGGCCACCCGGTCTTTACCGAGGCCTTCGCCGACCGCGCCTACCTGCCCGACGGCACCCTGCTGCCGCGCTCGCAGGATGGTGCACTGCTGGAGGACCTCGGCCGGATCCAGGAACGGGCCGTGCGCCTTGCCGTCGAAGGCGAGGTCGAAGCTGTGGACGGGACGGTGCTCAGGATCGAACCGCACTCGCTGTGCATCCACGGTGACACGCCCGGGTCGGTCGAAACCGCCGCCGCGATCCGCGCGGCCCTCGAAAGCGCAGGCGTGGAGCTGGAAAGCTTCGCTTAGCCGAAGACCAGGTGGGCCACAGCAAAAATCGCGAGGCCGGCAAGGGCGCCCACCACGGTGCCGTTAATTCGGATGAACTGCAGGTCCTTGCCGATCTGAAGCTCGATCTTTTGCGAGGTTTCCTCGGCATCCCAGCGGGATACGGTATCGGTGATCACACCTGCGATGTCCGAGCGGTACGTCTTGACGAGATACCCGGCGGCGTCCCCGATCCACCTGTTCACCTTGCCGGCCAGTTCGCCGTCGACAACGAGCCGGGTGCCGAAGTCATGCACGGCGGCTTTGAACCTGACGGTCAGTTCGCTGTGCGGATCGTCGACGGCGGAGAGCAGCGCGGCCTTGATGGTGCCCCAGGTTCGGGAGGCGAGTTCCCGAATTTCCGGATCTCCCAGGACTTGGGCCTTGATGCCTTCGGCCCGGGCAATCATAACCGGATCGTGCTGCAGGTCCTGTGCCAGATCCTTGAGGTACGTGTCGATCGACCGGCGGACCTGGTGCTGCGGGTCGGTCTGCACAGCGCGGGTGAATTTGAGGATCTCGACGTAGACCTTGTCGCCTACGAGTCCGTCGACGAACGACGGCACCCACGTCGGGGACCGGTCAGTCACCACCCGGTTGACCGTCTCCTGGTTGTCCCGCACCCAGTCCACGGTTCGGTCCACGAGCACGTCCACCAAGGCGTGGTGATGGCCGTCGTCGAAGATCCGCTCGGCGACCCGGCCCACCGGGGGACCCCACGGCGGAGCGAGCAGATGCCGGCGGACCATGCCCTCGATCACGGCCTGGACGTCGTCGTCGTTGAGCACGGTAAAGGCCCCGCGGATGACGGCGGCACCTTCCTTGGCCACCCGCTCCGCGCCGCCGGGCCCGGAGAGCCAAGCTCCGGCTTTGCGGGCGATGTCCACCGAGGCCAGTTTCTCCTGGACCACCTGCTCGGAAAGGAAGTTGGTTTCCACGAATTCACCCAGCGAGGCGCCAATCTGGTCCTTGCGCTGCGGAATGATGGCGGTGTGCGGGATTTTCAAGCCCATCGGGTACTTGAACAGGGCCGTCACCGCGAACCAGTCGGCGAGGGCGCCCACCATACCGCCCTCGGCCGCAGCCCGGACGTATTCGAGCCAGGGGTACTGCTTCTGCAGGGCGAAGGCGACCACAAAGATGATGGCCATCAAAACCAACAGTGAGAGCGCCAGCAGCTTCATCCGCCGGAGCGCGGATTCTTTCGCGGCGTCGCTCCCTGCCATGGATTGGCGGCGGCTGGGGCGGCCGACTGCGGGCGCGTTGGCGCCGGCGGGGCCCTCCGCGCGGGTAGTTGGCTTAGATTTCACCTGCATGTGCCCAGCCTAGCCCGGCTTGGGCGGTGGCCGTCCGCTAACGTGTCAGCATGACGACTGCCGAGTCCACCGCAACCCGTCCGCTGGTCTACGCCCACCGTGGTTCCAGTGCGGCGTTCGCTGAGCACACCCGGGCGGCCTACCTGCAGGCAATTGCCGACGGCGCCGACGGTGTGGAGTGCGATATCCACCTCACCAGGGACCAGCACGCTGTACTGCTGCACGACTCAACCCTGGACCGCACCTCGGATGGCACCGGAGCCGTGGCGGACAGGACCCTCGAGGAGCTCCGGGCGCTGGACTTTTCCTCCTGGAAGGGCGCCAGGATCCCGGAAGAATACGGCAGTAGATCAGCCCAGCTGCTGACGCTCCCGGAGTTGCTGGCCCTCCTGCGGACAGCAGGCCGGGAGATCGGGCTGGCAATTGAACTCAAACACCCGAGTCCCTTTCAGCTCAAGCTCGAAGACCGTGTCCTGGAAATCCTCACGGCCGAAGGCTGGGATCCGGCGACGTCCCGGCTCGGGAACATCGTGGTGTCTTTTATGAGCTTCAGCCCGGACTCCGTGAAGCACCTGCTGGGAACCGTCCCGTCCGCCGCCGTGTGCCAGCTTGTGGACGACGTCGACGTCGAGGAGCTCCGCGAGGAGCTGGGCCTCGGGGCGCTCACCGGCGGAGCGCTTGCCAATGTGATGAAGGCCGCGCAAACGGAAGCCGAACGGATCCTGGATGACTGCGAGACCGGGCTGGCCGGCCCGGGCATCGACTATGTCCGGGGCCATTCCCGGACCATCCGGCGCTGGCTCAACTCCGGCCGGCGGTTCCGGGTGTGGACGGTGGATTCGGAAGCCGACGTCGCCTTGTGCCAGGAGCTTGGGATCCACGAGGTCACCACCAACCGGCCCGGGCAGGTCCTGGCGCAGCTCTCGGCCGGGTCGCGGAGCCTCGGCTTGCACGGGTAGCTCCCGCTGGTCTTTGCGCCTCAAGCCCAGGGGAACAGGGGGAGGCTACGCTGCAAGGTCCCGGCGCCGCCAGCCGGCGAACCCGAACGCAGCAAGCACGGCCGCTGCCACGGTCAGGACACCCAGCGCCGCACCATCCCCGGATCCCACCGGGAGCAGCGGGGAATGCCTGAACGGGGAGAGGTCCATCAGCCAGTTCGGGGCGTTCCACAGCACCCCGAACTCTCCCAAGGCGACGAACGCCAGCAGGAGGCCCCAGGCCGCCCCGGTCAGCCGAGGCGCCCAGCCGAACACCGCCAGAGCGAGGCTGGTAACAACCCATGCGGCCGGCACCTGGGCCAAAGCGGCAACGGTGCTGCGGCCCAGCAGGGAGGCATCGTTGACGGCGAAGGCGGCTCCGGCACCAATCGACAGGCCCGCCAGAAAGAGCAGCAAAACGATGCCGGCCAACGCAAAGGTGAAGTGGCTGCCCGCCCACCGGAACCGGGTAGTGGCCGTGCCCAGCAGGACTTCGGTATGGCCCGCGGCTTCCTCGCTGCGCAGATGGTTCGCCGCCGATACCCCGTAGGCGGCCGCCAGTAGACCCATGATGCTGATTTCCGCGGCCAGGAAGGCCTCCGTCAAAGCGCGGGGGCCGCCCAGCAGCTTGATAAGGTCCTGGGCGTTTGGTGAACTCAGCAGCTCTGCCACATTGGAGACCAGGGAACCGATGACAACGCCGAAAATCACGAACGCCACGGCCCAGCCTAAAAGTACGCGGTACTGCAGCCTTACGGCCAGGCCCCAGACGCCGGAGAGCGAGCCTACGGCAGGTCCGGGACGCCCGGCAGCGATCCCGGCTCCCAGGTCCCGCCGTGCCCGAAGCGCGAATGCCGCCGGAACCAGCACGAGAGAGAGGGCAACAGGCAGCGCCAGCACCCACCAGCGGTCTCCGGCGAACGCCCGGATCTGCTGGTTCCACCCGATGGGCGAGAGCCAGGAGAGCGCCGATGGTCCCGGCTCGGCGAGGTCTCCGACAGCTCGCAAAGCATAGGTCACTGCGACGATACTGACACTGATCCCGGTCGCGGCCCGGGCGCTGGCGGTGAGCTGTGCCGCCACGCCGGCCACGGCGCTGAATACCATCCCGGTGGCGGCCCAGCCCAGGCCGAAGGCGAAGGAACCGGCCGCCGGCAGTCCGCCGGCGGCCAGCGCGGCTGCCGAGAGCAACCCGAGCAGCACGTTGGCCCCCAGGCTGATCGTGAGGGCCGCCGCCAGCGGTGCGTCTCGCCCCAGCCGCCCGCCGCCGAGCAGTTCCAGGCGTCCGCTCTCCTCGTCCCCGCGGGTGTGACGGACGGCGAGGACGATCATCAGGACGGCCAGGATGGCGGCCATAAACGCGGTGTATTTGATGAGCGACAGCGCACCGATCGAGCCGGGGTCGTAGATCCGCCCGAACATGGCCACCATGGAGGCGGTCGCGTTCAGGGCGGTGGAGGCCTCGATGCGGCTCGTGGCATCGGGGTAGAGCTCGACTCCGGCACGCGCGGTCGAGTAGGCGGTCAAGGCGAAACCGACGATCCACGCAGGCAGCATCCAGCGGTCCCGCCGCAGCCCGAGCCGGATCAGGACGCCGGTTCCGGCCAGGGTCTCAGGCATCGCCGGCCCGCCGTCGGCCCGGCCTGGCAGGGGCACCGGAGCCGGGCTGTCCGGGCGGGGCGCCGGACGCCGCCGCCGAATCCCCGGCAGTGCCGGCACCATAGTGGCGCAGGAACAGGTCCTCGAGCGTTGGCGGCTGGCTTGTGAGGGACCTCAGTCCCGCCGTCGTCAGTGCCTGCATCAGGTGGTTCAGGCCGGCCGGCTCGACTTGGGCGTTGACCCGGTGGTCCGTTACGACGACGTCGTGGACACCGGGCAGGAGTTCGAGTCCGGGCGGCACCGTGGCGACGTCGGCGGTGACCGAAGTTCGGGTGAGATGCCGCAGCTGCTCCAGCGGGCCGGTCTCCACCAGCCGCCCGGACCGGATAATGCTGACCCGGTCCGAAAGTGCCTCGGCCTCACTGAGGATATGGCTGCTCAGCACCACTGTTCTCCCCTGCGTGCGCAGTTCGCGGACGCAGCTGCGGAATACGTCCGCCATCAGCGGGTCCAGCCCGCTCGTCGGCTCGTCCAGCAGGAAAAGTTCAGCATCGGTGGCCAGGGCAGCAACAAGGGCCACTTTCTGGCGGTTTCCCTTGGAGTACGCCCGGGCCCTCTTGCTGGGGTCCAGTTCGAACAGGTCCAGGAGCTGATCCCGGCGTGCGCGGTCCTGCCCGCCCTGAAGCCGGCCCAGCAGGTCGATGATCTCCCCGCCTGTCAAGTTCGGCCACAGTGCTACGTCCCCGGGGACGTAGGCCAACCGGCGGTGCAAGGTCGATACCTCACGCCAGGGGTCGAGTCCCAGCACCCGGATGGAACCGGCATTGGAGCGCAGCAGACCCAGCAGCAGCCGCAAGGTGGTGGATTTGCCTGATCCGTTGGGCCCGAGGAAACCGTGCACCTCACCGGCAGCCACGTCGAAGTCCAAGCCGTCCAGCGCCTGCACGGTCCCGAACCGCTTCACAACGCCCTTCATTTCCACCGCAGCGCCCATACGCAACAACGTACCCCGATTGACCCTCGTGACACCCTGCAGAAAGTCCTGTTTTGAGGCAGCCAGTCACGGTTAGCGGGGGGACCGCGGCTGTGATTGAGTTAATCCATGCCATCTCGCTGGTCCGGCCGGGACACCCAGACACTTTCCGCGGTCGCGATGAGCGTCCTGCTGCTGGCCAGCGCGTCGAAGCACTTTGATGATCCGGATTTCTTCGCGCCAGTGGTTCCCGATGCGCTGTGCCGGGATGACAGCGGCGGGAAGCCAAACAGCCCCCTCGCGGTCCTGTCCCGGGAGGAATGGGTCGCATTCAGCGGCCTGCTTGAAGTGGCCGCCGCCGTGGGGCTCCTGGTCCCGGTGACACGTCGCGCCGCGGCCGGATGTGTGACGGCCATGTTCACCCTTTTCCTCGCCGGACACCTCGACGCCCTGCGAAAGGCCTACGGCCCGGGCGGGACCCCCGCCCGGCGCCGCACGCACACCCTGCGGTTGCCGCTGCAGGCGCCGCTGATTGCCTGGGCCTGGAGCTTGCGGAAAACCGCACCGGCGCAACGGGCCCGGCAGCAACAGGCCCGGCGGTGAGGCTTCTGCAGTCCCCGGCCGTGCGGGTGGGGCTCTCCATCAGCATCGCCACCGGACTCTACGGCGTCTCTTTCGGAGCGCTGTCCGTTACATCAGGCCTTGACTTTTGGCAGACTATGGCCCTGAGCCTGCTGCTGTTCAGCGGCGGCTCACAATTCGCGTTTATCGGTGTGGTAGCCGGGGGCGGCTCCGGGGTCGCCGCGATGGGGGCGGCCACCCTGTTGGGCATGCGTAACGGGATTTACGGCATGCAGATCAACGCACTGCTGGCGCCGCGGGGCTGGCTGCGGTTTGCGGCCGCCCACGTCACCATCGACGAGTCGACCGCCACCAGCACCGGTCAAACTGATCCGCTGGAGCGCAAGCGTGGCTTCTGGACCGCGGGCGTTGGCATCTTCGTTCTCTGGAACCTGTTCACCGCCGTGGGCGCCCTGGCAGGCGGGGCGCTCGGCGATCCCAAACAGTGGGGCCTCGACGGCGCTGCCGTGGCGGCGTTCCTGGGCCTGTTGTGGCCCCGGCTCAAGGGCCGCGAACCTGTGGCGATCGCCGTCGTCTGTGCCCTGGCCACTGTGCTGGCGGTACCATTGGTGCCCGCCGGGGTGCCGATCCTGGTGGCCGCCGTGGTTGCGGCGGCAATCGGCTGGTTCAGTAATGGCCGCAGCGACGAAGGACTGGAACCGGACGTGGACCCTTATGCGGACCACCCGGACGCACGGGTGCGCCCGGCAGGGGATACCGCATGAGCCTGTGGATGTGGCTGCTGCTTTCCTGTCTGCTGGCCTACGCGTGGAAACTGCTGGGATATCTGGTCCCGGCCAGCGTGCTCCGTGACCCCCGGATGTCCCGGATCGCCGGCACCATAACGATCGGGCTGCTGGCCTCCCTGGCCATTGTAAATACCGTGGCCTCGGGCCAGACGCTGGCGCTGGATGCACGGCTGGGGGCATTGGCTGCGGCGGGCCTCGCCCTGGTGCTCCGGGCACCCTTTCTCGTGGTCGTCCTGGCCGGAGCCGGCGCAGCAGCAATACTGAGGCTGCTGGGCTGGAACTAGCCGTACCGGCTGGCAGCTGTTACCAAAATGCCGCCTGCGAACGAATGGTCGATGGGGCTGGGGTTGGTAAGGTGACCCGGACCTTTGGGAGAATTTTGAAACGAGCTGACTGGCCGGCTGCCGGCATGGTTTTCCGGAGGACCGGACTGCCCGTCGTTGTGATGACACTGGCCTTGGCCGGTTATCTCGCGGGCCGGCTTCTGCATGGCGAGGGCTTCGACGCCGTAGTTGATGGCTGGCTGGCGGCGGCTACGGGGTGGACAACGGCTGCAGTGTGCTGGCTGGCACTGCACCGGTCCGCCGGAGTGCGGATCGAGTACGCACTGGCTACGGTTGCGGTGACGGCGACTGTGGCGGGGGATACGTATTACACCTTGGCGCAGGACGAATCCGGTGTTTTGCCTTCGCCTTCGCTGGCAGACCTTGGATACATGCTCTTTTATGCCCTGATGCTGCTGGCTTTGATCGTTGTTGTGGGAAAGAGGCTGCATGGAGCTGCGTGGCCCGTTTTCCTCGACAGCGCTGTTGCCGCCTGCGGGGCAGCCACGGTGTTGGCGGTAGTCCTTGAACCCGTGGTGGGGTCCTCAGGCGAAGCTGGCCTCTCTGCCCGGACCGTGATTGCCGTCGCGTATCCGCTCTTTGACCTGATGCTTATTGCCGTGGTTGCGGCCATTTTCGCGGCCCGGGGTGAAACGGACGGACACTGGGCTCCGCTCGTGGTTGGTTTGCTCATCTTCGCTGCAGCGGATGTTGTGTTTGCGCTGGGGGAAGCATCGGGAGCATATTCGGTGGGGTCAGCTCTGGACATGGCCTGGGCCGTCGGGATCGCACTGATAGCCGTGTGGGTTGACCGGGCCTCCCGTGCCGGGCAACCGCGCCGGCGCCGGCGAACGGCCCATCAGGCGCTTTTGCTGCCCGGAGCGGCGACAGCGGCGGCGTTGGCGGTTCTGCTGCTGGGGAGCGAGCAACACGTGCCGGTCTACGCGCTGGTGTTAGCCAGCGCCACCCTGGTCCTCGCGGCCGTGCCGATGGCATTCCGCCACCGACTGTTGCGCAGATTGGCCCGGACGGATGATTTGACCGGGCTGCTTAACCGGCGGGCGTTCCACGATGATTGTGTGCAACGATTGGCCGCCGCCGCCGCCGCCGCCGGTGCCGGCGCCGGCAAGCGCAGCGGTGCGCTGCTGTTGCTTGACCTGGACCGCTTCAAGGAAATCAATGACAGTCTGGGCCACGAGGCCGGCGACCGCCTGCTGGTCCAGGTCGGGGAACGGTTGTCGCGGTCGCTTCGCACCGGTGACCTGTTGGCCCGGCTGGGCGGTGATGAGTTCGCGGTGCTTCTGAATGGCAGCAGCGCCGACGAAGCCGACGCTGTGGCCCGCAAGATCCGCGATGCGCTGGCCGGGGGGTTCCCGGTAGCCGGGATTGAACTGCGGACCAGCGTCAGCATCGGCGTTGCGCTCTTCCCGGACCATGGGGCCGACGCCAACTCACTCCTTCGCAAGGCAGACCTTGCCATGTACCGGGCCAAGACGGCCCGAAGCGGGCACCAGTTTTACCATCAGGACGATGACCGGCAGGGCGAGTTGCGGCTGCGCACCATCCAGGAACTACGCACCGCATTGGTCCTCGATCAGCTGGTATTGCATTACCAGCCCCAAATCGATCTCGCCACGAACGAGATCCACGGGGTCGAGGCCCTGGTGCGCTGGGACCATCCCGCCCGGGGGCTGCTGATGCCCGCTGACTTCCTGGACCTCGCGGAAGAATGCGGCCTGATGCATGACCTCACGCTGGTCGTGCTGCAGAAGGCGCTGGATCAAGCCGCTCAGTGGTCTTCTCGACAGGCGAAGCTCACGGTTGCGGTCAACATCTCCGCGAGTTCGCTGGTCGACGTCGGGCTTCCCCGCCGGATCAGTGCCATGCTGCATGAGCGGCAGCTCCCGGCCAGTGCCTTGATCCTGGAAATAACCGAGGACTTCCTGATGGCCGACCGTGACCGCGCGCGGGGAATTCTGACCGAACTCAGGGGCAACGGTATTCAGATTGCCGTCGATGACTTTGGCACGGGCTACAGTTCCCTGGCTTATCTGCGCGAGCTGCCCATCGACGAACTGAAGCTCGACCAGTCGTTCGTGCAGCCGATGGGCACGGACCCCCGGGCCTCGGCCCTTGTGGCGTCCACCATCGCCCTGGCACACAGCCTGGGACTGCGGATCGTCGCCGAGGGCGTGGAAACCAGGCAGACACAGAACGAACTCAAGGAGCTCGGCTGCAACAACGCCCAAGGACACTATGTCTCGCTCCCGGTCAGCGCCGCGGAACTGGACGGCTGGCTCGTTAGCCGGCGCCAGCTGGAACCCGCCCCGCAGCCCTGAGGCATTCCGGGCCAAGGCCAAGGCCGGGCCCTAGCCAAGGACGGAGTCGAAGGCTGTTCCCGGCAGGGGCGCCTGCGGCGGCAGCGGCCGGTGGGGGCGTTCCGAACGGATCGCGTCCTCGACGAGGGCGGCCGCACGGCGCCAGGCATCCGAACCCGCCTCCATGGTGTCCACCACGCCAATCAGCATGGCCAGCAGCCGGATCAGGTCGGTCATCGAAATGTCGCTGCGCAGCGTACCCTGGCCCTGTCCGCGGCCCAGGAGCACGGCGACGGACTCAATCAAGTCCCCCGTAATGCCGGTCAGCAGCCCGCGCCGGCCAGCGACGGCACCAAGCAGGTTGGCTTCTTCGCTAGCGACGCCCATCAGCGCGTCAATAACACGGAAGAGGCCGTCGGCGGCGTCGGGACCGGCCAGGGCCTCCTCGATGACCGGGTCCACCAGCAAACCGAGCTGGCGGTGCAGTGCGGCGAGGACCAGTTCTTCCTTGTCGGCGAAGTTCCGGAAGAGCGTCGCCGGGCCGACTCCTGCGGTCACGGCGATGGTCTGCAGCGGGACTTCCGGGCCGTGCTCACGGAAGCACAGGCGGGCGGCCGTGATGATCTTGTCCACGTTCCGCGCGGCATCAGCGCGGAGCGGTTTGCGGTCTGCTGCCCGGTTCATTTGCTTAGGGTAGCAACGCGCACCCGGGGCGGGGAGGTTACTCCCGGGTAGGCGGGAATGTGACGGTATGCGCGGCAGCGGCAGCGGCAGCGGCCGGGGTGCGGGTTCCGGGGCCCGGTCCGGGTTCCGGTCCGGGCCCCTGACGCCCCCGCCCGCCAGCCATGCCGCGGGGCGGCGGCGTACGTGAAAGACTGGGCCCATGTTGCTTGCATTCTCCGTCGCACCCTCCGGCCGTCCCGCGCGAACGGCCGATGGCCCGGAAGCCGGTTCCCGGGCCATCGCTTCGGACGAGGCATCGGTGCACGACGCCGTCGCCGAAGCGGTCCGGATCGTGCGGGAGTCTGGTCTGCCGAACCACACGGACTCGATGTTCACCACAATCGAGGGCGAGTGGGATGAAGTTTTCGACGTCGTCAAGCGCGCCACCGAGGCTGTCGGCCGCTACGGCAGCAGGGTCTCGCTGGTCATCAAAGCGGACATTCGCCCGGGCTTTACGGGCGAACTGACCGGAAAGCTTGACCGGTTGGAAGAAGCCATCGGGGGCGCCTCAAGCCCCGCGGCCGGCTAGGAATCGGCCCTGTCGGGCCTACCGCCGGGGCGGGGCAGCTGAAAGACTGGGGCAATGTTCGAGCATCAGCCCACCGCCCGCTGGTCCGCCGTCGAAGACTTCCTGTCCGCCGTTGTGGTCCGGGCGGACAACTCCCTCAAACGCGCCCTCACCACGGCGCTTGAGGCGGGGATGCCGCCGATTGAGGTGGCCCCCAACGCCGGGAAACTGCTCAAACTCCTCGTTCAGCTCTCTGGCGCCCGGCGCGTGCTGGAAATCGGGACGCTGGCGGGGTTCAGTACCATCTGGATGGCACAGGGACTGCCCGACGGCGGGCGGCTGCTCAGCTGTGAATACCTGCCCGAACATGCCCGCGTGGCCCGCGCCAATGTGGACGCCGCCGGCCTGGGCCATCTGGTGGAGATCCGGACCGGGCGCGCGCTGGAGACGCTGCGAGGTCTCGCCGACGAGGACGTTGAGCCCTTTGATTTCGTTTTCATCGACGCGGACAAGGAAAACAACCCGCACTACCTCGACTGGGCCATCCGCCTCGGCAGGCCCGGCACGGCCATCGTGATGGACAACATGGTGTGGGAAGGTGCCGTGCTGGACCCGGCCCTGGACCCCGTCACTGCCCGGGGGATCCTCAGCGCCCTGCACATGCTGGGCCAGGATCCGAGGCTGGACGGCACCGTGATCCAGACGGTGGGCACCAAAGGCTGGGACGGCTTCGCCCTGGCACGGGTGTTGTAGCAGCGGCGGGCCTCCCGCCGGCACCGGGACTGACGCCGGAATCCGGAAAGTGCTAAGTGTGCTTAGATTTAAGGAGCGAGGCGCCCTTTGCCGAACAGCTGTCCGGCCGGCAGGCGCGGACGACAAAGCACCAGACACCATTCGAAGGAGAGCAGGCCCGAATGAACCGGAAGCCATCCTCCCAGCAGCCCCTCGCCGTGCGGATAAGCTCCGGGCCGGAGCGCCTGGCCGGCCTCGGCCCCCTGCTGGCGGAAGCCCGGTCCGCCGTCGGCGACGTCCCGGCCCTGCTGGAGCTGGCCAAATCCGCAGCCGAAACCGCACCGAACCCCGGCGAGGGAAGGACTGCGTTCCTCTGGGAAATGATGGCTTCCGTCACGGCCGTCGACATTGCGGCCGGACGGGTCATTGAACCGCATCTGGACGCGGCCGCAATCCTCGCCCAGTCCGCCGCCCTGGCCGCAGGCAGCCAAGCGGCCCGCCACGCGGCGCTGCCGGACCGGCACGGCCCGGACGCCGGCGCCTGGGGTGTGTTTGCCGCCGAAGCGGCAGGCCTGCGGCTCGAGGCCAAAGCCACTGACGGCAGTTTCCTGCTGCACGGCGCCAAACCATGGTGCTCGCTGGCTGCCCAGCTGGACCACGCCGTTGTGACCGCCCACCTGGACGACGGCGGCAGGGCGGCCTTCGCAGTGGACCTCCATGCCCAGGGCGTCAGCTTCGAAGACCCGCGGTGGAGCAGCCTGGGGCTCCGGGAAATCCCCAGCGGGACAGTGCACTTCGACGCCGTTCCGGCCGTGCCACTGGGCGACGCCGGCTGGTATTACCGCCGGCCCGGCTTCGCTTGGGGCGGCATGGGCGTTGCGGCCTGCTGGCTGGGCGGCGCCGTCGCGGTGGCCCGCGGGTTCAAGGAGGCTTTGGTTGCGGCGTCCGACGGCGGCCGAAAACCGGACCAGATCGCGCTCGCCCACCTCGGCGAGATTGACCGCACCCTGACTGCCCTGACCGCCTACCTGGCCCGGACGGCGGAGGCAATTGATGCCGGGGAACTCTCGGGCAGCGGCGCCTGGAGCGAGGCCCTGCGCGTCCGCGGACAGGTGGCCACCGCCGTCGAACACATCCAGGCCCTTGTCAGCCAGAATCTCGGGCCCGCCCCGCTCGCCTTCGACCCCGTATATGGGAAGCGTATGGCTGACCTCTCGCTGTACATCCGCCAGCACCACACCATGCGCGACGACGCGCAGCTCGGTGCCCGCACGCTCAAAGGGGACCACCCATGGTGAGCTTCACCCATCAGGATGCCGGGACCAGCGAGGCCGCCTGGGCGGCCAGCGGGCTGGTTGCCCGGCCGGAGCTGCTGCTTGAGCCGGGGGAGGGTGTAGGCCGGGCGTTTATTGTCATGGCCGCGCATCCGGACGACGAATCCCTTGGTGCCGGCGGTCTGATGGCTCGGCTCGAACGGCTCGGCGCACGCGTCACTGTCCTGTTGTGCACGGCCGGGGAGTCCTCCCACCCGGACTCTCCCAGCACGACGCCGGAACAGCTCGCCGGCGTGCGGCTCAAAGAATTCGGCGGCGCTCTCGAGCGCCTGCTGCCGGAACCGGAGTGGCGGTTCCTCGGGCTGCCGGACGGCAGGCTCGCCGACCACCGGGAAGAGCTGCGCGCGGCACTCAAGCGTGCGATCGCCGAGGCAACTGCCGACTCGGGGCTGCCTCCGGCCGGCATTACGCTCGTAGCCCCGTACCGGCACGACGGCCACACAGACCACGAAGAACTGGGCGCCGCCGCGGCCGAGGCCGCCAATGCCGGCGGCCACGGGCTGCTGGAATACCCCATCTGGTACTGGCTCTGGGCGGACGCCACGGACCCCGCATGGCAGTCGTGGCTGCGCCTGCCGCTGGATCCCGCGGAACAACGGGCCAAGGCAGCGGCGATGGCTGCCCACTCGTCGCAGGTCCAGGCACTCTCCGGTCAGCCAGGGGACGAAGCGCTGCTTTCGCCGGCCTTCCTGGGCCACTTCGAACGGCCCTTTGAGACGTTCGCCTGGCAGCGGCCCACTGGAGTCACCGGCGCCTACGCCGCCGCCGACGCCGAAGGCGTTTTTGATGCTGTCCACACCGAAACCGACGACCCTTGGGAGTACACCACCAGCTGGTACGAACAGCGAAAACGCTCGCTTACCCTCGCCGCCCTGCCCGGCGAGGTATATGCCGCAGGGCTGGAAGTCGGCTGCTCGATCGGAACGCTCAGCGCGGAACTCGCACAACGCTGCACCACGTTCCTGGCCGTCGACGCGAGCAGCGCCGCGTTGGCCCATGCCGCCCGGCGCCTCGACCACCTGCCCGCTGCCCGGACCCGCCGGCTTACTGTCCCGCAGGAGTGGCCGGACGGCCGGTTCGACCTGATTGTGGTCTCCGAGGTGGGCTACTACCTCGCAGCCGGTGAGCTGGCCGGGCTGTTCGCACGGGTCGAGGCCGCGCTCCTGCCCGGCGGCTCCCTGGTCCTGTGCCACTGGCGCCATCCAATCTCCGGCTGGGAGCTCGACGGCGACGCAGTGCACGCCGCAGCACGCCGCCAACTCGGCTGGAGCGACGCCGGACTGTATCGCGAACGTGACTTCATCCTGGAGGTCCTGACCGCTCCGCTGGAAACCGCCGTCGTTCCGGGCCCGGAGGGTTAGGCGGAATGGTTGCCCATGCGCTGCCGCTGCCCCGCGGATGCGGCATCGACCGGATCGCTGTGGTGATTCCTGCCCACAACGAGGACCAGCACCTCGACGATGCCCTGTTGGCGGTGCAGTGCGCCGCTGACGCGCTGCACCGGATCCGGCCCGACGTGGAAGTTGGCGTGACAGTTGTGCTGGACGGCTGCACCGACGGGTCTGCCGTCATCACGGCACGCTACACTGCCGCGGACCGGCGCTTTCGTGCCCTCGAAGTGGACTTCCACAGCGCCGGAGCCAGCCGGGCGGCCGGGGCCCGGGCCGCCGGCATCGGCTCACCCCGGCGGCGGCCGCCCGGCAAGCGGTGGACCCCGCCGCCGTGGGCTGGCCGGACGTGGCTGGCCAACACTGATGCCGACTCTCGTGTTCCGGAACATTGGCTGGTCCGCCAGTTGGAGTTCGCCGAGGCCGGAGCCGACGCCGTATTGGGTTCGGTGGAACCGGACCCCGCAGGGATGGACCCGGAGCTTCTGCGGCGCTGGCTGCAACGCCACCCCTTCGAGGAGGGCCACCCGCACATCTACGGCGCCAACTTCGGTGTCAGGGCCTCTGCCTACCTGGCCGCCGGAGGCTTCCCGAAACTCGTCTCGCACGAGGACCGGACCCTGGTGCAAAGCCTCCGGAGCCGCGCTTTCACCGTGACTGCCACCGACAGTATGCGAGTGCTAACCTCAGGCCGGATCCAGGCGAGGGCGCCGCACGGTTTTGCCGCATATCTGCGGACGCTGGGCAGGCATCAGCTACCTGCGGATGACTGACGGGGACCTAGGGCGCTTCGGGGTGAGCCCGACCAGTTAGTCCCTGGATGGATCTTCTTTGACCGCTCTCCTGAGCTGTTACCCGATCTTGCTCTCAGCAACGGAAGCCATATCAAATTCCTCGACGCCGCTCCGCTCTTTGCTCAAGAGATTGAGCATGCGCGTAGCAACGGCGTAGATGCGTTGTTTGATGTCTGGAACGCGGAGGAAGTGGAAGTTTGGAACCACGAGCGGTCTCTCCCTCGTCTTCTGGGCAGCGCAGAATCGCCGTAAGGCATCCAGATGGGGGTCCTTTAACGGACGTAGGTACTCAGTCGAATCTGATGAAGGCCCTGACCGATCCTCCTTGGAATTCCTCGGTCTGGGTGTAGCCGAGCGCTTCATAGAACGCTTTCTGCTTCAGCTGGTCGTCGGTGATTAGGACTTTCTGACGCACGTGCGGGTACTGTTCGAGCGCTCGTTCAGCGAGGGCTCGTCCTATACCTCTTCTGTGATGGGACGGCCGCACGAGGATGTCCTGGAGGTAGCAAATCGAAGCACCATCGGAAATGACGCGAGCTAGTCCAACCAGCGTGTGGCCATCATGAGCGGCCACGAGTGTGGAAGATCCTTCCAAGGCTCGTATTAGATTGTCAGGGTCCTTCGTGTAGGCAAGCCATTCCACCGCACGGTATAGCTCTAGGACTTCGCTGAGTGGCAGGTCTTTGGCCTTCACTACTTTGATGGTGGTCATGCTTCATCCAAACACGCAACTTAGTTATTGGGTGGCTACGAGATGCGCGCCCGTAGGCCGATCGTCTTATGGGCACACGTCGGAGTGGCTGGGCATGGGCACATGCCGTCCCTAGGTTTGGCCTTCACTTATTCCGGGGGAAGAACCGGGGGGCGGTGTTGACTCCCCGTCAAAGGGTGGACAGTGCTAGCCTCTGAGACTTGCGCCGTAGGTTCGTCGCATCAAAAAACTGGGGGCTTAGCGTGGTTTCGATTGGAATACTGGGAATTCTCTACTCCGTGGTGATGGTGGCAATCGTAGTGCTGGCTGTTTACGCCTTGGTGCTCGGCATCATCTTCCTCCGCCTCCGTATCAAGGAGCTCCGGAGGGCAGCCCTGCCGGGTCCGGACAAGGAAGCCTAGGACACCCCTGAATAGCCGACCTGCACCCGCTCATCGATGTCCGGCGGCCAGGGCGGACCTTGCCAGTTGTGCCCGGTGGCGGTGGCGTTCCCTTCCCCGCACGCATTACTCGAAAGGTGGCCGCATGGCCAACAAGATTCCAAGCCCTTGGATAAGTGCCTCATTCTTCGCCTGGGCGGTCCTGTTCGCACTGTGGCAGCCCTTTGTCTGGTGGCGTGGAGTTGCATCCGTATTCGCCGTTGCACTCGGGTTCTGGGGTCTTTACCTGTGGCGGCGCTATAGGGGAAAGAATTCAAGAACCGCGCCTCCGAAAGCCTAAGAAGAATCCCCACTTGAGACTGGCCGGACCCGCCTGCGGCGTCGTCGCTGCGGTGCGCCATCCTCCTGACGTAGCAACCGCGGACAGCATCTCGTGGCTGACTTCACCGCCAGTCTGGCTGGGCCGCCAGAAACTCACACAGCCCCTGCGTACTAGCTTTCGGACGCCGAGTTGCCTTGGTTCTGGCGACGTTCCTTGAGTCCTGACCGCAGGGTGGTGAAGATCGCGATGCCCATGGCCACTGCGGTGAACCACAGACCCTCCGATCCCTGAAGGGCGAGAGTTACCGAGACGATCATGAGTACTACGGCAACTATGAGAAGTGCCCATCGTCCTGCGGCCATCGTTTCCCCTGTTCGGTGGATTGGTGGAGCGTGCGGGGTGTGCGGGACTTCGCATCGTGCCTGCGAAAGATCAGAGCGACCACCAGCATTGCTACGACGCCGATCAGCACGGACGGCACGAAGCCGATGGAACGCCAAAAGAGAGCGAACGGCAGGAACCCGGCCGTGTAGACGGCCAAGTTACGGAGCGCTCGGGTCCTAGTGGTCATCGGCTGAGGCCATGGAGTGCTCGCGTTTCGCGGGTCGGCTGCCGATGAAGTGCTTGAGGATCAGTGCCAGGCCGATCGGCACGAAGATGATGCCCGTGACCAGGCGGAGAGTGTCCACCGGCGCCCACGTCAGAAGGATTGCCGCCCAGAGCAGGAAAAACACTCCAGCAATGAGCGCCGGCAGTGCGGAACTGCTCATTGATTTCTCCCTCGGTGCGGAGCCCGGACCGGGCTTTGCTGAGTCAGACCGACCTTGTGACATGCCGCGAGCCTACCCACGTGGGCATCGAACGCAAGTCACAGCTAAGGTTCCCCGCCAGACGACAGGATTGATCTGATTTCTTGCGCGTAAGCAGCAATAAGCCGGCGCCGCCCGAGCATCGAAGGCACCATCTCTCGTCACGCAGGCGTCCCGTGGAGGGATCCCTTTTGGACAGTGCCGCAGACGGTTCGCATCGTGCGTCACCCGACTCGAAGACGGCTACGGCTGCGGTCAGCGGCCCCGAGGCGGTGCGAAGGAAGCGGCGGGCCCGGGGCGGTCCGATGGCCCAGGACGTACCGCGGATGGGACGGCGCTTCCACCACATGAAGTATCCGCCGATGGCGCTTCCGGCGAGACCGAGCGCAATCGCAGGAAGAACGATCGGGTTGGCGAGACCGAAGAGAACGCCCGTGTGCGCGTCGATGCCCCAGCGCGTGAGTTTCGCTGCGACGTTGAAATCGTTGAAGACGAGTCGCCCGCTCACCATCACGGTGGCAGGGTCGACCGCGACCGCGTCAGCCTGGGTCACGGTCCAGGCTTTGCCCTCCTTCGCGGGCGGCTTAATTTCTACCTTTCCGGCATCGATCACCGGTTCCGTCCATGCCGCGGCAAGACCGTGGTCACACAGGGTCCGATCCGACCCCACCGGCCGGGGGCGGTAGCATCGGGAAAATGACCAGTGGGTAATGATTGGCTCGTAAGGATCCACCAGTCGCGCGGGATAGAGAGGACAATCAAGCCATGGACACAACTCAGACAGCAATCGCGGCCTTCGTTATCACGGCTTTGATCGCAACGGCCATCTACTTCCTCGTCATCAAACGCAAGAAGGCGGGCGCTGGTAACAAGCACCCTCACTTCGAGCCACGTGCCACCCGAGATCGCGAGCTGGGCAATGACGGCCGCAATTACCCGAACGCCACCCGGGTCAACGGTGGCTACAATGGCGGCGGCGGTCTCCCAGGCTGAAAGACGTGGGGGCGGGTGCCACCCACGGTCTAGCGCCCCTTGTCCGCTGGGCGTGCATCCGGGCCTTCTTCGGGACAGACTTGAGCATCCGCGACGCCTGTACCTCGAACGGTGCAAGCGCGAAAGCCGGGCGTTACTCGAACCCGGCAAGCACCCACAGCACCACGACGAGGGAGCGGCCGTCGCCGCCGCCGCCGAGGTCGACGGTGCCGGCCATGTCCTCGTCGACCTCCAGGTAATCCCCGTCCGGTGGCTTTCCACTTTCGCAACGGGTGCCCATTTCGAGGGTTCTTAGCAGACCGACCCTGGCGCTCCGAGGAAAAAGCATCCCTGGAGTCCCCGGTCATGCAGTCAGTCACTCCCGCCATCCAACGGGATCTCGAGGCCATGGAGAACGCGCGCCCGTGGCCGGTGCTTCGTCAGAGAGCCGAACTGGAAGGCAGAAATTGGGCGTCCACGGTGCTGCAGTGCATCGGATTATCCGCCCGCTCAAGGATCCTTTACCGTGCACTCATCAGGCCGGACTTTTGTCGGGATGGACGCTAGCTAACGAGCTGCTGGAGCGCGCCGGGAATGAACATTAACGTATTGATCAACGCGAACGTGGCGATGCCGTAACCGATGGCCAGGGCAACAATGGCCAGACCACGGCCGCGTTCTCCCTTCAACCTAATCTGGCTGAGGGCCATGTGTCCGGACCCCACCGCAAAGACAGCAACAACTGCGGCGCCAAAGATCCAGACGCCGGAGGCAGCGATTACGGCGAAGATGATGGCTGCGACGGACAGCCGGTTCAGTCGAGTAGTCGACGTTTTGGCCGGCACTATTGGCGTACTCATATCGGTTCCCCAAACCTCGTTGTTCAAGCGAGTCTAGTTGGCCCCTCCAATACCTCGAGCGGATCCGTAGGCCAGGCGCTCGGAACTCATATGGCGTTGCTTCGATCAACAGAACCCCGCGTGCCCTATGCGCCACGGTCAAAACGACCGATTTTTGAGGCTGTTCCCGGCAGGCCGGCAGAACCGGGTGGGAACGGTAAGGCTACGGGAGGTAGCTGAGCTGTGGGTTGTTCAGAGGAGCCACGGCGATACAGATCAGCAGGACCGCAGCGAGCCATAGCATCCAGCCGCGGTCGAACCAGGCCCCCGAAGCCAGTCTGATCCCGTTGAAGACCAGGATGGGCAGGGCTACAAGCTGGGCGAGGGTGATAGTCATTTCAAACTGCCGCCACACCGACGTAGAGGCGCAGGAGGCCGACCGGTATTCGCCATCGCAGGCAATTCCGGACCAGCTCTGCGCTCCGGCGATCGATAGGAAGGTGCCAGCGTAGGCGCCCCAACCGAGGACGAGGATCGCTGCCACGGCCGCCCCCGCGAGGACATTCCTCCTGCGGCTGCCCGGTATCAAATTGGAAATTGGCTCGCGTGTCGTTTCCCCCATAGTTCCACCCTAGATGCATCGGAAGCAGGTGCGTCGTCGGTCTCACTGCGCCCATGCGCCAGAACAGTCGCCGGTCAAAAAGGACCGTTATCGAAATTCTGGTGCTGCAAAACTGGTGGCTGATGAGTTTTGACTGATGTGGGTCGAAACCGGAGCGAGATTGGGTTGTCGTTTTCACAATTGTGGGGGAGCGGGAGCTGCCGCGGAGTGCGAGGATTGATCGATGAAATCTGAAGCAGATGCGCGCCTGGACGCCGTCTTGATAGGTGGCCGCGAAGCGCGAGCCATCGTCATCGTGGACTACGACCCTTCCTGGCCCGAACGCTTCGAAGCTCTCGCCCAAACCATCCGGGATGCTGCCGGGGAGAAGGCGGTGTCCGTAGAACATATTGGCTCTACAGCGGTTCCGGGCTTATCGGCCAAGCCCATCATCGACGTCCTCCTGACCGTCATGGACGTTGAGGACGAGTCAGGATATATTCCGGCTCTGGAAGACGCCGGTTTTGTTCTCCGAGTCCGCGAGGAAGGGCACCGCATGCTCAGGACGCCTGCCAAAGATGTTCACGTCCATGTATTTAACCCTGAGGACGAGGCCGTCTCGAAGTACAGAGACCTGCGCGATTGGCTTCGGGTCGATGAAACCGACCGTACCCTGTATGCCTATACGAAGAAGTTGCTGGCACGACAACGATGGTCCGATATGAATGACTACGCGGATGCGAAGACCGACGTCATCTCGCAAATCCTCGCGCACGCCACGGTCTGGCGCGCGAACCGTTCCGAGAGTAGCCGCGTATGACCACGGCAACCGCTGCACCCGACCCCGTCCTGGTGCCGGAACTTCTCATCACGGATCTCGACAAGAGCCTGGATTTCTGGTGCGGGCTATGCGGGTTCGCGGTGCTCTATCACCGGATGAACGAGGGTTTTGCCTATATCGCCATAGGCTCGGCGCACGTCATGCTGGAGCAGGTCGGAATGGGTCGAAACTGGATCACCGGGCCTCTTGAACGTCCGCTGGGGCGCGGGGTCAACTTTCAGGTTTCGGTTCCGTCGATCGAGCCGATTGTGAAGGCCCTCGATGCCGGAGGATGGCCGCTCTTCATGGCACCGGAGACCAAGTGGTACAGAACCGGCGAGCACGAAGCCGGCGTCACACAGTTTCTGGTGGCAGATCCCGACGGGTACTTGATTCGGTTCCAGGCGTCTCTGGGACAAAGACTCGCCTTTCACGAGAAGGCATGAGGATCCACAGGATCGGAATCCGCTGGGCGTGAGTCAGTTGCTGTTGTTGTCGACTGCGGCGGACGTGTTTTTGTGAATGAAGGCGTGAACCATGGGGATGAAGCCCGGTGCCAGTTGCGACGCTCTGTCTTTTGTCGGATCGGGGTCTTCTATGAACAGGCCGTGTCCGGCGCCAGGGAACACGGCTATGCCGTGGGGATTGCCTGGCAGTGGCCGGAGCAGTGACGAGAAGGCTGCCAGGCTTTCGGGGACTGGAACCATTGCGTCGGATGCTCCCAGCAGTGCCAGCACCGGGCACTGGACCCTGGGCAGGATCTGTGCGGGGTCAAAGTCGAGAACCTGCCGGAGGAATCCCAGCATCTCAACAGTGTCGAAGTAACGCGTCGCGATTTCGTACCAGGTTCTGCCGCTGAAGGTTTCTTGACGGGTCAGGACCTCCCCGGGGGCCTGCCCGGAAAGCAGCCGGTCTGCCCGGTCATCGAGCCACCGTCCGGCTTCCGCTAAGGAGATGTCATCCTGTCCGTCCTGGCGGAGGTTGTTCAGGATTCGGAAGCGGTCCTGGAACGCGGGCGAGACACCGGGCCCGGAGTTGGAGATGACGAACTGGATCCGGGCATCGAGGGCCGCTGCGATCAGCGCCACCCACCCGCCCTGGCTCACTCCGTAGAAGCCGCACCCGACGCCTGCTACCGCTGGGTGGGACCTCAGCAGCGCCGCTGCCGCAAGGGATTCGTCCGCCCGGGCAGTCAGGGATTGTGTCCTCCAGTCACCGGAGGAATTGCCGCACCCGGGTTTGTCGTGTGTGAGGACCACTGTTCCGCACGAGACGAGCAGATCAACGGCACCACCCCAGCCATCGGCTGTGCCGTCTCCGGAGCCGTCCACCAGGACCAGTCCCGGCTGGGGGAGGGGTGAAGGACGGTAGTGAATCAGGGCGTTGAGGTCGCCGGCGGCGGTGCTGACTCGGGCGCTCTCCCTGACTATTGGTTCCATAGCCCGGACTGTACATCACCAGATGGGCTCGTCCATATGCTCGGCGACGAAGGCCTGCCGTGATGAAGTTCAGTCGATCGAACCTGTTAGTTCCCAGACTCGTCGGAGTTGCGGCGCAAGGCCAGTGCCATCAGCACTTCGTCTCTGTCTCCCGCGGTCAACCGGAGGGCGGTCGCCGGGTCTCGTGCCACGCGCAAGGCGCGAAGAAGCCCTCCGGTACGCCGATCCGTTAACGTGTTGATGGGAGGAGCGCTTCGACCCAGATGCGTTGGTGCTGTTTTGCGTATTGAGTTGCGGTTCTCCAGTGGTCGCCGTGCCCATTGGCATACATGGTCCCCCACGGTTCCTGACCTGTCTCGTGAGAAGACCTGAGAAGGTTGTGCATGGCTGCGGCGCGGCGATACATTGCGGCGGGGAGGCCGGCGCGCAGGCCAGGGTCTGCTGCATAGCCATCGACGAATGCTGCGAGATTTTGTGCCGCTTCCTTGGGAGCCTGCTGGGTGTTGGAGAGCGTGAAGGCTTGGGCGGCGTAGGCAAGGTCCCATAGCCGGGTGCTCGGCGCGGCAGCGTCCCAGTCGATAAATGCCCATCGTTCACCGATGATGAGGTTCCACGGCGCGAGGTCGTTGTGGCAGATTAGCTCTTCGCCGGGACTGGGAATCGCCGTGATCCACGACGCGCCAGGGTCTGGGGTGAATGCTTCGCTTGCGTCGTGGATGGCCCGCACCATCGCTCCGACCCTGCCGAGTTCTGCATGGGTGAGTGGATCCGAATCGAGGGCAAGCCGGCCTGGAATGAATTCCGTGACCTGCCTGCCTTGGGCATCTTGGCCGAGGGCAGCGGGGACATCGACCCCGGCCGCCCGGACTGCTGTCATGAAGGCCAGGACATGAGGGGTCGCCTCGGTCCACGGTTTACGGACGGTTGACCCCACACGCACGACGACGCCGCTGGCGTTGCCTCCGCTGAGTATTTGCTCGTCTGTCACAGCTAAAGACTAGTTTTCGACAGGCGGGTTTCCGGAAGCTGACCGTCGTCGGGCAGGCTGCCGGGTGGTGTGTGCCGTTGGCGGCTAAGGACTGAATCCGCGATCCGTTGCGCAGCTTGGTCCGCCGTGATGTGCGTGGTGTCGATGACCTCGGCTTCATGGTGCAGCCAAGTATGAGCTGCCTCGGCGTACGGTTCCAGGTACGCGAAGCGGAACGTCGAAGGGGCAAGGTCCTTATCGTTCTGTATTCGGTCGCGGAGCGTTGCCTGGTCGGCGTGGAGAACAAAATGCTGGATCGGTATGCCGTGAGCGCTCAGCCCCTCGCTGATCTCCCGCCAGTAGGTCTCCACCAAGACCGTCATCGGCATCACGAGCGTTCCGCCGGTGTACTCGAGCACACGCCTGGCGGTTTCGACAACGAGCGTCCGCCACGGGTCCCAGTGCTGGAAGTTATCCGTCGCCGGAAGCCCGGGTTTGATGTCCATGAGTACCTCACCGACCTTTTCAGCGTCGAAGACGCGGGATCCGGGCAGCAACTGCTGCACGAGCGCGCTCGTCGTTGTTTTACCCGCCCCGTGGGTGCCGTTGAGCCAGATAATCATGGACCGAAGCCTAGCGCCAAAAGACGTTTGCTTCCCCGCCCGGCCGGCAGCCCGGGAGGGTCTCTTGGCGGAGGACTGGGTCTAGTTTGCTTCTGCCGGGACTGCAGGACGCATGCGCAGAAGGAGTCCGACGAGTAGTGCTGTGGCGAGGCAGAGGCCGGCGTTGATGCCGATGGCCGGTAATACGGCGTCCAGGACCTGCTGCGGGGCGTTGTCGCTGCCGTGCCGGAGTAGGGACGCGGCGATGATGGTGCTCATGACCGGGATGCCCATGGTGATGCCGACCTGCTGGCTCATGGTCGTCAGCCCGGTGGCGAGGCCCTGTTCGGTGTCCGGCAGCCCGGTGGTGGCGGTGACCATGAAACCGACGATAGCGGCGAGGTTGGCGACGCCGCCGATGAAGGTTCCGATCAGCACGATGATCAGGGATCCTTGGCTGGTGTTGATGAGGAGCAGGGATCCGGTGGCGGCGGCCTGGATGGTGAGGCCGAGGATGATGGTGTTTTTGTTGCCGAGCCTGCCGATGAGCTTCGGCGCGATCAGGCCCCCGACGATGGTGCCGGCGCCGAGCACGGCGAAGGACAGGCCGGCCCCGAGCGGGGTGTAGCCGAGGACCTGCTGGAGGTAGAGGGTGAGGACGAAGACCAGGGAGGTTTCGGTGGCGAACGCGAGGATTCCGGCGATGTTGCCCCAGGCGATGTTGTTTCGGCGCAGGATACTCACGGGGACGAGGGCATGGGCGGTGTTCTTTTCGATGAAGAAGAACACGATGAACAATGCCGCGCCTGCGGTCAGGGTGCCCCACGCCAGTGGGTCGTCCCAGCCCTTCTCGCCGGCCGTGGTCAGGCCGAAGACGAGTGCGAGCAGGGCAATGGTGACGGTGACGGCGCCTGGGACATCGAGCTTCGTCCTGTTCCCCCGGGCGGATTCGGTCAGGAGTTTCGGTGCCAGGATCAGAACGAAGGCCGCGACGGGGATGTTGATGAAGAACGCCCACCGCCAGGAGAGCAGGTCGGTCAGGAGTCCGCCGAGGATCGCGCCGGTGGTGAAGCCGGCGGCCATTAGGGAGCCGTTCAGTCCCAGGGCTTTGTCCCGCAGCGGTCCCTCGGGGAAGGACGTCGTGAGCAGGGACAGGGCGGCCGGGGTGACGGCGGCGGTGGCGAGGCCCTGGGCGACACGTGCGGCCAGCAACAGGCCGGGATCGGTGGCGAGGCCGCCGAGAAGGGAACCAATCCCGAGCAGAGCCATGCCGGCGATGAAGAGGCGTTTGCGGCCGAAGAGGTCAGCGACCCGGCCGAAGAACAGGGTGAATCCTGCCGCGCAGAGCGCGAAGGACGTCGCGATCCACTGCAGGTGTTCGAGGGAGAATCCGACGTCGGCCCCGATGCGGGGGAGTGCGACGTTGAGGATGGAGAAGTCCACCGCGAGGGTGAAGCTGGCGGTCAGCAGCAGGACCATGATGAGCCGCTGCCGGCCGGTCATCCGGGGAGGCGCTGCGGGAGCTGGCGGGGCCGGTGGTGCGGTGAGCTGGGGGAGTGGTGAGGTGTCGCGGGCTGTCATGGCGGGGATGTCCGATCGCTGAAGTCTGGGATGGGTTCCCTTCCACCCTGCCGGTCCCGGGCACGGACAGCCACGCCGTGCTGTGGGTAGCACTGGCAGTGCTACCCACAGTTGGTGATGTTCGGGAATACTCACAGGTATGAATCAACCGGCAGCCATGGGCGAGTTCCTGCGCAAACGACGGGCCTCCCTGAGCCCGGGCGATGTCGGGCTCATGGACTACGGGACGCGGCGGGTGCCTGGCCTGCGGCGTGAGGAGGTGGCGATGATGGCCGGGATGAGCGTGACCTACTATGCCCGGCTGGAACAGGGCCAGCACCTGAACGCCTCCGACGCCGTCATTAACTCCCTTTCCAGGGCGCTGGCGTTGACCGACGTCGAACGCAAGCACCTCGCGGACCTCTCCGGAATCCGGCGCCGGAACGCGAAGCCTTCCCGCAGCCGCCCGGACCATGTCCGGCCCGGAACGAAACGGCTGATCGAGTCCATGCACCCGGTCCCGGCGGTGGTGCTGGGTAAACGCACGGAGGTCCTGGCCTGGAACGCCGCCGGCCACGGCCTGGTCGCCCCGCATCTGGACTTCGAATCCCCGGAAACGCCGACACAGCGGCCGAACATGACCCGGATGCTCTTCCTGGACGAAGCCACACGGAACCTGTATGCGCACTGGCGGACCGAGGCCGGCCGCGCCGTGGCCTCCCTGCGGCTCCTGTCGGGCCGGTTCGCCGACGACGCCGAGCTCGCCGCGCTGGTCGGTGAGCTGACCCTCAAAAGCCCGGAATTCGCCGTGATGTGGGCCGAACACCCGGTCGAGAACTGCATGTCCGGTAGCAAAACCCTGCACCACCCTGCGCTCGGACCGCTGGAGCTCGGGTTTGAGGTCCTGACCATGCCGGACGATTCCGGTCATCGGATCCTGACCTACACGGCCGAACCCGGCAGCGCCGAGGCCCGCGCACTGGCCCGGCTCACAGACGAACGAACTGTTTTGACGCTCTGATCAAGAGAAGCTCGCTTCGCGAGCCGACAGACGTGACCCGATGGACAGAAAAGTGGGGCAACCACAATGGAGGCAAACATGGCGCGAGTGGTCAGTCTCATTCGTTCGGACTCTCTGGCAGACGTTGCGCAGTACGCATACGCAGCAACCGCCCCCAGCGGCGCCCGCCTTATCTTCCTGGCCGGCGCATGTCCGCTGAACGCGGATGGTTCGACGGCGGGGGTAGGTGACTACACGGCCCAGGCGGAGAAGGCGATAGCGAACATGCGCCTTGCTTTGGAGGCGGCCGGTGCGGGCTTGGAGGATGTGATCAGCACTCGCGTTCTCGTCGCGTCTAACGACAGGGTCGACCTGGTGGCTGCGTGGGACGTTGTCCGCACCTCGTTCGGTGACCACGATGTTCCCAGCACCCTGATGGGAGTCACTGTTCTCGGCTACCCCGACCAGCTCGTGGAAGTCGAAGCGGTAGCCGCAGTCCTCGACTGAACGCGGCACCAGCCGGCAACGAAGCTGGGGACGCTTGCCGGGGGTGGGTGGTTGAACAAGGATCAGCCCCGCCCCGCAGGAACGAATGGCCCATCGGTGCACCAATGCGGTCTGTCTTGAGTCGAGCCACTCACCCTTCATCAGCCGGTCCGGGCAGCTCACCGAACCAATCGCTGGGATCTAGACCAAGCGCGAGAGCCGCCGACCGCGGGAGCGCCTGAGGCCCCAGGGGACGCGGAAAGGACAGTCGTGTCAGCTCCGGCTACCGGGCAGTAATCTGCGTTGCCCGTTCTAGCAGATCCGATGTGGTCACGACTGTGGCGAACTCTTCGTGGAGATTCACCCCTGTCATCCGTGACAGGTCAGCCGCGGTGACGTTTTGTCTGTCCGGGGCGGTGCGGTCGAAGGTGTGGGTCGCGTCGAGGGGGAAGTAGACCCGGTAGCCCAGATTGCCCCCGACTCGAGCCGTGGTTTCGCAGCAATGGTTGGTGGTGATTCCGCAGACGACCAGCTCCTTGATGTCGTTTTCCTGAAGCCACGCGTGTAGATCGGGGGTGCCGTGGAAGCTGGAGTTGACGTTCTTGCGCACCAGAAGATCCGGTGTGCCGGTGATGATGTCCTTGAACGCGTTGCCGGGGTTGTTCGGGTGCAGGGGGGAGGAGGGCGTGGTCGAATCGTGGCGGACGAAAACGATGGGACGGCCGGTTTCCCGCCAGCGCATCAGCAGGGCCGCGATGTTCGCCTCGCAGGAGGGGTTATCGCGAGGACCCCAGTACGCGGCGTCGTCGAAGGCCCGTTGCGCATCGATGATCACCAGTGCGGCACGGGGGTCAATGGTGGGATTTCGCGCGTGGCTCATGGATGTTCCTGTCGGGTGTTGGTTAGCGATGGGGGACTGTTTCATTCGGCCAGACGGTCTCTCAACTGTTACGTGTATGGTCCACCCGCAGCATCGTAAGGTCCTCGGCTGCGTTGATGATGACCCCACATCCGGGTTCAGTGACAGCGAAGACGGTCCCTGGCTCCAGGGCGTACCGGGCATGTCCTCCAGGAAGGGACGCCCAGCCGCGGCCGCCGATGCAATAGAGGGACGTTCCCTCCCCGGCTTCTACCCGTTTTTCGCCATCGGTTGTGGAGATGCCGAGTTCCTGTATCGCGTACCCGAACTGCTGATCCTTGGATATGACCTTGCCGGCGCCGCATGCGTCACGGTCGGCCGTTGTTGCGTGGAACATTGAATTCTCTTTTTCGATTGGGATGGGGACGCGGGGGCGGGACGTCCGCGGCTGATCTTTTATGCTCGTGCTGTCCTGGTGCGGCCTGAGCTGATCCTGGAGTGCCGTGAATCGTTGGCAGCTGCTTTAGGGGTGTTTGAACCCTGGGCGGGTGCTGCGTGTCTGGATGTCTTCCAGTTCCTGGAACAAGGTCAGCTGCAACCCCCCGGGACCGGTCAACCTGGAGTTCAATGACTTCCATGGCGTTTCGCGCGGCTCGGCAACGAGGGTGGCGCCGCCCGCGACGAGATCCTTCGTTGCCGTGGCCGAATCGTCCACTTCGAAGGCGACCCGGATTTTTGCGCTCCGTTGGCCGTCGGCCTCGATATCGTCGATCATCCGGATCTGGGCCGGGTTGGAGAGTTCGAGCGTGGCGCGACCGACCTCGAGGATGGTGACTCTGGCATCGCCGTCACCTTCAAAGGCGGCTTGTTCAGTGAGGCCCAGCACGTCTCGGTAGAACGTCACCGCGGCCTCGTAATCTTCGGCTTCGACGATGAGGCGCAGCTGGCGCACAGGGGCTGTGGTTCTCTTCTCTGTAGTCATGCTCGTACCCTAGAACCTGACACCAATGTGAGAGGCAAGGCATAGATGCGTATCGGAGAACTTTCGGCCGCGACAGGGGTCAGTGTGCGTTCACTGCGGTACTACGAGGACCAGGGCCTGCTAAGCGCGGACCGCACCGGATCAGGGCAAAGGGTCTACGGCCCGGATGCGGCGGCCCGTGTGGGGCTCATCCAGGAGCTCTTCGGAGCCGGCATATGCAGCGCAACGATGGTCGATCTGCTCCCGTGCATGAGTGATCCCGGCGTGAGGACACCCAAGCTGCGGAGCCGGTTGCTCCAGGAACGCGACCGGATCTCGGACACCATCACAAACCTCGCGACAACCCAGGCAGCCTTGGACCGGATCATCAACGAAATCTGAGTATGCCAACCTAATTGGGGACCACTGAGACGGCTTGATTCAGGACCACCCACGAGCCCACGCCCCGGAGTCGGTCCCGTCCGATGGGCCGCTCCCGGAGGACGACGGCGCTGCTAAGTTTGTCGTATCGGTGCGGCTTCCGTTCGGACGGCATCCGAGTGACGAAAATTCTGCCCAAGGAGCACCCCTCTGGTACACCCGGAACGCACTACAACCTCTGCCCCGGCCGACCTGGTCTTCTCGTTCGGCACCCTGTTGGATGAGAAGGTGCAGCAGTCGCTGTTCGGCACCCGGCTCAACACGGTCAAGGACTCCCTGATCGGGCACGGAACCACCGAGGTCGTCATCACCGACCTGGATGTGATTGCCAAGAGCGGCAAGAACGTTCACCTCGGCCTCGTCCGGCGTGAAGGTAACTCAGTATCCGGCGGCCTGCTGGCTCTAACCCCTGACCAGCTGGCCACGGCCGACGCCTACGAGGTCGGCGCCTACGCCCGCCGCCGCGTGCCCACCGGAGCCCACGGGCAGGCCTGGTGTTACGTCTCCGCCGAGCCTCTGGCCGTGGCCGAACGCATTGCCCTGATCGGCGATAGCATTGCCTACGGGCGCTGCACCCCGGAAGGCGGCTGGGCCGCCCGGGTCGCCTCGCGACACATCGCCCGCGACGAGGAGAACAACCGGTTCTTCAACCTGGCCTGGCCGGGCGCCACCATGCTCGAGGTCCTGGACGCCGCCGAGGCCGAGGTGTCCGCCCGCCGCGCCGACACGATCCTGGTGGCGGCCGGCATCAATGACCTTCTCCATGTCGAGGGACGAAGCGGGGCAAAAGTGAGCCAGGACGTAATCGCCCGGCTGGAGTCCTTCTGTGATGCCATGGAGTCCCAGGGACGGCGCGTGGTGGTGATGAGCCCGAACTGGGTAGACACCACAGTGATACCCGGCCTCCATCTGGACGAGATCCTAGACCTGCGGGAGAGCATGCGGTCCTGGTGCCAGCGGACCTTCCGGGACTTCCTGGACACCTGGAACGTCCTGGCCGACCGCCCGGCCCTGTTCAGCGACGGCATCCATCCCTCGACCGAGGGCCACCGACTGCTGGCCGAAGCTGTCGGCAGCATCTGAGCTGATCCCCGGGCCGCGTGTAGATTATCCGGGACAGCTGTCAGGGCGGTGGAAGTGCCTCTTGGCGGACGCATATGAAGATGTGCGGTCCGACCCCACCATCGCTCACTGGCGATCTTGTCAGTGGATTCAAGGTCAACGATGGACGAGATTCTTCAAGGAGGTTTGTAGTGAACCGTAGCGAACTGAAAACAGTTCTGGAGTCTGAAGGCTACAAAACAAATGCCTATGAACTTGAGGGTGGCACCCCTGACGATACGTACTGTCTAGAGGATCGCGGCCATGAATGGGCGGTCTACTATTCCGAACGCGGGTGCCGGTTTGAGGAACAGATATTCTTCACCGAGAATGACGCCTGCAAAGATTTCCTGCGGCTCATGAGGCGGACGCCGTCTGCCCGCGTGAGGAACGGGGAAGAACTACCTCGGCCGCCGATGTTCTGAACTCGGCTCTCACCGGTATTCGAAAGGTGACGCGGCCTCATGGCGCTTAGAGCTTTACTCGGCGGTCATTTCGGACTTGATGCGCCGAGCCCCTGGGGCTCACTACGGTTGGTTTGCGTGTTTGGTGGGCGATGGTGTGGGCGAGTCGGCGCCGGATTCGATGATGGAGCCGTTGAAGGTTAGCCTGTCCACGATCGCGGCGCAGAGACGAGGGTCCGTGAAGGTCTTGGTCCAGCCGGAGAAGCATTCGTTGCTTGCGATCGCGATGGAGTTCGCCGTCGCAGCGTTCGTTCCGGCGTATACCGGCGAGTAGTTGGTGGTCTTGGTTCAAGCCGTCCCACCGGTACTGAATCAAACTGCCATATTCACCCGACTCATACCCGCGATCGTATGGGCAGGTGCGGCACCTCTCCCCATCGCATGGAGACGGACCCCAGCGGGCTAAGTGACAAAAAACGATGCGAAAAGCCGCCATTTATCGCCGTGAGTCACAGCCAGGGCGTCAGGGCAGGAAACGCAGGTCAAAAACAGCCGTTATCTAGGGTCGAGGATCGGTAACTTGTCCTGACCTGCGGTTTCGTTTCGTGGACTGTGTCCATGAGGCGATCATACGGTCCAAGTTTTACCAAAGGTTTAGTCGAAAACCGGAACACTACCGC